>NZ_JAODYH010000007.1:0-599371 GCF_025421555.1 Acidovorax bellezanensis
TCTTCAACATCAGCCTGAGCCACGGCGTGGACACCATCACCAAGCTGAGCTTCACGCTCAGCGGCCAGGTGGATGCGGGCGACATCGGCATGCCGACCGTCACCGTGGGCGGCACGGCCGTCACCGTGACCCTGGCCGGCGGGGTGTATAGCTTCGACCTGCCGATAGGCGTGACTGGCGGCATCGTCGTCACGGTGCCGACCACCGACGACGCGGTGTTCGAAGGCAACGAAAAACTCGACCTGACCGCCACGCTGAGCGGCAACACCGTCACCGGCACGCCGCTGCCGGCCGGCATCACCGACACCGGCCATGCGACCGTCGTCGACCTGAATCATCTGCCTGTGGCCAAACCAGACACGGGTACAGGCAACGAAGACCAAGGTCTGATTACCGGCAATGTGCTGAACAACGATACGGACGCCGACGTCAATCAGACCTTGACGGTGGTGAATTTCACGATCGGGGGAGTGGTCTACGCGGCCGGAGCGACGGCCACACTGGCGGGCGGAACGCTGACCATTGGGAGCAATGGCGCATTCACCTTCACGCCGGCTGCGAACTGGAATGGCGTCGTGCCGCAAGCCAATTACCAGGTGACGGACGGGGTGACGTCCGTCAGTTCCACGCTGGACATCACGGTGAACCCCGTGAATGACGCTCCGACCTCTGCAGATAACTCAGTCCATGTCACGGAAGGCCTGGTCTATACCTTCCAGAGCAACGATTTCCCCTTTGCCGACCCTGTGGAAGGGCATGCGATGCAGGGGGTTGTCATCGGCTCACTGCCGGATGCGGCTGCCGGTGTGCTGTATCTGGGCGGACAAGCCGTGACGGCAGGGCAGTTCATCAGCTTGAGCGATATCAATTCGGGCCAACTGACGCTGGTGCAAAACCCCGCGGCCGGGGGCGCGGATGCGTCGCCATCCTTCAACTTCCAGGTACGGGATGTGGGCAGCACGGCCAACGGAGGGGTGGACACCTCGGCGCAACATGAGTTCACGTTGAAGGTGGACCAGGTGGTGGGCAATGACATCCCGACGGATGTGCATAACGGGGACAACACGTTCAACGGCGGCAGTGGCAACGACATCATTCTGGGCGACTCTGGCGGCATTAAAACCGTCGTTACACCTGGCTCCAACTACAACATCGCTTTGTTGATCGACGTTTCAGGGAGTATGAGCGATGACTGGACCAATAGCCAAGGAGTGGTCCAATCGCGCATGGCTTTGGTGAGAGACGCGTTGAAAAGCTTGGTGCTGAGCGATCTTGTTGACCACAATGGGATTATCAACATCGCCTTGATTGGATTCTCCACCACCGCCTCGGTGAGAATCAGCGTCGCGGACTTGTCTTCCGGCAATGTCCAGGGCTTGCTCGATCAGATTGATTTGTTGGTGCCTACCAATAGCACCAATTACGACAATGCCTTCAAGGAAGCAACGACCTGGTTCGGTACGATGCCCACGGGGTCGTATCAGAACCTGACGTTCTTCCTGACGGATGGACAGCCTTCTTCCGGGGCGTTTTCCAACGCGTACAACTTCGCCGGGTTGAGCAGCGTGAGTCAGGTCAACAGCATCGGCATTGGTACCGGGATTAATGCGGCCATTCTTGATTCCTTTGACAATACCGCACTCACTCCTGCTGTCACGACGGTCTCCGGCAGCATCACGGTAGCGGATTTCGGTACGACGGCTCAATGGGGGGCGGCAGCATCGTGGACCACTACTGGCACGGGTACGCTGACAACCAACAGCGATCGACTGAATTTGATTGACACCACGCGTGATTCAACCGAATTCACAGCGACCGGCCCTATGTTTGTCATTAATTCCGGCAGTCAGATGAAGCTGAGTTTTGATTTCAGCAGCAGAAACTTTGGATCAGGCGATACGTTCACGTGGAAGCTCATGGAGCTTGTGGGTGGAGTGTGGACGCCGGTGGAGAGTGGGTCGCGTACCAATAGCAGCAGCACAACGATCTCGACCACGGGTGTGTATGACGGCGGTACTTATCGATTCATCTTCGGAGTGAGTGATGCAACCAGTAGTGGCGGTGATGCTCAGGTACGAATTGATAATGTTGTCATGTCGGGCACCGCATCTGTCACCACGGGTCATGCCGACATTGTGCTGATGCCGGAGGATCTCAATACCGCGCTGTCAGGCGGCGGCGTCAACAACCTGCCTGCGCCGGTGGGCAATGACATCGTCAACGGCGGTGATGGTGCGGACATTCTCTTTGGCGACGTGATCAATACCGACAATCTGCCGTGGAACACCCTGCCATCCAACCCTGTTCCCCCCGTTCAACCGCCCGCTGGCTCTGGTCTGTCCGCCTTGGTGACGTTCCTGGGCGCGCAACTGGGGCACGCGCCCACGGATGCCGACCTGTACAACTACATCAAGCTGCACCACGATGTCCTTAACGTGGCAACGGATACACGTGGCGGCAACGACACCCTGGATGGTGGTGCCGGCAATGACATCCTGTACGGCCAGGGCGGCAACGACAGCTTGATTGGCGGTGCAGGGGATGACATCCTCTACGGCGGAACCGGCGATGACACATTGACGGGAGGGGTTGGCAATGACATCTTGATCGGTGGTGCGGGCAATGACACTTTTGTCTGGAAGGCGGGGGACCAAGGTTCTGTCGCCACACCGGCCAAGGATGTGGTCAAGGACTTCGGCAATGGCGCCGATGTGCTGGACCTGCGCGATCTGCTGGTGGGCGAGGACGCTCCTGCCGCCGATCTCACCAAGTTCCTGCACTTCGAGACGCAGGTGGTGGGCGCGCAGACCAACACCGTGATCCATGTGTCGACAACCGGGGCGCTGGCGGTGGATGGCAGCAACTTCAACCAGCAAATCACGCTGGAGAATGTGAACCTGAGCACCGCTGACCAGAACCAGCTGATCAATGACTTGATCAGCCAAGGCAAGCTCAAGGTCGACGGTCATTGACAGGGCACAGGCCCTTGGTGGGCCAGAAAGGCGCACGCATGTTGCGGTGCGTGCGCCTTTTTCTGTAAGCATTCGGTGACAATGGTCCACTGTCGTCGGCGGATTGCCGGCTTTGGCAGACCATCCCACGCCGGTCCGGCGTTTTGCAGAAAGCATGGGTGTGATCCCGTTCTTGCCGTTTTCCTTTCATCGCCATACCAGGCTTTCCCGCCGCAGCCTGCTGTCCGTCAGCGTTGCGGCGGTCGGCCTGTGGGCGTTGCGTGGCGCGGTGGCACTGGACCTGGATGTGGGGCGGCTGCACCAGACCATGCAGTCCCGCTATGGCGCGCGTGGCACCCAGGCCCTGGACGCGTGGCTGGCCATGCTGCAGGCTCAGGCAGGGCGTCCGGTGGCCCAGCAGTTGCAGGCGGTGAACAATTTCTGGAACCAGACGGTGATGGCATCCGAGGACAGCGCTGTCTGGTCGCAGGCCGATTACTGGGCGACGCCGCTGGAGAGCCTGGGGCAGCGAGCCGGGGACTGCGAGGATTACGTCATTGCCAAATATTTTTCACTGATCCGGCTGGACGTGCCGGCGCAAAAGCTGCGCCTGATCTATGTGCGCGCCCGCATGGGCGGCGCAGGCAGTACCCAGAGCGTTGCCCACATGGTCCTGGGCTATTACGAGACGCCTGCGGCGGATCCTCTGGTGCTAGACAACCTCGTTAGCAGCATTTATCCGGCCAGCCAGCGCAGCGATCTGACGCCTGTTTTCAGCTTCAATGCCCAGGGGATTTATGTGGCCGGCGGCGGCAGGCCGGCGCCCGTGGACCGGATTGGTCGTTGGCAGGATTTGCTGGCGCGCATGCGCCAGGAAGGGTTCATGCCATGAGCCGAGGTCTTTTGATGATGTGCCACGAGGGCAGGCCAGCGCACGGGATGCGGTCTGTGTGGCGAATGGTGATGAAAGGACGGGAACCATGTCTTTGTTAAAGCAGTTGTTGCTGAGCGTGACGCTGGCGATCCTGGTCATCCTCTTTGGTACGCTGGCACTCAGCATCGAGTCGGCACGCCAGTACCTGGACGGGCAGTTGCAATCCGAAAGCGAGAATGCGGCATCGTCGCTGGCCTTGTCGCTGTCGCAGTCCGCGAACCAGGACCCGGTGATCCGTGAGTTGCTGATGCTGGCCTTGTTCGACAGTGGGCGGTTCAAGTCCATTGAATTCACGGCGCCCGACGGCACCAGCCTGTTTTCACGCCGCCAGGCCGAAGGCAAAGGCCAGCCTGGGCTGGCTCCGGCCTGGTTTACCCGTTGGCTTCCTTTGGCACCGGCGCAAACGGTGCGCGAAGTCAGTGATGGCTGGCGCCAGGTCGGGCGGCTTTCGATCCAGGTCGACAGCGGTTACGCCAACGATGCGCTGTGGCGCAGCAGCTCGCGCATGGCCTTGCTGGTGTTGACTGCCGGGGCTGTCTGGGCCTTGTTCGTGGTGGGTCTGCTGAACTGGTTTCGGCGTGTGTTGCGCGATGAAATCTCAGCCCAGGTGCGCAATATCGGCAGCCGGGAAGGCACTGAGGGGCTGGGGCCGCAGCCGACCAAGGCGCCGGTCGACGAGTTGACGGTGGTGGTCCGCGCCATTCGCGACACGCGCGAGCGGGTACGCGCCACCGACCAGGAGCAGACGGCACGCATCGAGTCCCTGGAGCTGGAGACGAACTGCGACGCCGTGACCGGTTTGCCCAATCGCAAATATTTCGTGCACGAGCTCGGTCGCGTGTTGCACGGTGAGCTGGGGAACGCCGCGGCCCATGGCCAGGTGCTGCTGTTCAGACTGCACGATCTGCCTGGCCTGAATGCGGGCATGACGCGCACCAGCGTTGACCAATGGCTGGTCCTGGTGGGGCAGCGCGTCCTCGCGGTGCTGGTCGAGCAGGGGCAGACCACGGCCCAGGTGGCCCGGTTGAATGGCTCGGAGTTTGCGGTGCTGCTGCCAGGCCTGCTGGGGCCGCAGGCCATGCAGGTGGTGCAACAGCTGCGCCAGGCACTGCAGGCGCTGCGCATGCCTTTGGCCGACGGGCGCTGCTCGCGCTGGAGTTACGCCTTGACGGATTACAGTCCCTCGTGCCGCGTGAGCGAGGTGCTGACGCGCCTGGACCAGGCCTTGATGGGCGGCACAGGCCACGATGAAGTGGAGTTCTTGGCGAATGAGGGCCACAAGACGCTGCGCAGTGCGGTGAGCCAGAGCCAATGGCAGCAGCTGCTGTCGACGGCGCTGGCAGCGCCAGACAGCTTGTCGCTGGCGGTGTACCGCCATGTCTACGCGGGCTCGGAGGGCGAGCATGTCCTGAATGAGGCACTGTTGGTGCTGCATGCGGCCGAAGAAAATGCGCTGGCCGGTTCGCTGTTCATGCCGGTGGCCGTGCGCCTGGGCTTGTCGGCTGCGTTCGATCTGCGGGCGGTGGCGCTGGGCCTGCAGTGGCTGCGGCAGCACCCCGATGAGCGCCTGGTGCTGCGCGTGTCCTTGCCGTCCCTGGCCCATGCGGATTTCCTGGGCCAGTTGCAGGAGGTGATGCACAGCGACGCCTCGGACCTCGTGCTGCCGCGCCTGTCCCTGGAGCTGGATGCGCATGGCCTGGTCGCTTATCCGCTGGAAATGCGCGCCTGCTGCGCGGCAGTGGCGCAAGCCGGTGCATCCACGGGCTTGCGGCGCCTGGACCAGGAGCCCAAGGCCCTCGCGTTGTTGCATACGCTGGCGCTCGCCTATGTGAAATGGGGCACGCATTCCAACGAAGAGGGCTTGGAAAGCCCTGGCGGTCGCTATCTGCTGGAAGCCGTGGTGCATACGACCCAGGCACTGGGATTGCGCCTGTACGTCACCGATGATGCCGATGGGCAGGAGGTCGCGCTGCTGCGCAGCCAGGGTGCTTATGTGCTGGTGGCCCAACCGTCCAGCGCGGCCTGAGCGGGCCAGGGCAGAAAAATGCGCGGCCAGGCCTCAAGCGAGGGCCAGGATAGTGCTAGAATAGCTGGATCGACAAAAAGCACAGGCTGCTTGCGTTGAACAGTATTTGGGTGATTAGCTCAGTGGTAGAGCACTGCCTTCACACGGCAGGGGTCACATGTTCGAACCATGTATTACCCACCAAAGTCAAACCCTCTTGGATCATTGGTCCAAGAGGGTTTTTTGTTGCCTGTTTGAGCACCGCGCCAGCCGCTGGCGTCACTTCGCGAGTTGCTTGCGAAAAGCCTTCAGCTCGCGCTGTCGCTCCGCGCTGACCACCGGGTAAGTGAGCTTGAGGTCCTCCAAGGCGTTGAGCACGATCTGCGACACGATCAGGCGCGCATTGTCCTTGTCGTCGGCGGGCACGATGAACCAGGGAGAGTCCGCCGTGCTGGTGGCGCTCAAGGCCTGGCCATAGGCCTGCATGTACGCATCCCAGTGCTTGCGCTCGGCGATGTCCGCGACGCTGAACTTCCAGTTCTTGTCGGGCTCATCGATGCGCGCCAGCAGGCGCTTGCGCTGCTCTTCCTTGGACAGGTGCAGAAACACCTTGACGATGCGTGTGCCGTTGGCGTGCAAATGCCTTTCCAGGTCGACGATGGAGCGGTAGCGGCCGCGCCACACCGTGTCTTCGTCCGCCGCATCGGGCAGGCCTTCGCTGAGCAGCAGGCTGCTGTGTACGCGCACGATCAGCACTTCTTCATAGTACGAGCGGTTGAAGATGCCGATGCGGCCGCGCTCGGGCAGGTCGCGCGTGGTGCGCCAGAGGAAGTCGTGCTGCAGCTCCTGCGCGCTGGGATGCTGGAAGCTGAACACCTGGCAGCCTTGCGGGTTGACGCCGGACATGACGTGGCGGATGGCGCCATCCTTGCCCGCGGTGTCCATCGCCTGGAAGATCACCAGCAGGGCGTGGCGGTTGGATGCGTAGAGAAGGCGCTGCTGCTCGCTCAGTTTCTCGACATGCTCCTGCAGCTGCTGGCGGGAGGCTTTCTGGGATTTGTACAGCGGCTTGATCTTCGTGGCCCAGCAGTCGAGGTCGATCTCGTCGCCTTCGCGGACCTTGAATCCCTTGGTGTCGATGTTCATACAGCTCCTTGTCGTCGCCATGACCCCTGCTGCCAGAGGTCGTATGTGTGTCCAGTAGAAAGCCCTCTCGCCTATCCGGTGCTCAAGCGAGTGGAACGGCAGGGTTCAGGCTGTAGAGGCCGGTCAGGCGGGCCTGTCCCAGCACCTGTGCGGAGCCCAGCGCGTCGCGCACATTGGCACCCGTCAGCGGCCCGGCAACGTCAAGCGTGGGCGTGGCCAGGGCATAAATCGTGAAGACGTAGTGATGGACCAGCGTGTCGTTCCACGGCGGGCAGGGGCCGTCATAGCCGTAGTAGTCGCCCTTCATCTGTTCGTCGTTCGCGAACCAGCCGGTGTAGTCGTTGAGACCATGGCGCCAGCCGTCGGCGGTGGCGGGGCCGGGTTTGCCGCGCGGCGTCACGCAGCTGGAATGTGATGCGGCCGGGATTTGCGTGACCTCGGCCGGGATGTCGAGCAGCAACCAGTGGAAGAAGTCGACACGCGGCAGCGTGGCAGGAACTTCACGCCCCACCTGGTTCACGTCGTCGCCACGGCTGGGTACATCGGGGTCGTGGCAGACGATGACGAAAGACTGGGTGCCGTCCGGGGCGTTGCTCCAGGCAAGGTGAGGGTTTCGGTTCGACGACAGGGCGACATGCGCCGTGGAGTCGGGCACTGCGAATGCGAATTCGCCAGGAATCGCGTGACCGTCCTGGAAGCTCTGGCTGATGAGTTGCATGTGAAATTTCGTCCTGCGAATTGACAAGGTTGATAGGGAGGTCGATCAAGTCCGGCGGCCGTCATGCCCGATGGTTCTGCATTTCCCCGTTGCTTGACGTGCATCAACGCCATGGATAGTCGACATGGTGCACCATCCCACAAATCGTGATCGATTGCGACATGCGGGCACTGTTCCATATTGTCTTACCGGATCGGGGTCCGCAGTGGTTCCCGCGCTGACCGCGCGGGACGTTGAGCGCTTTCACCAGGCGCTTGCTTTTTCTGCGCTTGTGCAGCATCTTGATGCATCCACCGCGCCATGGCCATGTCAACGGATGCGCGATTTGACGATCGCATTGGAGTACGGGGAAAAATGAGAGTCAAGAATTCCGGAACCCGCTATAGCTCTTGCGTCATCGGCTTGCACTGGTTGATGCTGCTGCTGCTCATGGCAATTTATGCGTGCATGGAGGTGCGCGACTTCGTACCCAAGGGCAGTGCGTTGCGCGCCAACCTGAAAACACTGCACTTCCTGCTGGGCTTGGGCATTCTGGCGTTGGTGGTGGTCCGGCTTGGTGTGCGATGGGGGGCGGGTGCCGCTCCGACCATCGAGCCACGGATGGGCTGGTGGGCGGCCTGGTCTGCACGGCTCATGCACTACGCGCTGTATGCCTTCATGATCGCTACGCCGATTCTGGGGTGGCTAGCTCTGAGCGCGGCCGCCAAGCCTGTCGATCTGTTTGGCTTGCCGCTGCCCATGCTGGTCGGCGCGAATGAAGCGCTGTCCCGCCAATTGAAGGACATCCACGAAGCGCTGACAACAGCAGGTTACGTGCTGATTGGCCTGCATGCGGCGGCGGCGCTGCTGCACCACTACCTTATCCGCGACAACACCCTCCTACGGATGCTGCCCGGGAGCAACGCCCGATAAAGCCCAGGAAGCGATGAATTCAATGAAGTCACTCCACGACAGATTCCATCGCGAACGCCATCGAACGGAACACATCGGGTGGCTGCGCGCCGCCGTGCTCGGCGCCAATGACGGCATTATCTCGACCGCAAGCCTGGTGGCCGGTGTCGCCGCGGCGCAGGTCAGCCACGCCAGCATCATGACGACCGTGGTGGCCGGGCTGGTGGCTGGTGCCATGTCGATGGCCGCCGGGGAATACGTCTCGGTCCACTCCCAGGCGGATACCGAGAAGGCGGACCTTGAGCGTGAGCACCGAGAACTGACCACCGATCCCGAGGCTGAGCATAAGGAACTGACGGCCATCTATGTGCGGCGAGGGATTCAGCCGGCCCTTGCCAGCGAGATTGCGACGCAGCTGACGGCGCACGATGCCTTGGGCGCGCATGCCCGCGATGAACTGGGCATCTCGGAAGCCTTCAGTGCCCGCCCTTTGCAGGCGGCCATCGCCTCAGCCGCCAGCTTTACGGTGGGAGCTGCCATGCCGCTGGGCGTCGTTGTGCTGGCGCCGCCGCAGTCATTGCTGCCCTGGGTGATTGCCACCGCCATATTCTTCCTGGTCCTGCTCGGTGCGATTGCCGCCAGGATCGGTGGCGCTCCAATGGGTTCCAGCGCATTGCGGGTGGGTCTCTGGGGGACATTGGCCATGGCGATGACGGCCGCGGTCGGGGCGCTGTTCGGCGCGGCGCCGTAGATCGACCCGCCAAGGGGCGGGTCCGGCGACACCCGGGACTTCCCGTAGTTGAGCTTGATATGGCTGTTACATCCCCACGCCATGGTGTCCAATGGCGCGGGGGGCGATGCGCGCCCCCATTGAGCATCGCCTCGCTCATACATGCGGGGCTTCAAATTCACCTCCCATGTCATTCGCACGGCCTCGTCATGACCTCAGCTTGCACGCACCTCTCATTGAGCGGTATGGCAAGCCATCGAATTTCCGGTTTATCGGCATGCACCTGGGCCTGCCGCTGGCGGCCGTGTTGGTGGGCAGCGGCCTGCTGATGGGCGCGGGCGGCGACCAGCTGCTGGCCGACAGGATCTACAGCCTGCAAGGTGAGCAATGGGTTTGGCGCGAATCCTGGGTGACTCGCCAGCTTCTGTACCAGGGCGGAAAGTGGTTCAGCAGCGCGGCGATGCTGATGGCCGCTGCACTGTGCCTGTGGGCCTGGCTGGCGTCCTCGCGCAGTGCACGGGCTGCAGGCTTGCGCGGGCCTTTGCTGTATCTGGTGCTGGCAGGGGTGCTGGGTGCGGGGATGGTGTCGCTGCTCAAGTCGCTCACCAACATGGATTGCCCCTGGAGCCTGGAGCGCTACGGCGGTCTGCACGAATTTGTGGGTTTGTTCGAGCTGCGGCCACAGGGCATGGAGCGCGGCATGTGTTTTCCGGCAGGGCATGCGAGCGCGGGCTACGCCTGGGTCAGCCTGTACTTCTTCGCGCTGCTGCTGCGTCCCGCCTGGCGCTGGTGGGGCTTGGCCGTGGGCTTGGTGGCCGGCGGCGTGTTTGGGGTGACGCAGCAATTGCGCGGCGCGCATTTTCTGTCGCATGACCTCTGGGCGCTGGCCACCTGCTGGGTGCTGGCATTGGGGGTTTATCTGTGTTTTCGAAGATGGGGCATGGGCCCCGGTGCGTTGAGCGCCGTACCCTCGGGAGCCTGCGCATGAGTACGCTGAATCCTCCGCTTTGGCCCAGGCTGGCGCGCTTGCGTGACTGGCGTCCGCAATTCTGCGTCGAGCGCCTGATCCTGCTCACCAGCGTCTTCTTCGCGTTGCTGTGCAATGGCTTGTTCTGGCGCAGCGCTATGGCCGTGCAGCCCGACAGTCTGCGGCTGGCCGCGTCGCTGCTGCTGGTTCTGATCGGCATGCACAGCCTGTTGATGGGCTTGCTGGTGTGGCGCTGGAATGCCAAGCTGGTGCTGAGTGTGCTGCTCCTCAGCACGGCACTGGCCGCCTATTACATGGGCAGCTTTCATGTCTATCTGGATGTGAGCATGCTGCGCAATGTGCTCGCGACCGACTTCAAGGAAAGCCGCGAGCTCATGACTTCGGCGTTGATCGTGCCGCTGCTGACGCTGGGACTGCTGCCCGTGTTGGTGGTGTGGCGGGTGCGTCTGGTGCGACGCAGCTGGGGTCGGGCCCTGGCCTGGCGCACAGGCCTTCTGCTGGCTTCGGTGCTGCTGCTCGTCGGCGGAGCCTTGCTGTCGTTCCAGGATTTGTCGTCGCTGATGCGCAACCAGCGCGAAGTGCGTTACCTCATCACGCCCGGAAACTTCCTGGTGGGTCTGCCCAGAGCGCTGCGCAATGTGCAGCCGGTCAAATCCGATGCCAAACTTCCCGTGGGCGCCGATGCCAAGGCGTTGGCGCGGGACGCGGACAGTCGGCCGCGCCTGCTGGTACTGGTCGTGGGCGAAACCGCGCGCGCCCAGAATTGGGGCCTCAATGGCTATGCGCGACAGACCACACCGCAACTGGCGCAGGCCGGCGTGATCAACTTTCCCGACATGCATTCCTGCGGCACCAACACCGAAGTCTCGGTGCCCTGCATGTTCTCGCCCTTTGGGCGGCGCAACTACGATGAAGACAAGATTCGCTCGCACCAATCGCTGCTGCATGTGCTGGAGCACGCTGGCATCGGCACCTTGTGGCGCGACAACCAATCCGGTTGCAAGGGCGTTTGTGAAGGCTTGCCCACGCAAAGCCTGACCGACGCCAAGGATGCCGCGCTGTGCACCGGAAAGCGTTGCCTGGACGAAATCCTGCTGACCGACCTGGCCGCGCAGGTGCGCGCCAAGCCGGGCGATCGCGTGGTGGTGCTGCACCAGCTGGGCAACCATGGACCCAGCTATTTCGAGCGCCATCCCGCGTCGCTGCGTCGCTTCACGCCGACCTGCGACACGGCCGACCTGGGCGATTGCACCCGCGAGCAAATCGTCAACAGCTACGACAACGCCTTGCTCTACACCGACTATTTCCTGGACCGCACCATCACTGCGTTGAAGGAGCTCGCGGACTACGACACGGCGATGATTTATCTTTCCGACCACGGCGAATCACTGGGCGAGAAGGGGCTGTTCCTGCATGGCGTGCCCTATGCGATTGCTCCGCAGGAGCAGACCCGCGTGCCGCTGGTCATGTGGTTCTCACCGTCATTTGCCGCCAGCCGCGGACTGGATCTGGCGTGCGTGCGCCAGCGTGCGCAGCGCTACACCGACCATGACAATCTGTTCCCGTCGGTGCTGGGACTGATGCAGGTGACGACCACGGCCTACGACCGCCAGTGGGATCTGTTCGCGGGCTGCGAAAGCGGCTCGGTGCGTGGCGCCGCGCACGCACCGTGAAGACCGCCGTCAGCTGCTTTGGGTCACGCCCGTTTGCTTGACCACATCCCGGAAGCGGCTCATCTCTTCGTTCACGAACTTCGAGAAGGCCTGGGGGCCGCGCGGCATGGGGTCGATGAAGGCGGTGCTGAACTTTTCCTGTACGGCAGGCAGATCGAGCACCTTCTGTATGGCGGCATCGAGCTGCTGCTGGATGGCGACCGGTGTGTTGGCCGGCACCATGAAGCCATACCAGGCACTGCCCAGAATGCCGGGCACGCTTTCGGCGAAAGTCTGCAGGTCCGGCAGCCTGGGGTTGCGCGCCGGGCTGGCAATGGCCAGCACCTTGAGCCGCTTGGCTTCGATGTGCGGCATGCAGGCAGGCATGGAGTTGATGACCATGGGCACTTGGCCGCCCACCGCATCCGTGAGCGCCATGGCACCGCCCTTGTAGGGAACATGCACCAGCTCCATGCCGGTCTTGAGCTTGAGCATCTCATACAGCAGATGGGGTGCCGAGCCCTGGCCCGGCGAGCCCACGCCGTACTGGCGCACCTGGCTGCGGGGCAGGGCCAGCAGTTCCTTGAGGTTGTTGGCCGGAAACGAAGGGTGGGCCACCAGCAATTGCGGCGATGAGCCGGTGAGCGTGATCGGCAGCAGGTCCTTGGCCGGGTCATACGACAGCTTGGGCACCACGGCGGCGTTGGTCGCATAGGCGGTGTCGGCCAGCAGCAGCGTATAGCCGTCGGCCGGGCTCTTGGCGACGGCATCCGTGCCTATCAGGCTGGAGGCGCCGGCCTTGTTCTCCACCACCACATTCCAGCCCATGGTCTCGGTCAGCTTCTGCGCGATGAGACGGCTGACGAAATCCGAGCCACCGCCCGCCGCATAGGGGACGACCAGGCGTATGGGGCGGCTGGGGTAGCTGCTGGCAAACACAGAACCACTGGCCGAAGCGGCCGCCAGGGCAGCGGCGCCAGCGACGAAATCGCGCCGGGAAAGGGATTGCATGACGAGTCTCCTGAAGTGTTCTGGTGGGGAAATGGCGCTCAACGCTCAGTCGAGCAGCGACCGCGCAGCGAGTTGGAAACCCAGAGCCGCTGCATCGATGTCGGCGGGGGCTATATGCCTGTGGGTGACCAGGCGGATGCGGCGCGGGCCCCATGGCCGGATCAGCACGCCGTGCCTCTTGAGCTCCTGCGCCCAGACCTGGCTGTCGGGAACGTTGGTCGGAAGCTCCACAAAAACGATGTTGCTGGCTGGCCGGGTGATGCCTATGCGGTCCGGGCGTATCTTGCCCAGGGCGTCGCTGAGGCGGCGCGCCAGTGCATGGTCCTGGGCCAGTCGCTGGGGCATGGTCTCCACGGCTTCGAGCCCCGTGGCGGCCAGCACGCCGATCTGGCGCTGCGTGCCGCCCAGCATCTTGCGCAACTTTCGCGTGCGGGCGATGGTCTCGGCCGGCCCCACCAGCACCGCGCCCGCGGGCGCGCTCAGGCCTTTGGAAAGGCAGACCGATACGGTGTCGGAAAAGCGTGCGACCGCGGCGACGCTCACCTGCAAGGCCACGGCGGCGTTGAAGATGCGCGCGCCGTCGATGTGCACGCGCGCGCCCGCCGCTTGCGCGATTTCACAGACCGACTGCATGTGCGCCAGGGGCAAGACGGTGCCGCCTGCATTGACGTGGGTGGTTTCCATGCACACCAGCTCCGTGCGCAAGCTGTTGCCGGGCTGCACGGCCTGTGCCAGGGCGTGGAGATCCATGGCCCCGGCAACGCCGGCGATGCCCTGGTACATGACGCCGCACAGCGTGGCGCCGCCGCGTTCCGTCAGGAACATATGGGACGTGCTTTCCATCACGACCTGGCTTTGCCGGCCGGCTTGCGCCAGAACGGCCAGCAGGTTGCCCATGGTGGCCGTGGGCACATACAGTCCGGCTTGCTTGCCCAGCAGGTCGGCAGTGCGCGCTTCGAGCTCGCGGGCCGTGGGGTCGCCGTCCAGGCCGTCGTCCCCGAGCCTGGCGCTGCGCATGCGCTCGTACATGGCGGGCGTGGGCTGCGTCACCGTGTCGCTGCGCAGGTCGATGAAGTCAGCGGAGTCGTCCTCCACGGGCGGGGTTTGCGGGAGGGTGGAGGTGTTGCCGAATGTCATGGAGTCAGTATTGCAGCGATCTCCTGATTCTTAAAATGCGTATTCATCTATGCCATATACAATTTTGATATGACAACTCGAAGCATGTCTCTCAAGCACATCGAAGCCTTTCGCATCGTCATGCAGACAGGCTCGATGACGGAGGCCGCGCGCCGGCTGCATACCTCCCAGCCGCAGGTGAGCCGGCTGGTGTCCCAGCTGGAAGCCATCGTGGGCTTTGCGCTGTTCGAGCGCTTTGGCACGCGGCTGCAGCCGTCCATCGATGGCAAGCGCTTTTTCCAGGACGTGGAGAAAGCCTTTGCCGGCTTGCAGGGCCTGGAAGGCGCCGCGGCCAATATCCGCTCGTTCGGGGGCGACCGGCTGGCGGTGGCGGCCATGCCGCGCATCGCCGGCGGCATGCTGAGCCGGGCGGTGGCGCAGTTCAAGGGCGACTATCCGGAGGCGCTGATCACCATCCATTCAGGCGCGGCGGCCACGATCAATACCTGGGTGAGTTCCGGTCTGTGCGAGCTGGGTCTGGCCATCCTCTACGGCGACGATCCGCCAGGCATGGACGTTGCCACCTTGCTGAACATGGACTGCGCCTGCGTGCTGCCCAGGAACCACCGGCTGGCCGGAAAGAAGCAGATCCAGGCCGCGGATCTGGACGATGAGCCCTTTGTGTCTTTCCCCGTGGGTAGCAGCCCGCGCGAGCGCATCGACCGCATGCTGCAGGCCCAAGGCGTCAAGCCGCGCACCGTGCTGGAGTCGGATCTGGGGGCCTCGGTGTGTTCGCTGGTGGCGGCCGGCCTGGGCGTGAGCGTGATCAACCCGCTGGCCGCGCTGGAGGAACAGCGCAATCTGGACCTGGTCGTGCTGCCGCTGCGGCCCGCGATTTCGGTGCGCCTGGCGATCTTGCTGCCCCCCGATGGCCAGCGTTCGCGGCTGGTGGCGGCGTTCACGGACCACGTCAAGCGCGTGATCGCTTCCGATCTGCAGCACATCGGGCCTTTCAGGCGCTAATCAGCTGTCCGGCTGCAGCCCTATCTTGGGCAACAGATCCGCGTAGAACCGGTAGTCGCTTTGAATCGCCTGCTGCAGCTCGCCGGGCGGGCGCCAGTCGGGCAGGGTGCTGATGCGGCGCAGCCGGGCCTGGGTTTCGGGCTCCTGCAGCAGGGCGTGCAGGGCCTGGGACAGGCGGGCGTTGATGGCGGCCGGCGTGCCCCGGGGCGTCAGCAGCGCCCAGCTCGGGCCCGTGGGACGTGCAATCTGAAAACCCGTGTCAGGCAGGCTGGGCACATTCGGCAGCTCGGGGTGGCGGATGTTGCCGAAGGTGGCCAGAGGCACGACCCGCCCGGCCTTGATCAATGGAACGGCCGCGCCGTCGATGACCATGTCCACCTGCCCGCCGGCCAGGGCCGCGACGGCGTCGGCCGAGCCCTTGAACGGCACGTGCAGCAGGCGGATACCGGTCTCGCGCTGGATGATTTCGCCCGCGATATGGCCGAAGGAGGCCAGCCCGGCCGAGCCGTAGGTCAATTTGCCGGGCTGCGTCCTGGCCAGCTTGACCAGTTCCGCGAGCGTGGCAACGCCCAGGTCCTTGCGCACCGCCACGACCGACAGGTACTCCGCGACGGCGCCAATGGCGTCGAAGCTGGTCTTGGGGTCGTAAGGCAGCTTGCGCCGCAGATGGGGCAGCACGGTGAAGGCCGTCACGGCGCCGAGCAGCAAGGTGTAGCCATCGGGCGCGGAGCGGGCCGCCAGCTCGGTGCCTATCTGGGTGGTGCCGCCGGGCTTGTTTTCCACGATCACCGTCGCATGCAGGTTGGCGCCCAGCCGATCCGCCACCAGGCGGCCCAGATTGTCGCTGGTGCCTCCGGGCGGGTAGGGCACGATCAGGCGGATGGGGCGGTCCGGCCAGGCGTCGGCGCCGGCATGGGCGCCCTGCGTGAGCGCGGCGCCGGTGGCGGCAAGTACCGAAGACAGAAAAAGTCTTTTGTGCATTCTGTTTTCCTCTTCTCAGTAATCCATGGTTCAGCGCATCACCCACAGCCCACCCAGAGTTTCAGCTCAGGGCACCGAGCAAGGGCCGCCCCGCAGCGAGGGTGCCGTCCCCCTCCACCGAAGGATGAGAGGGGGAAGCGGCGTCAGCCGCTCAGGGGGTGCTTCTTCTCAGTCGACATGGATGTTGGCGCGCGCGATCAAGGTCTTGAAGAAGCTGCTGTCGTCCTGGATCTGCTTGGCAAACGCCGCCGGGCCGACAAACTCGGGAAACTGGCTCATCTTCAGCAGCAGCTGGCGGGCTTCTTCGGTGGCGAGGATTTTTTGCGTTTCCGCGGCCAGGCGTTCCACGGTGGGCTGGGGCGTGCCTTTGGGCGCGAACAGGCCGAACCAGCTGCGGGTGTCGATGTCCAGGCCTTGCTCGCGGATGGTGGGCACATTGGGCAGCTCGGGGTGGCGGGCCTTGCTCATCACGGCGAGGGCTTTGACCTTGCCGGCCTTGACCTGGTTGAGAGTGACAGGGTCATACATCATGTCGATGCGTCCGCCCATGAGGTCGCCCAGGGCTTCGGCGGAACCTTTGTAAGGCACATGCAGCATATCGATGCCGGCCTTGTACTTGACCATTTCCCCGGCCAGATGGGTGGCCGTGGCGGGCCCCGCCGAGCCGAACGTGAGCTTGCCCGGCGCCTGGCGTGCGGCGGCGATCAGGCCGTTGAGGTCGTTGAAGGGCGCGTCCTTGCTGGCCGTGGCAATGGAATAGCTGCCCGACAGCTGGGCGATCGGCACGAAATCCGTGAACGGCTGGTAGCCCACTTTGCGCAAGTGGGGCGTGATGGCAAACACGGCCGTGGGCGCGATCAGCAAGGTGTAGCCGTCGCCGGGGGAGCGGGCCGCCAGCTCGGCGCCAATGGTCGCACCCGCGCCGCCCTTGTTCTCCACCACCATGGATTGGCCTACCGCGCGGCCCAGCTTGTCGGCGATGTAGCGCGCGATGGCGTCCGAGTTGCCGCCGGCCGGGTAGGGAACGATGACGCGGATGGGCTTGTTCGGCCAGGCCGCGGGCTGGGCCCAGACGGTGGGGCCGGCGAGCAGGGCGACAGCGGCGCCCAGGGGGGCGATGAAAGAACGCAATGCAAAAGTCATGGACAGGCTCCGATTCGTCTGGGACAGGGTGGGATCAGCGGCCGGAGTACAGCGGCGTGCGCTTTTCGCGGAATGCGGCCATGCCTTCCTGGATGTCGTTGCTCTCGCGCACCACGTTGAGCTGGCGCATGGTCTCGGCCATGGCTTCCGACGGGCTCTTGGGCAGCACATGCTGGTTGACGAAGCGCTTGATGGTGGTCAGCACCAGGGGCGCGGACTGGGCCAGCGTCTGGGCCTGCTCCATGGCGACTTCGACCTGCTTGCCCACGGGTGCGATTTCGCTGGCCAGGCCTACGTCGTAGGCGCGCTGCGCACCCACGGGGCGGCCCAGCAGCATCAAGTCCATGGCCACCTTGTGCGGAATGCGCGCGGCCAGGCCGGCGATCATGCCGCCGGTGAAGCCCAGCTTGGCTTCGGGGTAGGAGAACTTGGTGTTCTCCGCCGCCACCAGCAGGTCGCACATCATGGTCAGCACCATGGCGCCGCCCACGACCCAGCCGGCCGTGGCCGCAATGATGGGCTTGTCGGTGGTGAAGCCCGAGCCGGGAATGCAGCGCCACAGTTCGGGCAGGTTGCTGACGTCGGCGCCCGACGAGAAGGCGTCATCGCCAGCGCCGGTGATCACCGCCACGCGCTGCTCGGATGCGTCGAACTCGGCGAAGCCGGTCTGCAGCTCCAGCGCCGTGTCCTTGCAGATGGCGTTCTTGCGCCCGGGGCGGTTGATGGTGAACAGGGTGACCTTGCCGTGGTGTTCTATGGTGATTTGGGGCATTTTGTTTGTCTCCGGGATGGTTTTTTGAAGGATGGAAAGAAAGCTCAGGCCTGGCCTATGCGCGCGCGGGCGTCCACGGCGACCACGCCCTGGCCTTGCAGGCGTACCTTGAGCGGGTTGACTTCGATCTCGAAGTCGCCGCTGGCCTGGTCCAGGTCGTGGGCCAGCCAGCCCAGGCGGACGATGGTGTCGACGATGGCGTCGACATCCAGTGCTGCGCGACCGCGGTAGGCGCCCAGCAGGGGCGCGATTTTCAAGGCCAGCACGGCGCGGCGTGCGCTTTTCGCATCGACGGGCGCGGGCAGCACGGCAATGTCCTTGAGCAGCTCGACCAGCACGCCGCCGGCGCCAACCACGACCTGGGGCCCGAACTGGGCGTCGCGCCGCGCGCCGACGATCAGCTCCAGCTCGCCGCTTTCCTGGGCCTGCAGGGAGTAGCCGTCAATGCGTGCCTGGGGCGCGGCCTGGGCCAGGCGGGCCTGCATGCGTGCCAGCCGGGCGCGCAGATCGTCGGCATCGGCGATGTTCAAGGCCACGCCGCCCACGTCGGACTTGTGGGCGATGTCGGGCGAAGCGACTTTGAGCACCAAGGGATAGCCGATGTCCGCGGCCGCGGCCACGGCCTCGTCGGCACTGCGCACCAGGCGTTCGAGGTTGACCGCAATGCCCGCCTGGGCCAGCAAGGCCTTGCTGGGGCCCTCGCCCAGTGCGCCCTGTGCGGCGGCCCGGGTCACGGCCATGCCGGCCGGGCGCACGGGCGTGTCGGCTGCCTGGTGGTTGGACCAGGACTTCCAGGCCTTGAGCATGTCCATGGCTTCGGCCAGTGTGTCCACATAGGGCAGGCCGCGCTCTATCAGCATGGCGCGCGCGGGGGCGGCCACGCGCCCGGGCAGCATCACGTACAGCGTGGGCTTGTGACCTGCGGACGGGCGTTCGGCGCCGTCGGCCAGCTGGCGGGTCAGGCCGGGAACGTCAGGCGCCGTGGTCAGCACCATCAGGCCCAGGTCGACCGCCGGGTCGCTCAACGCAATTTCGGCCGTCACCACCCCCAGCTCCGCCGTGCCGTCGTGCTTGCGCCCGCCGATATCGATGGGGTTGGCGGCCTGGCCTTCGGCGTAGTGCTCGGCCAGACCGGTTTGCGTGGCGGCGTTGAAACGCGCCAGGCCTATGCCTGCATGGGACAGTTGATCGGCCGTGATCGCGCCGCCACCGCCGGAGGTGGTGATCAGGGCGACGTCGCGCACGCGGCGATTCGGGTAACGCACCATGGCGCGCGCCAGGCTCAGCATGTTCAGCGGATCGTCCATCATGACCACGTTCTCGCGCTCGCAAATGGCCTTGAGCGCCGCGTAGTCGCCGGCCATGCTGGCCGTATGGGAGTAGGCCGCGCGGCTGCCATCGTCGGTGGCGCCGGCCTTGACCATCAGCCAGGGCTTGCCAGCGGCGCGCGCACGCCGCGCCAGGGCCACGAAGCGCTCCGGCGATTTGATGCCTTCGACATAGCTGCAGATCACCTCGGTGCGCTCATCCTCGATCAGGAACTCGACAAAGTCATTGAGCTCCAGGTCGGCCTGGTTGCCCACGGACACGCAATGCGAAAAACCTATGCCCATGCCATGGGCCCTGTCGAACAGCGTGCCCATCAGTGCGCCGCTCTGGCTGATGAAGCCTATGGGCGCTTCGATCAGCTGCTCCACATTCAGCGCTGGCGAAGAGCACAGCACCAGCTTGTTGACGGGGCTGATCAGGCCCAGGCAGTTGGGGCCGATCAGGCGCATGCCGTACTCGGCGGCCGTGGCCACGATGTCCTGCTCCAGCGCCAGGCCTTCGGGTCCGGCGTCGGAGAACTTGGAAGTGATGATGATGCCGGCCTTGGCACCGCGCGCCGCGCAGGCCGCGATCTCGGCTTTCACCTTGTCGCGCGGCAAGGCCATGATGACCATGTCGGGGGCCTCGGGCGTCGCGTCCACGTTGGGAAAGGTCTTGAGGCCGAACAGCGTGTCCCGCCCGGGGTTGATGGGGTAGACCGCGCCCGCGTAGCGGTGCTGCAGCAGCGTCTTGTACAGGCGGCCGCCGAATTTGCTCTGGTCTTCCGAGGCGCCGATCACGGCCACGGAGCGCGGGTTGAGCAGGGTCTTGAGAGGCGTGGGAAACAGGGGTGCGTTCACGGTGATCATCCTGAAAAAAGACGAAGAGAAGGCGTTTAGCTCTTGCGCTGGGCGGCCCGGTAGGAAACGATGCGTTCGCGCAGGCCGGCGCGCGCGGCCGACTGCACCAGCCGCGCCAGGTCTTGCGCATCGCCGGCATCGCCGCGCGGCCGGCGTGCAGTGCCCAAGGCGGCGTGGATGGCGCGGTAGGCGGTGCTGTCCAGCCGCTGTACGCGCTCCTGCAAAGCGTTCAGAGCGTCGTTCAGCGCGTCGGCCGGCACGGTGCGTGTGGCCAGTCGGGCTTGCAGCGCGGTGGGGTGATCGACCGTCGCGCCGGATTGCAACCACTGCGCGGCCTGCTGGGCCCCGACGAGGTCGCCCAGGCGTGAGGTGCCCAGCACCAGGCCGAAGCCCACGCCGGGAAACGCAAACTGCGCTTCGTCCACGACCCAGCGCTCGCTGCAGGCGGCAAACAGGTCGGCGCCGGCGCCCATGGTGCGGCCGTGGGCCAGGGCGAGCGTGGTGAACGGCGCGGCATGCACTGCTTGCAGCAGCAGTTCGACGCGGGTGAAGCGGGCCAGCAGGCTGTCGTCGGTTTCGTCGCCCAGGTCGGACAGATCGAAACCGGTGCAAAAGTGCCGTCCTTCGCCGGACAGCACCAGCAGGCGCAGGCTGTCGTCGGCGCTGGCCGCCTGTACGGCCGCGGTCAAGGCGCCCACCAGCTCGGCGGACAAGGCATTGCCCTTGTCGGGGCGGTTCAGGCGCAGGTGCAGCGTGGCGCCGCTGCGCGTGGCGATCAGCGCGGTGGCATCACTCATGCGGACTCCTTGGCCCAGAGGTTGGGCGTGAACAGGTTGGAGTAGCCCGAGACAAAGGGTTTGACTTCCCCGGTTTCGGGAACGAAGACATGGCGCGCGATGCGGCCGATGTTGCCGCCGTACAAGTGGATGCTGATCGACGGGCGGTCGTCATAGGCATTGCGCACGAGGTGGATGTCGCCGAGGGTGGGCGAGACGCTGTCGATGTCGCCGGGATGCAAACGCAGCTCGGGTCCGCTGGGAACGAGGGCACCGTTGGCCTGGCGCGCATAGGCCTGGCCACACTCGCTGCCGCGCAGCATGCCTATCAGGCCCCAGACCGTATGGTCGTGGACTGGCGTTTTCTGGCCCGGCCCCCAGACAAAGCTGACCAGCGAAAACCGGTCCAGCGGGTCGCCGTAGAGCAGGTGCTGCTGGTAGTACTGGGGATGGGCGGCCGCCATGGCTTCGGGCAGCCAATCGTCGGTGGACACCAGATCGCGCAGCAGCGGCGTGGCGCCGGCCATCAACCGGCTTTCGTCGCCGGGGTGGGCATCGACCAGACGCGTCATGGCCGCCACGAAATGGAGTAAACGCTGCGCGGCCATCAGGCGGACTTTCCGGCGAACTGGTCGCGCACTTCCTGGGTGTGCTGGCCCAGCGCGGGCGGCATGCCGCGGATCGCAAAGCCCTGGCCGTTGAGTCGCACGGGCGAGGCAAAAGTCTGGGTCTGGCGGCCGTTGGGCAGCTCCAGCGGCTGCACCCACTGCATGTATTCAGTTTGTTCGTCGGCCAGCGCCGCCGCGTAGTCGTTGATGCGTGCATGCGGCACGCCCGCCGCATTGAAGGCGGCTATCCAGTGCGCCACGGGCTGCTGGGTGAATACCTGCTCCAGGATGTCCTTGAGCGCTTCCTGGTGCTGGGCGCGGTCGGTGGTGCTCAGAAAGCGCGGGTCCTGGGGTAGATCGGGCAGATTGACCACGCGGCAGACGTCCAGCCACAGCTTGTGGTTGCCAGCGGCAATGGCGAAGTAGCCGTCGCCCGCGCGAAACGCCTGGTAGGGCGCGTTGCGCGGATGGGCCGAGCCGAGCTTGACGGGGCTGCGCTGGTTGCCGAAGAACTCGCTGGTCTGCAGCGCCGCGATACCCAGCGTGCAGCCGAACATGGGAATGTCGATGTGGGCGCCTTTGCCGCCGGCGCGCACCTGGGCCAGCATGGCCGCGATGGAAAACGCCGCATATAGGCCCGAAGCGAAGTCCGACAGCGGCACGCCGCATTTGACGGGTGCGCCGCCGGGCTCGCCGGTGACGCTCATCACGCCGGCCGCGGCCTGGATGGTGAGGTCGAAACCGCCTTCGCCCGAACGCGGGCCGCTTTGGCCGTAGGCCGAAATCGAGCAGAACAGCAGCTGCGGCCTGAGCTCGGCAAAACTGGCATAGCCCAGGCCCAGTCGGTCCATCACGCCCGGGCGGTTGTTCTCGACGACCACATCGGCCTCGAGGATCAGCTTGCGGGCCAGCGCCAGATCTTCGGGGTCCTTCAGATTGAGCACCACCGAGCGCTTGTTGCGGTTGAGGGCGGCGAAATTCTCGCTGAAGCCGGCGTTGAGCGGCGGCCACTGGCGCAGGCCGTCGCCCGTAGGCGGCTCGATCTTCACCACATCGGCGCCCATGTCCGACAGGAGCATGGTCGAGAAGGGGCCGGAGGCGGTCGAACAGAATTCGACGACGCGCACTCCGGACAGGGGCAGGGCAGCGGTCTCGGTGGTTTTCATGGCATGGGGGCGGCGAACAGGCGGTCAAAGAGGGTTTGCAAGGCTTTCGCCCTGGGCGTGCAAACGATCTTATGGTCGTTCTTGAATTGATAACAACAGTTCTATTATGTGGAAATGTTGATCACCAACCCGCATTGAAATTCTGTGCCACGCAGGCGCTGTGCCATGGCCGCTTGCCCAGGATGTGACCCATGGCTGCATAGATCATTCCGGAGATTTCTGAAATATGGAACGACAGTTTTATAATTTGAAAATGCCATAAACATCCATCAGGAATCCGCCTGAAGCAATGATTTCTGGCATTCACCGGGCGACATCCATGAACAACACCCTCGTCAAGGGACTGTCCATCATCGAACTGCTGGCCCATAGCGACAGGGCGCTGGGGCTGACGGAAATTGCCACCGAGCTGAACCTGGCCAAAAGCAATGTGCACCGGCTGCTGCAGGCGTTGACGGAAACGCGCTACATCGTGCGCGACGAAAGCAGCGGGCGTTACACCGCGGCCATCAAGCTCTGGGAACTGGGCTCGGCCGTGCTGTCCAAGCTGGATTTGCGCGTGCATGCCGAGCAGGTGATGGAGCGCTTGCTGGCCCAGACCCGGGAGACGGTCCATCTGTCCGTGCTCGACGGCGATGAGGTGGTCTACGTGCACAAGCTCGACAGTCCCAACCCGGTGCGGGCCTATACGCAGATCGGCGGCCGGGCGAGCGCGTCCTGCGTGGCCACGGGCAAGGCCATGCTGGCGTTCCGCTCGGCCGATGCCTTGCAAGTCCTGGCGCAGACCCTGGTGGCGCGCACCCCGCAGTCCATCGTCGATGCGGACAAGTTCCTGCAGGAGATGGCGCGCGTGCGCAGCCAGGGTTTCGCCGTGAACAAGGGCGAATGGAGCGAAAACGTCTGCGGCATCGCTTCGCCGGTGACCGATGTCAGCGGCCATGTGGTCGCGGCCCTGGGCCTGTCCGGGCCGAAAGAGCGTTTCAAGGCCGCGCAGATCAAGGAATTCGCACCGCTGGTAGTGGAAGCCGCGGCGCAGATCTCGGAGCGATTGGGTGCCCGGTATGCGGTTCCGCTGTGGCGCTGAATTCTGAAATGTAGAACATTTATTTCGAAATATGGAATCGTTATAGGATGCGACGCGGCACATGCAGTGCCCGGAGCACAGGCGATGACACAAGAACGCGAGCTGACTTCCGCCCATTGGGGCGTCTACGAGGTAGACCGGCATGAGGGCCGGGTCCGGGGGCTGAAAGCGCTGGCCGAGGATCCGGATCCTTCCCCCATCGGCCTGGCCATGTGGGATGCCTACCGTTCACCCGTGCGTGTGCACCGGCCCGCGGTGCGCCGCAGCTGGCTGTACGAAGGCCCGGGCGCCAGGCCCGAGTTGCGCGGCCGCGAGCCCTTCGTCGAAGTCGAATGGGAGCATGCGCTGGACCTGGTGGCCCAGGACATAGAGCGGGTGCGCAGCCAGCACGGCAACCAGGCCATCTTCGGCGGCTCCTATGGCTGGTCCAGCGCCGGGCGCTTTCACCACGCGCAAAGCCAGGTGCACCGCCTGCTCAATGCCGTGGGCGGCTATGTGCGCAGCGTGGACAGCTACAGCCTGGGTGCCGCGCGTGTGCTGATGCCGCATGTCATCGCCCCCATGGATGAGCTCATGGCCATGCACCACGGCTGGGACGTGATGCAGGCCAACACCCGGCTGTTGGTGGCATTTGGCGGCATTCCCGCGAAGAATGCCCAGGTCAGCGCCGGCGGAGCGGCCGAGCACCGCCTGCGTCCCGGCCTCGCAGGGCTGGCCCGCGCCGGCTGCCGCATGGTCAACATCAGCCCGGTCAGCGACAACTTCGACGCACCCGCGGGTTCGGTGGAATGGATTCCCATCCGTCCCAACACCGATGCCGCGGCCTTGCTGGCCATGGCCTTTGAAGTGGTGCAGGCTGGGCGGCATGCGACGGCTTTCCTGCAAAGCCACTGCGTGGGCTTTGATGCCTGGTGGGCGTACCTGAATGGCGAAAGCGACGGCGTGGCCAAGAACGCCGAGTGGGCCGCCGGCATTACCGGCATTCCCGCGCCGGTGCTGCGCCAGCTGGCGCTGGACATGGCCGGGACCCGGTCGTTCGTCAACATCGCCTGGTCCTTGCAGCGCGCCGACCATGGCGAGCAGCCTTACTGGGCGGCACTGTCGCTGGCTTCTGTGCTGGGACAGATCGGCCTGCCCGGTGGCGGCCTGGGCGTGGCCTATGGGCCGGCCAATCTGATGGGCAGCCCGCACACGAAATTTCCCGGACCCACCTTGTCTCAGGGCCGCAATGCCGTCGCGGCCTTCATCCCCGTGGCCCGCATCGCGGACATGCTGCTGCACCCGGGTGCCCGCTTCGATTACAACGGCGCCAGCCATGTCTACCCCGACATCGACCTGATCTACTGGGCTGGCGGCAATCCTTTTCACCACCACCAGGACCTGAACCGGCTGGCGCGCGCCTGGCGCAAGCCTTCGACCATCATCGTGCACGAGCAGGTCTGGAATGCACACGCCAAGATGGCCGATATCGTGCTGCCGGCCACGTCCACCCTGGAGCGCGACGACATCGGCTTTGCCACGCGCGAGCCGCTGCTGGTCGCCATGAAGGCGGTGATGCCTGCGCCAGGCCAGGCGCGTGACGACTATGCGATCTTCGCGGACCTGGCCCGGCGCCTGGGTGCAGGGGAGGTCTATACCGAAGGGCGCGACACGGCGCAGTGGCTGCGCCATCTCTACGAGGAGTCGGCCGAGCGTGCCCGGCCGCTGGGCGTGGAGCTGCCGTCGTTCGATGATTTCTGGCGGGCCGGCGAGTTCCGGCTGCCCGCCGCGAAGCAGCCCGTGGTGATGCTCGAAGCCTTCCGCGCCGACCCTGTCGCCCATGCGCTCAAGACACCCAGCGGCCGCATAGAGATCGCTTCGGCGAGGAT
This sequence comes from Acidovorax bellezanensis, assembly GCF_025421555.1. NCBI lineage: Bacteria > Pseudomonadati > Pseudomonadota > Betaproteobacteria > Burkholderiales > Comamonadaceae > Acidovorax > Acidovorax bellezanensis. The sequence continues at coordinate 25,732 of NZ_JAODYH010000007.1, forward strand.
CACGGGATTTGCCTATGACGATTGCCCCGGCCATGCCGTGTGGCAGGCACCGCGCGAATGGCTGGGCGCGGCGGCTGCGGCCGTCCATCCGCTGCACCTGATTTCCGACCAGCCGCATACCAAGCTGCACAGCCAGCTGGATTTTTCCGCCTACAGCCTGGCCAACAAGGTGCAGGGCCGCGAGCCCATCGTGCTGCACCCGGGCGATGCCAAGGCGCGCGGCATTGCCGCGGGCGACGTGGTGCGCGTTTTCAATGCCCGCGGCGCCTGCCTGGCGGGCGCGGTGGTGAACGAAACCGTGATGCCCGGCGTGGTGCGCATGTCCACGGGCGCCTGGTGGGACCCTGTCGCCGCGGGCGAAGCGGACACGCTGGACAAGCACGGCAATCCCAATGTGCTGACTTGCGACCAGGGCGCTTCACGCCTGTCCCAGGGCTGCGCGGCCCAGACCTGCCTGGTGCAGCTGGAGCGCTTCAACGGCGAACTGCCGCCGGTGACGGCCTATGACCGGCCGGCGCTGGAAGCGCTGGACCGCGGCAAGATGCGGTCCAGCGACGGGGCTTGACCTGCCCGGCTCAGTTCATGCGCGGCAGATTGGCGGCCTTGATGGCCACGCCCATGGCGTCGCGCCCCTCGATCAGCTTTTGCCGGTACTCGGCGCCGCTCAAGGTGGCAGGGTCCACGCCGGCGGTCTCGAAGATCCTGGCCAGTTGGGGGCTGCCCGCGGCGGTCATCGCCACCCGTTCCATCTTGTCGCGCAGGTCCTTGGGCGTTCCCTTGGGGTAGGCCAGGCCGATCCAGGAGTCGATTTCCACGTCATAGCCCTGTTCCTTGAGCGTCGCCACCTCCGGCAGCTCTTTCCAGCGCATGGGGCTGGCACTGGCCAGAAAGCGCATCTTGCCGGCCTTCACGTGGGGCACGATGTCGGACGGGTTCTGCACGATGACATCCACATGTCCGCCGAGCAGGGCGGCCACGGTCTCCGCGCCTGACTTGTAGCTCACCTGTTCGAACTTGCCGCCGGTCTTGCGGCCCAGCTCGAACAGCGCAATATTGTTGGGCGCCGAGGGCGCGCCAAAGAAGACGCCCTTGCCGGTCTTGGACGCGGCGACCAGGTCCTGCATGGTCTTGTAGGGGGAGTCCGCACGCACCGCGACGCCATAGCGGTAGCGGGCCACACCGGCGATGAAGTCGAAATTGTCCACCGTGTAGTCGACGTTCATCAGATGGGGGGTGATGGCGATGGTGGAAAAAGTGACGATGCCCAGGGTGTAGCCGTCGGTCTTTTGCTTGGCGAGACTCGATACGCCCAGCGTGCCCTGGGCTCCGCCGCGATTGTTCGGCACCACCGGCTTCTTCAGAATGCTTTCCATGCCATTGCCTATGGCCCGGGCCGCGACGTCCGTGTTGCCGCCCGCGCCATAGTTGATGATCATGGTCAGTTCCCGCTCGGGGAACCGGGCCGCATCGTCGGCCCATGCCGCCAAAGGAGCGCAGACCGAAGCCGCGCAGGCAAGGAGAAAAGAACGTTTGGATGCAAGGAGGGGGTAGCGCATTTGTCTCGCCTTCTGGAGCTGCCATCTCTGTGGCAGATGATTGAAATTCTGGCCTGTGGTGGTCCGGCTCAGCCCATGAGGAAGCCGCCGTTGACGTCGATCACGGCCCCATTGGTGAAGCCCGCGGCTTCGCTGCACAGATAGCGGATGGCGGCGCCCACTTCCGCGGGCTCGCCGATGCGCTTGACCGGAATCTGCTGGGCGTAGCGCTGGTTCACTTCTTCGCCGGCTTGCATCGCCATCTGGGTGAGGATGCGTCCCGGGGCCACGCAATTGGTGGTGATGCCGAACTCGCCCATCTCGGAAGCGATGGAGCGGCTCAGTCCCAGCACGGCGGACTTGGTCAACATATATGCCGGGCCGGCCACAATGGATTTGCCGCGGCCGGCCAGCGACGAGACGTTGACGATCCGGCCCCAGCGCTTGTCCTTCATGCCCGGCAGCACGAGCTGGCACAGGCGCAGCATGGCGATGACGTTGATGTCCAGCATTTTCTGGACTTCATCCAGCCCGACGTCCAGGATGCCGTTGGACTGTCCGGCCGCGTTCTTGAGGCTGATGCCCGCGTTGTTGACCAGAATGTCCAGGCTGCCGTGCTGCTCGCGGATCGCCGCCACCAGCTTCTGGCAGGCCGCGGGGTCGGAAACATCGAGCAACTGGGCAAAGGCGTTGGCGCGCAGCGACTCCGGCAGCGCCGACAGGTCGGGCAGGCGCAGATCCGTCAGCACCACTTTGCGGCCGTCCTGGAGCAGTTCGATGGCCGTGGCCAGCCCAATGCCTTGGGCGGCGCCGGTGACCAGGGCTACGCGCTGGGGTGTTTGCTGGGTGCTGCTCATGCGTTGCTTTCGGGCGTGTAGAACGTGATGGGGGGGAACGCGTTTTCGGTGCACATGACTTCGATCAGCGTGGAGTCCTCGCTGGCCATGGCTGTGCGCAGCGCATCGGCAATCCGCGCGGGGTCGCTGACGCGCACGCCGTGGATGCCGCAGGCCCGGGCGATGGCGGCGTGGTCCACGCCGGAGAAATCCACGGCCGAGGTGTGCTCGCCGAACTTGACGTTCTCGGCATGCTTTTGGTAGCCCAGAATGCCGTTGTTGATGAGCAGCGTGATGACCTTGATGCCCATGCGCTTGCAGGTTTCCATTTCCGACCAGACGTGACCGAAGCCGCCATCTCCCACCAGGCAGAAGACCTGGCCGTCCTGCTTTGCCAGGCGCGCGCCCATGGCCATGGGCATGCCCCAGCCCAGGCCGGCGAGGCCGCGGGGGGTGATGAAGCGTTGGCCGGGTTTGCGGGCCGTCAGGTAGTTGGTGACCCACAGCGTGGAGTAGCTGGCATCCGCCACCACCGTGTCCTCGCCGGTCAGCAGCGCGTTCAGCTCCTGCATGATGCGTTCGGGGCGGATGGGCATGGCATTGCTGGTGCGCACGTCGTGCGATTCGGCCAGGTGCTGTGTCTTGCCCTGGGCAATGCGCGCGACCAGCGCTTGCTTGCCGGCGCTGCGCTGGCGCAGGTCGGCACCCTTGGCGATTTCCGTCATGGCCTGCAGTGCCAGCTTGGCATCGCCGACCAGGCGCAGGGCATCGTAGTTGCGGCCGATTTCCTGGCCGTCGATGTCCAGGTGGATGAACCGGGCGTTCTTGGGGTACAGCGCCCAGCTGTCGGTGCCGTTCTGGTTGGTGCGGTTGCCGATGAGCAGGATCACATCGGCGCCGGTGATGAAATCCTTGAGATAGCGGCCCGAGCCGTTGGGGCCCATGCAATTGGCCATCACGCCCAGGGACAGGGGCGCGCTTTCGTCCACCGCGCCCTTGCCCATATTGGTGGTGCCGACGGGAATGCTCACGGTATTGGCAAACTCGACCAGTGCGTCGTGCGCGCCAGAGCCGTGCACGCCGCCGCCCGCGATGATCACGGGATTTTTGGCCTGGATCAGGGCATCCACGGCCTGGCGCAGCAGCGCGTGGTCGGGCGTGGAACGGTCCAGGGGAAAGCGGCCCAGGTTGGAGGTGCGTGGCACGGAAGAGGAAACGCCGGCTTCGGTGAGCAGGTCGGCGGGCAGCATCAGCGCAACCGGGCCCGGGCGGCCGCTGCAGGCGGCGATGATGGCCTGCTCCACATAGTCTTCCACGCGCGAAGCCTGGTCGACGCGGCGCACCCATTTGGTGACGGGCTTGAACAGGCCGATATGGTCCAGGTCCTGGAAAGCGTTCTTGTCGGTCTGGTCGCGGGCAACGTCCTGCACCAGGGCGATCACGGGAATGGAGACTTTGAGGGCTTCGGCCAGCGGCGCGACCAGCAAGGTCGCGGCCGGGCCGTTCTGCGCGGTGATGACGGCGGGCGTGTTGCTCATGCGGGCATAGGCATCGGCCATGTAGCCGCCGGCATTTTCCGTTCTATAGGCAATTTGCCGCATCCCCATTTCCTCGGCCGCCAGCACGAACATGCTGGGCAGGCTTTGGCCGAAGAATTGGGTGATGCCGTGTCTTTGCAGCGTTCTGGCGACAATGTGCCCTACAGTGTCGTGCGCGTTGAGGCCGGGGTTGGAGAGAGGTTTCAGCATGGAGACAGGTTTCGTGCAACAGGATGGGAATGCATTTTTTTATAAAATAATGCAGCAACCAACATAGTTGAACAGTGGCAAAAACTGGAATCAATAGGGGTAACCCTTGGGGATATGGCCGTGGCCGAGCAAAACCATACGGATGTCGTGCGTGAGCGCATTCTTGAAAAACTGATACATGCCGAGTACATGCCCGGCCATGCTTTCAAGCTCAGAGAGATGACCGAGGACGGGGAATTCAAAGGCCTGAGCCAGACGCCCATCCGCGAAGCGCTGCTTCAACTGGTGGCCAAGGACATCCTCGTGGGGCAGCGCGGATTCACGGTGCGTGTGCCCATGCCTACCGTCGCGGGACTGGCGGAAGTGCGTTCCATCCGGATACAGCTGGAAATCATGGCGGCAACGGCGGGCATGCAGGACTGGACCCAGCAGGGCACGCACAGGCTGGAGCAGATCCACGGTGAACTGCTCCAGGCCAAGGCCGTGGGAGATGTGGCGACGATTCTGCGCAAGAACGTGCAATTCCATTTCGCGCTCTACGGCCAGGACAGGATGCCGTATCTGATGTCGCTGCTGCGCTCGCTGTGGGCCATCACGGGGCCCAGCATCCGCTTCCTCTACGAGGAAGGCCGTCCCATGGATGTGTCGGGACACCACGCCCATGAGGATGTCATCCTGGCCATGCGCACCCAGGACCGCCATCTGCTGGAAAAAGCCATAGCGCAAGATGGCTCGGAGCACGGCGAGAAAATCCTGCAGGTGCTCAGAGACAAAGTCAGTCCCGAAGCGCTGACGGTGCAGTCGTTCCAGAAGATGGAGCTGCTCAGAACCCGGGCCAAGCGCGGGCGCAAGATCCAGCACGAGCAGTAAGCCCCGGGCCTGATGCGTCGGGCGTTCCAGGGAAATGCATTCCGGGCCCACGCAGTCGGGGGCATGGGGCAAAAAAATGCGGTTTTTTGCCTGGCAGCCCTTTGCCGCGCTGTTAGAATTTGGGCATTGACCAGTCAATGGCTGGCACAACAGTTCAGGGTGATTAGCTCAGTGGTAGAGCACTGCCTTCACACGGCAGGGGTCACATGTTCGAACCATGTATTACCCACCAGACAAAAACCTCTTGGATCCGCGATCCAAGAGGTTTTTTTCGTTGGGGCCGGCGTTTGCCGCCGGGCCCCAAACCGCCCCTATTTTGCTGCGTCACTGCTAGAATTCGCGCTGCCAATGATTTGGCAAACTGCTTCAGGTGTTCGCATGCAGATGCGAGTGAAACGGGAACAAGGTACAGGCCGCAAGGCCTCAAGCCTTGGCTGCCCCCGCAACGGTAGACAGGAAACCATCCGACGGAGCCCCGCAGGGGGCCCAGCCACTGAACGATAGCGATTCTTATCCACGATAAGGGTTGAACGTTTGGGAAGGCCGGATCTGGCGCATCGCGCCGCCTGTGAGCCCGGAGACCGGCCTGAGGATAGTCGTGGTGCGCTTTGCGCATCGTTCTCAAAACTGTCTGCGGGGTGTGGACGGCGGCCTATTTGCGCTTTGCCGTTCCCCGTGGGCGGCAAGGTGCCATGTGTGCGGCCTTCACATCAGGTGGTATGAGCCTTTTGTTCCAATGCCTTACACATGCTTGCGCTCTGCTGAGCGCGTTCGTCTTTTTTCTTCCCCCCGTTTTTTCCTGACTATCGGCTGCGCCGCGGTGCAGCTGGCCTTTCCCCTGGCCGCCATGGCGCAGGCGGCGCTGCCCGATGTGCTGGTCAAGGATTCGCGCGACGACCCGGCTTTGCAGCTGGATCGGCCTTCGCGTTCGGGCTCCTATGTGGCCGTGCCCATTCAGGATCTGCCGGCCAGCCTGGACAGTGTGTCGGCGGAGCAGGTCAGCGAACGCGCGGACCATGCGGTGGGGGATGCGGTCAGCCGCACGGTAGGCCTGACGGCGACCGGCTCGCCCGGCAACGGCGGCCTGTCGTTCGCCAGCCGCGGCTTTGATGGCGTCGATTCCGTGGGCGTGGCCGAAGATGGCCTGGTCCTGGGCGTGGCCGCGGGCACGACCACCTACCCGAGCAACAGCTGGGGCTACGAGCGCTTTGAAGTGCTGCGCGGCCCGGGCTCGCTGATGTATGGCAGCGGCACCATGGGCGCGACGGTCAACGCCATCCGCAAGCAGCCCAGCCGCGAGCGCGCGACCGAAGTCCTGCTGGGCGCAGGCGCGCATGGCACGGTCCGCGCCGGCATCGGTGCCAGCGGCGCACTGGGCCAGGAATGGAGCTACCGCGTCGACGCCTATGGCGAGCGCAGCGACGGCGAGCGGGATCTGGGCCGCAGCGACAGCCAGAAGCTGATGAGTGGCCTGCGCTGGCAGCCGCGTGGCGATCTGCAAGTGGACTTGACGGCCGACTTCAGCGACCAGAAGCCCGAGCGTTACTTCGGCACGCCCGTGGTGGATGGCCGCCTGGCCACCGAGCTGCGCGACAAGAATTTCAACTTCCTGGACAGCGATATCCACTACAAGGACCAGCGCTACAAGGCCAAGCTGCAGTGGCAGCCGCGGGACGGCATGACGCTGCGCAATGAGCTCTACCATTTCAAGGCCGACCGCCACTGGAAGAATATCGAAGGCTACAGCTACGACAGGGCCGCTGGCACGGTGGATCGTTACGACTATCTGCAGATCGGCCACGATCTGGCGCAGACCGGCAACCGCCTGGGCTGGGTCATGGCGCCTGCCGACCACCAGATCGCCATGGGCTGGGACCTGTCCGAAGCCAAGCTCACGGTGGCCAGCAACTCGCCCTACGGTGGCGAATCGCAGGTGTCGGCCTGGAATACACGCAACGGCTATTGGGACAGCCCGGATGCCTACCGGGCCCGCGTGGCTTCCAGGATCCGGCAGAACGCCCTCTATCTGGAAGATGTCTGGCAACTGCACCCGCAATGGCAGTTGATGGCCGGCGTGCGCCGCGACATGTATGACTTCGATCGCCAGGATTTGGTGAACGGCGCGGCATTCGACAAGTTCCTGGGAGGCACTTCCTGGCGCCTGGGCCTGACGCACCGCATCAGCGCGCGCAGCAGTGTCTATGCCCAGCTGAGCGCCGGCCATGACCCGGTGACCAGCCTGCTGTCGCTGAACAAGTCCTCGTCGGGCTTCAGCCTGACCCAGGGCCGCCAGGTGGAAGTCGGCTTCAAGCAGCAACTGCCCGAGGGGCGCGGCGAATGGACGCTGGCGGTGTTCGACATCACCAAGAAGGACATCATCACCCGCGATCCCAACCGTCCGTCCGAGTCCATCCAGGGTGGGCAGCAGTCTTCCACCGGGGTGGAGTTCACTTCGGTGCTGCATGCCACGAAGTCCTTGCGCGTTGAAGGCAACCTGGCCTATGTGGATGCCCGCTTCGATACGCTGCGCGAAGGCAGCGCCGGCATGGACCGCTCGGGCAACCGGCCCGCCAACGTGCCGCGCTACTCGGCCAACGTCTGGGCCCACTACAAGACGGGCGACTGGCGTGCGTCCCTGGGGCTGCGCCATGTGGGCAATCGCTACAACGACAACGCCAATACCTCGGCCTTGCCGGCGTATACGGTGGCGGATGCGGTGCTGGGCTGGCAGCTCAACCCCAGGACCACGCTGAATCTGGTGGCGCGCAATCTGACCAACAAGACTTACGCGGCCTCGGCCTATGGCAGCACCCAGTGGCTGCTGGGCAACCGCCGCAGCGTCGAGTTGGCCGCCCACGTGCGCTTCTAAGCCATGCGCACGCGCCCACCGGCCTGGCAGGCCGTCGCACTTACTGGACTGATGCTGGCGCTGCTCGCGGGCTGCGAGCAGCAGGCCTTGCCCGCTGGGCGGGAGGCAAAGCCTTTGCTGCACGCATCGCCCGTGGTGGTGGAAGTTTGCGGCCAGTCGCAGAGCTATGCCGCGGTGCCGCAGCGCGCCATCACCCACGATGTGAACATCACCGAGATGTTTCTGTTTCTGGGGCTGGGCGACAAGCTGGTGGGCTACTCCGGCATTTCGTCGAAGAAGGAGATCGCGCCGGACTTCGAAGCGGCGCTGGACCGGCTGCCCAATCTGTCGTCGCAGGAGATGAACCTGGAAGCCATGGTGGCAGCGCGTGCGGACTTTGTCTTCGCGGGCTGGAGCTATGGCTTCGTGTCCGGCGGCGTCACGCCGGAACTGCTGGCCGGCCATGGCATCGCGTCCTATGTGCTGTCGGAGTCCTGCATCCGCGTGCGGCCGCGCCCGCGCGTGGCCTTGGAAGACGTGGAGCAGGACCTGCAGAACATGGCCCGCATTTTTGGCGTGCAGCAGCAGGTGCAGGGCCGCATTGCGCAGTTGCGCCAGGCACGAGAGCGTCTGGCGCGCCAGATGCAGGGCAATACCGAGACGCCCCGTGTCTTTGTCTTCGACAGCGGCGAGAAAATCCCCATGACCGCCGGGCGCTTGGGCATGCCCCAGGCGATCTTGACGGCGGCGGGGGCGCGCAACATTTTCGATGACATTCCCAGCAACTGGCCGCTGGGCAATTGGGAGGACATGCTGGCGCGCGACCCCGAATGGATCGTCATCGTGGACTACGGCCTGCCCAGTGCCCAGGGCAAGATCGATTTTCTGCTCAGCAAGCCCGAGCTGGCGCAAGTCAGCGCCATCCGCAACCGGCGCTTTTTCGTCATGCGCTATGCCGAGGCCACGCCCGGGCCCCGCAGCGTGCAGGCGGCCCAGCGCCTGGCCGCGGCCCTGCACCCCCAGCGCCAGATCACCCAGGACGATGTCTTGATGCAGGCCGCGACTTCCGCCGGAGAGCGGCCTTGAAGCCGTTGCAGGCGCCCGTGGCGGCACTGATGGGAATGGTCCTGTTGTGGCTGGCCCTGGGCCTGGCCATGCTGGCGGCGATCACCTGGGGCTCGGCGTCGGTGCATATCGGCACGGTCTGGTCCATCGTGCTGGACCGCGCGGCCCATGCCCTGTCCGCGCAGGCGTGGCTGGACGGGCGTTCCTGGAGCAGTCAGCAGTTTCAGATCGTTTGGATGATCCGCATGCCCCGGGCGCTGCTGGCCGCCCTGGTCGGCGCGGGGCTGGCGGTGGTGGGCGTGATCATGCAAGCCATGGTGCGCAACCCCCTGGCCGATCCCTACATGCTGGGCGTGTCGTCGGGGGCGTCGGTGGGCGCGGTCTCGGTGCTGGCCTACGGCAGTTTTGCCGCGGCCGGCGTGTTCGCCATCACCGTGGGCTCGTTTGTCGGCGCGCTGGTGGCGACCGTGCTGGTCTATCTGCTGGCCCACCACCGCGGACATATCCAGTCGGCGCGGCTGATCCTGAGCGGCGTGGCCGTGGGCTATACCTTGATGGGCATCACCAGCCTGATCACGCTGACGGCCGGCCAGCGGGAGTTGGCCGGAGCGCTGCTGACCTGGACCCTGGGCAGTCTGGCGGGCACGCAATGGCGGGTGCTGGCACTGCCGGCGACGGTGCTGGTGCTGGGCATGCTGTGGCTGGGGCTGCAGGCCCGCAACCTCAACGCCCTGCTGGCGGGCGAGGAAACGGCGGCCACCCTGGGTGTGAACACGCAGCGCCTGCGACGCCAGTTGTTCGTCGCCGTCTCGCTGCTGACCGGCACCATGGTCGCGGCCAGCGGTGCGATCGGCTTCATCGGCCTGGTGATTCCCCATATCGCCCGCATGCTGGTGGGCAGCGACCACAGGCGCGTGCTGCCCATCAGTGCGCTGCTGGGAGCCATATTCCTGGTGATCGTGGACTTGCTGGCGCGCACCTGGTTCGCGCCCATGGAAATTCCCGTCGGTGTGATCACTTCGCTGATCGGCGGGCCGTTCTTCATCTGGATGCTGTGGCGCAATGCGGCGGCTTCGCAAGGCGCGGACCGCGCGATCGGAGGGGCGCCATGATGCTTACGGCCAGCGATGTGAGTTGGCATCTGGGCGGTCGCGGCGAGGGGCGGCGGATTGTCCGCGGCGCATCGCTGGGCGTGCAGGCCGGCGAGTGCGTGGGCCTGGTGGGGCCCAACGGCTGCGGAAAATCCACGCTGCTGCGCATGCTCTACCGCAGCCTGGCACCCGTGCCAGGGGGGCAGGTGCGGTTCAACGGCCGCGACATCTGGCGCATGAGCGCCCGGGAGTTCGCGCAGCAGACCGCCGTGCTGGCCCAGGATGCATCCCAGGGTTTCGATAGCAGCGTCTGGGACACGGTGATGCTGGGACGGCTGCCCCACCAGTCTGCCTGGGCCAAAGACAGCGCCAAGGACAAGGCGCTGGTGCGGGAAAGACTGGAGCAGGTGGGCGCCAGGCATCTGGCCGGCCAGCGCTTTGCCAGCCTGTCGGGCGGCGAAAAGCAGCGCGTGCTGCTGGCGCGGGCGCTGGCCCAGCAGCCCCAGCTGCTGTTCCTGGACGAGCCGACCAACCACCTGGACATTCGCTACCAGCTGGAATTGATGCACTTGCTCAAGGCCTTGGCCTGCACCGTGGTCGTGGTGCTGCACGACCTCAATATCGCCGCCCAGTTCTGCGATCGCATTTATTTGATGCAAGAGGGCGCGCTGCTGGCCTGCGGCGCGCCCGAACAGGTGCTGACGCCCCAACGCATCCACCAGGTGTTTGGCGTGCGGGCCGAAGTCGATGTCCACGCGGCCACCGGCCGGCCGCGCATTGCGTATTGGATGGAACAACATGCAGCTTGACGCTGGAATCGGCATTGTGCTTTTGGGTCGCGGCGGCCTTGGTTCGGCGGCGAAGACCGAGCTGGCGGCCTTGGTGCAGGCGCTGCAGCAGTCGCTGCCTGCCAACGCCCCGGCCGTGGTCGCGGCCTTTGTCGACAGGACGGCGCCCGCGCTGCCCGAAGCGCTGGATGCGCTGGTGATGGCGGCCGCCGAGCCCTTGCAGACCATCGTCATCGTGCCGGTGTTCGTGCCCGATGAGCCCGCCTTGCGCCGCTGGCTGCACAAGGCGGTGATGCGCTGGCGGGCCGCATCCACGGGCGTCTTGCCGCGCACCGTGTTTGCCAGCCCCTTGCTGCAGACCACGGGCTTGCCGGACTTGCTGCGGGACAAGGTGGCCCAGGCCGCCGTCGCGGCCCAGGAGCCCGACGAGGGCGATTGGCAATCGGATCCCAAGGCCTGGTCCGAAGTGCCGGAGCACCAGCGGCATGTGCTGTGGTGCACCGGCCCGCGCTGCGCGGCCAAGGGGGCGCTGTCCATGTGGCCCGCGCTGACGAAAGTGGTGCGCGAAGACCCGCAGCTGAACAAGCAGCTGATGCTGTTGCAGACCAGCTGCCAGTACCCTTGCAACCACGGCCCCTTGATGATCGTCTACCCCGAAGGCGTCTGGTACGGCAAGCTGGACGAGAGCGCGCTGAAGACCGTGCTGACCGACCATGTGCGCCAGGGGCTGGTGAGCCGCAAGCATTGCGTCCATGGGGCGCCCGTGGGGAGCGACGCGTCGCCTGTCAAAGCTTGATATCGGTACCGGCCAGCACTTTGCCCACGCGTTCGTAGTCGGCCAGCAACTCCTTGTGCAGCGTCGCCGAATCGCGCAGGCTGCTGGGCTCGAAGCCCGCGCCCTCGAGGATCTTGCGGTAGGCCTGGGCCTCCAGCACCGCCTGCACCTGCTGCTTGATGGTGTTTTGCGCGGCCGCGGGCAGGGCGGCGTTGGCCCACAGGCCCATCCAGCCGGTATAGGTGAGCTGGGGGAAGCCCAGCTCCTGGAACGTGGGGACGTTGGGCAGCAGGGAAGAGCGCTGCGCGGAAGTGACGGCAATGGCCTTGATCTTTCCCGAACGGATCAAGGGCAGGGAGGTCGCCATGCCGTCGAACATCAAGGGCGTATGGCCGCCCATCACGTCGCTCAATCCGGGCGTGGAGCCCTTGTAGCCTATATGCACCAGGCGCGCGCCGCTGGCCTGGGACAGCAGCAGGCCCGCCACATGCGACATGGTGCCGGGGCTGTAAGAGGCGTAGCTCAGACCTTCGGGACGTGATTTGGCCAGTGCGATCACTTCCTTGAGGTTTTGCACCGGCAGATCGGGGGCCGCCACCAGGACCAGGCCGCCGCGCGACAGTTCCGCCAGCGGCGTGATGGCCTTGCGCGTGTCGTGGCGCATCTTGATGATGTGCGGGATTTCGCTCACCAGCGAGCTGACGCCGACCAGCAAGGTGTAGGCATCCACAGGCGCCTGCATCAGGTCGTTGATGGCCAGGGCGCCGGCCGCTCCGGGCTTGGGGTCGACCACGAACGGGTGCTGGAGGCTGCGGCCCAGTTGATCGCCCAGGGCGCGGGCCACCACGTCCGCGTTGCCGCCGGCAGGCCCGGCGACGATGAGGCGCACGGGCTTGCCGGGCCAGGCGTCGGCGGCATTTTCGGCACTGGCCTGCAGTCCATAGCTGGCCAATGTCAGAGCGGATGTGGCGCGCAGCAAGGCGCGTCGGGTCATGTGATGGGTATGCATGTTGTCTCCTGTCCTGGTGGGCGAAAAATCGCCACAAGCCACTGTAGAGACTTGGCGTTACCATCTTTCTCTTTTGGCGCCTACTTTTTCTCTTATTGCGACATTCCGCGTAAACCCTGATGGGTGTCAAGGCGCCGTGGCCAAGACTCTCCTACCTGCTTTTGGTGTTGCTATGGATACCCTGGTTAGAACGGTGACCCTCAACGGGTTTTTGACGGTCTGCAATCTGCATGGCTTGAACTCGCATGAGCTGCTGCGTGCGGTAGGGTTGAACGCGGGCTCATTGGTGGACGCCGAATGCCACATTTCCGCGGAAACCCTTTGTCGCCTGCTGGATCTGGCGGCGCAGGAATCAGCGTGTTCGGCGTTTGGCGTGCAAATGGCCCAGAACCGCCAGATGCTGGATTTCGGCATCATGGGCGTTTTGATGCGGCATCAGCCCTGTCTGCGCGACATGTGGCTCAGTGCCATCCGTTATCGGCAATTGCTCAATGATGCCTTGGCCATTTCCCTGGAACCCGCCGGCGATCTGGCGGTGCTGCGCTTTGAGCTGCTGGTGGACACGCGCATACCCCAGACGCAGTCCTGCGAACTGGTCGCGGGAATCATGGTCCGCACCTGCCAGGCCGTGCTCGGGCCTTTGTGGACGCCGCAAAGAGTGAGCTTCATGCATGCCGCCCCGCAGGAGACCCACCACCACAAGCGATTCTTCGGCTGTCCGCTGGATTTCGGCAGTGAATTCAATGGCCTGGTTTTTCATGCGGCGGATTTGAAAGTCCCCAACCCTTCCGCCGACCCGGAGCTGGTGCGTTATGCCGAAAGCGTGGTGATGCCCTTGCATGCTTCTGGAGACAAAGCCGTGCTCCAGGAGGTCAGGCGGAACATCTATCTTCTGATGCCGCTGGACCAGGCAAAAATCGAACGCGTCGCGGAAAGAATGAATTTGAGCGCGCGCACCTTGCAACGCCAGCTCGATCAAAGCGGCACCAGTTTCTCCGAGTTGCTGGACAGCGTGCGCAAGAATCTGGTGCTCAGATACCTGCAAAACCAGCGCTATTCCATAGGCCAGGTCGCATCGTTGACGGGCTACTCACGCCAGGCCTCGTTCACGCGCTGGTTTCAACAGAATTTCGGAATGTCGCCACGGCAGTGGCGCCAGGTCAATCCCTCTTGATCTGATCGCTGGAGGCGCTGCCCCGCGGCCGCGCACGCCTTCTGGCGCCCTAGGTGTTTTCCATGCGTGACGTCTAATGAGAAAGCATTGGCGCGGATAGAGAAATTTCAATCCTGGGCCTGACTACAGTGGATTCCATCGATTTCATGTTCGCATGCCGGCGCAGGGTCGGCATGCATTCATGTCGAATTTTGATTGGAATATGTATGCCCAAGATGACCCGTTTTTATGCAGTCGGTGGACCCGAAGTGCTGCGCTATGAGGACGTGGAGGTCGGTGATCCAGGCCCGGGCCAGGTGCGTCTGCGCCAGGCTGCCGTGGCCTTGAATTTCGCCGATACCTATTTCCGCACCGGCCTGTATCCCGCGCCGCTGCCTGCCGGCATAGGCAGCGATGCCTGCGGCACGGTCACGGCCGTGGGGGCTGGCGTGACGGGTTTTCGGCCGGGCGACCGCGTGACCTATACCGGCGCGCACAACACCTTGGGCGCCTACAGCACGGAGCGCTTGATCAATGCATCGGTGCTGATCCGCCTGCCCGATGCCATAGGCTTCGAGACGGCCGCGGCCATCACCATGCGCGGTCTGACGGCGGCTTACCTGATGCGCCGCATCCATGATTTCAAGGCGGGCGACAGCATTCTGCTGCACGCCGCCGCGGGCGGAGTCGGCCTGCTGGTGTCGCAATGGGCCAAGCTGCAAGGCCTGCAGGTGATAGGCACGGTCTCGTCGCAGGCCAAGGCCGAAGTGGCCAAGGCGCATGGCTGCGACCACACCATCAACTACAGCCACGAAGACGTGGCCGAGCGCGTGCGTGCCATCACGGACGGGCAGGGCGTGAACGTGGTGTTCGACAGCGTGGGCAAGGACACGTTCGAAGGCTCGCTGAACAGCTTGAAACGCCGCGGCCTGATGGTCTGCGTGGGCACGGCTTCCGGCCCCATTGCGCCGTTCAACCCGCAACTGCTGGCCATGAAGGGCTCGCTGTTCCTGACCCGTCCGGCATCGGCCGATTACCTCGCCGATCCCGCGGACAAGGCGGCGCTGGCCAGCGAGTTGTTCGAGCATGTGGCGCAGGGGCGTATCCGCGTGGATATCTCCAAGCGCTACGAGCTCGCGGATGCCGTGCAGGCGCACCGCGATCTGGAAGCCCGAAAAATCATAGGTTCGGCCATCTTCACGATCTGAACCCCGCCGCACAGGAGGAGACCCGCATGCAAATAAAACCATTGAACTGCGCCATTGGCGCTGAACTCACCGGCCTGCGCTTGAGCGATGCCGTGCATGACGAAGCACTGTTTGCCGAAATCCGCGAAGTGCTGTTCAAGCACCGCGTGCTGTTCCTGCGCGACCAGGACATCACCCGGGCCGAGCACGTGGCCTTTGCGCGCAAGTTCGGCGAGCTCGAAGACCATCCCGTGGTCGGCAGCGACCCCGCCAATCCGGGTCTGCTGCAGATCTACAAGACGCCAGAGCATCCTCCTGAACGCTACGAAAACGCCTGGCATTCGGACACCACCTGGCGCGAAGCCCCCCAGTTCGGCGCGGTGCTGCGCTGCGTGGAATGTCCGGAGATTGGCGGCGACACCATGTGGGCGAACATGGTGCTGGCCTACGAGCGTCTGCCGCAACACATCAAGGACCAGATCCAGGATCTGCGTGCGCGCCACAGCATCGAATGCACTTTCGGTGCCGCCATGCCCATGGAGAAGCGTCTGGCGCTGAAGGCGCAGTTCCCCGATGCCGAGCACCCGGTGGTGCGCACGCATGCGCAGACGGGCGAGAAGATCCTGTACGTGAATGGCTTCACCACGCACTTCACCAACTACCACACGGCAGCGCGCGTGCGCTACGGCCAGGACGCGAATCCCGGGGCAGGGGACTTGCTGCGCTACCTGATCAGCCAGGCGCAGATTCCCGAATACCAGGTGCGCTGGCGCTGGACGCCCAACAGTTTCGCGATCTGGGACAACAGCGCGACCCAGCACTATGCGGTGATGGATTACCCTGCTTGCCATCGCAAGATGGAACGCGCGGGCATCATGGGCGTGCGTCCTATCTAAGCTTGGCCGCCAGTCGCTCCCTCTCTTCCCCTGAATGCGAAACGAAATGAAGTCCACTGCCAACCTGCTCACGCCCACACCTTCGGCGTATACCTATCCCCTGCTGATCAAGCAATTGCTGGTCAATGCCATGAGCTTGCATGGGGACCAGGAGATCAGCTATCGCGGTCAGATGCGCTACCAGTACCGCGATTTCCAGCGCCGCATCGGTCAGCTGGCCAATGCCTTGACGCGCCTGGACGTGGGCGCTGGCAGTACCGTGGCGGTGATGGACTGGGACAGCCACCGTTATCTGGAGTCGTATTTCGGCATTCCCATGATGGGCGCAACGCTGTTCACGGTGAACGTGCGCCTGTCGCCCGCACAAATCCTCTACACCTTGCAGGATGCCGACACGGATGTGCTGCTGGTGCACACCGATTTCCTGCCCATCATTGCGCAGATCCGCGACCAGCTGCCCCGCATTCGCCATATCGTCGTGCTGTCCGATGACGGCCAGGTGCCGGCGGCCGGCATGGATGTGGCCGGCGAGTACGAAGCCCTGGTCACGCAAGCCCCCGCGGGCTACGATTTTCCGGAACTCGACGAAAACACCAAGGCCGTGACCTTCTACACCACGGGCACGACCGGCGATCCCAAGGGCGTGTGCTACAGCCACCGCCACATCGTGATGCACGCCATGGCCACGGCCTTGAGCCTGTGCTCGCCTGGCGGCACGCAGCGCCTGCACCGCGCCGATGTGTACATGCCCATCACGCCCATGTTCCATGTGCTGGGCTGGGGGCTGCCGTATATCGCCATCATGCTGGGCCTGAAGACGGTGTTGCCGGGCCGCTACCTGCCCGAAGTGCTGCTGAAGCTGCGCGAAACCGAGAAAGTGACGTTCTCGCATTGCGTGCCCACCATCTTGCAGATGCTGCTGCTGGGCGCGGACAAGACCGGCCAGGATTTGTCGGGCTGGAAGCTGGTCATCGGCGGTTCGGCCCTGCCGCCCAGCCTGTGCGAAGCCGCCCTGGCCAAGGGCATGGACGTTTTTGCGGGCTATGGCATGTCCGAGACCGGCCCCGTGGTTTCGCTGGCCTTGACGCCCGCCAGCGGTGCACCGGCGACGCGCGAAGAAGACCTGCGTCTGCGCTGCTCCACGGGCCAGCCGTCCCTGATGGTGGACTTCCGTGTGGTGGACGAGGACATGCGGGACGTGCCTCGCGATGGTCTGACCCGCGGCGAGATCGTGCTGCGCTCACCGTCGCTGACGCCGCTGTACGCCAAGAAGCCGCAAGCTTCCGAAGAGCTGTGGCGCGGCGGCTACCTGCATACCCAGGACCTGGCCGTGATGCATCCCAATGGCGTGGTGCAAATCGTCGACCGCCTCAAGGACGTGATCAAGACGGGCGGCGAATGGGTCTCGTCGATTGAAGTCGAAGGGCTGATCACCCAGATTCCGGGCGTGCAGGAAGCAGCGGTGATCGGTGTGCCCGATGACAAGTGGGGCGAGCGTCCCATGGCCTTTGTGGTCGCGGCTACCGCCGTGAGCGCGGCCTTGGTGCGTGAGCAACTGTTGGTCCATGTGCAAGCCAAGCGGCTGAGCGCCTATGCGGTGCCCGAGCTGGCGCGCATCTGCCTGGTGGCCGAGATTCCCAAGACCAGCGTGGGCAAGATCAACAAGAAGCTGTTGCGGGAAGCAGCGCCTGCCACGGTGTAAACAGCTTTCTCTCCCTTTCTCCCCGGGCGCGCGTGACAGCGCGCATCCCACGGCCTGCCAAGGATTTTCCTGGCGGGCCGTTTTCATTTGCGCGGTCGAGCGCGGCGAGTCCAGGAGATCGCGGTTAACCCGATTGTCGTAATCCCGCATGTGGCATGGGATGAGAACGATATGGCGTCAAAGGAGAAAACCGGAAATGTGCTCCAGCACACACTCCATTTCGGGTTCGCGTTGCATGAACTTTGACAAAACCATCAATAAATCTGGAGACATCTTGAAAATATCCCATCGCCCGGGCCTCAGCATGGTGGCTGTTTATGCGCTGGCATTACCGGCCTTTGCGCAAAGCAGCGTCAATTTGTACGGCACCGTGGATGCAGGTGTCTTGAATATGTCGAATTACAGTGCGGGCCTGGGTTACCTGCCCACCACGGCGCATGAAGCCGGGGGCTGGAAAGCCAAGGATGCCGGTTTGGGCGTCAGCCACTGGGGTATCAAAGGCTCGGAAGACCTGGGCGGCGGAATGCGCGCGCTTTTCCAGCTGCAAGGCAATATCAACAGCGTCAGCGGAGTCACGGGAGCGGCCAATTCCACCGGGCAGATCGCTTTTTTCAACCAGATGTCGGTCGTGGGGCTTTCCGGCCGCTTTGGTGAAGTCAAGGCGGGACGCCAGTTCTCACCCATGGCCCTGGCCATGCAAAGTACCGATGTGCGCGGCATGCGCTATTTTGGTTCGGTGTTGACGGCCCTGGTCGGCATGAACAGCGCCAGCAAGGCCTGGATTGGCAACAACTCCAATGTGGCATTCGGCACGATTTATGACGACAACACCGTGCTTTACACCACGCCGATATGGAACAACCTGAAGTTTGACTTTGCCTACTCGTTCGGCGAAGGCGGCGGCAAGGCCAACTCGCAGCAGTCGGTGACGGCCTTGTACCACTCGGGTGGGCTCAAGCTTTCCGGGCTGTATTACAACGGCTACGGCAACAACCTGGCGAGCGCCCAGGCCGTGTTTACCGGTGCCAATGGCGGCAACCCCGTTGCAGGGGCCGCGGCGGCCGCCGCCGCTGGCTTCTCGCCCACGGCCAATACCAACCGCCTGTATTCCGTGGGCGCCTTGTACACCACCGGCCCCTACACCATAGGCAGCCAATATTACGCCGCGCGCAATCCGGACCATGTGCTGGTGCCCGGCGGATCGGACAGCCTGGATATGTGGACGCTTGGCGCGGGCTGGCGCCCGGCGGCGAATATCAATGTGACGGCGGGCTATTACCTGGTCAAGGACAACAAGAACGCGGGCCACAAGTCCACGCAGTTCGCCATGGGCGCGGAATACCTGCTGTCCCGCCGCACCTGGCTGTACGTGCAAGGCGCGACGGTCACCAACAAGGGCGCGAATATGGCGTTGAGCCCCATGTATGCCAGCCCGGTCGCTGCCGACAAGAATGTGCATGCCTTCATGACCGGCATTCGCCACAGCTTCTGAAAATCAAAATGTGAACTGCCCGGCGCAGTTCACTGTAAACAACATTGGAGAATCAGGATGATAACTGCCGCTACAGGTGATGCAGAGAATGCGTGCATAGACTCCCATGTCAGTCGTCCCCGGGCATGGTTTGCCTTTGCCATGATTTTCCTGTTGATGATGTCGGATTATATTGACCGACAAATCATCGTTTCTCTTTTTCCGCATTTGAAAGCCGAGTGGGGGCTGTCCGATAAGCAACTGGGCGGCCTGGTGTCGGTGATTTCCGTGGTGGTGGCCGTGGGCAGCATTCCCGTGGCTTTGCTCGCGGACCGCTTTGGCCGCGTCAAAAGCATTTTCATCATGTCCTCCATCTGGAGCATGGCCACCATTGCCTGCATGTTTTCCAGAAGCTACGGCCAGCTGTTTGCCGCGCGGGCGGTGGTCGGCGTGGGCGAAACGGGTTATGGCTCGGTGGGGGCCGCGCTCATCGGTGCGCTGTTTCCCAAGCGCCAGCATGCGACCTTGCTCGGTGCCTTCTTTGCCGCGAGCTCCGTGGGGGCCGTGCTGGGCGTGGTGCTGGGCGGCCTGATCGCCGAGCATTGGGGCTGGCGTGCCGCCTTCGGTGCCGTGGGCTTTCCCGGGCTGATCATGGCGCTGCTGTTCCTGCTGGTGCCGGACTACAAGAACGTGATCGTCAGGATGTCACCCAAGCTGGGGCCGTCGGGCGCGAAAGCAGTGGTCTCCCGCCTGCTGAGCACCTTGAGCCGGGGGCCGACCATGGTGCTGCTGTGTGTGGCCGGTTCATTCCAGATGATGGTGGTGTCCGCCATGTGGTCGTGGATGCCCAGCTTCTTCAACCGTTACCACGGCATGCCGCCGGCCATGGCCGCGAAATACGCCGGCGTGCTGGTCTTGTGCGGCGCCTTCGGTGCCTTGTTCTGGGGCTGGGTCGCGGACAGGGTCAGCCGCCGCCATGCGGCCAACAAATTGCTGCTGCTGTGTGCCACGACGGTGGCGACCGCGGTGCTGTTCATTTTTGCCTTCACGGCTGCGCTCGCGCCGTCCACGCAGTACATCGCCATCTTGCTGGGTGGCTCGATGATGACCTGCACGGTGGGCGTGTCGGTCAGCGTGGTGCTGGATGTGACGCATCCCGGCCTGCGCTCCACGGGAGCGGCCGTCCATGCCTGCGCCATCAACCTGTTCGGCCTGGCCGTGGGGCCGTTTGTGGGAGGGGTGATTTCCGACCTCTGGAGCCTGAACACGGCCTTGGCCGCGATCCCCGCCGTGGGCTTTCTCTCCGCTGCCTTCTACTGGAAGGCTTCGCGGTCCTACGAGGCGGACATGAAAACCGTGGCCGCCATGGTCCGTGAGGAACCTGAAGCGCAATCCACCCCCAATGCCTGGGCGCCGGCCGCGGTCGTCCCTGCGTCTTCTTGATCCAGCAAGAGGCCGTTCGGCCTCTTGCCGTGTTCAGAATGCCACGGCGTCCTTGCCTTTCAGTTGCAGCATGGCGCGGGTCTCATCGGGCGTGGCGATTTCCAGGTGCAGCGACTGCAGAATGGAAACGATGCGCTGGACCTGCTGCGCATTGCCGGTCGCCAGCTTGCCCGGGCCGTCCCAGAGCGAGTCTTCCAGGCCGACGCGGACATTGCCGCCCATGGTGGCCGACAGCGTCGCCAACGGGATCTGGCTGCGGCCCGCGCCGAGTACCGACCAGTAGTAGTCCTGCCCGAAAAGCCGCTCCGCCGTGCGGCGCATGTGCATGACGTCCTCGGCATGGGCGCCGATTCCGCCGAGCAGGCCGAACACCGACTGGATGAAGAACGGCGGCTTGAGTATGCCTCTGTCGATGAAGTGCGCCGCCGTGTAGAGGTGGCTGGTGTCGTAGCACTCGATCTCGAAGCGCGTGCCGTTGCCGGCGCAGGATTCCAGGATGTAGCGGATTTCCTTGAAGGTATTGCGGAAGACGCGGTCTTCCGAGCCTTCGAGATAGGGACGCTCCCAGTCGTGCTGGAACGTCTTTTGCCGCTCCAGCATGGGGTAGAGGCCGAAATTCATCGAGCCCATGTTCAGCGAAGCCACTTCGGGCTTGAGCGCCAGCGCGGGCTGCAGGCGTTCTTCCACCAGCATATTGGGCGCGCCGCCGGTGGTGATGTTGACGATGGCATCCGAGCGCTGCGCGATCTGCGGCAGGAACTGGCGAAACAGGTCCGGCTCCTGCGAGGGGCGCCCGTTCGCCGGATCGCGTGCGTGCAGGTGCACGATGGACGCGCCGGCCTGCGCCGCGGCGACGGCTTCGTCCTCGATCTGCTGGGGCGTGATGGGCAGGTAAGGGGACATGGAAGGCGTGTGAATGCCTCCGGTGATCGCACAGGTCACGATCACTTTCTTCTGCGCTGCGGCCATGGGGGAAGTCTCCGAAAGAGTGGTTGAGAATGGATAGAGCAATGCGTGGGCAGGGCCTCACATGGCGGTCTTGCCGCCGTTGACCTGCAGAATCTGGCCCGTGATGTAGCTCGCCTGCGGCGAGGCCATGAACAGGATGGCATCGGCCACTTCCTCGGGCTGGCCTATCCGTCCCGCCGGGATGGTCGACGCCACCAGCGGAATGTTGTGCGCGCCGCCGGCAATGCGATCGAGCATTTCGGTGGCGATGGGGCCGGGCGCGACCGCGTTGACGCGGATGTTGTACTGACAGGCTTCGAGTGCCACGGCCTTGGTGAAGCCTTCGATGGCGTGCTTGCTCGCGACATACATCGGCGCCTGCGCGTTGCCGCGGCTGCCCATGGTGGAGGAGAGATTCACGATGGCCCCGGACTTCTGGCGCGACATGACGCGCATCTCATGCTTGAGGCACAGAAAAGTGCCCAAGGCATTGGCGTCGAAGGCCGCGGCATAGGTCTGCGGCGTCTGCTCCATGATGGAGCCGCGCATGCCTTCGAGGCCTGCGCTGTTGACGGCCACATCGAGGCGGCCGAAGCGCGCGACGCAAAAAGCGACGAGCTGCGCCACCTGGTCTTCCTGGCTGACGTCGGCGGCCATGAAGGCCGCCTGCGCGTCCAGGGCGTGCAGCTCGGAGACCAGCGTGGCGCCCGCGGCGGCATTGCGTCCGCTGACGACGAGGTGCGCACCCTGGTGGGCGAAGGCCAGCGCGGCGGCCCGGCCAATGCCTGCGGTGGCGCCTGTGATGAGTACGACCTGCTTGTCAAACTGTGGTTTCATGAGGAACTTCGGTGGGTGGGGAGGGAAGGGCGAGCGCCACGGCGGCGCAGCGAAAAAAAAGCCAGCCAGCGGTGGGTGCGGACTGGCATGGCCTGGGGTGGCGTGCTGGATTGCGCGCTATTCGGCCTGGGCTTTCTGCGGGGCCTGGGCCTTGAAACGCGCCACCTCTTCCAGCAGCATGGGCGCGCCCATGCTGTTGGCGTGCAGGCCCAGCACGCTCACGCCCTGGAGCACGGCCGCGATTTCGTCCTGGGTCGCGCCCAGCTCCAGCGCGCGGCGGATATGGCGCCGGGTGCCTGGGCCGTACATGTGCGTGCAGGAGGCATCGACAGCAATGGAAATGAATTCCCAGACCTTGGGCTCGATCAGGCCCTTGCGCATGGGGTGCATGGCCATGTCCAGGAATTTTTCCGTCCATAGGGGGTCGAGCTCGGTGAAGCTGTCCCATTCGGGATTCCAGTAGCCGCTGTCGCGCAGCGTGTCGCTGACCGGGGTGGAAGAAGTGGCATCGGTGTTCTGGTCGTGCATGAGAATCTCCCCCTCAGGGCTTGTAGTGGATGGCGCGCAGCATCTGGCCGGTGTATTCATAGTCCTGCTGCAACGACTTTTCCAGATCGGCCAGGGTCTGGGCCGGGTTGCCCGCCTCCATGCCCAGGACCGCGAGCTGGCTCTTGACCGTTTGCGTCGCGATGGCCTTGAGCAGCTCCTGGCGCAGCTGGTTGCGGATCTCCTGCGGGACGTCGGGCGTGGACCAGATGGTCGTGCCCATGGTCTGGCTGAGGGCGGGATAGCCGGACTCCGCCAAGGTGGGCACGTCGGGCAGCAGCGGGGAGCGCTGGGCCGAGGTGACGGCCAGTGCGCGCAGCTTGCCGGCCTGGATCAGGGGCAGCGAGGTACCCATGCCGTCGAACATGAATTGCACCTGGCCGCCCATCAGGTCCTGCAAGGCCGGGGGCGAGCCCTTGTAGCCGGCATGCTCCATGTCCAGGCCTGCCGCCTGGTTGAACTGTATGCCCTTGAGGTGCGAAATCGTTCCCGGGCTGTAGGAGGCGTAAGCGGTCTTGCCCGGGTGGGCTTTCACATACTGCGTCATCTCGGCGATGTTGCGCAGGGGCAGGCGCGGGTCGGCGACCAGCACCAGCGCCACGCTGGCGACTTCGGCCACCGGGGCCAGGTCCTTGAACGGCGAAAAGCGGAATTTATAGGTGTAGGGGTTCTCGGTCGCCAGGGAGTTGGGCGACAGCACCAGGGTGTAGCCGTCGCGCGCGGCCTGCATCATGGTTTCGACCGCGAGAATGCCGCCCGCACCGGGCTTGTTTTCCACGATCACGGTCTGGCCCGTGCTTTTGCGGAGGCTTTCCGCGATGGTGCGCGCAATCATGTCGGAGGCACCGCCGGCCGGGGCCGGAACGATCAGCCGTATGGGGCGGCGGGGCCAGGTGCTTTGCGCCAGCACCTGGGACGCAGGCAGGGCCGACAGCAGTGCCATAAGGCATGTCCGGCGCGTGAGCAAGAAAACGGAAGAGTTCATGGTGCGGTGGCGGTGAAGAAATCATTCAGAGCCAGCGGACCGGGGTCGTCCCGGTCCGCTGCCGGAAGAGGCCTCAGGCGACCTTGCGCAGATAGCCTTGCTGGCCGCCATTGCGGTTGGGCGCAAAGCCGTTCTTCTCCAGCGTTTCTTCCGTGGTTTCGTAGAACACGCCGATCTGGCTGATCTCGCGCGCCTGCTGGGGCGTGGCAATCGGACGGCTGCACAGCTTGGCGATCTGCACCAACTGCTCGATCTGCTCCACGGTGCCCATCTTCTTGGTGCGCGTCTGGTTCCAGAGGTTGTCTTCCGTGCCGCAGCGCACGTGCAGGCCCATGGCGATACCCATCATGTTGATGGGCAGCACGTTCAGCACCGAGCTTTCGACGGTGAGCACGGCGCCATCGGGGACGGCGCGCACGAAGTTGGCCAGGCTGTAGATGCTGGGGGCGTCCATGCCGCCGCCGATGGCCACCCAGTTCATGACCAGCGGGCCCTTGTAGACGCCGCGGCGGATCAGTCGCTCCACGGACTCGAAGCTGTTGATGTTGTAGCACTGGAAGGCGCTCTGGATGCCGGCGGCGCTCAGGCGGCGGATGTGCTCCTCGGCCCAGCCCGGCTGCGCGGGCACGGTCATTTCCTTGTAGGCGTTGAACACGGCCGGGTCTTCCATGGACGTGCCCGCGATGTCGCGCGCATCGAACTGCTCGAGGATGTTCATCTGCGAGGTGTTGATGGTCACCGTCACCTGGTCGGGCTTGGGGTCCAGCTCGGCCAGCATGTGGCGGGTGTCGTCGCTGAGCCACTTGGCGGCGGCGCCGTCGCTTTCAGGGGCAAAGCTGATGGAGCCGCCGACCTGGATGATCATCTCGGGCACGCGGGCGCGCACGCCGGCGATCAGTTCGTTGAACTTGGACAGGCGCTTGCTGCCGCGGCCGTCGAGCTCGCGCACATGCAGGTGCAGCACCTGGGCGCCGGCGTTGTAGCAGTCCACGGCTTTCTGGATCTGCTCTTCCATGGTGACGGCGATTTCGCCGGGAAAGTCGCCGGGCATCCACGACGGCGCGTAGGGGGCGGCGGTGATGATCAGGGGTTGCTGGTTCTCAGGGAACAGGTGGCCGTCGAGGAAGTTCATGGTGTGGGCTTTCAGATCAAACAGTACGGGGCCTGGCACGGACGGCGTCGGAGCCGCTGCGCCAGGAGTACCGCGCGGTGTGCAAAAGCGCGGTTCCTGAGTCGCAATGTAGGCAGCTGGGCGCGTTGGTGCTTGACGTTTTGGGACGGTGGTTTATCCTTTTGGGACACCAAGGGAAAACCTCTATGACTGCATTGATGCGCAGCGCCAGCCTGGCCCACTACGCCGACCTGGCGACCAGCGTCGGCCTGGAGCCGCTGGACATGCTGGCGGCCGTGGGCCTGCCTCGCTCCTGCTTTGACAACACGGAACTGCGCATTCCCGCGGCCAGCGTCATGCGGCTGATGGAGCTGTCGGGCGAACGCTCGGGCGAGCAGGCTTTCGGGCTGCGCCTGTCGGTGACGCGTCGGCTGTCGTCGTTCGGCATCGTCGGCATGCTGGCCCGTGACGAGCCCACGCTGCGCCAGGCGATGGATACGCTCACGCGCTACCTGTACCTGCACAACGAGAGCCTGAGCACCCAACTCCATGAAGCCGGGGGCGTGGCCGTCATCGAGCAGGTGTTCCTGCCGTTTGTCCATGCCGGGCGCCAGTCGGTCGAGCTGGCGCTGGGCGCGCTCTATCACACGCTGTGCCTGGCGCTGGGGCCGCAGTGGCAGCCTCGCAGTGTCAGCTTCATGCACCCGGCGCCGGCCAACCTCGCATGGCATCGCAGCATCCTGGGCGGCAATCTGCGTTTTTCACAGGATTACAACGGCATTGCCCTGGCGTCGTCCGAGATGGATGCGCCGCTGCACTCCGCCGATCCCGTCATGCGCCAGCAGGTGCACCAGCTGGTGCACGAAGACCTGGGTCACAGCAACCTGTCGGTGCGCGATGAAGTCGTGCAGCTCATCATGGCCTTGCTGCCCACGGGGCGCTGCAGCGCGGACCAGGTGGCGCTGCACCTGGGTGTGGACCGGCGCACGGTGCACCGCAGGCTGGTCACGCAGGGCACGACATTCACCGAGGTGCTGGACCAGGTCAGGCTGGAACAGGCCCAGCGTCTCATGGGTTACGGGGATAGAAAGCTCTCCGATATTGCCCCTTTGCTGGGCTTCAGCAGCCTGAGCGCGTTTTCCCGCTGGAGGCGTTGTCAGGCCCGGGATGGGCGTTCGGCGGAGTTTGCAGGAACTGTCTGACAGTGCTGCGGCCCGGATTCTCTTGGAGCTCTCGTAGGGTTTCGCTAAGATGAAGGCAAGACGCACAGTTAGGCTGTGCGGGCAGCTTGCTGTTTTTGATTTTCATTGTCCACCTGAAAGGCCTCCATGACTTATTCCGTATCCGACACCGTGTCCCAAGCCCAGACCGAACTGGAAAAACTGGTGAGCGATCTGCGTGGTCTGCTGGACAGCAAGAACCTCGATTCCTTGCCTGAAATCCAGGTGCTGCGCAAGCGTCTGGACGAAGGCATCGACTCGGCACGCGAGTCCGCCGTGCGTGCGGCACGCGAAGCCGCGCGCCAGGCCAAGGATGCGGCCCGGGCCGCTGACCAGTATGCGCACGACGAACCTTGGCGCGTGGCAGGTGCCGCGCTGGCCACGGGTGCGGTGATCGGCTTCCTGCTGGCCCGCCGTTGAAGCCGGCACCCCTGCATCGGACATGGATGTGAACTGGCTGTCTGTACTGGGCCTTGACGCATGGCTGGCGCGTTGGCGCGCCAATATGATCGAAGGCGCGATTGCGGCGGAAGACCGCCTTGATCTCGCCCGGCTGGAATGGCAAGACCAGAAACGCCGGATTTTCTCCGTCGTGGTGATGGGCATCGCACTGGGCGGTTTGACCGTCGTGGCCTTGGTCGTGTTTTCCATGGCGCTGGTCGCGCAGTTCTGGGATACACCCCAGCGCATGACCGTGGCCTGGAGCGTCGCAGCTGCATGGCTGCTGCTTTGGGGCGGCCTGTTGCTGGGCCTGATTTCGACCCTGCGCAAGGCCGGCAATGCGTTTGCATTGACGCGCAATGAGCTGGCGCAGGATTGGCACGCCATCAAGGAGCGGCTGTGAATACAACGACTTCTGCTGCTACCGTGAGCAAGGCCGCGGCCACGCTGCGCGATGCGGCGCTGCCTGAAGCGCAGCGTGTGGTGTTGAAGCGCATTGCCGCCCAGCGCGAGCGCCTGAGCGCGCGGCGCAGTGCACGCGCCCAGGCGCTCGCACTGCGCAGCCAGCAGGCGGCTCAAATGCCGGTGGGCGGCCCCTTGGTCGAGCGGGTGGTGGCGTTTGCGCGCCTGCACCCCGTGGCCGTGGCGGCCGCGGCCGGGGTGGCGCTGATGCTCGGCCCAGGCCGGCTGATCCGCTGGACGGGCATTGTGTTGCCGCTGGTGGCCCGATTCCGGCGCTAGGGATCGAGAATCCTGGTGTCGGCGGTTCGACTGCGTCCCAGGCCACCCAACATGAAGCCCCAGATCAGAAATGGTCTGGGGCTTTTCTGTTGGTGCGCGAGGAGGTACTGGCGTGGATGGCACCGCGGTCCTGACCATTTCAGCCATCTTCGCCGCTGGACGTGCGCCCGCGATCCACAGCAGATCATGCGTCGCCAAGGACATGGCGAAATCACTGCGCCGTAGATAAAAAAATCCCCCGGAAAAAATACTCAATTTGAAACATGTGCAATTCTTGATTTTCGATGTTATCAATGTGCGAACAATTGAAAAGAAACAGCGCATCATGTCATTGTCTCAATGGAGAAGTGCCATGTACAAACATCTATTACTCCCAACAGATGGAACGGAACTTTCTGAAGCATCCGTACGTTCTGCCATAGCACTGGCACACGAGCATGGAGCGAAAGTGACGGGCCTGTATGTCATGCCAGATTATCAGACCGTTATTTATGGTGCCGATGCGCTGATGACCAATAGCAGTGCCGAGTTTGACCAGAGCGTGAATCTGGATGCTGACAAGGCGCTGAGCTTTGTCGAGGCGATCGCCAAGCAGGAAGGGGTCTCGTATGAATTGGCGAGAGTTACTTCCAACTCCACTTACAAGGCAATCATTCAGCACGCCAAAGACAAGGACTGCGATTTGATATTCATGGCTTCCCATGGTCGCAAGGGAATAAGCGGATTACTTCTTGGCAGTGAAACGCAGAAAGTACTGACGCATACAAGTGTTCCGGTATTGGTTTACCGATCTGCATGAGCTTGCTTGTCTGAATATCTGATGCCGACTTGAAACCTTGGCTCCGCCGTGGCAAGAAAGCGGGAGGCCATCGCGAGGTTCTCGACGAACTCCAAGGCGCGGGGCAGGCCAGGGCCCATGCCTTCGATGACATCGATATGTGCACCGCCAGGCGGCGGCATGCGCCTGCCGCCAGCAGAGTAGTGATCGCTGCAGTTCTGGCCACTTCAGTCACTCTCCCTGTTACCCATTCCGCCCTGCATAGCGCTGTGGCCAAGCAGGCCTTGGATTTCATGCAGCGCACGGCCATCAGTGCGATCTGATGTGGATTTTGATGTCTATTCGGGTTACCGGCCTATTGATCATGCTCCGATAGTGTGGAATCCCATTCACTTCCGGTGAGGTTTGTTATGCGTGTCAACAGCCCTGTTACCCAGCGTGAGTACGAGTTCCCTGACAACGCGACCCTGATGTCGACCACCGACACGCAGAGCCACATCACCTACGCCAACGCCGCCTTCGTGGCCGTAAGCGGTTTCTCGCAGGACGAAATCCAGGGTCAGCCGCACAATCTGGTGCGCCATCCGGACATGCCCCAGGAGGCCTTCGCCGACATGTGGTCCACGCTCAAGGGCGGCGAGCCCTGGACCGCACTGGTGAAGAACCGCCGCAAGAACGGCGACCACTACTGGGTGCGCGCCAACGCCACACCTGTGATCCGCAACGGCAAGTCGGTGGGCTATATGTCGGTGCGTACCAAGGCCACGCGGGAAGAAATTGCCGCTGCTGAGCATTTGTACGCGGACATGCGCGCGGGCGGCGCCAGGCACCTGAAGCTGCACAAGGGCTTGCTGCTGCACACCGGGTTGATGGGCGCGAGCACCCTGTTCAAGACCATGCGCGTGCGCAGTCGTATTCGTCTGTCGCTGACGGTGCTGCTGGCGGGGCTGCTCGGTGGTGCCTGGGCATTGGACATGCCGGCCATGCAATGGGCTCAGCTCGCCGGCCTGAGTGCCGTGGCTGTGGGTCTGGCAGGCTGGTTCCTCGAATCACAGTTGGCCGGGCCGCTGGAGTTCCTGCGTGAGCAGGCATTGCGTGTGGCCACGGGCGACACGCAGAAGGTGGCGCACATGGACCGGGTGGACGAAATCGGCATGACGATGCGCAGCATCAGCCAGCTGGGACTGATGTTCCGCTGGTTGATCGACGATGTGAGCCAGCAGGTGCTGACCGTGCAGTCCGCGGTGGCCGACATCGCGCAGGGCAACAATGACCTGAGCCAACGCACCGAGCAAGCCGCCTCCAGCCTGCAGCAGACGGCCGCGTCGATGGAGCAGATGACCGCCACCGTGCGGCAGAACGCCGAAACCTCCAGCCAGGCCAATCAACTCTCGGGCACGGCCAGCGAGGCCGCTTCGCGCGGTGGTCAGGCGGTGTCGCAGGTGGTGAGCACCATGAGCGCGATCACCGAAAGCTCGCGCAAGATCCAGGACATCATCGGCGTGATCGACGGCATCGCGTTTCAGACCAATATCCTCGCGCTCAACGCCGCGGTGGAAGCTGCCCGTGCGGGCGAGCAAGGACGTGGCTTTGCCGTGGTGGCGGGTGAAGTGCGCAACCTTGCCCAGCGCAGCGCCGAAGCAGCCAAGGAAATCAAGCAGCTGATTGGCGCCAGCGTGAACAGGGTGGAGGCCGGCACGCGCCTGGTCGACGACGCCGGCAAGACCATGAGCGAGATCGTGCACCAGGTCAAACGCGTGTCAGGACTCATCAGCGAGATCAGCTCGGCCACGATAGAGCAGAGCAGCGGCATCCAGCAGGTGAGCCAAGCCGTAGGCCACCTGGACCAAGTCACGCAGCAGAACTCCGCGCTGGTGGAGCAGGGTGCCGCCGCATCACAAAGCCTGCAGCAGCAGACGCAGCGCCTGGTGGAAGCGGTGAGCGTTTTTCGCTGAATTGTGTTCCGGAAACGGTTCCAGATAAGCGGGTCAACGCATGTTGCGCAAGGCCAGCGCCGCGCGCTTGACCAGGGCCGGGCCTTCATAGATCAGGCCGCTGTAGATCTGCACCACGTCGGCGCCGGCGCGGATCTTCTCGACAGCGTCGTTGGCGCTCATGATGCCGCCCACGCCGATGATGGGGAACTTCGGGCCCAGGGCCGCGCGCAACTGGCGGATCACATGGTTGCTGGCGTCGCGCACGGGTGCACCCGACAGGCCGCCGGCCTCTTCGGCATGGGCCATGCCCTGGACGGCTTCGCGGCGGATGGTGGTGTTGGTGGCGATGACGCCGTCCATGCCGTGGCGCTGCAGGGTGGCGGCAATCACCGCGACCTGGTCCGCGTCCAGATCGGGAGCGATCTTCACGAACAGCGGCACGCGCCGGCCTTGCTGGGCCGCGAGCTGTTCGCGTCGCACGGCAACGGCGCCGAGCAGGCCGTCGAGAGCGTCATCGCTTTGCAGCGCGCGCAGGTTCTTGGTGTTGGGCGAGCTGATGTTGATGGTCACGTAGTCGGCATGCGGATACACGCCTTCCAGGGCGATCAGGTAGTCGCTGGTGGCTTCCTCGATGGGCGTGAGCGCGTTCTTGCCGATGTTCAGGCCCAGCAGCATGGGCTTGCCCTGGGCGCGGCATTGGGACTGGCGCACATTGGCCACGAAGGCGTCCAGCCCCTGGTTGTTGAAGCCCAGGCGGTTGATCAAGGCCTTGGCCTGGGGGATGCGGAACATGCGCGGCTGGGGGTTGCCCGGCTGGGGCTTGGGCGTCACGGTGCCGACTTCGACGAAACCGAAGCCCATGGCGGCCAGCGCGTCGATGCAGCGCGCGTTCTTGTCCAGGCCCGCGGCCATGCCCACACGGTTGGGGAACTTCAATCCGGCGAGTTCCACCGGGTCGGACACCATGGACTGCGACCAGGCCCATTGCAGCGGCGTGCCTTGGCCCCGCGCCAGCAGGTTCATGGTCAGGTCATGGGCAGCCTCGGCGTCGAGACTGAACAGAAAGGGGCGGGCCAGAGCGTAGGGAATAAGAGACATTGGATAATTCGGTGATTACTTCCAATTCTCGCCCATGACGACACCTGCTGCAGCCCTTTCCCAAGATGAACTCAAAACCCTGGTCGGCCAAGCCGCTCTCCAGTACGTGCAGGCCGGCGAAATCGTCGGTGTGGGCACGGGTTCCACGGTCAACAAGTTCATCGACGCCCTGGCCACCATCAAGGACCAGATCCGCGGCGCGGTCTCCAGCTCGGTCGCCAGCACCGAGCGCCTGAAGGCGCTGGGCATTGCGGTGTTCGATGCCAACGAAGTCGAGTCGCTGTCGGTCTACATCGACGGCGCCGATGAAATCGACGGCAAGGGCCATATGGTCAAGGGCGGCGGCGCGGCGCTGACGCGCGAGAAGATCGTGGCGGCGCTGGCCCAGCGCTTCGTCTGCATCGCCGACGAATCCAAGCTGGTTTCGGCACTGGGCGCATTCCCGCTGCCGGTCGAAGTCATTCCCATGGCGGCACAGCAGATTGTCCGCCGCTTCGAAGCCATGGGCGCGAGCGTGACGCTGCGCCTCAAGGACGGCCAGCCCCTGGTCACCGACAACGGCCAGCACATCCTGGACGTGCGCGGCCTGTCGATCGCCGATCCGCTGGCGTTCGAATCCGAAGTCAACCAGTGGCCTGGCGTGGTCACTGTGGGTGTGTTCGCCCACCAGAAGGCTTCCGTGTGCCTGCTGGGCACGGCGCAGGGCGTGCGCACCATGGCGTTCTGAAAACCCGGGGCCGGGCGCCAGGGCTCAGGCCGGCTCGGCCATGCCCTGGTGGCGCAGCAAGGCGTCCAGCGAAGGCGCGCGGCCGCGGAAGGCCTTGAAGGATTCCATGGCCGGGCGGCTGCCGCCAGCTTCCAGAATCTCGGTGCGAAAGCGCCGGCCCGTTTCCCGGCAGTTGCTGCCGTCGGGAAGCTGGGTTTCCTCGAACGCCGCGTAGGCGTCGGCGCTCAGCACTTCGGCCCATTTGTAGCCGTAGTAGCCCGCGGCATGGCCACCGGCAAAAATGTGGCTGAGCGTGTGGGCGGGGCGGCTGTAGGGCGGAGCCGGCAGCACCGCGACTTCGGCGCGCACCTGGGCCAGCAGCGGCATGATGTCGTTTTCCGGCTGGTGCGTGGTGTGCAGCAGCATGTCGAACAGCCCGTACTCGATCTGGTCCAAGGTGGACATGCCGCTTTGGAAGTTCTTGGCGGCCGTCATCTTGTCGAACAGCGCACGCGGCAGCGGCTCGCCCGTGTCCACATGGGCCGTCATGTGCTCGAGCACGCTCCACTCCCAGCAGAAGTTTTCCATGAACTGGCTGGGCAGCTCGACCGCATCCCATTCCACGCCGCGTATTCCCGAGATCCGGTGTTCGTTGACCTGGGTCAGCAGGTGGTGCAGGCCGTGGCCGGCTTCGTGAAACAGCGTGATCACGTCGTGGTGGGTGAGCAGGGCCGGCTTGCCGTCGACGCCATCGGCGAAGTTGCAGACCAGATGGGCGACGGGCGTTTGCAGTTGGTGGTTGTCGGGGCGCAGCCAGCGTGTGCGCGTGCCATCCATCCAGGCGCCGTCGCGCTTGCCTTGGCGCGCGGGCTGGTCCAGATAGAACTGGCCGACCAGTTCCGGTCCGTTGGCACCCGCACGCTCGATGCGGTAGAACGCCACGGACGGGTTCCAGATGGGCGCCACGTCGCGGCGGATGCTGACTTCGAACAGGCTTTCGACGATCTTGAACAGTCCGGCCAGCACCTTGGGTGCGGGGAAGTATTGTTTGACTTCCTGCTCGCTGAAAGCGTAGCGCGCTTGCTTGAGTTTTTCCGTGACATAGCGCCAGTCCCAGGGCTGGGGGTCGGCCAGGCCCAGCTCCTGGACCGCGAAGGCGCGCAGGTCGGCCACATCCTTTTCGGCATGGGGGCGCGCGCGCCGGGCCAGGTCGCGCAGGAAAGTGATGACTTCGGCCGGCGATGGGGCCATCTCGGTGACCAGGGTCAGGTCGGCGAAGTGGGCATAGCCCAGCAGTTGGGCTTCCTCCAGGCGCAAGGCCAGGATGGAGCGGATGTTGGTGCTGTTGTCGAATCGCGTCGCATCGCCCCCGGCCTGGTCGGAAGCGCAGGTCACATAGGCTTTGTAGAGGGTTTCGCGCAGGCCGCTGTTCCTGGCGAACTGCAGCACCGGTAGGCAGCAAGGCATCTTCAGCGTGAGCTTGTAGCCGGCCTGGCCTTCGGCTTCAGCGGCGGCACGCGCGGCCTGCTGCACGTCGGCGGGCACGCCTTCGAGTTCTTCGGCCGTGGCGTAGTAGGCAAAGGCCTCGGTGGCGTCGAGCGCGTTTTCGCTGAACTTCTGGCTCAGCTCGGACGAGCGCTGCTGGATTTGCGCGAAGCGCAGCTTGGCTTCACCCTGCAGTTCCGCTCCCGACAGCACGAAGTTGCGCACGGCGTTGTCCCAGGCGCGGCACTGCTCGGTGTTGAGCGTGCTGGGGTCGATCGCCTTGTACTTGGCATACAGCCGCTGGTCCGCGCCCAGCCGGGTCCAGAACCCGGTGACCTTGGGCAGGGCTTCGTTGTAGGCGGCGCGCAGCGCGGGCGTGTCGGCCACGCGGTTGAGGTGGCTCACGGTGCCCCAGGCGCTGACCAAGCGGTCGACGGCCACGTCCAGCACGCCGGCGATCGCTTCCCAGCGCGCGGGAAACTCCGCGGCGGTCACGGTCTCCAGCGCCAGGCTGGCCTGCTCCATGAGTTGATGGATCGCGGGCAGCACATGTTCGGGCTGCATGCGGTCGAATGGAGGCAGGTCGGCGCCTGCCAGAAAGGGATTGCTCATCATGCGTGAACCAGAAAGTAGGTGGCTGGCGGTGGCCAGTCTCTGGTCGGATGCTGAAGAGCAGGCGTTGCCAATAAATAATTATTGGCTATTGCTGTAATTCAATCAATAGCAAATAGCTAACCTATTTGTAGGATGGAATGCCGTCCACTTTCTGCGCCGGGCCCAGGCGCAGCGTGGGCGTTCAGAAGCTCAGGCCTGCGGGATTGGTCGGGGAGACCCGGCTCGTAGGCACTGCCGGGGCGGCGGCCGCGGGGCTGCGCGCAGGCGGTGCTGCCTTGGGCTCCGCCGGCACCTGGGCGACCAGGGGGCTGGGCGCGGCGCGGCGGTAGTTCGCGGGCAATTCCGATGTCGCGGGGTAGCCTGCTGCATCGAGGTATTGGCGCCACTCGTCGTCGGCAAAGCCGGCCAGGTGCTGGCGGCCTATGGTGGCGAATGGCAGTTGATTCTGGCCGCTCAGGGCCCGCAGCGCCTGCACGTCGGCGTCGGTTTGCACCGTGTATTCGGCGAATGGAACGCCGCGCGTAACCAGCAGCGCGCGCGCACTGCCGCAGGGGCTGCAGTCGCTGGCGGTGTATAGCGTCACGGGATAGCGGGCCTGTGCCTGGCGCAAGGCGTAGGACAGCTCATTGCCCGGGCTGGATGCCGTGCGGGCGGTTCCAGCCGGCGTCGTGCCGGTCGCCGCGGGAGGCCGGTCGGAGAAGACCACGCGCCCATCGGCACCTATGCTGCGGTAAATGGCCTGCGCGCTGGCTTCATGGGCCATGCCTGCGAGCATGGCGATCATCGCAGTGGCGACCAGGGCGCAGCGGTGGCGATAAGGCGTGGAAGTCATGGCAGGACCTGCTGAAAAAGAAGCGCGGAGGTAGCGTGCAAGGCGGATCCGCCTTGCACCCGGGGTCAAGCCGCGACCGGCTCGGCCATGCCCTGGTGGCGCAGCAAGGCGTCCAGCGTGGGCTCGCGGCCGCGGAAGGCCTTGAACGATTCCATGGCCGGGCGGCTGCCGCCGGCTTCCAGAATCGCTGCGCGGTAGCGCCGGCCGGTCTCGGGCGAATTGCTGCCGTCGGGCAGCTGGGTTTCCTCGAACGCCGCATAGGCGTCGGCGCTCAGCACCTCGGCCCATTTGTAGCTGTAGTAACCCGCGGCATAGCCACCAGCAAAGATGTGGCTGAAGGTGTGGGCCGTGCGGCTGTAGGGCGGGGCGGGCAGTACGGCGACTTCGGCGCGCACCTGGGCCAGCAACGGCATGATGTCGTTTTCCGGCTGGTGCGTGGTGTGCAGCAGCATGTCGAACAGCGAGAACTCGATCTGGCGCAAGGTGGACATGCCGCTCTGGAAGTTCTTGGCGGCCGTCATCTTGTCGAACAGGGCGCGCGGCAGCGGCTCCGCGGTTTCCACATGGGCTGTCATGTGCTCGAGCACACTCCACTCCCAGCAGAAGTTCTCCATGAACTGGCTGGGCAGCTCGACCGCATCCCATTCCACGCCGCTGATGCCCGAGACATCGCGTTCGTTGACCTGGGTCAGCAGGTGGTGCAGGCCGTGGCCGGTTTCGTGGAACAGCGTGATCACGTCATCGTGCGTGAGCAGGGCCGGCTTGCCGTCGACGCCGTCGGCGAAGTTGCAGACCAGGTGCGCCACGGGCGTTTGCAGCTGGTGGTTGTCGGGGCGCAGCCAGCGCGCGCGCACATCGTCCATCCATGCGCCGCCGCGCTTGCCTTTGCGCGCGGGCTGGTCCAGATAGAACTGGCCGACCAGCTGCGGGCCGTTGGCACCCGCACGCTCGATGCGGTAGAACTCCACGGCCGGGTTCCAGACGGGGGCCACATCGCGGCGGATGCTGACTTCGAACAGGGTTTCGACGATCTTGAACAGTCCGGCCAGCACCTTGGGTGCGGGAAAGTATTGCTTGACTTCCTGCTCGCTGAAGGCGTAGCGCGCTTCCTTGAGCTTTTCCGAGACATAGCTCCAGTCCCAGGGCTGGGGATCGGCCAGATTCAGCTCCTGGGTCGCGAAGGCGCGCAGGTCGGCCACGTCCTTTTCGGCATAGGGGCGTGCGCGGTGCGCGAGGTCGCGCAGGAAAGTGATGACTTCGGCCGGCGACTGGGCCATCTTGGTGACCAGGGACAGGTCGCCAAAGTTGGCATAGCCCAGCAACTGGGCTTCTTCCAGGCGCAAGGCCAGGATGGAGCGGATGTTGGCGCTGTTGTCGAATTTCTGTGCGTCGCTCGCTGCCTGGTCGGAAGCACGCGTCACATAGGCTTTGTAGAGTTTCTCGCGCAAGGCGCTGCTCTTGGCGAACTGCATCACCGGCAGGTAGCAAGGCATCTTCAGCGTGAGCTTGTAGCCGGCCTGGCCTTCGGCTTCCGCGGCGGCACGCGCGGCCTGCTGCACGTCGGCGGGCACGCCTTCGAGTTCTTCGGCCGTGGCGTAGTAGGCAAAGGCGTCGGTGGCGTCGAGCGCGTTCTCGCTGAACTTCTGGCTCAGCTCGGCCGAACGCTCCTGGATTTGCGCGAAACGCAGCTTGGCTTCGCCCTGCAGTTCCGCGCCCGACAGAACGAAGTTGCGCACGGCGTTGTCCCAGGCGCGGCGCTGCTCGGTGTTGAGCGTGCTCGGGTCAATCGCCTTGTACTTGGCATACAGCCGCTCGTCCGCACCCAGCCGGGTCCAGAACTCGGTGACCTTGGGCAAGGCCTCGTTGTAGGCGGCGCGCAGCTCGGGCGTATCGGCCACGCTGTTGAGGTGGCTCACGGCGCCCCAGGCACTGGCAAACTTCTCGGTGGCCACGTCCAGCACGCCGGCGATCGATTCCCAGCGCGCGGGGAATTCCGCGGCGGTCACGGTCTCCAGTGCCAAGCTGGCCTGCTCCATGAGTTGATTGATCGCGGGCAGCACATGTTCGGGCTGAATGCGATCGAACAAGGGCAGGTCGGAGGTGGCTAGAAGTGGATTGCTCATTAGGGCTCAGGTGACGGCGTAACTAAAGATTTCAAGTGAAGAATGCCAAACGCAGGCCATGCCCGCGCCGGACCGCCTCAAGCAGTGGGGTAGCAAGTTATACCGTGCGCTCAGCAGCTTCCACGGTGCTCACCAAAAGCATGGTAATTGTCATGGGGCCGACACCGCCAGGCACGGGGGTAATGTAGCCCGCGACTTGCTTGACACCGTCAAAGTCCACGTCGCCACAAAGCTTGCCTTCGTCGTTGCGGTTCATGCCCACGTCGATCACCACGGCGCCAGGCTTGACCATGTCGGCCGTCAGCACGTTGCGCTTGCCCACGGCGGCGACCACGATGTCGGCCTGGCGCGTCATCGCGCCCAGGTCGGCCGTGCCGCTGTGGCAGATGGTCACGGTGGCGTTGGCCTGCAACAGCATCATGGCCATGGGCTTGCCGACGATGTTCGAGCGGCCGATGACCACGGCGTGCTTGCCGCGCAGGTCCTTCATGCCTATGGATTCGAGCATCTTCATGCAGCCGTAGGGCGTGCAGGCCTTGAAGCCGACTTCGCCGACCATCAAGGCACCGGCGCTGGCGATGTGGAAGCCGTCCACATCCTTGAGTGGCGAGATGGCTTCGATGACCTTGTGGTCGTCAATGTGCGCGGGCAGGGGCAGCTGCACCAGGATGCCGTGGATGCTGGGGTCGTTGTTGAGCGCGTCGACTCGGGCCAGCAGTTCGGCTTCGGTCAGGCTGGCGTCGTACTTTTCCAGCACCGAATGCAGGCCGGCTTCTTCGCAGGCCTTCACCTTGTTGCGCACATAGACCTGGCTGGCCGGGTTGTCGCCCACCAGCACCACGGCCAGTCCGGGAGTGACGCCGCGCTCCTTCAGCGCCGCCGCGCGGGTGGCGACTTGCGAGCGCAGTTGGCGGGAGAGGGCGTTGCCGTCGATGAGTTGGGCTGTCATTTTTGAAATCTCAATAAAAAATGCTGCTAGCACCTGTTGCAAGCGCTAGCAGCTGTGAACCTGCAATGATTTTAAAACAGGCTCAGAGGGTCAGGCCGCGACCTTGCCCGTGGGCTGGTTTTGTCCCAGGGCGATCTTGAGCAGATCGGCCACGGTGTTGGCGTTGAGCTTTTCCATGATGTTGGCGCGGTGCGCTTCCACCGTCTTGATGCTGATGCCGAGGTCGTCGGCGATCTGCTTGTTCAGGCGGCCGGCAACGATGCGTTCGAGCACCTGGGCTTCGCGGCTGGTGAGCTTGGACAGCAGGGCGTCGCGGCTGGCAGCCTGCTGGTGGCCGGCGAAAGCGTCGCGTGCATGGTCGAGCATGCGTTCGACCAGGCCCAGCAGCTCTTCTTCATTGAACGGCTTCTGGATGAAGTCGAGCGCGCCTTTTTTCATCGTGTTCACAGCCATGGGCACGTCGCCGTGGCCGGTGATGAAGACGATGGGCAGGGGCGACTTGCGCTCGATCAGGCGGTCCTGGAGCTCCAGACCCGTCATTCCGCCCATGCGGATGTCGACGATCAGACAGGCAACTTCGCGGGGGTCGTAACGCGACAGAAAAGACTCGGCAGCGTCAAAGCAGCGCACGCGGTAGTCCTTGCCTTCGAGCAACCACTGCAACGAATCGCGGACGGCCTCGTCGTCGTCGACCACATACACAGTGCCTTTTTTCGGAATCAAACTCATGCAATCGTCCTCGGGGTGGGTTCGGTTGTCGTGGTGAGTGTCGTCGCATCCACAGGGCTTGCCAAGGGCAGCCAAAAGGAAAAGCGGCAGCCAGTGACTTCGGAACCATTGTAGAGGTTCTGCGCCTGCATTCGACCATGGTGCGACTCGACAATGCTGCGGCACAGGTTCAAGCCCATGCCCATGCCTTCGCTCTTGGTGGTGAAGAAGGCTTCGAACAGCCGTTCCAGCACTTCCGGCGGCAAGCCCTTGCCCGTGTCCTGCACGGTGAACTCGACCACTTTCTGGCCATCGATCTCGCGCGGCAGCACGCGCAGCTCCACGCTGCGCTGGTGGCTGGGGCGGTCGGAATTCTGGATGGATTCGGCGCCGTTCTTCATCAGGTTGACCAGCACCTGCTCAATCAGGATGGAGTCGGCCATGACGGGCGGCAAGCGCTCGGCCACGCGGTGGGTCAGGCGTACGTTGTGGCGGCGCAGTTCGATGTCGGCCAGCTCCACGGCTTCGCTGACCATGTCGGCGACCTGGGCCAGGGTGCGGTTGGGCTCGCTACGCTTCACGAAGGCCCGGATGCGCTGGATGATCTGGCCGGCGCGCTGGGCCTGGTGGGCGGTTTTCTGCAGCGCCGTCAGCAGCATCTCCTGGCTCAACTGGCCGTTCTGGCTGCGAGTGATCATGCCGCTGCAGTAGTTGCTGATGGCCGTCAGCGGCTGGTTGAGTTCGTGCGCCACGCTGGACGCCATTTCGCCCATGGTGATCAGCCGGCTGATGGATTGCGCGTGCTCGGCCTGGCGCGCGGCCTGCTCTTCGGCCAGGCGCCGCGGCGTGATGTCGGTGGCGATCACCATTTGCGCCAGGCGTCCATCGACCCAGCTCAGATAGCGCGAACGCACTTCCAGCCACTTGCCCAGGTCGGGCAGGAAGATTTCGGCGTTTTCGCTGCGCGCGCTGGTCAAGGGGTCGGCGGGCAGGCCCATCAAGCCGTCCTCGCCTTCGGCGCCGGCATCGGTGCTGCGCGAAGGCAGGACGCCGGCCTGCGCCACGAGCTGCAGATGGCCGTCGGTCTGGGAGCCGAACCACTGGCGGTAGAGCTTGTTGGCGAACAGCAGCTCAGCGCTGCCCAGGGGCGCGACCGAGACCGATGCGTCCAGGGCTTCGAGCACGATGGTGAAGCGCTCGTGCGAGGCCGACAATTGCTCGCGGATGCGGTTGGGCTCGGTGATGTCGGTCATGGACGACATCCAGCCCGTGTGCTGGCCGTGGGCGTCGATCAGCGGCGAGACATACAGCCGCGCGTCGAACTGGCTGCCGTTCTTGCGCTGCACGCGCACCTGGAAGCCGCCGACGATGGTCTTGCCGCTGAGTTCGTCGCGCAATTTGAGGCGCAGGTTGTCGTATTCATTGCTGGGCCAGTAGCTGTAAGGCGGCAACTGGCCGACCAGATCGCTTTCGCTCCAGCCCGTCATCTGGCAAAAAGCCGCATTCACATAGGTGATGCGCCCTTCGAGGTCCAGCGCGCGCATGCCGGTGAGCACCGAGTTCTCCATGGCCCGGCGGAAATTGGTCTCGGCCACCAGCGCTTCCTGGGCGCGCATGCGCCGACGCGTGTGGCGCCAGGTGGCCAGCAGCATCCAGGCCGTCATGGCGCTGAGCGTGCCCACCAGCCAGAACAGGCCGTTGCCGACAAAGCCCAGCGAAGTGCGATAGGCCTGGGCCCGCAGCACCAGGCTGTTGCCCACGGGCGAGACCGGCACTTCGTACTCATTGGCGCGGTTGCGCCACCAGCTCAAGGCGTTGTCGCTGGAGCGCGGCGGCAGCGCCGTGCCGGCCAGCAACTGGCCGCTGCCGTCGAGCATGGTGACGGCATAGCGGGCCAGCACTTCGGTGGGCGTGCCGTAGCGCAGCAGGCTGTCGACCGAGTACTCGCCCAGCACCACGCCGCCAAAGCCGCCGGTGCTGTTGAGCGGCACCTGCAGCTGCAGCAGCGGAATGGGCTCGCCGGCCACGGCCACCGACTGGGCGTAGACGGGCTGTTGCAGGTCGCGCACCAGCGCGAAAGTCTTGGCCGTGTCGCCGGGACGCAAGGTTTCGCCGGCGATGCGCAGCTGGTCGCTGTGCACCGTGGGCGCGGCCTGGCTGGCGCGGATGCGCTGCTTGTCGTCGATCCAGCTGATGGCCTGGAGTTCGGGGTATTGGGTGATCAGCGCTTCGCTGCGGCGCGAAAAGTCGCTTCGGCTCAGGTCCTGGTTGGCCAGATCGCGCGCGATGCGCATCAGCTGTTCCTGGCGCTCCAGCAGGCGCAGGCGCACGCGCTGCTGGGCGTATTCCACGTCGCGGCGCAAGGCTTCTTGCTCGCGCTCGACCTCTTCAGCGCGCAAATACCAGAAGGCCGCCACGATGGCCGCCAGAAACATCAGGACGGCGGCCAGCGGGGCCAGGGCGGCAAAACGGTCTTGTCGCGTGGGCGACAGGCTGCGCCACCAGCTGCGCCACCAGCGCACCGGGGCGGCGACGGCTGTGTCGGACAGGGAGTGGGGGGCAGCGCTGCTTTTGGCGGGAGTCGATTCCATGACAGGAGTGTAGGGCGTGTACGAGGTGTTTTCGCGACGCCCACACGTGGCGGGGTGGATGTGCGCCTGCAGCAATTTTTCGCATTGTGAAATCAAAAAGCATCATTTGAAATTTGAAAAAAATGTGAGAAACTTCGCTCCAATTCATACAGTGACGGCCGTTGCAGGCCGGGCGCGCGAGTTGCGGGTTGACCATTTGGCAAGGGCTGCTGGGTCCCACGACAATGGCTTGCATGCGCACTGTTCGTTTTCCGCCTACCTTTTGCCAGGAGACACCATGACAGCTCAGACCGACCTGCAGGCCGGCGCCGGCGCCACGCCCGTGGCCAGCACCGATCAGCAAGAAACCCGTGAATGGATGGACGCACTGTCCGCCGTGATCGACCGTGAAGGCGCGCAATATGCCCACGCCTTGCTTGAAGAGCTGCTGGAACATGCGCGCCAGAGCAGTGTGGATCTGCCGTTCTCGGCCAACACCGGCTATGTGAACACGATTGATGCCTCGCAGGAAGCCCGCTGCCCCGGCAACCTCGAAATCGAAGGCCGTCTGCGCGCCTACATGCGCTGGAACGCCATGGCCATGGTGGTCAAGGCCAACCGCATCCATCCGCCCGAAGGCGGCGACCTCGGCGGTCACATCGGTTCGTTCGCTTCGCTGGCCAATATGTTTGCCGCCGGCTTCAACCATTTCTGGCATGCCGAGAACGAAAACCACGGCGGCGACTGCCTCTACATCCAGGGCCATGTGTCGCCAGGCATTTACGCCCGCGCCTTCCTGGAAGGCCGCATCACCGAAGAGCAGCTGCTGAACTTCCGCCAGGAAGTCGACGGCAAGGGCCTGTCGAGCTACCCGCATCCCAAGCTGATGCCCGAGTTCTGGCAGTTCCCCACGGTGTCCATGGGCCTGGGCCCATTGATGGCCATCTACCAGGCGCGTTTTCTCAAGTACCTGCATGCCCGCGGCATTGCCAACACCGAAAACCGCAAGGTCTGGGTGTTCTGCGGCGACGGTGAAATGGACGAAGTGGAGTCGCTGGGCGCGATTTCGCTGGCCGCGCGCGAAAAGCTCGACAACCTGATTTTCGTCATCAACTGCAACCTGCAGCGCCTGGACGGCCCGGTGCGCGGCAACGGCAAGATCATCCAGGAACTCGAAGGCGAATTCCGCGGTTCGGGCTGGAACGTCATCAAGCTGATCTGGGGCAAGGGCTGGGACGAGCTGCTGGCCAAGGACAAGGACGGCGTGCTGCGCAAGATCATGATGGAGTGCAACGACGGCGACTACCAGGCTTTCAAGGCCAATGACGGTGCCTACGTGCGCAAGAACTTCTTCGGCCGCGATCCGCGCGCCCTGAAGATGGTCGAACACATGAGCGACGACGAGATCTGGAATCTGCGCCGCGGCGGCCACGATTCGCAAAAAGTGTTTGCCGCCTTCCACGCCGCCAACTCGCACAAGGGTCAGCCCTCGGTGCTGCTGGTCAAGACCGTCAAGGGCTTTGGCATGGGCAAGATCGGCGAGGCGCGCAACACCGTGCACCAGACCAAGAAGCTCAGCGACGAAGACATCAAGGCTTTCCGCGACCGCTTCAACATCCCGATTCCCGACAGCCAGATCGCCGACCTGCCTTTCTTCAAGCCAGCCGACGACACGCCGGAAATGAAGTACCTGCACGAGCGCCGTGAGGCCCTGGGCGGCTACCTGCCGCACCGCCGCGTGAAGGCCGACGAGCAATTCATCGCCCCGGCGCTGGAGACTTTCAAGGCCATCCTCGAGCCCACGCCCGAAGGCCGCGAAATCTCGACCACCCAGGCCTATGTGCGCTTTCTCACGCAGCTGCTGCGCGACAAGGAAATCGGCCCCCGCGTGGTGCCCATCCTGGTCGATGAGGCGCGTACTTTCGGCATGGAAGGCTTGTTCCGCCAGATCGGCATCTACAACCCCGCAGGCCAGCAGTACACCCCGGTCGACAAAGACCAGGTGATGTACTACCGCGAAGACAAGGCCGGCCAGATCCTGCAGGAAGGCATCAACGAAGCCGGCGGCATGTCCAGCTGGATCGCTGCCGCCACGAGCTACAGCACCAGCAACCGGATCATGATCCCGTTCTACGTGTACTACTCGATGTTCGGCTTCCAGCGCGTGGGCGACCTTGCCTGGGCGGCGGGCGACATGCAGGCCCGCGGCTTCCTGCTGGGCGGCACTTCGGGACGCACCACGCTCAACGGCGAAGGCCTGCAGCACGAAGACGGCCACAGCCACATCCTGGCCAACACCGTTCCCAACTGCGTGAGCTACGACCCGACCTTCGCCCACGAAGTCGCGGTGATCATGCAGGACGGTCTGCGCCGCATGGTGCAGGAGCAGGAAAACGTCTTCTACTACCTGACGCTGCTCAACGAAAACTATGCTATGCCCGGCCTCGTGCCCGGCACCGAGCAGCAGATCATCAAGGGCATGTACCTGTGCAAGCCCGGCATGAAGGTGCCACCGACCGGCATGCGCGTGCAATTGCTGGGCTCGGGCACCATCCTGCGCGAATCGCTGTTCGCCCAGGAACTGCTGCTGGCCGACTGGGGCGTTGCCGCTGATGTCTGGAGCTGCCCAAGCTTCAACGAACTGACGCGCGACGGCCAGGACGTGGACCGCTTCAACCTGCTGCACCCGCTGGAAACACCGCGTCAGGCTTTCGTCACCCAGCAGCTGGCGCACAGCACCGGCCCGGTGATCGCTTCGACCGATTACATGAAGGCCTACGCCGAGCAGATCCGTGCCTACATCCCCAAGGGCCGCATCTACAAGGTGCTGGGCACCGACGGTTTCGGCCGCTCGGACTTCCGTCGCAAGCTGCGCGAGCACTTCGAAATCGATCGCCACTACATTGTGGTTTCGGCCCTGCGCGGCCTGGCCGACGCCGGCCAGCTGCCAATGACCAAGGTGGCCGAAGCGATTGCCAAGTACGGCATCCAGGTCGACAAGATCAATCCGCTGAACGCCTAAGAATTCCGGGAGACAGATATGGCATTGGTAGACATTCAAATTCCGGACATCGGCGATTTCGACGAAGTGACGGTGATCGAAGTGCTGGTCCAGGTCGGTGACACGATCAAGGCCGAGCAGTCGCTGCTCACCGTCGAATCCGACAAGGCTTCGATGGAAATCCCGTCCAGCCACGCTGGCGTGCTCAAGGAGCTGCGCGTGGCCCTGGGCGACAAGGTCAAGCAGGGCTCGGTGATCGCGGTCATCGAAAGCGCTGCCGCCGCAGCGGCCCCCGCGGCTGCTGCCCCCGCTCCCGCAGCCGCCGCCCCCGTGGCAGCGCCCGTGGCGCAAGCCGCGCCGGCGCCTGCAGCCCCGGCTGCCGCACCAGCGGCGGCATCGGCCGCCGCGACATCGGCTGCCGCGACCATCGCCCTGAAGATCCCCGATATCGGCGACTTCAAGGATGTGGCCGTGACCGAGATCCTGGTCAAGGTCGGCGACACCGTGACGGCCGAGCAATCGCTGTTCACCGTCGAATCCGACAAGGCCTCGATGGAAATTCCATCGCCGGCCGCTGGTGTGATC
This sequence comes from Acidovorax bellezanensis, assembly GCF_025421555.1. Lineage (NCBI taxonomy): Bacteria > Pseudomonadati > Pseudomonadota > Betaproteobacteria > Burkholderiales > Comamonadaceae > Acidovorax > Acidovorax bellezanensis. The sequence continues at coordinate 70,365 of NZ_JAODYH010000007.1, forward strand.
AAGGCGTTGACCCTCAAGGTCGGCGACACGGTCAACATCGGTGACCTGGTGGGCGAATTGCAAGCCGCAGCGTCGGCCGCGGCGCAAGCCCCGGCTGAAGCCGCTGCAGCTCCCGTGGCCGTTGCTGCCCCGGTTGCCGCTCCCGTGGCTGCTGCCCCGGTTGCCGCGCCTGCGGCCGCAGTCCCCGCGCACAACCCCACGGTTGCGCCTTCGGGCAAGCTGCCGCACGCGTCGCCTTCGGTGCGCAAGTTCGCGCGCGAACTGGGTGTTCCGCTCGAGGAAATCAGCGGTACGGCGCAAAAGGGCCGCATCACCCAGGCCGACGTGCTGGCCTTCACCAAGCAGGTGATGGCTGGCGCGGTGCAGACCAAGGCCCAGAGCGCGGTAGCGCCCAAGGCCGCGGCCGGCGGCGGCGCGGGTCTGGACCTGCTGCCATGGCCCAAGGTCGACTTCGCGAAGTTCGGCCCCGTGGAACGCAAGGAGCTGTCGCGCATCAAGAAGATCAGCGGCGCCAACCTGCACCGCAACTGGGTGATGATTCCGCACGTCACCAACAACGACGAAGCCGACATCACCGAGCTCGAAGCTTTCCGCGTGTCGACCAACAAGGAAAACGAAAAGAGCGGCGTCAAGGTGACGATGCTGGCTTTCGTGATCAAGGCCGTGGTCGCGGCGCTGAAGAAATTCCCCGAGTTCAACGCCAGCCTCGACGGTGACACGCTGGTCTACAAGCAGTACTTCAACATCGGCTTCGCGGCGGACACGCCCAACGGCCTGGTGGTGCCCGTGCTCAAGGATGCCGACAAGAAGGGCATCATGCAGATCAGCCAGGAAATGGGCGAACTCGCCAAGAAGGCGCGCGACGGCAAGCTCGGCGGCGCCGACATGCAAGGCGGCTGCTTCTCGATCTCGTCCCTGGGCGGCATCGGCGGCACGCATTTCACACCCATCGTGAACGCGCCTGAAGTGGCGATTCTGGGCCTGTCCAAGGGCCAGATGAAGCCCATCTGGGACGGCAAGCAGTTCGTGCCGCGCCTGCAGCTGCCGCTGTCGCTGTCCTACGACCACCGCGTGATCGACGGCGCCCTGGCCGCACGCTTCAACGCCTATCTGGGCCAGCTGCTGGCGGATTACCGCCGCATCGTGCTGTAAGGAGACATGCAGATGACCATGATGGATATCAAGGTTCCCGATATCGGCGACTTCGACGCAGTCTCGGTGATCGAGCTGCTGGTGCAGCCTGGTGACCGTGTTGCCGTGGATCAGAGCCTGATCACGGTCGAGACCGACAAGGCGTCGATGGAAATTCCATCGTCGCACGCCGGCATCGTCAAGGAAGTGCGCGTCAAGATCGGCGACCAGATCGCCCAGGGCAGCGTGGTGCTGGTGCTGGACGTGCAGGAGGCGGTTGCAGGCGCCACCGAGGCGGCAGCGCCCGTGGCACCGGCCGCTCAAGCGGCTCCCGCAGCCGCGGTGGCTGCTGCCCCTGCGCCCGCCGCAGCCCCTGTGCCGGGCGCGCAGCAGTACAGCGGCGCAGCCGACCTGGATTGCGACGTTGTCGTGCTCGGCGGCGGCCCTGGTGGCTATTCGGCAGCGTTCCGTGCGGCCGATCTGGGCCTCAAGGTGGTGCTGGTCGAGCGTTATGCGACGCTGGGCGGCGTCTGCCTGAACGTGGGTTGCATCCCGTCCAAGGCGCTGCTGCATGTGGCGGCCGTGATGGATGAGGTCAAGCATTTGTCGGCCGTGGGCGTGGATTTCGGCGCGCCCCAGGTCAACATCGATACGCTGCGCGGCCACAAGGAAAAAGTCATTGGCAAGCTGACCGGCGGCCTGGCGCAGATGGCCAAGATGCGCAAGGTCACCGTGCTGCGCGGCTACGGCCAGTTCGTCGGCAGCCACCACCTGTCGGTGGAAGCCACGCAAGGCGAAGGCACGCAGCGCTCGGGCGCCACGCAAGTCGTGCAGTTCAAGAACGCCATCATTGCCGCAGGCTCGCAAGCCGTGCGTCTGCCGTTCATGCCTGAAGATCCGCGCGTGGTCGATTCCACGGGCGCGCTGGAGCTCAAGGAAGTGCCCAAGCGCATGCTGATCCTGGGCGGCGGCATCATCGGCCTGGAAATGGGCACCGTCTACTCCACGCTGGGCGCACGCCTGGATGTGGTCGAGATGATGGACGGCCTGATGCAGGGCGCCGACCGCGACCTGGTCAAGATCTGGCAGAAGATGAACGCGCCGCGTTTTGACAACATCATGCTCAAGACCAAGACCGTGGGTGCAGAGGCCACGCCTGAAGGCATCAAGGTCACGTTCGCGGCAGCGGAAGAGGGTGGCACGGCCCCCGAGCCGCAGACCTACGATCTGGTGCTGCAGGCCGTGGGCCGTACGCCCAACGGCAAGAAGCTCGCGGCCGAAGCGGCGGGCGTGTCGGTGACCGACCGCGGCTTCATTCCGGTCGACATCCAGATGCGCACCAGCGCGCCGCACATCTTCGCCATCGGCGACATCGTGGGTCAGCCCATGCTGGCGCACAAGGCGGTGCACGAAGCCCATGTGGCGGCCGAAGTCATCGCCGGCGAATTGCAGGGCAACAAGGAGCTGGCTGCGGCCGCGTTCAATGCCCGCGTGATTCCCAGCGTGGCCTATACCGATCCTGAAGTGGCATGGGTGGGTCTGACCGAAGACCAGGCCAAGGCCCAAGGCATCAAGGTCAAGAAGGGCCTGTTCCCCTGGGCGGCTTCGGGCCGCGCGATTGCCAACGGCCGCGACGAAGGCGTGACCAAGCTGCTGTTCGACGATTCGCCCGAGGCCCATGGCCACGGCCGCATCCTGGGCGGCGGCATGGTCGGCACCCACGCGGGCGACATGATCGGCGAAATTGCGCTGGCCATCGAAATGGGCGCTGACGCCGTGGACATAGGCAAGACCATCCACCCGCACCCCACGCTGGGCGAAAGCATAGGCATGGCCGCGGAAGTGGCGCATGGCAGCTGCACCGACGTGCCGCCAGTGCGCAAGTAAGCCGCCGGCGTTCGCACTCGGCCAAGCCGCGCAAGCTCCTCGGAGCCTGCGCGGCTTTTTGCGTTCAAGGGCCTATCAGTTCATCGCGTACGCAGTTTCTGATCACTTCGGGAATCGCCGCTTCGGGAGCGATCACGGTTTGCGGGCCGCAGTCGCTTTGTCGGGTCAGGTAGTAGCGGAATGCGTCGCGCACCCAGTCGGACGCGTCGGCAGCGCGCATAAACAGCTCGCCCACGGCCTTGAGGTCTGCGGCGTTCAGATCTTCCGCCATGACATGGCCGCGGCTGCGCAGGCGCGAGCCCGGCATGCCGTAGCCGGCCAGTCCTCCCAGCCGCTCCACGTCTATCCTCCCCCAGCCGATCACGGGGCGCGCTGGAACATTGTCGGTTTGCATCACAGGCCTACCTTTTTCCAGCCCGCGTCGACGGCGCTCTCGACAGCCGATTCACGGCCGAACAGCGTCCCGGCGGCTTCGCGCGAAAGGCCGGCGAAGTCCTTCATGGACATGCGTGGGCGCAGGCCCGAGCGGGTCAGCACGTGGTACCAGACCTGGCCTATGGTGTCCCAACTGTTGCCGCCGATCTGCTTGCAGGCGGTGCAAAAAGCGAGATTGGGCGGGCCGCTGGTGTAGTGCGGGTCCATGCCGGGCTTGAGATCCTTGTAGTGCAGGGGCTGGGGAGCGAGGCAATGCTTGGCATCCGGTTGTGCCATGTCGCGCAGGCAGGTGTAGCCCCGTTGGCGGGAGGTCTCTCCGAGAATGTCCTGGCCGACCAGCCAGTCGGCACTGGCGGCATCCTGCTTGAATCGCCATTGGCGGAACATGACGCCAAAACAGTCCGACATGCTTTCGTTGAGTCCGCCGGGCTCGTTGTCGTAGTCCAGTTGCAGCGTGTACTGGGTCAAGCCATGGGCCAGTTCATGGGCGATCACATCGCAGCCCATGGTGAAGTCGATGAACAACTCGCGATCCCCGTCGCCGTAAATCATCTGCAAGCCGTTCCACATCGCGTTGTTGTACTTCTTGCCATAGTGCACTGAGGACATCAACGTCATTCCTGCGTTGTCCACCGAGTTGCGCTTGAAGATTTCGCGCAGAAAAGTGGCGACGTTGCCGGTCTCGGCGTAGGTGCGCTTGACGGTGGCGTCGTTGGACGTGCCTGGCTGCTGGACCTGGGTTCCCGGCAGGCTCAATGTCTGCTTGCAGTCGAAGAGCGTGATTTCGGGATTTTCAGTCAGCGTCTGCAGGGTATGCGTTTCCAGTACAAAGCCGGCGAGCTTCTTGGTCTGCAAGCGAATATCCCGGAAGTGCTGGCTCAGCTTGGCGGAGTAATCCGCGTTCTCGCAGATTTCCTTGGACAGCGTGGGGTCGCAGGCCATGTTTTCCAGCACGTCGTCTGGGATGAATTGGCAATGGCATCGATACATGTTGAACACCTCCCATGGATGAATGGGGAGTGCCGTAGCAGGTCGCCAGTTTTGCAGCCGCGGGCGAGGCCAGGGCTTGGGTCAACGCAAGGCTGGCCCTTGCTTGCATTCCCCCGGCAGTGACGCGAACAGCGTTCTGACTGCCGTACATCGATGCTAAATCCCGATGCCGCGCTCGAGGATCAGAGGCCCCACCGCCGCGGATGATTCCCGGCAGCCGCAGCCGCGGCTCACTGCTCCTTCAGCAGGGTGTCGAGAATGAAGTGCCACTCCTCGGGCGTGACTTCGGTGATCGACAGCCGATTGCCTTTTTGCAACACCCGCATGTCGGCCAGCGCCGGGTGGGTGCGCAATTCGGCCGGGCCGACATGGCGGGTCTTGCGCAGGGCTTGCACGTCGACCAGCAGCCAGCGCGGCTTGTCGACCGGCGAGCGCGGGTCGTAATAGGGGCTGGAGGGATCGAATTGCGTGGGGTCGACGCGCGGGCCGCTGGCGATGCGCGCCAGGCCGTAGATGCCGGGCTCGGCGCAGCTGGAATGCCAGTACAGCACGCCGTCGCCGACCTGCATGGCGTCGCGCATGAAGTTGCGTGCCTGGTAGTTGCGCACGCCGGCCCAGGCCAGGGTGGCATTGGGGGCCGCCAGGGCGTGGTTGATGGACTCGGTTTCGGGCTCGTTTTTCATGAGCCAGAAACGGCGCGTGGAGGGGGGTGTGGCAGTGCTCATGGCGGTATTGTGGCAAAGGCAGCCTGGATGCAAAGCCCTGGCTTCAGCCTTGATTGGCTTTGCGGGCCCGTGCCAACAAGGCGTCCGCATGCGCAGCGCTGCCTGGCGGCAGGGGAATGTCAACGCTTTGCGCCACGCGCATGCAATCGCGGATGTGCTGCTCGCCCAAGTAGCGCAATGCCGCATAGCCCAGGGCAGCGGCTGTGATCTGGCCCAGAATCGGCACGAATTTGCTGACCTGCTTGGCAGCCATGCGTGTGCCGACTTTCTGCACCAGGCGGATGATCATTTCACGTGTGACCAGCTTGCCTATCAATACCGAGCCGACCATGGCCACGGCTTTTTGCACGCTTTCGCGCCGCGAAGGTTCGAGCGCATCGAGTTGTTCGGCGCTCAGGCCGAACTCGGCACTGAGGCGAGGGATCAGGCGTGCCAGCAAGGCTGCATCCACGGCCCAGTCCAGGCCCGGCACTGGCAGGCTGCTGGCCACGGCGCCCATCAGCGCGCGGCGATGCAGCAGTTTGCGCGCACGCAGGGCGGCGGCGGCGATCTGGGTCTGCCTTGCCGGATCGAGGTCAGCGGCAAGCTCTGGTGTGTCGTGGCTCATCGGCCCGTGGTTTTGCCCCGTACCAGATGGTAGAGCGCGAGCAGCACGATGGCGCCGATGATGGAGGCGATCCAGCCCGCGGCATCACCTTGTCGGTACCAGCCGAGCGCGACACCGACATAGCTGGCGACAAAGGAGCCTGCGATACCCAGCAGTATGGTCATGATCCAGCCCAGGCTGTCATCGCCGGGCTTGATGGCTCGGGCGATCAAGCCGACGATAAGACCAACGATCAGAGTTCCGAGGAGAGAGAACATGGGGCAAAGCTCCTAGTGGGGTAGAGGGAAACGACACCCGACTCTAGTACCCCGTAGGCATTGCGCCTTGTCGGACAGGACCTTATCCTGCCGACCGTATTCCCGGTGCCGGAAGCTCAGGGCGTGAGGGCCGTTGCTCCGGGGGAGAGTTCCGCGGTTTCCACCCGGCGCGCACCGTCGAAACGGCGGGACCAATATGGGGTTTGCATGCTTTCCACTCGCACGGTGGCACCGCTGCGGGGCGAATGGATGAACTTGCCTTCGCCCACGTAGATGCCTACGTGGCTGAAAGTGCGGCGCATGGTGTTGAAAAACACCAGATCGCCGGGGCGCAAATCCTGTTGGTCGATTTTTTGTGTGGCGTTGGCCTGCTCATCGGCGCGTCGCGGCAGCACCAGGCCCACGGTTTGCGAATAGATGGCGCGGACAAAACCGCTGCAGTCGAAGCCGGTGGCCGCGCTGTTGCCGCCACGGCGGTACGGTACGCCCAGAAAGCCCATGGCCGTGCCGACCAACTCGGACGTGCGCGTGGCCACGTTGTGGCGGGCTTCATGAAATTGGGTGTTGATCTGGGAGATCAAGCCCTTCTTGACCAGCAGCTGCTGCATGTCGTCGTCGGCAGGACGTGCGTCTGGCGCGGCGTGGGCACTGGCACAGGCGAAAAGAAGAGCAAACAACCATTTGGACATGGGGGGCAAGGGTAACACGGGTGGGCCGACCTGCCGGCACGAATTGGCGTGAATGTATGCGGGTTTCTACCTGTTTTTCCACGCATTGATCTGGCGCAAGGGTACGCGCCTGCATAAGGCGAAGGCCGAGGCTGCGACAATGCACCATTGCGGACCGAAAAAAGAAAGATTTCCATGTTGCTTGACTCCTTCGAATCCCAGCTGGTGCTGGTGGATTACCAAGAGCGCCTGATGCCGGCCATTTTTGAAGCCGAGGCAGTGCTCGCCAATGCGCGGCGCCTGGCCCAGATCGCCCAGTTGCTGGAAGTGCCTGTCTGGGGCACGGAACAAAACCCGTCCAAGCTGGGCGGCAATGATGCGCAACTGCGCGCCCTGTGCCAGAAAACCCTGGCCAAGATGCAGTTCAGCGCCGTCGAAGAAGGCCTGGGCGAATGGTTGCGCCCGCCGGCACGCCCTCAGGGCGGCAATGCGCGCAGCCTGCCCAAGCACCTGCAGAAGCCGCAAAACCAGGAAGCCGAACGCGGCACCATCGTGCTCGCGGGCTGCGAAGCCCATGTCTGCCTGCTGCAGACCGCGCTCGACCTGATCGAGGAAGAGTTCGACGTCTGGGTCGTGACCGATGCCTGCGGCTCGCGCACCGAGCGCAACCGGGACGCGGCCTTTGACCGGCTGGCCGGTGCCGGCGTCGAGCTGGTGACCACCGAAATGGTCGCGTTCGAGTGGCTGCGCAGCTGTGAGAACCAGGCGTTCAAGGAAGTGCTGGCGCTGATCAAGTAAGGCGGGAAGGGCTGGGCTTGCTCAGCCCTTGGCCCGCGCCTGGATCATGCCGGTCGACAGCATGGTGCCCAGCACCACGATCAGGCCGCAGCCCAGCATCCAGGCGGTGACCTGCTCCTGCAGGAACACACTGCCGTAGAACACGGCAAACACCGGAGCCAGGAAAGTCACGGCCAGCGCCCGGCTCGGGCCGGCCCGGGCAATCAGGCGAAAGTAAAGAATATAGGCAATGCCCGTGCACAGCACGGCCATGGCGGCGACGGCCAGCCAGGCGCGCAGGCTGGGGTTGTGGGCCGGCCAGAAAATCCAGGCCGGCAAGGCCAGGGCCAGCGTGGCACCGACCTGGCTGCCCGTGGCGGTGGCCAGTGCCGGAATACCGGTGAGAAAGCGGCGCGCATAGCTGGCGGCAAAGCCGTAGCACAGCGAGGCGGCCAGGCAGGCGGCGATCGCCCAGGCCGCGAGGCCGCCCTGCGATTGCAGCCCGCCGGGGGCACGCCAGGCCAGCAAGGCCACGCCCGTGAAGCCGCACAGCAGTCCCAGCCAGCGCAGGCGGGTCATGCGGTCGCCAAACCAGGCCCAGGCCACCAGCGCGCCAAACAGCGGCACGGCGGCGTTGAGGATGGATGTCAGGCCGGTGGTCAAGTGCACCACCGCCGCGGCAAACAGCGCAAACGGCAGGGCCGAATTGAGTACGCCCGCGACCAGGATAGGACGCCAATGGCGCTGCAGCGCAGGCCACTGGCCTTGGCGCAGCATCAGCGGCCACAGAAACAGCGTGGCCAGGGCGACGCGCAGGCCGGCCGTGGGCAGGGGGCCGAACTCGGTTGCACCCATGCGCATGAACAGAAACGACGAGCCCCACAAGGCGGACAACAGCAGGAATTCGGCAATCCAGGCCGAGACGGGCAGGGGGACGAAGGCGTTCATGGGAAGAGCTGCAAGGACTTGCGGCCCGCAAAAGCTAATCCGTGATTTTGCCTGCATCGGCGCGGCCTGGCTGTCTCGCTGGCGGCCCGGTGCGCCGCCTACAATGTGTGCCTGTGCTTCGCTGGCGTTTTGCGCCAGCGCTGGTGTCCACCCTTTTCAAAGAGCTATCCGTGCAGCTGACGCCCTCCATTTTCAAAGCCTATGACATTCGCGGCGTCGTGCCGACGACCTTGAACGAAACCGTGGTGCGGGGCGTAGGCCTGGCCTTCGGCAAGGCAGCGCGTGCCGAGGGGCAGACCACGGTGGCCGTGGGCCGCGACGGCCGTCTGTCGGGCCCGGCCCTGTCGGCGGCGCTGATCGACGGTCTCATGGCTGCGGGCATGGAAGTCATAGACATCGGCGTGGCCACCACGCCCATGCTGTACTTCGCCGCCGCCACCCTGTGCAAGAGCGGCATCCAGGTCACGGGCAGCCACAACCCCAAGGACTACAACGGCCTGAAAATGGTGTTGAACGGCCGTGCCATCTACGGCGACGAGATCCAGGCCCTGCGCCACACCATGGAAGCCGATGACTGGCAACTGGTGCCCGGCGGCTCGGTGCGCCATGCCGACGTGCTGGCCGACTACACGGCGCGCATCGTCGGCGACGTGAAGCTGGCGCGGCCCATGAAGATCGTGGTCGATTGCGGCAACGGCGTGGCCGGTGCTTCGGCGCCGGACATCTTCCGCGCGCTGGGCTGCGAAGTGGTCGAGCTGTTTTCCGAAGTGGACGGCAATTTCCCCAACCACCATCCCGATCCGAGCAAGCCCGAGAACCTGCGCGACCTGATCGCCGCGCTGGCGGACTGCGACGCCGAGCTGGGCCTGGCCTTTGACGGCGACGGCGACCGGCTGGGCATCGTCACCAAGGACGGCAGCAATATTTTCCCCGACCGGCAGATGATGCTGTTTGCCGCCGACGTGCTGTCGCGCGTGCCCGGCGGCAAGATTGTGTTCGACGTCAAGTGCACCCAGCGCCTGGCGCCCGCGATCCGCGCAGCCGGCGGTGAGCCCGTGATGTTCAAGACCGGCCACTCGCTGATCAAGGCCCGCATGAAGGAGCTCGATTCCCCGCTGGGCGGCGAAATGAGCGGCCATATCTTCTTCAAGGAACGCTGGTTCGGCTTTGACGACGGCACCTATGCGGGCTGCCGCCTGCTGGAAATCGTCAGCCGCAGCCAAGACCCGAGCGCGCAGCTGCTGGCCCTGCCCACCAGCTACTCCACGCCCGAGCTCAACGTGAGTTGCGCCGAAGGCGAGCCGCATCAGCTCACGGCCCGGCTGCAGGCGCTCGCCGCCCAGGCGTTCGCGGCCCCGGCCCAGCTCAATACCATCGATGGCCTGCGCGTCGACTGGCCGGACGGCTTCGGCCTGATTCGCGCCAGCAACACCACGCCCGTGCTGGTGCTGCGCTTCGAAGGCCACACGCCCGAAGCGCTGGCGCGCATCGAAGCCGAAATGCTGGCGCTGCTGGAGCAGGTCAAACCCGGTGCCCAGGTTGGCAGTGCAGCGCATTGAGATGAATTGGGCGCTGGCGCTTTATTCGGCGGTCACCTGGGCGGCGCAGCCGCTGCTGCGGCGCAAGCTGCGCCATAGGGCGGTGGCCGAGCCGGTCTACGGACAGCAGGTGGAAGAGCGCTTCGGCCGCTACAGTCCGCCGGACCTGGGGCGCGATGGCGCCGGTCAGTGGGTCTGGCTGCATGCCGTTTCCTTGGGTGAAACGCGGGCGGCGGCGATTCTGGTGACTGCGCTGCGCGCGCAGATGCCGGGCATGCGCTTGCTGCTGACGCACGGCACGGCCACGGGCCGGACCGAAGGCGCCAAGTTGCTGCAGGCCGGCGACCTGCAGGTCTGGCAGCCCTGGGATACGCGCGCGGCCGTGGAACGCTTTGTGCAGCAGTTTCGCCCGGCCGTGGGCGTGCTGATGGAAACCGAAGTCTGGCCCAACCTGGTCGCCATCTGCCGCGCGCACGGCGTTCCGCTGGCGCTGGCCAATGCCCGGCTGAGCGACAAGTCGCTGGGCCAGGCCCTGCGCCTGGCTTCGCTGTCCATGCCGGTCTACCAGGCGCTGGCCGCGGTCTGGGCGCAGACCCAGGCCGATGCCCAGCGCCTGCGGGCCCTGGCGGCGCCGGTGCGTGGTGTGCTGGGCAATCTGAAATTCGATGTGCAGCCCGATGCCGCGCAGCTGGCGCAGGGCGCGCAGTGGCGCCGGCGTTCGGCCCGGCCCGTGGTGCTGCTGGCCAGCAGCCGTGAAGGCGAGGAAACGCTGTTCATCGAGGCCTTGCGCCGCCTCGGTCCTCTGGCCTTGCAAGTGCAGTGGCTGATCGTGCCGCGACATCCGCAGCGCTTCGAGGCCGTGGCCTTGCAGCTGCAGGCGGCGGGCCTGCGCGTATCGCGGCGCAGTGAATGGCTGGGCGCTCCGCCCCAGGCCCAGGCGCAGGCCGGCGAGGAATGCCTGTGGCTGGGCGATTCATTGGGGGAAATGCCGCTGTACTACGCGCTGGCCGATGCGGCCTTGCTCGGCGGCAGCTTTGCGCCGCTGGGCGGGCAGAACCTGATCGAAGCCGCGGCCTGTGGCTGCCCCATGCTGGTGGGTCCGCACACTTTCAATTTCGCGGAAGCGGCGGAACTGGCCTGCCAGGCCGGTGCGGCCCTGCGCGTGCCCGATCTGGACGCGGGCCTGCAGGCCGCGCTGTCCCTGGTGCACGACGCGCCGGCACTCGCTTATGCCGTGGCGAACTGCATGCAGTTCGCCCAGGCGCACCGCGGCGCGGCGCAGGCGACGGCGGAGGCGATCGAGGGCTTGATGCGGGAGTGGGGCAAGCCCTGAGTCAGACGCACCCTGTGGCAACGCAGTGCCAAGGCCTGAAAAACTGGCGCAGTCCAGCAAGGGGCAGCGAGGAAGGGCCGCCCCGCACCGAGGCTGCCGTCCCCCTCCACCGAAGGATGAGAGGGGGAAGACGCGAAGCGGCTCAGGGGGTGCTCGCTAGCAATGCGTTGACGGCCTGCAGATCGTCGGAGGTCAGCGTGCCTGCTGCCTGGCGCAGCTTGAGCTGGCCCAGGATCACCTGGTAGCGCGCCAGCGCCAGATCGCGCTTGGTCTGGTAGAGCTGGCTTTGCGCATTGAGCACGTCGATGTTGACGCGCACGCCGACTTCATAGCCCAGCCGGTTGGCATCGAGTGCGCTCTGGCTTGAGGCTTCGGCGGTTTCCAGTGCCTTGATCTGGCCCTGGCCGGATTGCACGCCGTAGAAGGCCGTGCGCGTGGCCTGGGCCACGCTGCGGCGCGCCTGATCGAGGTCGGCTTCGGCCTTGCTTTCCAGCGCCAGGGTCTCCTTGACCCGGTTTTGCACCGAGAAGCCCGCGAACAGCGGCATGTTCAGCTGCACGCCCACGCTCGCGCCCTGTACGCGGTAGCCGTTCTGGGGGATGGTGATCGAGCCCTGGGGATAGTTGTTGACGCTGTAGCCGGCTTGCAGGTCCACCGTGGGCAGATGGCCGGTTTCGGCCTTGCGGGTTTCGAGCCGGGCGACATCGAGTGCCAGCTGGGCCTGGCGCAGCTGGGGCTGGGTGTCCTGCGAGACATCGACCCAGGCCTGCGGGTCGGCGGGCAACAGCGGCGGCAGCGCCACGGGCTGGGCCAGCGGCAGAGGCTGTGCACCCGGCACACCGACCAGTTGCTCCAGTGCCAGGCGTTTGACGCGCAGCTCGTTTTCGGAGGCGATTTCCTGGGCCACGATCAGGTCATGGCGTGCCTGGGCTTCGCGAAAGTCGGTGATGGTGGCATTGCCGACGTCGAAATTGCGCTGGGCAAACGCGCGTTGTTCGGCCACGGCGGTTTTTTGCGCGCGCACGTAGCGCAGCGAATCTTCCGCGCCCAGCACGTCGAAGTAGGCCTGGCTGGTGCGCACGATCAAGTCCTGTTCGGCGGCTTCGCGCTGGGCCAGGGCCAGTTCGTAGCCACGCTGTCCCTGGGTGAAGGCAATGCGGTTGGCCGGACGGTACAACGGCTGCGAGGCGTTGAGGGCGGCGGTTTGCGTGGTCGCGTTGAGCGTGAAGGAGGGGCGGCTGATCTCGGTGCGCGCACGGCTGACCCCGGCCTGCAGTCCCACGCTGGGCAGCAGACCCGCACGCGCCTGCTCGGCGCGGCTGTAAGCAGCGTCGGTTTCGGCCTGGCGTGCCTGCCAGATCGCATCGAAACTGCGCGCGCGCTCGGTCAGCTCGACCAGGCTCTGGGCCTGTGCCGAGGGGGTGAGTGCCCCCAGTGCGGCTGCCAGGCAGGCCCAGCGGGGAAAGTTCATCTGCGTGCGCGCCAGGGGCATGGTGTTCCTTGCAAAGAAAAAAATTCCACCGCAGGCCAGAGCGCTGGCTTGCGATTGGCGGGATCAGTACAGCGGAACGCTTTGGTCGCGTTCACGCGACCAGGCGTCTATGCCGCCGGTGATGTTGCTGACCTGCTCAAAGCCCTGGTTCAGCAAAAACATGGCGACATTCATGCTGCGCATGCCGTGGTGGCACAGGCAGGCAATCGGACGTTCCGGGTCCAGCTCCTGCTGGCGCGCCGGAATGTCCTGCATGGGAATGTTCACCAGCTCGAAGCCTTGCGGCGTGACGCTGGCCGTGGCGCATTCCCAAGGCTCGCGCACGTCCAGTACCAGCGGCGTGATGCCCTGGGCCTGGAGCTGCTCCAGCCATTGATCGAATTGCGCGGGGCGGACTTGGGCAAGCATGGTTTTTTCCACAGGGCTCAGAACTTGAAAGGCGAAGGCTCGGGAAAGCCCACCAGACGCGGCGCCATGGTGTCCCAGGGCGCTGTGGTCTCGAAGTTGTTGCCCTTGCGGCGCACGAAAGTCGCGCGCATCACGGGGTTCAGGCCGACGATGGCACCCAGACGCCCGCCTTCGGTGAGCTTTTGCAGCAAGGCGGGGGGCACTTCGGCGACCGAACCGCTGAGCACGATCACGTCGAACGGACCTTCGGGCAGCGGGTCGGTGGCGCCGTCGGCCAGGCGCACGGTGGCGTTGGCAATGCCGGCGCTGAGCAGGTTTTCACGCGCCATTTCGGCCAGTTCGGGCACGATTTCCAGGCTCAGCACCTGACGGGCCTGGCTGGCCAGCAAGGCCGCCATGTAGCCCGAACCCGCGCCGATTTCCAGCACCTTGTCGGTGGGCAGGATTTGCAGGTCTTGCAGCATGCGCGCTTCCACGCGGGGCGCGAGCATGTTCCAGCCCTTCTGGGCGGCTTCGTCCGGCGCGCCGTGCAAGGGGATCTCGATGTCCATGAAGGCCAGGCCCTGGTGCTCTGGCGGCACGAATTCCTCGCGGCGTACCTCGGCCAGCGCATCAAGCACATCCAGGTCCAGCACATCCCAGGGGCGGATTTGCTGCTGGATCATGTTGAAGCGGGCTTGCTCGATGGGATCGCTGGCATTGGCAGAGGTGTTCAAGGGCATGTTCATGGGGTTACTCCGGAGAAAGGCAGATCACGACAAACCTTCGATTCTACGAGTGAGTGGGCTCAGGTTTCAGTCCGCGGGCTGTTTGGGTGTTTGGCGACCGAATCGGCGGCGGGCCCAGGCGGCCAGATCGTCCATGTAGCAGTACATCACGGGCACCACCACCAGGGTCAGCAGCGACGAGGTGATCACGCCGCCGATGACGGCCTGGCCCATGGGCGCGCGCTGCTCCGAGCCTTCGCTCACGGCCAGGGCCAGGGGCAGCATGCCGAAAATCATGGCCAGCGTGGTCATCAGTATGGGGCGCAGCCGCACGCGCGCCGCCAGCAGCAGCGCCTCTTCGCGGCCCAGGCCGGGAAGGCTGGCGCCCGTGGCCGGGTCGGTGTGCGGCGCGCGGGCGCGGATGGCGAAATCCACCAGCAAGATGGCGTTCTTGGTGACCAGGCCCATCAGCATGATCACGCCGATCATGGAGAACATGGACAGCGAGGAGCGGAACATCAGCAAGGCCAGCACCACGCCGATCAGCGTCAGTGGCAGGGCGGTCATCAGGGCCAGCGGCTGCAAGAAGCTCTTGAACTGGCTGGCCAGGATCATGTAGATGAAGACGATGGCCAGCGCCAGGGCCGACAGCGCATAGACGAAGGACTCGTCCATGTTCTTGGTGGCGCCGCTGAACTCATAGCGGTAGCCCGGCGCCAGGGCCAGTCCTTGCAAGGCCTGGCGTATGTCCGCCGAGACTTCGCCCACGGAGCGCAAGGAGGCATTGGCGCTGATGGCAACTTCGCGCGTGAGCGCGCGCCGGTTGATCTGGCTCGGGCCCGCGGATTCGCGGATGTCCGCGACCTGGTCCAGCCGCACGCGGTGCAGGCTGCCATCGCGGCCCGCCACCAGCAGGGGCAGGCGGGCGAGTTGCTGCGGCTGCATCCGCGCCTCGGGGGCCAGGCGCAGTTGCACGTCGTAGGTTTCGTCGTTGCTGGCGCGCCAGTTGCCCACGTCCTGGCCGGCGATCAGCGTGCGCAGCGCCGAAGCCAGCGCTGCGGTGGACAGGCCCAGGTCGGAGGCCGCATCGCGCTTGAGTGCCAGGGTCACGCGCGGGGTGTCGCTTTGCAGGCTGGAGTCGACGTCGACCAGGCCGGGAATGCCCTGGATCAGCGCCAGGGCCTGCTGGTTCAGGCGCTCCAGCTCGGCCAGATCCTGGCCTTGCAGGGAGAACACAATCTGCTTTTGCCCGCCCACGGGTTCGAGCAGACCTACATGGCTTACGGTGATGCCCGGGATTTCCTGCAGCTGCGCGCGCAGCAGCGTGGACATGGCTTCGACGTTGCGCGTGCGCTGGGAGCGCTCCGTCAGCCGCACGTAGATGCTGGCGCGGGTCTTGCCCTGGGCCGAGCCGGTGTTGATGGTCGCCAGGCTGTAGCGCACTTCGGGCAGGGTGGCGATCAAGGCCTGCACCTGGCGGGCCTTGGCTTCGGTGGCTTCGATGGAGCTGCCCTGGGGGGTGTGGAACTGCACCGTGGTCTCGGAGAAGTCGGCCTTGGGAACGAACTCCGTGCCCAGCAGCGGCACCATCAGCAGGCTGGCGACAAAAACCGCCAGCGCCGTGAGCGCCGTGGCCAGGCGGTGGCCCAGGGCCCAGCGTAGTATTTCCTGGTAGACGCCGGCCAACTGCTCGCTGGCGCGGTCGAACCAGGCCGTGACGCGGCCTATGCTGCGCGCGTACAGGCCTACCGGCTGGGTGTCCGGTTCGGCGGGCCCATGGACGCTGGGGTCGTGCCAGACGCTGGACAGCATGGGGTCGAGCGTGAAGCTGACGAACATGGAAATCAGCACCGCGACGACGATGGTCAGGCCGAACTCGTGGAAGAACTTGCCGATGATGCCTTCCATGAAGCCAATGGGCAGGAACACGGCCACGATGGACAAGGTGGTGGCCAGCACGGCCAGGCCGATCTCCTGCGTGCCGTCCATGGCCGCGGCGTAAGGCGTCTTGCCCATTTGCAGATGGCGCACGATGTTCTCGCGCACCACGATGGCATCGTCGATCAGCAGGCCCACGCACAGCGACAGCGCCATCAGCGTGACCATGTTGATGGAAAAGCCCAAGGCATACATGAACAAGAAGGTGCCGATCAGCGCAATCGGCAGCGTCAGCCCGGTGATGACCGTGGAGCGCCAGGAATTGAGGAACAGAAAGACGATCAGCACCGTCAGCGCCGCGCCTTCGATCAGCGTCTGGCGCACGTTGTCCACGGCCACGCGGATGGGCCGCGCCATGTCGCCAATGGGCTGCAGGCGCACGCCCGGGGGCAGTTCGGCCTGCATGGCCGCCACGGCCCGCTGCAGGCCTTCAACCACCGCTATGGTGTTGTCGCCCTGGGCTTTTTGCACCGACAGCAGCAGGCTGCGCTGGCCGTTGTACAGGGCCAGGCTGTTGACTTCCTGCGCGCCGTCCTGGATGCGCGCGATCTGGCCCAGGCGCACGGGCGTGCCCTGGCGCCGGGCGACGATGATTTGCGCGAAATCCTCGGGCCGCTGCATGCGCGCGTCGATCTGCACCATGCGCTCCTGGGCCAGCGAGCGCACGGCGCCCAGGGGCAGGTCCTGGTTTTCGCTGCGCACGGCCTGGACCACCTGATCGACGCTGATGCCGAAATTCTCCAGGGCCAGCGGGTCCAGGTAGAGGTTGATTTCGCGCGGCGTGGCCCCGACCAGATTGACGGCGCCGACGCCGCGCACATTCTCCAGCCGTTTCTTCAACACCTGATCGGCCCAACTGGTCAGCGCCACGGCCGACAGGGGGGGCTCGCTGGCGCTGGTCTGGGGCAGCACGGCCACCGACCACACGGGGGCGCTGGCCGGGTCGAAGCGCAGCACGCGCGGCTCCTTGACTTCGTCGCGCAGCAGCGGTCGCACGGAGGCGACTTTTTCGCGTACGTCTTCGGCTGCCTTGCGGCCATCGATCTGCAGCTGGAATTCCAGGATGACCAGGCTGTAGCCTTCGTAGCTGCGCGAGGTCAGCGCATTGATGCCGGCAATCGAATGCACGCCTTCCTCGATCTTGCGCGTGACTTCGCTTTCCACGATCTCGGGCGAGGCGCCGGGGTAGTCCACCGTCACCACCACCACTGGAAAATCGATGTTGGGGAATTGGTCGACCTGCAGGCGCTGGTAGGAGAACAGGCCCAGCACCAGCAAGGCCAGCATGACCATGGTGGCGAACACCGGGTTGTGCAGGCTGACCTTGGTGAACCACATGGACGGGCTTCAGTGTGCGGCGGTATCGGTGCGCACGCGCGTGCCGGCGCGCAGGGCTCCGGCGCTGGCTGCCACCACCCGGCTGCCTGGCTCCAGGCCTTGCACCGCGACCCAGGGCTGGCCGGCGATCAGTGCCCGGGCGCCCAACGTGACCGTGCGGTGGGCCACGCTGTCGCTGCCGTCGGCGGCCTGGACCAACAGCTGCACATAGGGCTGGGGCTGGTCGTTGCGCACGGCGTCCAGGGGGATGGCCAACTGCGTTGGCGCCAGAGCGCTGTCCAGGTCGATCTGCCCCTGCAGGAAGAGACCGGGGCGCAGCACGGGGGCCTGCCCATGGGCCGCGGTCAAGGGCGCCAGGCGCAGATACACGGGCACGCTGCGCGTTGTTATGTCGGCCTGGGGGCTGACGCGGACCACCGTGGCGGCGATCTCCAGCGGGCTGCCGTCCAGCCGCAGCCGGGCTGGCAGGCCTGGGCGCACCTGCAGCGAATCGGCGGGGGACAGCAGGGCCTGCAGTTCCAGCTGGCGCAGGTCGACGATGTCCAGAACCTTGCTTTCCACGGCCACGCGCTCGCCGTTGTTGACATAGCGCCGCGCCACCTGGCCCGTGATGGGGCTGCGCAGCACGGTGTCGCTGGCGGCCTTGCGGGCCAGGTCGGCCGCGGCCAGCGCGGATTGGTAATGGGCCTTGGCGGCCGCCAGATTGGCGTCCGATGTGCGCAGCGCGGTCGCTGAAATGAAACCTTGCTCGACCAGCGCCTGGTTGTTGCTGTGCAGCCGCTGCTGTATGGACTGCTGGGCGCGCGCGGCTTCGGCTTCCTGCTGGGCCTGGCGCAAACGGGAATTGCTGTCGGTGGCATCGACGCGCGCCAGCACCTGCCCGGCCGTCACGCTATCGCCTTCGCGCACCGACAGGTCTTGCAGCGTGCCGGCCGCATAGGCCTTGATGCCGGCCACCTGCAGCGCCTGCAGCTCACCCGTCACGGGCACGGCCTGGGGCAGGGTCTGCAAGGCCACGGTCAGCACTTCCGCGGGCTGCAGGCGTATGGGCACGGCCGAGGGCGTGGCCGCTGCCTGCAGGGCTTGCTGCTGGGCTTTGCGGGCCAGCAGCGCACGGCCCAGGCCGAACGCCAGGATCAGCACGGCGACCAGGACCCACAGCAGCCGCTTGCGCTGTGACTTGCGACGGGGCACGGAGGATGGGAAGGGTTCAGGCACGTGGCACCAGGCCCAGCAAGAGATTTTCGACCTGGGCGTCCAGGTAGGCCCGGGGGCTGATGGCTGCATCGCCGGCCGGCTGGCAGGACGCCAGGGAGTTCTGCCACACCGACAGGAACAGCATGGGGGCGAGCACCAGGTAAATGCCGGTGTTGGCATCCATGGGCCGGAACTCGCCGCGGGCTATGCCGCGCTCCAGAATGCGCCGCACCAGGGCCGTGCCCGGTTGCAACACTTCCTGCTGGTAGAACTGGGCCAGCGCGGGGAAGTTGCGCGCTTCGCCGACCATCAGCTTGGTGATTCCCGAAGCCTTGGTGCTGCCTATGCGCTCCCACCAGACGGCGTAACACTGGCGCAGCAACTCGGCGCTATTGCCTTCGAAAGCGTCCAGCTCCAGCTTCCACTCGGCAAAGCGCCCGGCCATGTTCTCGCGCACCACCGCCTTGAACAGATCTTCCTTGCTGGGAAAATACAGAAACAAGGTGCCCTTGGAAACGCCGGCGCGCGCGGCCACCTCTTCGACGCGGGTCGCGGCATAGCCTTTTTCCACGAACAGGTCCAGGGCCGCGTCCAGCAACTCGCCGGGCCTTGCATTCTTGCGCCGGGCGCGCCGCGGCCGAGCGCGGCCGGGCGTGGCCGCATCGGGCACGGTCTGGCGGCTGTCCGCGGACGATGGAAGGTCGGAAGAGGGCCGGTGCTGCATGTTAATGACTGATGGGTTATTAAATATAGCCAGGGCTCTTGCAGGCGTCAATCCGCGCAAATCCCGCACCACGGCGTCGGCCGGGAAACCGTGCAGGCTGACGGGTTCCTGCTGCGCGAGCCCCCTGTGATGGTGTACAAGCGAGGCATGCAAGAAACCATTTATCTCGCCGGTGGCTGCTTCTGGTGCACCGAAGCCGTGTTCGACCGCGTGCGCGGTGTGATCGACGTGCAAAGCGGCTATGCCAACGGCCATGTCGACCATCCGACCTATGAACAGATCTGCGAAGGCACGACGGGCCACGCCGAAGTGGTGCGCGTGGTGTTCGACCCGCAAACCATAGGTCTGCGCCAGCTGCTGGAGATCTTTTTCGCCACGCACGACCCGACCACGCTCAACCGCCAGGGCAACGACGTGGGCACGCAATACCGCAGTGGCATTTACGTGCTCGATGAAAGCCAGGCCCAGGTCGCTCGCGACGTGATCGCCGAACTCGCGCCCGAGGCCGGCGGCCCCATCGTGACCGAAGTGCTGCCGCTGAAGTGCTACTGGCCGGCTGAGGACTACCACCAGGACTACTTTGCGCAGCACCCGGGCCAAGGCTATTGCGCCTTTGTCGTCAGTCCCAAGGTGCAGAAATTCCGCCACAGTTTTGCGCAGTGGGAAAAAACGGGCACCCCCTGAGCCGCTGACGCGGCTTGGGCCGGCCCCGGCTTCCCCGCTCAACCTTTGTTTGGTGGAGGGGGGCGCCCGGCTAAGGGGCGACATCGTCGGTGCGGGGTGGCCCTTCCTCGATGTCTCTGAGCTGCGGC
Organism: Acidovorax bellezanensis; assembly: GCF_025421555.1. Lineage (NCBI taxonomy): Bacteria > Pseudomonadati > Pseudomonadota > Betaproteobacteria > Burkholderiales > Comamonadaceae > Acidovorax > Acidovorax bellezanensis. The sequence continues at coordinate 90,277 of NZ_JAODYH010000007.1, forward strand.
GCGCCGGTCTCATGGGCCCCGGGCTGCACGAGAACCGTTGTTGGTAAAAACGTGGGCATAATGCAACGCACTTGCGTTAGTGCATTGGCTCGCTGTGTCGTGCCCGCTGCGCAGGCATTGCTGCATTCCTTATCCGTCCTCTCTTATGCCCATCACCAGCGTCCCCCTGTCCCTGCCTGCCGGAATGCGCTCCACGCGCGCCAGCCAGGCTGTGCTGGCGCTGTTTGCCGCCCAGCCGGACGCGGTCGTGAGCGAGGCCGATGTGGAGTTGGTGCTGCATGAGCAGGGCATTGTCGTGAACCGGGTGACCGTCTATCGTCTGCTCAATCGGCTGAATACGGCCGGTCTGCTGCAACGCATCGTGGACGCCGATCGGATTGCCCGTTACCTGTTGCCCGCGGCAGACGTCGCCAGCCAGGCGCCACGCTTTGAATGCGATGGTTGCCATCGCCAGTTTCGGCTGGCGGGCAGCCAGGCCCGGCTGAAGACCGCCTTGCGCGCGCTGCGCCAGGAATTGCAGGCGGCGGGTCACGCGGAGTTGCGCATGGACTGGGCCGTGCGCGGCCGCTGCGCGGGCTGCGTTCAGCCACCATCGGCCTGAAGTCCCTGACCATTTTTTGTTTCTTCATTCTTGTCCTGAAAGATTTGCCATGACGTCCTTGCGCGCCGCCGCCCTGTTGTTTGCCGCCTTGAGCCTGTCGGCGCTGCCCGTTGCCTATGCCCATGACCATGCGGGCCAGGACACGCACACCGACAAGGAGCGGCAAGCCGATATCGAGCGCCACCAGGCCATGGCGGCCGCGCACCAGGCTGCGGCCCAATGCCTGGCTGCGGGCAAAGGCCATGACACCTGCCAGAAGGAGTTGCTGCAGGCCTGCAAGGGCCTGGCCATCGGCAAGTACTGCGGCATGCGCCACGCCCATTGAGTCCAGGCCTGACGCCATTTCTTAACGTTTTTTCTTCTTCATGCCTGGCCACTTTCACCGCTTGAACCCTGCTGCCCCCCGGCAGCTGGCGGCGCTGTGGGCGCTGGTGCTGGCCATGCTGCTGGCGCCGGCGCTGGGCCGGGTTCACCAGGTGCTGCACCCGCCGGCGCTGCCAGGGCTGGCGGCGCATGTGGTGGGCGCGGCGCTTTCCGCCGACCCTGCGGTGGCGGATCCGGGGGCCACAGGCGATAGCACCCCAGGCCATTGGCTGCTGGCGCTGTTTGCCGGCCACGGCCATAAAGACTGTCTGCTGCTCGACCAGCTCAGCGCCTGGGCCGGGCCACCGGCTGCCGGCCCGTCGCTGCCGGCAGCCCTGCCGCAGGAGCCTCCCGCCCAGGTCCAGGTGCGGATTGTCGCGGGCGGTTCCGCGGCGTACTTCGACGCCCGAGCGCCTCCCGCGGCCGCTGGTCGCGTCTTGCACGGCTGAGCCTGTGCAACGGCTGCCCGGCTTTTGCGCCGGTGTCAGCCGTCTTCTCTCCTTTGTGAAATTTCCGCAGGACCATGGCTTTGGTCCTGCGCAGCGTTGTGCGTCGTGCTCGCCCCAGAGGGGGCGGCCGCGCGCCGCTGTGGCTGAATAGAAAGTGTTTCCATGAACCGCATCCAGTCCCGTTGGGACGATTTTTCCGCGCCCGTCCGGTCTTTGGGCCGCAAGCCTGTGCGACGCACGCAGATTGCAGCCGCCTGCGCCACCTTGGCCGCCTGGTCGTTCGCCAGCATGGCGTCGGCTCAGACCCCGGAGCCGCAGCCGCAAGCCGCTCTGGCCGAAGTCACGGTGTCGGCCGGAGGCCTGGGCCAGTCGGGCAGCGAAATGACCACGCCGGTCAGCATCCTGGAAGGCCAGGAACTGGTCCTGCGCCGCGCAGCCACGCTGGGCGAGACGCTCAGCGGCGAGCCTGGCATCCACGCCAGCCATTTCGGCGCCGGCGCGAGCCGCCCCATCATCCGTGGCATGGACGGCCCGCGCGTCAAGGTGCTCAGCGACGGCTCGGAACTGCAGGATGCATCGACCATCAGTCCCGACCATGCCGTGGCCATGGAGCCCATGCTGGCCACGCAGATCGAAGTCCTGCGCGGTCCTTCGGCCCTGATCCACGGCGGCGGTGCCATGGGCGGCGTGGTCAACATCCTCGACAACAAGATTCCCACGGCCATCCCTGAAAAAGGCTACGAGGGCAGCGCCGAACTGCGCTACGGCAGCGGTGCCAAGGAGAAGGCCAGTGCGTTCTCGTTGACCGGTGGCGCCGGGCAGGTGGCCGTGCACGTGGAAGGCATGGCGCGCGATGCCAGCGATTACCGCGTGGGCAGCGGCTGGAGCGGCGGGCCGCGCGTTGCGGGCAGCTTCAATCGCAGCGACACCGGCAGCGTAGGCCTGTCGTGGATTGGCAGCCAGGGCTATCTGGGCGCGGCCTTTACGCGCCAGACCTCGCGTTACGGCCTGCCGGGCCACAACCATGGCTTCGAGGGCTGCCACGCGCATGGCGACCATTTGCACTGCGGCAGCCACGATGACCACGATCATGGCGAAGACGGCCATGACCATGCGGATGGCGCGGTGCCGGTGGTGGACCTGCTGAGCGAGCGCGTGGACGTGCGTGGGGAATGGCGCCAGCCCATGGCCGGCGTGGCCGCGTTGCGGTTTCGCGCCGGAGTGACGGATTACCGGCACGATGAAATCGAAGATGCGAAGATTGCGACCACTTTCCGCAACAAGGCCCACGATGCGCGTTTCGAGCTGGAGCATCTGCCTATCGGCGGCCTGCGCGGCGTCGTCGGTTTCCAGACCGCCAAGCGCGATTTCAGCGCCGTGGGCGAGGAAGCCTATGTGGAGCCTACACAAACCCGGCGCGACAGCCTGTTCATGCTGGAGGAATACCGCTGGCAGAACTGGCGCTTCGAAGGCGCGCTGCGCCATGAGCGCCAGACGGTCGAAGCGCTGACATCGGGCATTGAACGCAAGCACAGCGGCACATCGGGGTCGCTGGGCGCGGTCTGGCATTTCGTGCCCGGCTACCAGCTCGCGACGTCGCTGACCCACTCCAGTCGCATGCCGACCGCCGAGGAGCTGTACGCCCAGGGCTTGCACATGGCCACTTCCACCTATGAGCGCGGCAATGCCGATCTGCAACGCGAAAAGTCCAAGGCCTGGGACCTGTCGCTGCGCAAGACCGCGGGCGACACCACGTTCAGCGTCAGTGCCTTCCAGCACCGCGTGGACAACTACATCTACGGCCGCACGCTCGACGAGCACGATGGCTTGCAGCTGTTGCAATACACCCAGGTCGATGCGCGTTTCACCGGCCTTGAAGGCCAGATCCGCCAGCGCTTTGGCAGCCATTGGGGCGTGACGCTGTTTGGCGACACCGTGCGCGCCAAGCTGATGTCCGGCGGCACGCTGCCGCGCATTCCTTCGGCGCGCATGGGCTTGCGTGTGGACACGCGCTGGAACGGCTGGCAAGGCATGGCCGAGTGGGTGCAGGTGGCCAGGCAAGACCGCGTGGCGCAGTTTGAAAGCGCCACCCCGGGCTACGGAATGCTGAACCTGTCGGCCAGCTACCAGATGCGCACGGCCGGGGGCACGCCCTGGCAGGTTTATGCCAAGGCCAACAACCTGACGGACCGACTGGCTTACGCCCATACTTCGTTCATCAAGTCGGCCGCGCCGTTGATGGGGCGCAGCATCACGGTGGGCGTGAAGGTGGACTTCTAAGTCCCCGTTTCTGGCGCCTCCAGGCCTGGCTTGCAGGGGCGCCAGATGGCAAAAAGTGCGGCTTTTATCGAAACTGTATGTTTGTACAGTTTTAGAAAAAACCGCACTTCAGCTCCACCGAATCGGCTGCTCGGCATCTATGCAATGCTGCAAATGCGCGAGCGCGCGCACCTGTTCGACACCAATGCGCTGAATCACTTCCGTCGGCGCCACGCCTGCGCGCAGCCATTGCACGATGGCGGTGTTGCGCAGCACCTGCGGCCCCATGCGGGCCAGCGGCAGAGGGCGCGCATGGCCGGCGCAGGCCTGGTGGGCCAGGGCAATGGTCTTGGAAGCGATATGGAACAGCGCCCGTATGGTCAATGGCCCGCCTTTGCGCGACTCGAACAGCGGGGCCTGGGCATCCGCAGGGCTGCCGCTTCGGCGGCGAAACCGCAGCCATGCGGCGAGGGCGGCCTGGCTGCGGGCGGGCAACTCCAGGCAGCGGTTTTGCGCTGCGCGCAGGCCTTGCAGTTGCACAAAGCAGGGCGTGTCCGCTTCGGCCAGCGGCGCCTGGTCCGCGCCGCGCAGTGCCTCCATGGTCAGCGCGCGCACTTCCTCGGGCGCCAGCGCCAGTTCATACAGCAGGTGCAGCACGGCGTGGTCACGCGCGCTTTGCAGGTCGTCGCTGCCCGGGAAATGGCGGGGCAGGGCAGTCCATAGTGTCTGCGGCAGAACATGTCCCGTGGCCTGCTCGGGGGCCGGGCGATGGACGGCTTGCACGGGATTGCTGGCGACCCAGCCCTGGAGCAGGGCATGGTCATAGATGCGGTCGAGCAGGCGCCAGTAACGCCGGCGCGTGACTTCGCTGATCTGGCGCTCGGGTTGGTGGTGGGCGCGTTGCCCCGGACGGATCTGCAGGAAGCGGGCGACATCTTCGGCCGTGGCCTGGTGCCAGGCTTTGGCGTCCGGCGCGGAGGAGGGGGGGAGCGACGCGCGGCCTCCCTGCAACTGCGCTATCCAGGAGCGCCAGATGAGGGCATAGCCGCTTTCCAATGCCTGCTTGTCCTGCGCCTGGGAACGATCACCGGCCTGGCCTTGTGCGGCCTGGTGCCAGTGCAGATAGACGGCGTTGGCCTCGGGCAAAGGGGTCGATGGGCTGGGTGTCATGGCCGTTCACATACGAATCAACAGGCATTGAATGTAACTTACATGGAATGTTGGTTCATGAATTTTCTACTGAAAGCGCCAGAACTGGCATAAGACCTGATCAGAAAGGAGGGCGGTTTCGGGCGGGACTTGCGCCCGTGCGCTTTGCGCCGTCGCTGGGCGAGGAAGGCGCGGGCAGGGGATGTCACTCCCGACCCAAGGCTTGGCTCAGGGAGCCAGGCGTTCACGCACCCACTGGCCGTTTTCCAGACGGTAGCGCAGGCGGTCGTGCAGGCGGCTCTTGCGTCCTTGCCAGAACTCGAAGCGCTCGGGCACCAGGCGAAAACCGCCCCAGTGCGGCGGGCGGGGAGGGGACAGCAGGAACTGCGCGCCATAGCGGGCCGCATTGGCCACCAGCACGCCGCGCCCGGCAATCACCTGGCTTTGCGGGCTGGCCCAGGCGCCGATGCGCGAATCCAGCGGACGGCTCTTGAAGTAGGCGTCGCTTTCCTCGGCGCTGACTTTTTCCACCCGGCCTTCGATGCGCACCACGCGTTCCAGCTCCACCCAGTGGAATTGCAGCGCGGCAAACGGGTTTTCCCCGAGCTCACGGCCTTTGCGGCTGTCGTAATTGGTGTACCAGACGATGCCGTGCTCGTCATAGCCCTTGATCAGCACGATGCGCGTGCTGGGGCGCAGATCCGCGCCTACCGTGGCCAGCGTCATCGCGTTGGGCTCGGGCACCTGGGCGCTCAGCGCTTCCTGCAGCCACTGGTCGAACTGCTGCATGGGATCGGCGTGAGAAGCGTCTTCGCTGAGTTCGGCGCGCTCATAACTTTTGCGCAGATCGGCAATGGAAGAGGAAATGTGGCTCATGCCGCTATTGTGCATGGCGGGTCCGGCCGGCGAACACTTGGTGCCTGGGCTGATGGCGAAAAGCCGGACAGGGGTCCCTCAAAATGGGGATGTCCCGCTGCGGAATGGCAACCGCGGCCATGCATCACAAAGCCAGGCGCTGCATGGATTTCCATAGGCAAATCGTCCTGTGGAGTGCTGCATAATAGGCAAGGTAACTATTAGTAAGAAACATGGACTTAAGTACACAGGCACAACTGGAGGTGTGGGAGTTGGACTCTGGCGCATGGCGGCCAGCAGCTTCGTCATCGGGGTTTGAGCCTGTGACCACGGCGCTGGGCCATGCGGCGGCGGGCTTGTCTGCGGCAGACCTGCAGCAACTCCTGTCTCTCCCCTATAGCGCGAGCGACCCGCTGGCCCTGTTTCCGCCCGAGTTCCGTTTCGACCCGCGGCAAGGCCAGCCCTTGCAGCTGCCAGCGGAGCCCGTTTCGCCTGCGGCCTGGGTGCCGGCATTCGGCCATTCGGCGCAGCAACGCGCGACCGATGTCAGTGGTTTGCGCCAGACGGCCCAGCTTCTGCAGATCGCAGGCCTGGCGCAGCGCCAGGAGACCGATGCCGCCGACCATCTGCTCAAGCCGCCAGCGGCGGGCGATTTCGAGTTTTTCTCCGTCCCCGCAGGCACGCAGGCTCCGGTGCTGCTGGCCTTGGAGCCTGGCAAGGGCTTGCTCTACGTCTGGCTGCCTGCATCCCTGCAATGGGCGCTGCTGGACCACCCGCAAGACCATTTGCTGGCCTCCTGCCTGCAAACGCGCGGCGCCGCATGGCGAGCCGAAGTCAGCACCCAGGCCACGGGCCACAGCCGGCTGTTTGTCCCGACCGACGAGGGCCTGGCCTGCATCACGCCCGATGTGCCGGGATTGGCATTTTCCGTGAGCTATGTGGGCCAGGCACCCGCCATGGGCTCCCCCATCCAGTGGATGGGGCAGATCTGGGCACCGCTGCGCATGGCCGACGGTACGGTGCAAATCGTCAGCTGTGACTTGCAGGGGCAGCCAGGCCCTGGCGTCACGCTTGCGGCCCTGCCGGCCGAGGTCGGTGCCCTGCAGACGCCCGTGGCCGATGCGCGCCGGGCGATGTGGCTCTCGGATGCGGGCCGCCTGGTCCTCAACCGCCGCAGCGCCGGCGGCGTGGATGCAGTCTTCCTGCCCTGGCCCGAAGGCCTGACGCCGGCTTTTGATTTCGGCGCGCCTTATCTGGCGAGCAATGGCGAGCTCTGGCAGCTGTGCTGGAACTCCGGCCAGAAAATCTACGAATACCTGAACCTCACGGCAGCCCAGGAAATGCGCATGCAGGCCTTGCAGCCGCGCATGAGCACCGGCGGCGTGAATTTCCGTTTCGCCCAGCGCCAGCGCACCGCGCCCTGGGAAGAGCCCGATCAAGGCCATGACGGCGCTGAAGTGGCCATCGTGCTGCCGATGGTGGAATCCACCGCCAGCCAGAACATTCTGGGGCTGCGCCTGGACAACACGTCGGGCCTGGCCGGCATGCTGCGTTCTTCCGAACGCATGCGTACCGCCCTGGTGCTCGATGAAGGCACGCGCCAGACGGCGTTTGCCGTTCTGACGGTGGCCATGCCCTGGCGCTTGCGCTGGTTTGTACACGGCGGCGTGCTCTGGGCGTTCCATGCCCAGCTGCAGTCAATCCAAGGGTGGGAGTTGCAAGCATGAAGCGATGGACTGTAGCCGCCGCCTGCGCGCTGGCGGCCTGGAGCCCTGCGTGGGCGCAAGCCCCCATGCAGCACGCTTTCCTGGTGCAGAACTCGGGCTGGATGGAGCCGTTCTATGCCGATGCCGCCTCGCAGCTCAAGCCGCTGGTCGCGGCCGTGGCGGCGGCCGTGGCCCAGCCGCAGGACCGTGTGACCACGCTGGCCTTCAACCAGAGTGCCGGCGCCAATGTGTCGCCGCGTCTGCTGTCGCAGGCGCAGGGCGCGGGCCAGGTGGCCAAGGATCTGGCGGGGCTGGAGGTGGCGCGCAAGGGGCAGGGGCCGCGCGGTGCGCTGGCCGACACCGATTTCCGCGAAGCCGTGCTGGGCACCATCACGGGGCCGTTCCAGCAGGCGCCGGGCGTGCTGTGGATCTTCACCAACAACAAGAACAGCCCCAACAACGACGCCCAGACCAGCGAGCGCAACCGCGAGTTCTACCACCTGCTGCACTCCGAGCCCTCGATCACCAAGACCCTGGCCTTTCCGCTGCGCATGCCGGTCAAGGGCCAGCTGTTCGAAGCCCAGGGCCTGATGGTTTACGCCCTGGCCTATGGCGCACCGGCCGCCCAGGCGCTGGACCGCATCCTGGCCGAAGGCCGGCTGTCCAAGGTACTGACCAAGCCGCCCGCGCGGCTCAAGCCCGTGGACCAGGACGCGCTGCGCATCGTCCCCCAGTCCATCAAGAATGCGCCCCATATGCAGGCCAGCCTGGCCAGTGACCAGCGCACGCTGGTTCTGGATGTGGACCCGGCCTATCTGGCGCCCAAGGTGACGCTGCAGGCTTCGCTGCAAAACCTGTTCTATCCCTACGCCATTGAAAGCGCGCGGGTCCAGGGCCGTTTGCTCGCGCCCCAGGGCAGCAGCGCCTTGCAGGTCGATCCGCCCATGGTGCAGGCCCTGGCGCCCGCGGCATCGCAGCCGGTGGAAGTGCATTTGACGCTGCCGGTCGAGCATGTGCCTTCGGCCTGGTCCATGCCGGCCTTGTCGGCCATGGGCAAGCAGGTGCTGATTCCGCTGCAGGTGGAGCTGGGCCTGAGCGAGCAACGCCTGGCGGTGTCCGAGGATTTCAGCCAGGACATGCGCGCGCTGTTCCCCGGAGACCCGATCTCCGAAGTGTTCACGCCGCCCGCATCCGTGCGTGCCTCCCAGGTCAATGTGCCGCTGCTGCTGCGCGTGCAGTACCCGCTGGCGCCCGTGCTGACCGTGGTCGGCGGCCTGCTGCTGCTGCTCGGCGGCCTGCTGGCCCTGGGCCTGCTGGGCAACCGCAGCCGGCGCTATGCGGTGGTCATCGACGGCCAGCCGCGCAATGTGGTGCTCAAGGCGTTTGCCCGCCAGTCGCTGCGCAATCTGCAAGGTGAAGAGGTGGGCGTGATTCGCAGCGGCCTGGGCGCGCCCCGGATCGTGTCGGTCAACGAAGGCCACAGCCTGACGCTGGGCAAGTCCTGATTTCCACCGAGATTCCTTTTCTCCATTTCTCCCCATCCACCCCGGAAAGACTTTAGAACATGTCACAGAACGAGTCGAGCAACAGCGGTTTTGCATTGCCAGCCCCCACCGACAACGCCGCAGCCGTTCAGGCCGCACCCGTGGCGCAACCGGCGGCTCAGCAGTCCAGCATGGTGGCCGTGAACCTGGGCACGCCCGGTGTCGATACTTCTTCGCGTGACCTGATGATTGGCGGAGCCATCCTGCTGGTCCTGCTGGCGGCCTTCTTCTTTGCCAAGAACGCCTACGCCAACACCTTGGTGGCCAAGCGCGTGCCGCCGAACAAGGCCAATGCGGCGGCCTGGTGGCTGTTCGTGTTCCTGGCCAGCGTGTCCACGGGCGTGGTGCTGTCGGCCGTGAGTGCTTCCAAGTTCATGACGCCGCTGGTCCTGGGCCCTCTGGCCGCCGTGGGCCTGGTCGGCCTGGTGCTGGCCCTGGTGACCGGCCGCAAGTAAGCGCCGCCGCCAGCCCACGCCTCGCCCTTTCTCTTTCAACCGACGCTGCGGGTCTCCCGCCGCGCCTTGGATCCACACTCCATGACCGATCAGAACACTTCCACCCAGACCAGCGCCGCGGCTCCCAAGCAGGAGACCCGCATGGATGTACGTCCCACGCTGTTTATCGGCGTCGGCGGAACCGGCATGGAAGTGCTGATGCGCGTGCGTCGGCGCATTCTGAACAATATGTGGGGCAGCGCCAGCCGGCGCGTGCGCATCGACAGCCTGACCGAATTCCCCATGGCCCAGTTCATCCAGCTGGACCTGGACAGCGGCGCGGTCATCGATTCGGGCCGCTCGCAAAGCGAGGACTTGCAGTACGAGCAGGTCAAGTTCAGCGACGACGACAAGATCGTCGAGACCTTCGACATGGAAAAGTACAGCCGTGACGAAGACGCGCTGGAAAAGTACCCGCACATCAAGGAATGGCTGCCGCTGACGCCTGGCGTCATCGCCAATCTCGGCATCGACCCCAGCAAGGGCGCGGGCCAGATCCGCGCGGTCTCGCGCATGTACTTCTTCGACAAGTACAGCAAGATCCGCGACAAGATCCGCGTCAAGCTCAAGACGCTCAAATCCGGCCTGTCCCATGAGCAGCAGCTCAACCACCTGGGCCTGAAGATGGAGCGCAGCAAGTTCCGCATCGTGGTCGTCGGCTCGGTCGCCGGCGGCACGGGTTCGGGCTGCTTCCTGGACATGGGCTGGCTGGCCCGCTGGCTGGCGGACACTGAAGTCGGTTCGGCCGATGTGGACTTGATGCTGTTCATGCCCACGGGCTACAACCAGGCCGGCAAGGACCGCACCGAAGCCAACGGCTACGCCGCGCTGATGGAGCTGGAATCGGCCATGCGCGGCAACCGCGCCTTCGTCGGCCGCTGGGATCCGCACGACCGGCCCACGCTGGACCGCGAGCCCTACAAGGAAGTGTTCCTGATCGACTCGGGCAATCTGGCGCAGCAGCACACCAAGGACCTCAAGGACGTCTACCACCTGGTGGCCGACTCCCTGTTCGAGGACTTCGCTTCGGGCGATTTCGCGCGCCGCAAGCGCTCGGTGGCCGTGAACCAGGCCCAGCACAAGAATTACCTGCACGACGCCCTGGTGCCGCGCAATCGTTTCCCCGACATGCGCCTGTCGTACTCCAAGCGCTACTCGGCCTTCGGCCAGTCCGTGCTCGACACCCGCCAGGAGTCGCGCCGCGAAAAGCGCGCCCACGAATGGGCCGGCGCCATGCTGCGCGCGTTCTTCGGCGTGGGATCCAGCGATGCCGCCGCCAACCGCGCGACCGACAAGCAGCGCGACGAGTTCATGGCCTCGCACCTGGCGCTGCGCACCACCACGTTCAGCGATTTCCCCGAGTTTTCCGACAAGAGCATAGAGCTCAAGCGCTCCAGCGGCGAGTTCATCGATTACTTCGTGGTCAACGACTTGCTGCAGGACAACCAGGGTGCCTTGCTGGGCGGCGTGGAGCAGCGCGTCAACGACCGCATCAACGACATCCGCTCGGGCTTTGACCGCAAGGAATGGGCCACGCAGGTGCGCGACGCGATCAAGCAGCTCGAACGGGATGCCGTGCGCGACCAGGATTCGGCCGCCGATACCACGGAAGACCGGGTCTCCAAGCGCCGCCGCGAGCTGCTCGCCGAGATGCGCACGACCGTGCGCGAACAGCTTTACGGCTATCTGGACAACAAGCAGTTCGGCGGCCTCGAGTACGTGCTGTCGCTGGTCGAGCAGGTCAAGGACCGGCTGGAAGCGCCCGGCACGGGCCTGCTGAGCGCCTTGGGCCTGAACGCCGAGCGCTACCGCGAAATCAAGGACGTTGTGCGCAGCCGCGAGATCGAGCGCCTGCTCGACAATCTGGCGCAGACCCGCGGCGGGCTGTTCGGCAGCGGCGAAAAGCAGGCCGGCCTGATCATGGACCAGCTGCGCACCGAAATCGCCAACGGCATCAAGTTCCACCTGCGCGCCAAGGCCGCGGAAGAGGCCGTGCAGCTGATGCAGGAGCTGTCGGCCTGGCTGGGCAAGAAGACGGGCATAGACACCCAGGGCCGGGCCCAGTGGAATGGCCTGGTCGGCGAGTTCCAGTCCGGCCGCGAAGCCGTGCTGCACATGCTCGAACAGTTGCAGCGCGCCAACGACATTCTGCAAAAGGACCTGAACGCCTCGCACGCCACCTCGATCGATCTGGCGGCGCCCGAGCAGGTGGTCGCCATGCCGGGCGCCGTGCAGCTGCGCGAATGGGCCGATGAAGCCTTCAAGGACCTGGGCGGCTCCAAGCTGCTGTTCCCCATGCTCACCGATGTGGACCAGCGCGGCAGCATCCAGGGCAAGGTGCTGCGCATGGCGCATAACCAGCTGCTGCTGGCCCAGGGCACGAACGAGGCCGCACCGGCCGATCCGCTGATCGACGCGCTGGAGCAGCTCGACCCCATGGCGCGCAGCGCGATTTTCACCAAGCTGCTGAACTGCGCCATGCCGTGGATAGACGGCAACCTCGGCGGTGATTTCGCCGTCAACGCCGACCAGTTCAAGTGCTTCATCGGCGTGGCCAACGCGACCGAGTTCATGCGCAAGTTCGGCGCCGAAATCGAAGCCTGCGCGCCCACCCATGTGGGCCTGACGGGCAACCAGATCAGCGTGGTGGAAAGCGGCCTGCCAGGCCGGGCCGTGTGCTACTGCGAGCTGTCCGGCGTGCCGCTGACCGTGCTGCGCGGCATCGAAGGCTGGCGCACCAGCTACCGCAAGGAAACCGACAAGAGCCCGACGCACACCCACATCGATCTGAGCCAGTTCACCCACCCGATCGCACCGTCGACCGATGAAGTCAACACCCTGGCCGAGGACTTCAAGCATTACCTGCAGGCCGTGATGATCGGCGAAGTCGAGCGGCTGGAAAAGCGCATCGTGCCGCCGGGCCAGTACCTGTTCAGCGTGGAAGAGGGCGAGCGCCGGCGCATCGGCAACGAGCGCATGCTGCGCCTCAACGGCCTGCCGCCCGCCTACCGCAGCGCCATCACGGCGCGCACCCAGGACCGTGTGACGGCCGCGAAACTGCCTGAGCTGGTCGCGCTGTACTGCCTGAGCCGCTTCTATGAGCGCAGCGTTTACGCGCCGCGCCTGATCCAGGATTCCAACCTGGTGGAAAAACCCCACCAGGGCTTTGCCAGTGCCATCGCCGCCGAAGTCAAGAACGAGCTCAAGGCGCGGATTCGCCGCTGCGGCCTGTCCGACGAGGAGCTCACCGCCCAATCCGAGCTGCTGCGCAAGCAACTGGCTGTCTGGGCCGAACCCATAGAGTTCTCCGACGAAGATGCCTATGCCTGGGAAGTGCGCGAAGTCGAGGACAACGAAAGCCCGCGCCTGAAATACCGACTGCGCGCCGATGCCGTCTCGGCTGGCCTGATCGACCGCGTGCTGAACGCCCAGCAGCAGCTGGCCGCCACCGGCATGGTCGCGGCCATGATGCCTGGCATGCCGTCGGCGATGCCTCCCATGCCTGGCGCCATGCCCCCGGCCATGCCCGGTCTGCCGCCCGTGCCGGCCTACCAGTACCACGTGGCCGTCAACGGCCAGCCCTACGGCCCGTTTGAGGTCGCCATGCTGCGCCAGATGCTGTCCACGGGCCAGATCCAGCCCAGCTCCAAGGTCTGGCGTGAAGGTTGGGGCGCCTGGGTGGATCTGAACCAGAGCCCGGAACTGCAGTCGCTGGTGTCGGCGCCTCCCGCCATGCCCATGATGCCCGGCATGCCGTCTCTGCCATGAGTGCATGGATTGCAATGGATTCGATTGAGGACATGACGTGGTAGATCCGGTGGAACAATGCAGCGCCTGCCGCCAGAAGCTCTGGAGCGTGGTGGCTTACTGCCCTTTTTGTGGGGTGCAAGCGGCTGCGGCTGCGGACGATGCGGTCAAGCCTGCCCAGGCCGAGGCGGCGGTCGTTCCGCCGCCCTTGCCGAAGGCCGTGCCTACGCCGGCTGCGCCTACGCCGGCCGCACCTGAAGCGATGAGCAAGGAGGCCATTCAAGCTGCGCTCAGGAAGGCCGCCGCCGAGGTGGCCGAGTCCAAGAAGCCACCCAAACCTAAGCAGCCGCGCCCGGCCCCGGAAGTGCCGCCGGTTCCGCCCCAGCCAAGGGAGCAGGACCAGCCCGCTGTACCGGCGCCGCGCCCGCCGACTATCGCGGGCAAAAAGTGGCTCCTGGGTGCGTCCGCGGCCTGCGTCCTGGTGTATTTTTTCTGGAGTCCCACGCCCTCCGGGCCCGATGACTGCGACCTGTCGCTGGCCCAGGCCCGGTCGGCCATGCAGCAGGAAAACGCCCAGGAGGCGCGTAGGCACAGCCGGGCAGCCATCGACAGCTGCAAGGACAAGCAGCGCGCGCTGCGGGCAAAGACCACGGATAGCGGCGCCCAGGCACTGCTGAAAACGCAGCTCCAGGCACAAGCCCAGGCCGAGCAGCAGTCCCGCCAGTTGGCACAGCAGCAGGCGCAGCAGGAATCACAGCAGCGGATCGCTTGTGAAGGCTCCAATCGCCTCACGACCGATCTGATGCGCACGGCCCGCCTCGAGAGCGCGCGCCAGAACCTGCAACGCGCGGGCGAAGCCTGTCACCACAGGGGGGAGACGCAGGGCTTGTTGCTGCAGATCGAGGACAAGCAGGCGATAGCGAACAAGGCGACGGCCGATGCGAGTGCCCAACTGGCCGACGGTGCCTTGGGCCTGGCGCGCGCCAGCATTGACCTGCTGAACCGGACCAATCGCGAGTCGACGGAGCTGCCGGAGTTGCGCGCCGCGCTGAACAAGGCCCAGGCGGCAAGTGCTGAAGCGGCCGCTCGACCAGTGCCAGCTGCAGCCCCTGCGCCGCAGACCGAGCTGCTACGCAGCTTCATCCGTGACGCCGAAGCGAGCATGCAGCAACGCCTTTATGACAAGGCCAAGACCTATGCGGAGAGCGCCCAGCGCATAGACCCGCGCAACCCCGAAGTCGCACGCCTGCTGCGCCGCATCAAAGAGCACGAAATGAGCTATTTGCGCGACCGCATCGTCATTGAGTAAGAGGGCCGCAGTGCCTGTCGTTTTTTTAGAAAAAGAAAGCCTTCCATGAGCCATACAAGCATTTTTCAACGCACGGTCGCGCTGGGCGCGGTACTGACGCTGCTGGCCGGCTGCGTCTCGGTCCCACAGGGTCCTGGTGCGGGCGCGGAGAGCACCCCCACCACCGCCCGCGCGGAAGAAGACCCTTGCAGCGCCGGCACCACGGCCCTCGCGGGCGCGGCCATCGGCGCCTTGCTGGGCGCGGCCATCAATGGTCGCAACGGCGCCATTGCGGGCGCGGCCCTGGGCGGCGCCGCGGGTTATGCCGGCTGCCTGGCCTACAACGTGCAGACCAAGCAGACCCGTACCGCCATGCAGGTGGAGCAGGACTACCGCCGCACGAACCGCGGCCGTTTGCCCGCCACGCCGACGGTGGTCAATTACACCGCCCAGGTCGATTCCGCGAAGATCCAGCGCGGCCAGCCTTTCAAGATCGCCTCCGTGGTGGAAGTGGTCAACGGCCAGAAGCAGCCCGTGCAGTCGGTGCGCGAAGAACTGGTGCTTTACACGCCCGATGGCCAGCAGATCAACCACGACCCCAAGTCCAAGCAGTTCCAGGCCACCAGCGGCGGCCGCTATGAAAACTCGTTCGAACTGAACCTGCCCAAGGGCGTTTCGCAAGGCGTGTACCCGGTCAAGACGCAGCTGTACGTGAACGAAGTACTGGTCGCCAAGCGCGACCTGTCGGCACGCGTGGTCCTGGTGGACGACATGCCGCAGATCATTCAGCTTGCCCAGCGCTGAACTGGATCAGCCCAGGGAAAGAACGCCTATCTGATCTGTCCAGATTTGCGGAACCAAGCAAAAAAACCTCCCCGGTTCACCCGAGGAGGTTTTTTGTTTGGGGCGCGTCGTTCTTACTGTCCCATGACCTGACCTTTGTACAGCAGGCACTCCGGCGTGACTTCCGGTACCGAGCAGGCGCCCAGCATGGCCATGTTGCGATCGACTTCGTCGCGCAGCAGGCTGATGGCGTGCTCCACGCCTTGCATTCCGCCCACGGCCGCCGCATACATGAAAGGCCGGCCCAGGAACACCATCTGCGCGCCCAGCGCCACGGCCTTGAGCACATCGCTGCCCCGGCGTACGCCGCTGTCCATCATCACCACCGTCTTGTGGCCTACGGCGTCGACGATGCGTGGCAGCACCACCAGCGGCGACGCAGCGCCATCGAGCTGCCTTCCGCCATGGTTGGAAACGATGATGCCGTCGGCACCGATGTCCACCGCCCGCTGCGCGTCGTGCTCGTTCAGGATGCCCTTGATCACCAGGTTGCCCGACCAGCGCTGGCGAATGGCTTGCAGATGCTGCCAGTTCAGGTGGTCGCGGCCCGTGGTGTCGCGGATCGCGGAGTTCGACAGCATGGGCGCGCCACGCGTGGCGAACGAGTTCTCGAAATGGGGCATGCCGTGCAAGGCCAGCGTGCGCAGGAAAGTGCCCACCAGCCAGCGCGGGCGAACCATGCCGTCCCAGGCCAGGCTCAGGGAAGGGCGCAGCGGCATGGAAAAGCCCGTGCGCACATTGTTTTCGCGGTTGGCCCACACCGGAATGTCCACGGTGACCACGAGCGTCTTGAATCCCGCGGCCTTCACCCGGTCGATCAGTCCGTCAACGCGCGAGGCATCCCCAGGCAGATAGGCCTGAAACCAGGTGGAGGGCGCTGCCTGGTACACATCTTCCATCTTGATGAGCGAAGTGCCGCTCATGATGGCCGGGATGCCCGCGTTCGCCGCGGCCTGCGCCAGCACCAGATCGCCGCGGTAGGCGGAGATGGCACTGATGCCTACCGGCGCTACACCGAAAGGCGAGGCATAGCTCTCGCCGAAGACGGTGGTCTTCTGCGTCCGGTGGGACACGTCCACCATCACCTTGGTGAGAAAGCTGTAGTCGCCAAACGCAGTGCGGTTGGCATTGAGCGAAACATTGTCCTCCGCGGCGCCCGAAATGTATCCGAACAACGGACGCGGCAGATGTTGCCGTGCAGCGGTTTCGAAGTCGTCCAGCGACAGAATGCGCTGCAGGCGACGCGGCAGGCCCACGCGCTTGCCATAGGCAGCCTGCGTGGCTGCAGGCGCGGCAGGGGAGGTGGGCGGAAGTTGGAGATCAGTGCGCATCGGAGAAGGCAATCATCAAGAAAAGCGGGCAAAACGATAAATGCCTGACTTGGGCTTGGCACAAGTCAGGCATCACGCGGGCAGGTGGCGAATATTAGCGCGCAAACGTGCCGCGCTGGCGCATCAGCTCGCGGTGCAGGAGCTCATTCTTTTCGAATGGCGCACGGCCGTGCACGAAGAAGTAGTTGTTCAGCACCACCAGGTCACCCGTGGGCAGGCCCACGGTCTTGGTGCCGCTCGAGGCTTCCATGGACTCCGACAGCGCCTTCAGGTACGCGGCTTCGTCGCGATTGGCGGGCTGAACGAACTGGTCGATGAAGGACATCGACAGGCCGAACTCGCCGTGGAAGAACACGGGGCGTTCCACGCGGTCGTTGACGTTCTTCGAGCCGGGGGACTTGTACAGCAGCGGCTTGGAGCCCAGCGGGTCCATGGCAAAGCGCTGGCACTCGGCCCAGTCATCGAGGTGCAGGAAGCGCGACTCGCCGCCCACGGCGTTCTTTTCATCGAACTTCATCATCAGCAGCCAGTCGGTGGCTTCGGTGACGAACGTGCCGTCGGTATGCATGGTGAACAGGCGGTAGGCCTGGCGCAGGTAGGAATCGCTGGAGTCCGTGTGCTTGACCACAAAGCGCGCGTAGTAGGTGCCGGACATGGAGTCGTGGTTGCCCGGGCCCAGGATGTGGCCGATGGCCGTGCCAAAGCGCACGTAGTCGGCGCTGTCCTCGGTCAGGCCTTGCACGCCAATGGTGAAACCGCCGTGGTTGCGGTCCTTGGTGATGGCCACCAGCTTGTCCGCGAACTCCTTGCCCATGCGGTTTTCCAGCGCGTCAGCCAGATGAAAGCGCATGAAGGACACGTACTCCAGGTTCTGCACGTCGATGTGGCGCACGTCGTCCAGAAAGCCTTGCAGCGCATCCTGGTTCACGGTGATGTGCAAGAGCCGGGGGTGCTCAGGGTGGGGAGCGATGGAGTAGGTGGCGGCGGCCGGGTTGGCCAGGTACTTGGATGCAGTGGGGGCGTTCATGTGAAGGCTTCCTTTAACGAAGTCTCGATTGAATCGCAATGCGTTGATATGATCCAGAGGGGTAAATAGAATCTTTTATCTGATTTCAATATCAAATGCTGACCCATAGACAGCTTCAATATTTCGTCGCCGTGGCGGAGGAATTGCACTTCTCCCGTGCGGCGGACCGCCTGGGCGTGGCGCAATCGGCCGTCAGCGTGCAGGTGCAGCAACTGGAGCAGCAGCTGGGGGTGCGCCTGATTCTGCGCAACAAGCGCCAGCCGATTGCGCTCACGGACGCTGGCGCCATGCTGTATGCCGAAGCGGTCGCGGCGCTGCGCCACATAGAGCGCGCGGAGCAGGTCGGCCTGCTGGCGGCGCGCGGACTCAGCGGCAATATACGCATGGGTTATGTCGCCTCGGCCGTGACGTCCGGGCTATTGTCCCGGCTGCTGGGAGACTTTCGTGCCAGCCATGCACAGGTGCGCATGCAGGTCATCGCCATGGAAACACCCAAGCAGCTCAATGCCATCGATACGGGCGAAATTGATGTCGGCCTGGTGCGGCCTCGGCGCCAGTACCCCGACGGCGTGGAAGCGATGATCGTGCACAGTGAGCCGTTCATGGTGGCCATGCCCGAATCGCACGCGCTGGCACGGCAAGTCGCCGTGCAGTCGTCTGACCTCAAGGGCCAGACTTTCATCGCACCGCAGTTCAACGAGTCGGAAGGCTTCTCCGAAGTGCTGGCGCGCCTGGCGTCCGCCGCCGGCTTTCCCGTGACGGCCGAATACCACGTCAATGATTTCATCACCGCCACCAGCCTGGCTGCCGCAGGCTATGGCGTGGTGATCGTGCCCGAGTCGATACGGCTGTTCGGCCAGCCCGGCGTGGCGTTCCGGCCCATCAGCGATTTTCATGAACTGGGGCACCTGGCCCTGGCGTATCGCAAAAGAGAGCATTCGCCAGCGATTCGCTCCTTTGTCGCCGCCGCGCGCGCCCTGCACCCCGAATGAGGCGGGCAGGGCGCGGCGTTCAAGGCTTCAGCGCAAGCCGCCGCCGGCCGCATCGGCGGCACGTTGGATCAGCTCGATCTTGTAGCCGTCAGGGTCGGTCACAAACGCGATCACGGTGCTGCCGCCCATGACCGGGCCGGCTTCGCGCGTCACATTGCCGCCCGCGGCCTTGATCTTGGCGCAAGCCGCGTAGGCGTCGGGCACGCCCAAGGCGATATGGCCGTAAGCCGTGCCGTGGTCGTAGCTTTCCGTGCCCCAGTTGTAGGTCAGCTCGATCTCGGCCTGGGCCGGATTGCCACCTTCGAAGCCCAGGAAGGCCAGCGAGTACTTGTACTCGGTGTTCTCCGAAGTACGCAGCAACTGCATGCCCAGCACGTTGGTATAAAAATCAATAGCGCGTTGAAGGTTGCCAACGCGCAGCATCGTGTGTAGAAATCTCATGCCCCAATTGTGCCGCCAGATGCACTGCCTTGCAGGCGGGCAACCGCCATAGGGATATCGGCGGCGCCATCAACCGCGCGGCGTGGGCTTGCCCATGTTTCGCCTTTTCACCCAGCGCAGCATGCCGGTGATACACAGCAGTGCAATGACCAGTCCGCTCAGGCTGATCAGCAGGCGCCCCGCCAGGCCCCAGGATTTGCCGGAGTGCAGGGGATACATCCAGACCAGGAAGCGGTCGGTGGCGGTGCCGCTGAGGTAGCCGAAACGGCCCAGCAGCTCCCCCGTCTGGTCGTCGATGAACACCTGTTCGTAGCGAACGCGCAAGGCCTGCTCGCGCATGCCCGGCTCCTTGAAGGCCACACGGTAGGCGCCCCGTGGCGCCAGGTGTCCCATGTACCAAGGAACATAGTCCTGCGCGGCGTCGGGCAGCAAGCCGCGCGCGGCCTGCACCGCCTGCTCGGGCGAGAGTATGGCGCTGCTGGGACGGGGAGCGCCCAGCTGCGCCAGGGTCGCGACGGGGTGGGGTGAAATGGGACCGAACAGGCTGGCAACGGGCTTGAAGACTTCATTGCCCAGGTTGAGGTAGATGCCGGTGAAGGCCGTGCACAAGGCCAGCGGCAGTACCCACAAGCCCATGGCACGGTGCAGATCGTTCACGAGCCGGAAGCCTTTGGCGCCGGCCTTGAGTTGCCATGCAGGCTTCCAGCGGCTCCAGAAGTTCGACCAGCGTGCCGGCAGCGTCAGCACCAGGCCGCTGAGTGACAGGAGCAGCCAGAGAATGGCCATGGCTCCCAGCAGTTGGTTGCCGATTCTGCCCGGCAGGGTCAGCGTGCGGTGGAACCGGTTGAGCCAGGGCAGCAAATGGGCGCGGTCCCATTGCCAGGCACCCCATTGGCGCGCGCCGAGCACCCGACCGGAGGAGGGGGCGACGAACAGGCGGTCGAAGCCGAGGCCGGCCGTGGCGCCTGCCGGCAACTCCCGTGCCTGCACATGCCACTCGCTTGCCTGGCCCGGCCGGGTGTCCAGCGGCAGCTGCGTCACGCGGATGCGCGGGTCCTGCGCTTCGACACGCGCAATCAAGGCGTTGGGCGGCAGCGCCGGCTGCAGGTTGCCTGTGCGAAACAGCCCGGGGTTCAGCGCCGCGTCCAGCTCATGCTCGAACGCGATGATGCTGCCCGTGACGCTGCACGCCAGAAGAAGAACCGCGATGACCAGGCCGCACCAGCGGTGCAGCCTGCGGAGCAGGCCTCGCATCGCGTATCACCAGGTGTGGGCGTAGCTGACTCTGAGCACCGCACCGGCCGCGGGCAGACGGCTGGTGTTGTTGTTGCTGCGCAGCAGCGGGCTGTAAAGCGGGAAGTAGTTGCGATTGAAGAGGTTTTCCACGCCCACGGAGACGCGGTTCTTGGGGTCGATTTTCCATTGGCTGATCAGGTCCACCGTGGTGTAGCCGCGGGTGTCGTAGCGGCCGAAGCTGGTCTTGCCATCCAGGCGGTAGTCCTTGCCGGCGTAGGAAGTTGCCTGGAGACGGTGGCTCCAACGCGCATTGGGCCGGTATTCCACATAGGCGGTGAGCTTGAGCGGAGGAATGCGAAAGCCCGTCATGCCCTGGTAGTTGCTGGCCGTTTGCAGCCGTTCGCGACCCTTCATCCAGGTGAAGCTGCCGCCTGCGCTCCAATGGTCGTCATCGCTGAAGTAGTCCAGGCCGCCCTCCATGCCGTGGATTTTCTCCTTGGTGCGCAGCAGCGTGAGCCCGTTGTTGAAGCTCTGGACCGCACCCAGATCGGACTGCGACTGAAAGCCGCCCAGGTTGGCGAGCAGGTTGGCGAACTTCCCGCGCCAGCCGATTTCCACCGTGTTGGTCTTGACCGCTTGCAGGTTGGAATTGCCGATGTTGAAACCCAGGGTCGCATTGCGCACCACCACGCCGATATCCGGCAGTTCAAAGCCCTGGCTGTAGGAAGCGTAGATTTCCTGGCCCTTGACCGGGTTGAAAACCGTGCCGAGGTTGTAGGTCCAGGCATCGTATTTGACGGTGCCGCCGGCCACGGATTGGGGGCTGGGCACTTTCGACTGGGACAGCGGCGTGAAGTCGTTGAAGCTGGCCTGTGCCCGGTCATAGCGCGCGCCGCCCTCCAGCGACCACTGCTCGTTGAATTTGTGCTGCAACTGGGCAAAGGCGCCCAGGCTGCGGGTGGTGACCGGCGGCATGTAGATCAGGCGGCCGATCTTCTGAAAAACAAGCCCGCCCGTGGCGTCATAGACCTTGGGATCGAAAATGTCGATGGGCATGTCGGTGCGCTCATGGTTGAAGTCGGCGCCCCAGATCAGCAGCGTGTCCTTGTCCTTGCCCAGCGGCGTCTTGAGGGTCAGACGCCCGCCAAAGACATCGGAGTTTTGCATGGACTGGTCCACATTCGCGCCGCGCACCGGCACCGCGCGGGCGTCGAACGGCGCAAAGCGCGTATGGAAGTCGCGGTAGTAGAGCTGAGCGGCCAGCGTGCTGCCAGCGATGTTCCGGTTCTCGTAGTCGAGTCCCAGCATGGTGTTCTTGATCTGGTTTTGATCGGCAAGCACCAGGCCCTTGATGGGCCTGGCGGCCGCCGAGCCCGCGGGCAGGCGCGCCACCGAGGGGTCGGACGCGTAGTCCGTGTCCTGGTTGGCGTTGTAATGGCTCGCCGAGAACTGCAAGCGCTGGTCGGCATCGAGCTTGAAGCCGATCTTGGCCGATGCGTTGTAGATGTTGGAGTCGAAAAGGTCGCCCTGGCTCGGTTCCGGGGCAATGCGATTGCCCTTGGCATCGAAGGAACCCCCGACATGCTTGGCACCCAGGCTCACCGAATAGTCGACGACCTCGCCGCCGCCCGACAGGTAGTGCTGTACTTCGCCGCCGATTCCCGCGCCTTTGGGGTGGTAGAGCGGGGTGGACCCCGTGACTATGGTTTCCGCCTTGGTCTCGCCTGACGGGCGCTTGGTTCGCACCGAGACGATGCCGCCCGCCGCGCCGCTGCCGTAGATGGCGCTGCTGCCGCGCAGCACTTCGATCTGCGCTATGTCCGCCGGATTGATGTTGGCGAGGTTTCTCGACGAGTCGCGATTGGTGTTCAACGGGATGCCATCGACCAAGATCAGCATGTTGCGACCACGCAGCGTTTGGCCATAGTCCGTGATGGTATGGCTGGAGTCCGCCATGCCGGGAACGACTTTGCTGAGCATGGTGGCCAGGCTGTCCGAGCCTTGTCGCAGTTGCTGGACTTCCTCGGCGTCGAGAGTGGTGATCTGGCGGGAGGGCGCCACGAGGTTGTTCTGCGTGCGTGCCGTGACCGTGACAGCGCCCAGCTCAGCCCCATCCCGCGCGGTGCTTGAAGCGGGCACTTCCGCAGACTTGGCGGCGGGCGCGGACAGCGGCTCCAGCACATAGCTGCCTGGGCTCACCTGGCGCACGCCAAACCCAGTGTTTTCGAGCAAATGGGCAAAACCGCCGTCAATGGAGAATTTGCCCGACAAGCCGCGCGCGCTCATCCCGCCGAGCTGCTTCAAGTCCACGCTGAGGTTGACACCGGCCTGCGCGGCAAACGCCATCACCGCGGGACCCAGCGGCCCGGCCTGAACCTGGTAGGTCTTTTGCGCACCGTGGGTGGCGGGTTCGGCGGCATACACCGCAGGCGCCTGCAAGAGCATCGCCGTGGTGAAGGTGAGGGCGGCCAGGGCCGTCGCGCGCAAAGGGCTGGTGTGCATGTCGTTGGATTCCCGTAACTGTCAAAAGAATGGACTTCACAAGCCATGACAGGCGAGGGCGAAAAACAGGACAGCGATGGAGAAAAAATTTCAGCGGCGGGTGATAGCCACCCAATACCGCGTGTGTTGGTGCACGCGCACCGGCAAGGTCTGCTCCAGCAGCGCCAGGATGCGGTCCGTGTCGCCCAGCTGGTAGGTGCCCGAAACGCGCAGATCGGCGATGTCGGCGTCACAACGCAGAATGCCTTCGCGATAACGGCCGACCTCTGCCAGGAAGTCTTGCAGCCGCATGTCCTGCGCATAAAGCACGCCCAGCGTCCAGGCGTCCGGCTGGGTTTCAAGCGGCACGTCCGGGCGGCTGCCATGGCCGTCGAAACGCAGCTGCTCTCCGGCATTCACCACCGTGGGCGTGGCGAAGAATGCGGGCGTCACGCGCACCGCGCCTTGCAGCACCGACAGCGTGGTGCTGTGCTCGTGCTTGCGCACAATGAATCGGGTGCCCAGTGCCTGCATCTGGCCGTGCGTCGTCTCCACGATGAAGGGCTGGCTGGCAAACTCCGGTGCGTGCGAGGTCTGCACGAGTATCTCGCCCGTGTGCTGTCGGATGCGCCTTGCCTCGCGGTCCATGCGCACGCTGATGGCCGAGGCCGTATTGAGTTCCACCCGGCTGCCATCGGCCAGCGTGAACGCGCGCCGTTCGCCCGTGGCTGTACGGTAGTCGGTCGTCCAGCTGTGCCAGGGCATGTGTTGGTAGGTGAACCATCCCAGCGCCGGAGTCGTGACCAGGAAAGCGGCTGCGCGCAACAGCTGGCGACGCGAATTCGACAGGCGAGGGCGGTTCAGCACCGCCATGCCGACGGCCGAGGGCAGCTTGCCCATGTGGCTTTGCAATTGCTGCGCACGCTGCCACACATGTTCATGCTGACTGCTCTGGCTGCGCCAACGGGCCAAAGCGGCCTGCTCGACTTCACTGAAGTCAGAGGCATGTCTGCGGGCCAGCCATTGGGCGGCCTCGTCGAGAATGCGTGGGTCGGCAACAGACATGGTCAGGCGTTGAGCATCACTTGCAGGCATTGGCGAAAGCCCTGTGCCATGTAGCGGGTCACGGTGCGCACGCTCAACTGCAGCTTGGCGGCGATTTCCTCATAGGACATGCCTTCCAGCTGGGACAGGAGAAATGCCGTGCGTACTTTGGCCGGCAAGGCATCGAGGAGTGCATCCAGCTCCTGCAAGGTCTCCAGCAGAATGGCCCGGTCTTCCACCGACAGCCCATGGGCCTGCGGCAACAGATGCAAGGAGGCCAGATAAGCCTGCTCCAGCGAGCGGCGTTCGAGATGATTGACCAGCAAGCGCTTGGCCACGGTCGTCAGATAGGCCCTGGGCTCACGTATTTCCTCGATGGAATCCGTTTTGCCGCCAGCCCAGATGCGCGTGAAGGTGTCCTGGGCCAGATCCGCTGCATCGCTGCGATTGCCGAGCTTGCGCTGCAGCCACGCGACCAGCCAATGGTTGTGCTGCACGTACATGCTGCCCAGCGCAAGACTGGCGGCGTTGTCGGTCGATGGGGTCACGGGCCTTTTCTCGATGTGGCGATAAGTTGCAGCATTCTATACAACTGATAGTCATTCGCATTTGCAGACTGAAGCTGAGAGGTCTGGAGCGGGCTCTTTCTGCTCGTTTCAATTAATAGATACGATGTATATTATGTTAAGTGGTATTTGCAGTAGAACACCATCCACCTGAGTGACGGGCCACGCCTGCCCCAGCGTGCGACACTCCCTTCAAAACAAGGAGGGAGACATGAATACTTCGCTGATCGTCATCGTCGTGGTTTTTCTGGGGCTGGCGGTGGCCGCACAGGTTCTCAAGAAAGCGGCTGCTTCCGCGAACACCGGGAAACGCAAAACGACCGAGCGCCCACGGCGCAGGCAGTTGCTGACAGAGCGTGAACAAGCCATGCACCATCGGCTGGTCCATGCGCTGCCGGATTTCGTCATCCTTGCGCAAGTGAGCTTCGGCGCCTTGTTGACGGCCCGTGCGCAGGCAGCGCGCAATACCTTCGATCGCAAGACCGCCGACTTTGTGGTCTGCGACAAGGCCTTCCAGGTGCTGGCGGTCATCGAGCTGGACGATGCGAGCCACAAGGACAAAGCCGCCAAGGACAGCGCTCGCGACACATTGCTCACGGATGCCGGCTATCGCGTTTTGCGATATTCCAACGTTCCCGACCTGGACCGTGTGCGGTTGGATTTCGCTCCCAATGAGAACGCTACGCCCATGACAGCACAACCGCCTGTCTTGAAGGACGCTCCCGCCGTCTAGCCCACCGCCGCGCTTTTGCGGCTGGGCCGGCGTTTGGTGACCTCCTCGGCAGGCCAGTCTTTTTGCAATACGGCGCTCGAAGTCGCCCAGCCCCGATGGTGGTGCTCGCGCAGCATTTCACGCAGCACGGCGCCTGAGCGATTGCGCAAGGCCTGCAGCATCGCCCGGTGCTCTTCGACGGCGCTGGCCCAGCGCTGGGGTTCGAGGTTGCCGGCGTAGCGGTAGCGCTGGATGCGCTTGCACTCCACGGCGTAAATGCGCGAGAGCACGGGATTGCCGGCGGCGTCCACGATGTGCTGGTGGATCGCCTGGTTCAGGCGAAAGTACGGCATCAGCTCGCCGGCGGCGAACGCCTCTTCCATCTTTGCATGCAATTGCACGACTTCGGCGATCTGGGCGTCGGTGATGCGCTCGCAGGCGCGCTCCGCCGCCAGGGCTTCCAGGCCCACCAGCACTTCGATGGCGGCGGCGATCTCTTCCATGGACAGCGCGGTCACGATGGCGCCGCGGTTGGGCAGTATGGTCACCAGCCCTTCGGCCGCGAGCACCTTGAAGGCTTCGCGCAAAGGCGTGCGCGACACACCTTCCATCTTTTCACACATCAGGCGTTCGGAGATGCGCTCGCCGGGCTTGAGGTCGGCCGAGACGATGAGCTCGCGCAGGCGGTCGGCGACCAGCAGGGTTCCGCTGCCTCGGGTGGTGGCACTTTTAGGGTTGTCCGTCATCGTGTGGTGATGTTGATTGCATGCAATTTATGAAGTTTAAAGAAATTTTTTGTTTAAACTAGCGATAATTGTTTGGATTGCATGCAAGTTTGCAAGGTTTTTTACACGGCCACGTGCAACACGGGCCTTTTGATCTTCAAGTCGTCATCATGAACTACCTGCGCCACTACGCCCAAGCCCAACGTCCTGTCGAAACCTGTGTCATCGGCAGCGGAGGCTTTGGTCGAAGCTTCCTCGCCCAGTCCCTGCGCATGCCGCTGGTGAATGCCCGCATCGCCATGGACGTGGACACCGATACGGCGCTCAAGGCCTTGCTGTCCGTGGGCATACCGGCCGAACAGATTGCGGTCGTGACCAGCCCTGCCCAAGCGCAAGCCGCCTGGGAGCAAGGCCAGTACCTGGCGATTCGCGACCTGACGCTGGTGCTCGATCTGCCTATCGATCTGGTCATCGAAGCCACGGGCAACCCCGAAGCCGGTGCGCGCCATGCGCGCCTGGCCATCGAGGCCAACTGCCACGTGGCCCTGGCGTCCAAGGAAGTCGACAGCGTGGTCGGCCCCGAATTGTCGCGCCTGGCGCGCGAGCGCGGCCGGGTGGTCACGCCTGTGGATGGCGACCAGCCGGCGCTTTTGATCGGCCTCATCACCTGGGCCCAGACCCTGGGCTTTGAAGTGCTGGCCGCGGGCAAGGCCAGCGAGTATGACTTCGTCTTCGATGCCGCCACCGGCAAGATGAGCAGCAACGGCGTGAGCGTGGAGATCCCCGATTTCGCCGCCCACTGGCAGCTCGCCGGCCGCGCGTCCACGGAAATCGCCGCCGCCCGCTCGCAATCCTGCAGCGCCCTGCCCCAGCGCGCCGTGCCGGATCTGTGCGAACTGCAGGTGGTCGCCAATTCCACGGGATTTCTGGCCGATACGCCCGGCCTGCACGCCCCCATCGCGCGCATTCCCGAAGTGCCGGAGTTTTTCGCCCAGAGCGCCGAAGGCGGCGTGCTGGCCGGCAAGCAGACGCTGGACGTGTTCCATTGCCTGCGCGCGCCCGGCGAAATCAGCTTTGCGGGCGGCGTGTTCGTGATCATCCGCTGCAATGACAAGGAAACCTGGGAGCTGCTGACCGGCAAGGGCCATGTGGTGAGCCTGGACGGCTCGCGCGCCATGGTCTTCATTCCGCGCCACCTGCTGGGACTCGAGGCCGCGACCAGTGTGCTGGATGCCGTGGTGCATGGTGCCTCCAGCGGCGCCGAAGCACCGCGCCCGGTGCTCGATCTGGTGGCGCGCGCCACCGAAGCGCTCAAGGCCGGAACGGTGCTGCAAATGGGCGGCCACCACCACAGCATCAGCGGCCTGGCTTCGGAGCTGGTGCCGGCCGCGGCCCTGGCCCCGGGCGTGCCCGCGCCTTTCTACCTGGTGTCCAACCGCCGCCTCGTGCGGGACGTGGCGCCAGGTGCACTCATCTGTTTCGATGACATCGCCATCGAAGCCGATTCGGAACTCCTGCGCCTGCGCCTGCAGCAGGACCGGGCGTTCTTCGGCCCCAGCGTTTGAGCGCCTGGACCCCCAGGCGCTAGACACTTCATTTCCACAAAAAATCAAAGGAGACAAGCAATGACGTCCATCCAGCCATCCCTTCAGACACTGGCCCTTGCGCTCGCGGGCTGCGCCTTCGCACTGCCGGCAACAGCGGCCGACTGGGCTCCGAACCGGCCCGTGGAGTTTGTGGTGTCCGCCGGCCCCGGCGGCGGCACGGACCAGTTCGCGCGTGTCGTGCAGACCATTGTCCAGAAGTACAAGCTGCTGCCCGTGCCGGTGGTGGTCAGCAACAAGAGCGGCGGCGCGGGCACCGAAGCGTTTGTCTACGCCAAGTCGCAAAAAGGCGATGCCAACAAGGTGGTGTTCTCCACCAACCTGGCCTATCTGATGCCCATGATCACCAAGGTGGGCTACACCATCGACGACGTCACGCCGCTGGCGGTGATGGCCGCCGATGAGTTCGTGCTCTGGACGCACACGGATGCGCCGTACAAGAACGCCGCCGACCTGATCGCCGATGCACGCGCCAAGAATGGGCGTTTCAAGATGGCCGGTGCCCAGTCCAAGGACACGGACCACATTCTCACCCGCAAGATCGAGCAGGCCACGGGCGTGAAGATGACCTATGTGCCGTTCAAGTCCGGCGGCGAAGTGGCGGTGCAGCTTTCGGGCGCGCACGTCGATGCCAACACCAACAACCCTTCGGAGAGCGCCTCCCACTGGCGCGCCGGCAAGGTGCGCCCGCTGTGCGTGTTCTCGGCCAAGCGCCTGGACTCGAAGGAGAAAGTCACGGCCGAGCAAGGCTTTGGCGATCTGCCGACCTGCAAGGACGCCGGCATCCCGGTGGACGCCTTCCACATGCCGCGCACGGTATGGCTGGCCGATGACGTGAAGCCCGAACAGGTCAAGTTCTACGAGAACCTGCTGGACCAGGTGCGCCAGAAGCCCGAATGGAAAGCCTGGCTGGCCCGCGGCACGCAAAGCGACATGTTCCTGGTGGGCGGCAAGCTCAAGGATTATGTGACCGCGGACATCAAGGTCCACCGCGAGCAGTTCGGCCAGGACGGCTGGCTGGTGAAGGACTGATCCCTGCGCATGGGTGCCTGAGCGCCTGATACCGATTCACCGCACCCTGCCAGCGGCGGGGTGCGGTTTCCTGAGGATTTTCGCTATGAGCAAAGTCAATCGCCAGACCATGGAGCTGGTTGTTGCGGTGGTGATCGCAGTGTTCGCGCTGTTCATCATCCTTGGAAGCCTGCAGCTCGACACTGGCTGGAGCAGCACGGGACCGCAGTCGGGCTACTTCCCGCTGCGCCTGGGCATCCTGCTGGGCCTGATTGCCCTGGGCCTGCTGGTGCAAAGCCTGCTGGCGCGCAAGCCGGATATCTTCGCCGATGCCCAGCAGCTCAAGCGCAGCTTCTCGGTGTTCGCGCCGTCCGTGGTGTTTGTGCTGGCCATGCAATGGGTCGGTGCCTACGTTGCCGGCGCGCTGTACCTGATCTATATGGCCCGCGTGCACGGGCCCTTCCCCATCGTGAAATCCGTGGCCATCGGCGTCATCGCCATGGCCGTGTTCTTTGGCGTTTTCGAGCTCTGGTTCCAGGTGCCGCTGCCCAAAGGGCCGATCGAGCAATCGCTGGGCTATATCTGAGAAAGCTGCCGACCCATGTTCGACCAAATCCACAACCTGATGGGCGGTTTCGAGACCGCTTTCAGTCTCTACCACGTGCTGCTGATGTGCGGCGGCGTGCTGCTGGGCATTCTCGTCGGCGTGCTGCCCGGCCTGGGCGCGCCCAACGGCGTGACCTTGCTGCTGCCGCTGACCTTCATGATGCCGCCGGTGTCGGCCATCATCCTGCTGTCCTCCATGTACTGGGGCGCGCTGTTTGGCGGCTCCACCACGTCCATCCTGTTCAACATCCCGGGCGAGCCCTCGTCCGTGGCCACCACCTTTGACGGCTACCCCATGGCGCGCAAGGGCGATGCGTCCAAGGCCCTGGCCACGGCGTTTCTTGCCGCTGGCTTTGGCGCCATGGCCGGCATCATCGTCGTCACGCTGATCGCCAACACGATTGCCGACTTCGCGCTGCGTTTCAGCCCGCCCGAGTACTTCGCCATCTACTTGCTGACGTTCTGCTCCTACGTGGGCATGAGTGGCGGCGCGCCGCTCAAGACCCTGGCCTCGCTGGTGATCGGCCTGGTGCTGGCCACCGTCGGCATGGACACCATTTCGGGCGAGATGCGCCTGACCTACGGCAGCGACAACATGGTCGGCGGCATTTCCTTCCTGGCGGCGGTGATCGGCCTGTTCGGCATCGGTGAACTGCTGGTGACGGTGGAAGACGGCCTCAAGTTCGAAGGCCTCAAGGCCAAGATGAGCTGGCGCGTGGTATGGCAGACCATCAAGGAAATGCCCCAGCACATGGTGGCCCTGGTGCGTTCCACGGTCATCGGCTGCTGGATGGGCATCACGCCGGGCGGCCCGACGGCGGCTTCGTTCATGTCCTATGGCATTGCCAAGCGCTTTTCCAAGCGCGGCGCGAACTTCGGCAAGGGCGAGCCCGAAGGCGTGGTCTCGCCCGAGGCCGCCGACCACTCCGCCGGTGTCTCGGCGCTGCTGCCCATGCTGGCACTGGGCGTGCCCGGTTCGGCCACGGCCGCGGTGATGATGGGCGGCTTGATGATGTGGGGGCTGCAGCCCGGCCCCATGCTCTTCATCGAGCAGCCGGACTTCGTCTGGGGACTGATCGCCTCGATGTACCTGGCCAACATCGTGGCCGTGGTGCTGGTGCTGGCGACGATTCCGTTCTTCGCCTCCATCCTGCGCCTGCCGTTCTCCATCATCGGCCCGGTGATCATCGTGGTGTGCCTCACGGGCGCCTACACCATAGGCGGGAAGATGTTCGACGTCTACCTGGCCCTGGGTTTTGGCGTGATCGGCTACGTGTTCAAGAAGCTCGACTACCCGATTGCCCCGCTGATCCTGGCCATGGTGCTGGGCGACAAGACCGAAGACGCGTTCCGCCAGTCCATGCTGCTGTCCGATGGCGCGCTCAGCGTGTTCTTCGGCAACGGCCTGGTCGGCACCATCACCAGCATGGCCTTGATCCTGCTGGCCTGGGGCTTCGTCGGCAAGCTGTTCAAGCGTCGGCGCTGATCCACGCTGCGCATGCCGGCCATGCGCAGCCTTTTGTCTTTCTCAGATCTCTTTTGTCATGACCCAGAAACTCCTGCTCGGCGCCATTGCCGATGACTTCACTGGTGCCACCGATCTCGCCAACAACCTGGTGCGCGCCGGCATGCGCGTGGTGCAGACCATTGGCGTGCCCAGCCAGCCGCTGGCCGCCGATGTGGATGCGGTGGTGGTCGCTCTCAAGTCGCGCACCGCACCGGTGGCCGAGGCCGTGGCCGAGTCGCTGCAGGCGCTGCACTGGCTGCGGGCCGCGGGCGCGCGCCAGATCTACTTCAAGTACTGCTCGACGTTCGACAGCACGCCCGAGGGCAATATCGGCCCGGTGACGGATGCGCTGATGCAGGCCCTGGGCACGAGTTTCACCGTGGCCACGCCGGCGTTTCCCGACAACCAGCGCACGGTGTTCAAGGGCTATCTGTTCGTGGGCGACGTGCTGCTCAACGAGAGCGGCATGCAAAACCACCCGCTCACGCCCATGGCGGACCCGAATCTGCTGCGCGTGCTGCAGCCGCAGACCGCGCGGCGCGTGGGCCTGATCGACCATCGCACGGTGGGCGCGGGTGCCGAGGCCATCGCCGCCAGAGTGGCGGATCTGCAGGCCGAAGGCGTGGGCATTGCCATCGTCGATGCCGTGAGCAATGAGGATCTGCTGCGCATGGGCCCGGCCTTTGCCGGCCTGCCATTGGTGACCGGCGGCTCGGGTCTGGCGATCGGCCTGCCGCAGAACTTCGGCATCCAGGCCTCGCCCCAGGCCGGTACGCTGCCGCCAGCCCAGGGCCTGCGCGCCGTGGTGTCGGGCAGCTGCTCGCGCATGACCAATGCCCAGGTCGCGCATTTCATTGCCGGCGGCCGCCCTGCCCTGGCCCTGGATCCCGTGCGCATCGCGGCGGGCGAAGACGTGGCGGCACAGGCCCTGGCCTGGGCCGAGCCGCTGCTGGCCGACGGCCCGGTGCTGATCTATTCCACCGCCGATGCCGGCGCCGTCAAGGGCGTGCAGGAGCAGCTGGGCGTGGAGGCCGCGGGCGCCATGGTCGAGCGCACGATCGCGCGCATCGCCTGCGGCCTGGTCGAGCGCGGCGTGCAGCAGCTGGTGGTGGCCGGCGGCGAAACTTCGGGCGCCTGCGTCCAGGCACTGGGTATCGCGCAATTGCAGATCGGCGCGCAGATCGATCCGGGCGTGCCGTGGTGCCATGCCCCGGGCACACCCGGCCTGCACCTGGCGCTCAAGTCGGGCAATTTCGGCAGCGAAGACTTCTTCAGCAAGGCCTTCGGAGTGCTCGCATGAGCGCCGAAGCCCGGGCCCGCGAAGAAATCTGCCGCATAGGCCGCAGCCTGTTCGAGCGCGGCTACGTGCACGCCACGGCCGGCAACATCAGCGTACGCCTGGACGACGGCTTTCTCATCACGCCCACCGACGCCTGCCTGGGCACGCTGGACCCGGCGCAGCTGGCGCGCCTGGATGCCCAACTGGTGCAGACCAGCGGCGCCAAGGCGAGCAAGACGATTGCGCTGCACCAGCGCATCTACCAGGCGGCCCGCGCCGTGGACGCCCGCACGGCCTGCGTGATCCACACCCACTCGACCTACTGCGTGGCCGCGAGCCTGCAGCCTGGCGGCGCGGAATTGCTCGCGCCCATCACGCCCTACTTCGTGATGAAAGTCGGCCATGTGCCGCTGATTCCCTACCATGCGCCCGGCGCGCTGGCCGCGGCGGAGCTGGTCAGTCAGGCCATCACCCGCTACGCCCAGGCCGGCACGCCGGTGCGCGCCGTCATGCTCGAGCGCCTCGGGCCGAACGTCTGGCACGACACGCCGGCAGCCGCCATGGCGGTGCTGGAAGAACTGGAGGAAACGGCCAAGCTCCACTGCCTGCAGCCGGGCGCCGCGCCGCTGAGCGAAGCCCAGATCGACGGACTGCGCAGCACGTTTGGCGCGCGCTGGTAAGGGCGGGGCTCAGATCTTGGGCCAGCTCCAAGGCTTCGACGGCGCAGGCGGTGGCGGGGGCGCTTCGGTGAGCCGGACAGGGCGCACATTGAAAGCAGCAGGCAGTGCAGGCCGCCCCCAGACCTGCTGCAAGGCCACGCCACCGGCGGCCAGTTGATCCGGTGCACTGGCAAGGGGCAGACTGCCTGTTTTCATGGGCTTGGCCATTCAGCGCCGCGCCCAGAACGCCTGCTGCTGCGCGGCAATCTCCGCCTCCAGCGAAGGCACGGGGCCAATGAGCTCGACGGCTTTCTGGCAGTGATCGAACACATAGCGCGAAGACACACTCATGGTCGGATTCTCACCATGGTTGCCCGTGTGCTGCAGCAAGGCCTGCTCGGTCATGCCGAACACCACGCGCCCGATATGGGCCCAGTAGGCTGTGCCGGCGCACATGCAGCAGGGCTCGACCGAGGTGTAGAGCGTGCAGCTCCATAGATAGTCGGCCGGGTAACTGCTGGCCGCGGTGCGCGCCAGCGTGGACTCGGCATGGTTCACGCTGTCGATGTTGCACTGCTCCATGAGCACGGTTTCGTTGTCGGGCGCGACCAGGATGGCACCGAAAGGGTGACGACCCATGCTGACGGCGCGTTCGGCGACTTCCATGGTGCGGCGCAAATGGCGCTCTATCTGCTCTGGCGTGGGGCGCAGGCTGCTGGGGGCAAAGGGGTGGATCATGACAAAAGCCGTAGCAGTTTGCGTGCCAGCCGCCATGCGATTCAACCCTTGTGCAAGCGGCAGAATGCCCATTGAATCAATTATTCAACTATCATTGAAGTATGGAAGAAAATGATGTTGTTCGCAGCCTGATGGCCTTGGCCCAAGCCGTGCGCTTGCGGGTGTTTCGCAGCCTGGTGGTCGCCGGAGCACAGGGCCTGACACCTGGCGCCTTGGCCCAGGCACTGGAAATTCCGGCCACCAGCCTGTCTTTTCACTTGAAGGAATTGGTGCATTCCGGCCTGGTGACGCAGGAGCGCCAGGGCCGCAACCTGATTTACCGCGCGGACTTCAGCCGCATGGGCGGCCTGCTGGCCTATCTGAGCGAAAACTGCTGCCAGGGCCAGCCCTGTGAAGTGGCGCTGAGCGAGCCCTGCTGCGGTCAGGACTGAACACCATGCTGACCGCCTTGTTGATTTTCGTTTTCACCTTGCTTTTGGTGATCTGGCAGCCGCGCGGCCTGGGCATAGGCTGGAGCGCATCGCTGGGCGCCGGGCTGGCACTGCTGCTCGGCGTGGTGCAACTGTCCGATATTGCGGTGGTCTGGGCCATCGTCTGGAATGCGACGGCCACATTCATCGCCATCATCGTCATCAGCCTGCTGCTGGACGAGGCCGGCTTCTTTGAATGGGCCGCGCTGCACGTGGCGCGCTGGGGCGGCGGCCATGGTCCCAAACTGTTCGCCTTGCTGGTACTGCTGGGCGCCGCGGTCTCGGCCCTGTTTGCCAATGACGGTGCAGCGCTGATTCTCACGCCCATCGTGATGGCCATGTTGCTGGCACTGGGCTTCACGCCCGGAGCGACGCTGGCCTTTGTCATGGCCGCGGGCTTCATCGCCGACACGGCCAGCCTGCCCTTGATCGTGTCCAACCTGGTGAACATCGTGTCCGCGGACTACTTTGACATCGGCTTCGCCGAATACGCGGCCGTGATGGTGCCGGTCAACCTGGCAGCCGTGGCGGCCAGCCTGGCGGTGTTGTGGTGGTATTTTCGCAAGGACATCCCCGTGCGCTACGACCTGGCCCAGCTCCAGCTGCCGGCCCAGGCCATCCGCGACCGGGCCACTTTCCGCGCCGGCTGCGTGGTGCTGGTTTTGCTGCTGGTGGGATTTTTCGCGCTCGAGCCCCTGGGCGTTCCAGTGAGTGTGGTGGCCGCCGTGGGCGCCGCCATTTTGCTGGCCGTTGCCGCGCGGGGCCATGTCATCCACACGCGCCGCGTGCTGCGCGGCGCGCCCTGGCACATCGTGGTGTTCTCTCTGGGCATGTACCTGGTGGTGTACGGGCTGCGCAACGCAGGGCTCACCAACCACATCGCCGCGCTGCTCGATGTCTTTGCGCAAGGCGGTGTCTGGGGCGCGGCACTGGGCACGGGCTTTCTGGCCGCCCTGCTGTCCTCTGTCATGAACAACATGCCGACGGTGTTGATCGGTGCGCTGTCCATAGACGCGTCCACCGCCACCGGCGCTGTCCGCCACGCCATGGTCTACGCCAACATCATCGGCTGCGACCTGGGGCCCAAGATCACGCCCATCGGCAGTCTGGCCACCTTGCTGTGGCTGCATGTGCTCGCCAGCAAGGGCACACGCATCGGCTGGGGCTATTACTGCAAGGTCGGCGCGGTGCTGACGGTGCCGGTGCTGGCCCTGACCCTGGCGGCGCTGGCCTTGCGGCTGACGCTGGTTTGACGCCCTACCCCTTGGAGACACTGCCATGAACCCCATCACGATCTATCACAACCCGGACTGCGGCACTTCGCGCAACGTGCTGGCCATGATTCGCAACAGCGGCGAAGAGCCGCAGGTGATCGAGTACCTGAAGAGTCCACCCGACCGCGCCACGCTCCAAGGCCTGATCGCCGCCATGGGCATCAGCGTGCGCGCGCTGCTGCGCGAAAAAGGCACGCCCTATGAAGCCCTGGGCCTGGCCGATCCGAAGTGGAGCGACGAGCAACTGCTCGATTGCATGCTGCAGCACCCTATTCTCATCAACCGCCCGATTGTGGTCACGCCCCTGGGCACGCGGCTGTGCCGGCCGTCGGAAGTGGTGCTAGAGATCCTGCCCCAGCCGCAAAAAGCGGCTTTTTCCAAGGAAGACGGTGAAGCCGTGGTCAATGCACAAGGAGAGCGCATTGCCAAACGCTGAATTGCCCGCACTCGACCGCCAGGCGTTTGACGTGCCGGACCTGCAGCGGCTGCAGCCTGCCACGCACGCGACCCACGCACCGCGCATTCTGCTGCTCTATGGCTCGGTGCGCGAGCGCTCCTACAGCCGGCTGCTGACCGAGGAGGCCGCGCGCCTGCTGCAGGCCATGGGCGCCGAAACCCGGATCTTCGATCCGCGCGGCCTGCCCTTGCCCGACGATGCGCCCGACTCGCATCCGCGCGTGCAGGAATTGCGCCAGCTCGCGCAATGGGCCGAAGGCATGGTCTGGACTTCGCCCGAGCGCCACGGCGCGATGACCGGCATCCTGAAAGCGCAGATCGACTGGATTCCGCTGGCGGACGGTGCCGTGCGCCCCACCCAGGGCAAGACGCTGGCGGTGATGCAGGTTTCGGGCGGCTCGCAGTCGTTCAACGCCGTGAACCAGCTGCGCGTGCTAGGCCGCTGGCTGCGCATGATCACCATTCCCAACCAGTCCTCCGTGGCCAAGGCCTTCCTCGAATTCGACGAAGACGGCCGCATGAAGCCTTCTCCCTATTACGAGCGCGTGGTCGACGTGATGGAAGAGCTGGTCAAGTTCACCTTGCTCACGCGCGACAGCGCGCAGTACCTGGTGGACCGCTACAGCGAGCGGCGCGAAACGGCCGAGGCCTTGTCCCGGCGCGTGAACCAGCGCAGCATCTGAGGATTATTTGCTCTGCCTGGCATAGCCCAGGCAGGCTCCCGCATTCGGCCGGCCCCGGCATTCGCGCAGCAGGCGCTTGTCGCGCTGGGCCGGCGTTTCCGCACTGCCCTGGTTCTTGGCCTTGCCCTTTTCGTTGGGCGCGTGGCAATGGAAGTCTTTTTTCTGCGAATGGTGGCAGCCGCTGGCGTTCACGCCGCCGGGCGTGGCCTGGGCCAGGCTGGCCCATAAAAACAGCAGTGCAAGAACACTGACTCGCATGTGATTATCTCCTGGGCTCTTCTCATCAAGTCCGCCAGATTACACAGCCGTGACCTGGATTGCCAGTAATAGACAGTACAGCCAGCAAGGAAAATAGGTCAGCGAGATCCTGTGATTACTTGTGCGGCAGGTTGCGCTGCGCGTACTCTTGGGTGAATTCAGAAGGAAATATCCAGAAAGTATTCAAACGCAAGCCAGAATTTTTATTCTGAATATGAATTCAGCATTTCTTTTCACTGGTTGGCGGAAGTGATGAAAATTCTCTGAAAAATAAAATAATTCGGGTCTTGAATTAATTTTTTCAGGTACTTCCAGCGAGGCGCAACGGCCTCGTGGCATTCGCGTGAGTCATGGGCTCCAGCAACACAGCCCAGGCTGACCCACCCCGTCCACCCGGCCCGGCAAGCCTTCATGGACAGCGATTGCTGCACCGCAGATAGCGTTTTTTGTCTGCGCGATCGCCCAAGATCTGCCCTGTAGCTAGGCGTCAGGCATAGCACTGTACTGAAATACACGGGTTTACCCTAGTCTCGCTCAGGATTCTGCGAAAAAAACTAGACTAAAGGTAAGTTTCTTGATCTATCTCAATACATTGCTGAATAAAAAACGTACCAGTATTTTAATAAAAATTATGTTTGATTGATTTTCCGTAAAACTTTCTTACCAAGAATCGTTTTACAGGAAAGTTATCGTATTTCCCGCGTGAAAAAATAAGACTCAATGAAATTCAAACTCAATGGAAACATCGTGGATGTCGACCAGGCATCTGGCGATACCCCTTTGCTGTATGTCCTGCGCAATGACATGCAACTCAATGGACCGAAATATGGTTGCGGCCTTGGCCAATGCGGCGCTTGCGCAGTCTTGATCGACGGCAAAGTCGCCCGCTCCTGCTCGGTGCCACTGTCGGTGGTGAATGGCAAGGAAGTGACGACCCTGGAAGGTCTTTCACCTGCGGCCACGCAGCAGGCGCAGGCCAATGTGGGCCATGACCCGCAATTCAAGGATCTGGAAGACATCGCACTGCAAACGACGCAAGCGCCAGCCGCTACGGTCGCGATTTTGCACCCGGTGCAACAGGCATTCATTGACTCCCAGGCTGCGCAATGCGGCTATTGCATCAATGGAATGATCATGGCGCTGGTCGCGTTGTTTGAAAAGCGACCCGATGCCAGCAACGATGAAATCAAGAAGCAATTGGCATATCACCTTTGCCGCTGCGGAACCCACCTCGAAATTCTGGATGCCGCTTACCGCGCTCGCAGCCTGATTGCACAAGGCCATAGCGCCAAAAGTGCAACCGCTGTAATCCATGCCGCCTGTGAACAGCACGGCAACCCCACATGTTCCAAGGAGCAGGCGTGATATTCGGCAAAAAGAACACCTCCGCAGAAAACAGTGCCAACCCGGTGCAGCTGACACGTCGGCAATTGCTCAAGACCGGCGGCATGATCATGGTCAGCGCCGCCACGGCGGGCCCGCTGATGACCTTGGCCAACGGTCCCGTGCTGCAGCCGCCCACGCCAGCACAAGGCCCGTTCCCGATTCCCGCGGGCACGCTGGTCGACAGCTTCATTGCCATCAGCGCCAACGGTGAAGTCATCGGTTTCAACGGCCACGTGGACCTGGGCACGGGCGTGCGCACGGCCATCGGCCAGATGATTGCTGACGAGATCGATACCGATTTCGCCAAGGTCAAGATCATCCTGGGCCATACCCGCCAGACTCCGAACCTGGGTCCGACGATCGCCAGCGATACCATCCAGAACGCGGCTACCCCCATGCGCCAGGCTGCAGCCCAGGTGCGCCAGCTGCTGCTCGCCCTGGCCAGCAAGCGTTGGTCCGTGCCCGTCGCGCAATTGCGCACGGACAACGGCTTTGTGGTGGGCGCAGGCAAACGCCTGTCTTACGCAGAGCTGGCGGCCGGCCAGGATTTGCACGTCGACCTGGACACCCATATTGCCTTGCGCCCCAGCAAGGAGCACAAGTTCATCGGCAAGTCGGTGGCCCGCGTGGACATTCCCAACAAGGTGCTGGGCGCATTGACCTATGTCCACGACGTGCGCCTGCCAGGCATGCTGCACGGCCGTGTGGTGCGCCCCCCTTATACCGGCGCTGACTACACCGCACCTTTGGGCGACAGCCTGATCTCGGTGGATCACGACTCGATCAAGCACCTGCCTGGCATTGTCAAAGTGGTGGTCAAGGGCGACTTCGTCGGTGTGGTGGCCGAGCGCGAAGAGCAGGCCATCGCTGCCATGCATCAGCTCAAGGTCCAATGGAAAGAATGGGCGGGTCTGCCGGATCTGAGCCCCGCTGCCCTGCGCGACGCACTGGTCAACAACGAAAAGACCGAACGCCTGCTGCGTGAAGACCCCAACTACCAGGAGTCGCTGCAGAAGATCAAGACGCCGA
Source organism: Acidovorax bellezanensis (assembly GCF_025421555.1). Lineage (NCBI taxonomy): Bacteria > Pseudomonadati > Pseudomonadota > Betaproteobacteria > Burkholderiales > Comamonadaceae > Acidovorax > Acidovorax bellezanensis. The sequence continues at coordinate 129,090 of NZ_JAODYH010000007.1, forward strand.
TCGATCGCGAGTACATCTGGCCTTTCCACATGCATGGTTCCATCGGCCCTTCGTGCGCGGTGGCCAAGCTGGAAGACGGCAAGGTGCATGTCTGGACGGGTTCGCAAAACCCGCACGACCTGCGCAAGGACTTGGGGACCTTGGTCGATCTGCACCCCGACTTCGTCAATGTGCACCGCATGGAAGCATCGGGTTGCTACGGCCGCAACTGTGCCGATGACGTGGCTGCCGACGCCCTGCTGCTGGCCCAGGCCGTCGGCAAACCCGTGCGCGTGCAGCTGATGCGCGAGCAGGAATCTGGCTGGGAGCCCAAGGGAACCGCCCAGTTGATCCAGGTGCGCGGTGGCGTCGATGCGGAAGGAAACGTCGTTTCCTATGAACTGCAGACCAGCTACCCGTCGAATCTTTCGCCCACGCTGGCCCTGGTGCTGACCGGCAAGGTCGAGAACAAGAAGCGCGTGCTGCAGATGGGGGATCGCACCTCCGTGCCGCTGTACGACTATCCCGCGGTGCGCGTGGTGTCGCAGGACGCAGCCCCCCTGGTGCGTGCCTCCTGGCTGCGTGGCGTGTCGGCCTTGCCCAACGTGTTCGCGCACGAAAGCTGGATCGACGAGTGCGCCTACCTGGCCAAGGAAGATCCGATTGCCTATCGCTTGCGCTACATGAAGGATCCCCGCGCCATCGGCGTGATCAAGGCCGCGCACCGTCTGGGTCGCTGGCAGGATGGTCCGGCTCGCCGCAACATCGCGCCAGCCGATCAGAAGATCGTCACCGGCCGTGGTTTTGCCTATGCCCGCTACATCCACAGCAAGTTCCCCGGCTTTGGTGCCGCATGGGCCGCATGGGTGTGCGACGTTTCCGTGAACCTGGAAACAGGCGTGGTCAAGGTGGACAAGGTGTATGTCTCCCACGACTGCGGCGCCATGGTCAACCCCGCTGGCGTTCGCCACCAGGTGCACGGCAACATCGTTCAATCCACGAGCCGCGTGCTCAAGGAATTCGTCACCTTCGACAAGAGCGGCACCACGTCGCTGGACTGGGGCGGCTACCCGCTGCTGCGCTTTGACGAGTTGCCCGAAGTGGAGATCGAATTGCTGGAGATGCCGCACGAAGACCCCATGGGTGCCGGTGAATCCGCCTCCGTGCCGAGTGCGGCCGCTGTGGCCAACGCCATTTTTGATGCCACAGGCGTGCGCCTGCTGGAAGTGCCCTTCACGCCCAGCCGCGTGCTGGCGGCGCTGCGCAAAGCCAAAGCAAGCAAATAAGCCCAAGAGAACTACATGAAAAGCGCTAAAAAAATCATCCTCGGGTGTGCAGGCCTGGCTGTGCTGGCTGCTGCCGGCTTCTTTGCCAGCACCTACCGCTCGGAAATTGCCCCCCTGCAGACCATTCCGGTGCAGGAATTCACTGCCCAGCAGATTGCCCAGGGCAAGATGCTGGTGACCATGGGTGACTGCGCCGTCTGTCACACGGCCAAGGGCGGTGCGGAGAATGCCGGTGGCTTCCCCATGCCCAGCCCCTTCGGCACCATCTACTCGACCAACATCACGCCGGATCCGGAAACCGGCATTGGCCACTGGTCGTACGAGGCATTCGAGCGGGCCATGCGCCATGGTATCGACCGTGAAGGTCGCCACCTGTACCCTGCCTTCCCGTACACCGCCTTCACCCGCGTGGTGGATGAGGACATGCGTTCCATCTACGCGTATCTGATGTCGCAAGCTCCGGTGAAGAGTGAAGCAGCCAAGACGGATCTGGGCTTTCCGTTCAACATCCGTCAGGGCGTTGCCCTGTGGAACTGGTTGAACCTGACGCCCGGCCCGGTGGCGCCTGTTGCGAACCAGACCCCCGAGTGGAATCGCGGTGCCTATATTGCCGAAGGCCTGGGCCACTGCAGCGCCTGTCACTCGCCGCGCGATTCCTTCGCCGGTGAGAAAAAGGGAATCTTCCACCTGGCTGGCGGCTCCGCCGAAGGCTGGGATGCTCCCGCCCTGACTTCGGCCACCGCCTCGCCCCTGGCCTGGACCAGTGACGATTTGCTGAGCTACTTCCGCACGGGTTATTCCGAGCGCCATGGCGTCGCCGCTGGCCCCATGGCACCGGTGGCCCACGGCCTGGCACAGCTGAGCGATGCCGACTTGCGCGCCCTGACGACCTACATCATGTCGTACAAGGATGAAAAGGCCGCTCCTGGAGATGCCCACGCCTTCGTACAACAGGCCAACGACACGCTGCGCGTGCCGGCCGATGCGGAAGGCTTGCGCATGTTCCAAGGCGCCTGCATGAGCTGCCACAGCGCGGACACCAAGCAGGGACTGCTGGCCGCGACGACGTTCGGCAGCCGCCCGCAAATGGCGCTCAACACCAACATGCACGCGGCCTCGCCGAACAACGCCGTGTTGGCGGTACTGGAAGGCATCCAGACTCCGGCCCATCCCGAACTGGGCACCATGCCTTCGTTCCGCTACACGCTGAGCGACGCGCAGGTTGCCACCATGCTCAACACCATGCGTACCCAGTACGGCCTGCCTGAGTGGCAGAACCTCCAGGCTGCGGTGGCCAAGCTGCGGGCGGACACCGATCCGGCCAAGACCCAGCATTGAGCCGGGTCGTGCCGGCCGCCCTGCCCCACTCCCGGGGCGTGGCGGCCGGCACGGTGTTCCCATTCGGGGATGCACGCCAAGCCCTGACTTTCGGAATCCGCATGAACCACATCGATATCACCGTCCTAGAGCAGCTTCACCGTTGGCGCAGCCAGGGGCTGCACGCCGTGCTGGCCACCGTGGTGCATACCTGGGGCTCATCCCCTCGCCCCGTCGGAGCCATGATGGCGCTGTGTGAAACGGGCCAGACCGTGGGCTCGGTTTCGGGCGGCTGCATCGAGGACGACCTGCTGCAACGCTATACCCGGGCGAGCACTCAGCCGCAGGAACATCACTGCTGGACGCAAACGCCACAACGCGTCGTCTACGGCGTCACCGCCGATGAAGCCCATAGGTTTGGCCTGCCCTGCGGCGGCACGCTGGAACTGGTGCTGGAATTCGATCCCGACGCCAGCGTGCTCCAGCAACTCACCGCGCAACTGCACACGGGTGTTCTGGTGCGCCGCAGCCTGGATCTATCCTCCGGCGCCGTCACTCTCAGCCATACTGCCGCCCCCGAAGAGCTGCGCCTGGATGCGAACGCCCTGCACAATGTACTGGGGCCAGGCTACCGCATGCTGCTGATTGGCGCGGGGGCACTGGCCGAATACCTGGCCACCATGGCCATCTTCAATGGCTTTGTCGTCACCATCTGCGATCCACGCCAGGAATACATGGCCTCGATGCAGATCCAGGGCGTGCAGCGCACCCATGAGATGCCTGACGACGCGGTCACGCTGTTCAAGCCGGATCTGCGCAGCTGCATCATCACTCTCAGCCACGACCCCAAGCTCGATGACATGGCCTTGCTCGAGGCCATGAACAGCCAGGCTTTCTATGTCGGTGCCATCGGCTCCCACCGTAATGCCCAGAGCCGCAGCCAGCGCATGCAGCAGCACTTCGATGTGGACCCTGCCACGATGGAGCGCCTGCACTCTCCAGCCGGCCTGCGCATCGGCAGCAAAACTCCCGCCGAAATCGCGGTGAGCATCATGGCGCAAGTCATTGCCTGCAAGAACAACATCTCGCTGGCCGCTCCCCTTCCCCATCCCGTCGCTGCTTAACGCCCCCGTCCCACCGCAGATTTGAGGTGGAGACGAAGTGCGGCCGGCCAGGTGCGGCCGGCCAGCCCTGGCTAGCGCTTCACTTGCGTGGCAGATTGCGCGCGCGCTGGGTAAGCGCGCGGCGTTGCAGCGATCGGCTGCCGCTGCGCACGGGCGTCTTGTCGGTTGCCGGCGCAGCCTGCTGGGTCGCAGCCAACAAGGCCTTGAGATCGGCCACGCGCTCCTGCGCGGCCTGGGCCGTCTGCTGCGCGCCCAGCAACTGGGTGCGTGCCTGCAGCAACTCCTCTTCCAGCAACTGCTGACGACTTTGCCATTCGGCCAGACGGCCTTCGGACTTGCGCTCCTGTTCGGCCTGGGCTTTCTTGGCGCTGGCCACTTCCTGGCGTGCGCGATCCAGGTCGGTCAGCATGCGGCGCTCGTTGCCGGCGAATTGCTCGGCCAGACGCTGGCGCTCCTGGGCTGCGGCCTGTTGTTCCTCGCTGTGCTCCTTGCGCTCGAGCTCGCGGGCCTTGGCCACGGCCGAGAGTTCGGCGCGCAGGCTGCTGAGCTGGGCTTCACGGTCCTGGGCCAGTTGCTGCATCTCGTCCAGGCGGCGTGACAGCTCCTGGGCCTGGCCCTGGGCGAGCTTCATGGCTTCGTCCATGGCCTGCTTTTGCTGGTGCAGGGCTTTTTCCCGCTGTTCCATGTGCTCCAGGTCGGCCTCGTGCGACAGGCGGCTGGCCTGCAGCTCGGCTTCGCGCTCCTGCAGCGTCTTCTGCGCCACGGCGACGGCTTCCTGCGTGGCGCTGTTCCACAGCTCCTGGGCCAGGCGCAGGACGTTCTCCGGCACGCCGCTTTGCGGGCTGTCCGCCTGGGCCACGCCCAGGCGCTGGCCCAGCGTGGCGAACCAGGATTCGAGCATGGGGCTGACCGTGTTCGGCGAGCCACGGCCGATCTGCTGGCGCACGCGCTCAATCGTCGGGCGCAGGCCCTGGGCAATCAAGGTATCGGCTGCGGCCCAGACATCGGACTCCTGCACGCCTCTGGAAACTTTGGGGCTGTTCATATGTGCATCCTATCTCGATTAGTATCGATAAGAGATTGTTATCGTTAGTTATAAGTTGTGTATGTATTATACGGTACATAATACATATGAAATACTACATACAGTAGAATTATGCCATGCGCCCACCCGTTTCAGCCATGACTCCACCCATTCCCCAGGATTCGGGTGCGCTTGCGCCCGTTTCGTCCGTGCCCATGGCCCCGCGCGGCCCCGATGGCAGCATGCCCGCCCCTTTGTCGGGTGAAGGGCTGGGCCAGGCGGCGCACCAGGCCATGCGCGAGCTGCTGCGTGAAGGTGAATCGCTCAATACGCGCACCAGTTACCAAAGCGCCTTGCGCTACTGGGCGGCCTGGCATGCGCTGCGCTATGGCAGCCAGATCGCCCTGCCCTTGCCCGTCGATCGCGTTCTGCAATTTGTCGTCGACCATGCGCAGCGCAGCACCAGCATGGGCCTGGCCTGCGAGTTGCCCGCGTCCATCGACCAGGCGCTGGTCGATGCGGGCTACAAGTCACGCCTAGGCGCGCCGGCCCACAACACCCTGGTCCACCGCGTATCGGTGCTGTCCAAGGCCCACCAGGTGCGGGAGCTGGCCAACCCCTGCCACGACCCCAAGGTGCGCGAGCTGCTGTCGCGAACCCGCAAGGCTTACGCCAAGCGCGGCGCGCTGCCGCAAAAGAAGGAAGCGTTGACGCGGGATGTATTGGCTTTGTTGCTGGCGACCTGCGATGACAGCCTGCGCGGGCGCCGCGACCGGGCGCTGCTGCTGTTCGCCTGGGCCAGCGGCGGCCGCCGGCGCTCCGAAGTGGCCAGCGCCGACATGCAATTCCTGCGCCGCCTGCCCTCGGGGGATTTTCTCTATACGCTGGCCTATTCCAAGACCAACCAGGCGGGCGTGGACGCGCCCGAAAACCACAAGCCCGTGCTGGGGGCCGCGGCGCAGGCGCTCGAGGCCTGGCTGCAGGCCAGCGGCATACTTCAGGGTGCGATCTTCAGACGCATACGCAAAGGCGGGCACCTGGGCGAGCCCCTGTCGCCGCCGGCCGTGCGCAACATCGTGCGCGAGCGCTGCCAGCTCGCGGGCGTGGAAGGCGATTTTTCCGCCCACTCGCTGCGCTCGGGCTTTGTGACCGAAGCCGGCCGACGCAACGTGCCGCTGGCGGAAACCATGGCCATGACCGGCCACCACAGCGTGGCCACGGTGCTGGGCTATTTCCGCGCCGAATCCGCGCTCAGCAACCAGGCGGCGCGCATGATGGACGGTGAGTGAGCCACGGCCTGCGGTCTTTGCGCTCCTGGTTGCGTGCCCAAAAATAAAAAAAATCTGAATAAATTCCAGGAAAGTATTTTTTTCTTGGGCGAAGTGGCGAAAATCTCCACACGCGCTCCAGAAATCAAATTTCCCCGAGGACGAGATGCCACACCATCGGAAAGTCGGCTACGCGCATTTGCGCCAGGCGCTAGACACCGCCGCTTTCGAATCGGCATGTCCGGCGCGGGTCTATCCCGTACAGAAGTTCGTGCGCCTCGCGGATTGCCTTCAGGTACCAGAACATGCGGCCCCATCGGCCCATGCTGCGCCATTGGAGCATCTGCTGTTTGCACTCAAGCACGAAGACCTTGATCTGCAAGCGGCCATTCTTGCCTTGCGGAAAATCGAAGCGCCTGCCTTGGTGCAGCTGTTCACGCAATCCCCGGGCAGCCGTTACCTGCAGCAAGCCTGCTTCCTCTGGGAACTGGCCAACCGACAAACGCTGGATGCACCCGAGGCCAAAGGAGCCACCCGGCCCTTGTTCGATCCGGACCGGTTTCTGACCGGCCCTTCGCGCAAACACACGCGCTGGCGCGTGGACTTCAACGGCATTGGATCGCCGGATTACTGTCCCACGGTCCGCCTCACACCAGCAATCAAGGCGCTGCTGGCGGAAGACATTCTTGGCCAGGCCCGCGAGTTCATCCAGTCCATGGCGCCCGACATGGTGCAGCGTGCCGTGCGCTGGGCTTATCTGAGCGAGACCGAGGGCTCATTCGCCATCGAGCGTGAAGCGCCCACGGGCAACCGTGCCGAAGCATTCTCACGGCTGTTGTCGCGCGCGCATGAAGAGGTGGAGCTGACGGAAGACTATCTGGTGGAACTGCAAAACCTCACCGTCCAGTCCGCCATGGACCAGGCCGTGCAGTACCGTACGCAGCAGAACTGGCTGCGCCGCGACATGAGCGTCACCTATGTCCCGCCGGCGCCAGAGCATCTGCCTGCGGTGATGAATGGACTGCTGGCGCTCGCCAATCAAAAGGAAACCGGCATCCCGCCGCTGGTAATGGGATCCCTGGTGAGCTTTGGCTTTGTTTTTGCCCACCCTTTCATGGACGGCAATGGGCGCCTTTCGCGCTTTCTGTTCCACAAGATCGCTTGTCGCGACGCCCTCTTGCCCAATGGACTCGTGCTGCCCATCTCCACGGCGATGGCACGGCACGAAGACCGGTATCTGCAAGCACTGTGCTCTTTCTCGGCACTGGCGCGCGAGCTATGGACCGTCGCCAAAGTCTCGGACGTGGAATTTGACTGCCGTTTCGAGGGTGCACCCGAGATCTATCACTACTGGGACGCCAGCGATTGCGTGCAGTTCGGACTGGAGATGGCCAAGGAAGCCCTGCAACACGACTTGCATGAGGAAGTACAGTTCCTGCACCAGTTCGACCGCGTCTACTCGCGCATCAACAAGGCGATGGACATGAACAACAACTTCATGAACCTGTTGGCACGGCTGCTGGTCAAGAACCAGGGAGAACTCTCCGCCAGCAAACGGAAAATGTTCATCGGCAAAGGCTATTCGCCGGAAATACTCGATGAGGCCCAGCGCCTGGCCCAAGCGGCGTTGACGGGAGTGGATGAGGAGTGAACCTGCGAGAGATATCGCAGGGCACACACAGGTGACAGCGCCACAAGAAACAGCCGGAGGAAGACGATGCAGCCCGACGAGATGGACTACAAGATCATGGAGCTCCTCCAGCAGCACGGGCGCAGCAGCGCCAAAGCCGTCTCGGAGAGCGTGAACCTGTCGCCCAGGGCCACCCTGGCGCGGATTCGCGAGCTGGAGGACGGCGGGCATATCCGCGGCTATCACGCCGAACTCAGTCGCGCCGTGCTGGGCGCGCATGTGGCCGTTTTCGCCGAAGTGGCCTTGAAAGACCAGCGGCAGGCGACCGCATCCCTGTTCGAGCAACATGTGACCTCCTGCCCCGAAGTCGTCGCCTGCCACCTGGTGAGCGGGCGTTATGACTATCTGGTGCGCCTGTGCTGCCGCGATCTGTCCCACTACCAGGAGCTGACCAATGCCTGGCTGGACAACCTCACGCTGGGCATAGAGAAAATCGTGACCAGCACGGAGTTGAAGACGGTCAAGGAGTTCAGCGGTTTTCCGGTGGCCATGGCTTCGCGCCGAATGGGCTGAGCAAGCCCGCACCTTCAGCCGTTTCGGCGACTGCCGCGCTGTTTTTGCGCGCTTGTCGTGCGCGCCGGCGCCTAGACTTTGATCAGGGCAGCACCGGTCCAGGCTGCGAAGGACAAGGTCATGACAAAGTACTTGGGCGTTGCGGATCTTCAGCGCATGATTTCAGAACTCAGCGCCGAACGCATGCTGGCGGAGATGGCGCAGTTCATCCGCGAGGACTTCCTGCGCTGGGAGAGCTATCAGAAGTCAGCCCGCACGGCGAACCATTCACCGGATGGCGTGATTGAACTCATGCCCATCTCCGACGCCCAATTTTTCGCATTCAAGTACGTCAACGGCCACCCCAAGAACCCTTTGCGGCAGTTGCCGACCGTGATGGCTTTCGGCGTGCTGGCCGATGTGGCGACGGGTTACCCGCTGTTGCTCAGCGAGCTGACGATTGCGACGGCGCTGCGCACGGCGGCGACATCGGCGCTCGCGGCCAGCCTCTTCGCCCGCGCCGACAGCCGCAGCATGGCGCTCATTGGCAATGGCGCGCAAAGCGAGTTCCAAGCCATTGCCTTCATGGACCAGTTGGGCATACGCGAAATCCGGGCCTATGACATAGACCGCGAAGCAACCGACAAGCTGATGCTGAACCTCGCGCCCTACATTGGCGCGGGCAGGCTGCGGGTGGTGGCCGTGGAATCGGTGCGCGACGCAGTCGCTGGCGCCGACATCATCACCACGCTGACGGCCGACAAGTCCAATGCGACCATCTTGAGCGCCGACATGATCCAGCCTGGCGTGCACATCAACGCGGTCGGTGGCGATTGCCCGGGAAAAACGGAGCTCGACGCCCGCATCCTGGAGATGGGGGCTGTCGCTGTGGAGTTTGAGCCACAAACGCGCATCGAGGGTGAGCTGCAGCAGATGCCGGCGGACTTTCCCGTGCGGGAGCTGTGGAAAGTGCTCCAAGGCGTGCAAAGCGGCAGGACCAGCGACAGCGAAATCACCATCTTCGACTCCGTGGGCTTCGCCCTGGAGGATTTGTCGGCCCTGCGCTACCTCCATGCACAGGCAAACGCCCTGGACATGGGCCAGCACATCGAAATTGTTCCGCGCGTGCACGATCCCAAGGATTTGTACGGCTACGCCATGCACAAGTCGCCGGCCATGTTGATCTCCATCTGAGACCCGCGGCGACGGAGGAAGCCATGAAAACACTCGATATCGCGAGCGCTGTCATCGGTGAAGGCGCCAAGGATGGGGGCTGCAAGTACGGTGCCAGCGCACTGCTCAAATCCGGCATGGTGCAGTCCCTCGCCCGCGCCGGGCGCTCGGTCCAGACGCTCGCGGCCGTGACAGCCGATCCCATGAGCGCGCGCGACCGCATGGACGTCGTTGCCCGGTTCAGCCGCGAGCATGCCGAAACCGTATTGCGCGCGGTGCGCGGTGGCAGGCAACTGCTGGTGCTGGGTGGCGATCACTCTTGCGCCATAGGCACCTGGAGCGGCGCGGCCCAGGCGCTTGCGCTCAAGGGGCGCCTGGGTCTGATCTGGGTGGACGCGCATCTGGATGCCCATACGCCACAGACGTCGGAATCCCAAGCGCCCCATGGCATGCCGCTGGCGGCGTTGCTGGGCCACGGCAGCGCTGCATTCACTGAAATCTTCGGCTGGTCTGGAAAGCTGAACCCCGAGAACGTGGTCGTCATCGGTGTGCGCAGCTATGAACCCGCCGAGCGTGCGCTGCTCGAGGCCCTCGGGGTGCGCATCATCTATATGGAGGAAGTCGCACGCCGCGGCTTTGCACCGTGCTTCGCCGAAGCCAAGGCCGCTGTCACCAGCGGCTGTGCGGCCTGGGGCGTCAGCTTTGATGTGGACGGCCTGGATCCCGAGGAGGCGCCCGCGACCGGCACGCCCGTGGACAACGGCATTCCGCTTGACCAGGCCATGGCGGCGCTGAGCCTGTGCCGCGACGATCCGCGCTTCATCGCCCTGGAAATTGCCGAATACAACCCGCTCAAGGACTTCGGTGGAAAGACCGCGCGGGCCGTTCATGCGCTGGCCGTGGCGGGCTTGGGCCTGGGCGTTCCGGTACCGGCCGAGGACCTGGTCTCCTGAGGCAGACTGCTCAGCCCCGCTGGGTTGGTCTTTTATCTTGAATTATTCGATGATGATGATCATCCGTTTTTCCCGCCATCCCCTTGACGCTCAAGAGCGCGGCCGCCGATGTGGCGCTGCGCAAGATCAAAGACCTGGGCTTGCTGGCGATCGCCGTTTTCGAACGCCTACAGCGCCATGGTGGGCCACGCGGTGACCCAGCGCGGGGCCTGGCTCAAGCACAAAGTGAATCTGGAACCCGGCGCCGCGGGCTCCGTGCTGCATCCCGCCAAGGACTGAACGCAGGCCCTACTGCTCCAGGGCCTTTTGCTTAATTAAATTGTGCACAATTTAATTGTCGGCAATAATCAACCCATGCCTCACGCCACCACGTTCTCCGGCGATCACGCCCTGAAGCTCGACAAGCAGCTGTGTTTCGCACTGTATTCGGCTTCGCTGGCCATGACCAAGCTTTACAAGCCACTGCTCAAACCATTGGGACTCACCTACCCCCAATATCTGGTCATGCTGGTACTCTGGGAAAAAGACGACTGCATGGTTTCGGAATTGGGCGAACGGCTGTTCCTGGACTCCGGCACGCTGACCCCGCTGCTCAAACGCATGGAAGCATCGGGCTGGCTGCAACGCCAGCGCGATGCCGCGGACGAACGGCGCGTGCGCATTGCATTGACTCCTGCAGGCCTGGCCCTGCGACAGGACGTGGCCCACATTCCCGCATGCCTGCTGCAGAAAACCCCTTGCACGCTCACAGAGCTGCAGGCCTTGACGCAGCAACTGCAACAACTGCGCGACCATCTGGGCGCGCATGTTTCCCCCGCTTCAACCTGAAGCGTTTTCACTCTCGAAGGAGCTCACAGCATGGCCTCATTGGACAAAGTTCTCTACACCGCTCGCACCCACACCACGGGCGGCCGTGACGGCGCGGCAAGCAGTGACGACGCACGCCTGGACATCAGCCTGTCGTCGCCCGGCGGCGCCGGCAAAGGCACCAACCCCGAGCAACTGTTCGCGGCGGGCTACTCGGCCTGCTTCATCGGCGCCATGAAGGCGGTGGCCGCACGGCAGAAATTGACGCTGCCGCAAGACCTGTCCGTGGATGCCGAAGTGGATCTGGGCCCCGTGGGCCAGGCATTCGGCATCGCCGTGCGCATGACCATCCACCTGCCAGGCATGGACAAAGCCCAGGCCCAGCAATTGGTGGATGCCGCCCACCAGGTCTGCCCCTACTCCAATGCCACACGCGGCAACATCGACGTGACCCTGACCCTGGGTTAAACCGTCAAGCCTGGCTGCGGCGAATGGGCATGCCCAGTTTGCGCAGCAGCTGGTTGTCGGCTTCGACCTCGGGGTTGCCGGTCACCAGCAGCTTGTCGCCATAGAAGATGGAGTTGGCGCCTGCCAAAAAGCACAGCGCCTGCACCGCTTCACCCATTTGCTGCCGGCCTGCCGACATGCGCACCCGGGCACGCGGCATGGTGATGCGGCAGGCCGCAATCACGCGCACGAAATCCAGCGGATCGACTGGCGGGCTGTCGGCCAGCGGCGTTCCCGGAACCGCGACCAGGCTGTTGATGGGCACGGATTCGGGATAAGGCTGGAGGTTGGCCAGTTGGGCAATCAGGCCGGCACGGTGCACGGGCGCTTCGCCCATGCCGACGATGCCGCCGCAGCAGACGCTGATGCCCGCCTGGCGCACGGCCTGCAAGGTGTCGAGCCGGTCCTGATAGCTGCGCGTGCTGACCACGTCGGTGTAGTACTCGGGAGCGGTATCGAGGTTGTGGTTGTAGTAGTCCAGCCCGGCCTGCTTCAAGGCCTCGGCCTGGTGGTTTTGCAGCATGCCCAGCGTGGCGCAGGTCTGCATGCCCAGCCCTTTGACGGTTTCTATCAAGGTCGCCATTTTTTCGATGTCGCGGTCCTTGGGTGCACGCCAGGCAGCGCCCATGCAAAAGCGCGTCGCACCCGCATCCTTGGCGGCCTGGGCCGCGACCCGGACTTCCTCCACCCCCATGAGTTTTTGCGCGCTGACGCCCGTGTCGAACTCCGCCGACTGCGGGCAATAGCCGCAGTTTTCCGGGCAACCGCCGGTCTTCACCGACAGCAGCGTGGCGAGCTCCATATCGCCTTCGGGCCAATGTGCACGGTGCACGGCCTGGGCACGCCACAGCAGTTCAAGAAAAGGACTGTCCAGCAGCGCCTGCACGGAATCGGGCGTCCATTCATGGGGCTCGGACGGCGCCAGGTCCCGATTGGCAACCGGGGCATGGAAATGGAGGGGCTGGGCTGCATCGTTGGCAGACGGGCTCAAGACACTCAATGGGCTCATGTTGATCACTCCTGGGGCGGGCTGCTGGCGGAAGGCCGGCAAGCCATGGCAGCGATTGTGGGAGGCAAATTCCCTCGCGTGATGCTTCGTGCCTGCAAATAAATCAAGAAAAAACGATGTCGGCAAATGAGTGCAAATTGCTTTATTTATCGCCGACGATAATAGTAATTTCGAAGAACTTGGATGGAGTGCAAAAACTCGACAGCATCCTGCCGGCTGCTGCACGCAACGCACGCCAACTCCGCTGCAAACCATGGCGGACATGACCGTGTTTGAGCGAAGCTGAAGCCCAAGGCGTTCTGTCATCTGTACGCGCTATGCTCGCGGCTGCCCAATGCCGCCTCCGCACAGGCATTGCCCCCGTCTTGCCTGCTTTTTCCTGGATGCCGCCCTCTTCTTCACCGCCACCTTCTTCGGCGCGCCCCATGCCCCAGGGCAGCGCGATGGAAGTTTTCCTGGCTTTTCTCAAGCTGGGCCTGACCGCATTCGGCGGGCCGGTAGCCCATTTGGGCTACTTTCGCGTGGAATTCGTCGAGCGCCGCCGATGGATCGATGACAGCGCCTATGCCGATCTGGTCGCGCTGTGCCAGTTTCTGCCCGGACCGGCGAGCAGCCAGGTCGGCTTTGCGCTGGGCTTGGGACGTGCGGGCTGGCCTGGTGCCTTGGCGGCCTGGCTGGGCTTTACCCTGCCGTCGGCCGTGGTGCTGATGCTGTTTGCCTTGGGTATCCAGCGCTGGAGTGGGCTGGCCCAGTCAGGCGCTGTGCAAGGCCTCAAATTGGCGGCGGTCGCCGTGGTGGCGCAGGCGGTATGGGGCATGGCCAGGACTTTGTGCCCGGACCGCCCCAGAGCGGGTCTGGCCATTGCCGCCGCCCTGCTCGCGCTGGCCATTCCTTCCGCGCTGGGCCAGCTTGCGGCCATTGCCGCGGCCGGCATGGCAGGCCTGTGGTGGCTCAAGCCCCAGGCCTTGCCTGCGTCCACGCCGCGCCATCCCGGCCTGGGCAAGACGGCGGGCGCGGTGCTGCTGCTGGTGTTCACCGTGCTTTTGTTGCTGTCCCTGGCCCTGGCGGCAGGGTCGTCGCTGCTGGCGCAGTTCGCGACCTTCTACCAGGCGGGCGCGCTGGTGTTTGGCGGCGGGCATGTGGTGCTGGCGCTATTGCAAGCCGGCGTGGTGCCACCGGGCTGGATCACGAACGATGCGTTCATCGCCGGCTACGGCCTGGCCCAGGCCGTGCCCGGGCCGCTGTTTGCCTTTGCGGCCTATCTTGGCGCGCTGATGCCTGCGCCCATGGGCGGCTGGGTGGGCGGCATGGCGCTGCTGGTGGCCATCTTCTTGCCGGGACTGCTGCTAGTGCTCGGCGCCTTGCCCTTTTGGGAGGCATTGCGCCAGCTTCGTCCCGTGCAGCGCGCCATGGCCGGCGCCAATGCGGCCGTGGTCGGCTTGCTGCTCGCCGCGCTGTACGACCCGCTGTGGATCAACGCCATCCATTCACGTCTGGATTTCGGCATCGCCCTGGCGGCTTTCGGCCTGCTGGCTTATGGCCGACAGTCACCGCTGCGCGTGGTGGCCTTGTCGGCCCTTGCTGGCTGGGCGCTGCTCTGAACGCTCAGCCCAGGGCGGCGATCACGTCCGCGGGTGCCTGGACCAGCTCGATCAGCACGCCTTCGCCGGCGATGGGAAATTCCTCGTTGCTCTTGGGGTGCAGAAAGCAGATGTCGTAACCGGCAGCGCCGGGGCGAATGCCGCCGGGCGCAAAGCGCACGCCCTGCGCGGTGAGCCACTGCACGGCCAGCGGCAGGTCGTCGATCCACAGGCCGATGTGGTTGAGCGGCGTGGTGTGCACGGCCGGCTTCTTGTCCAGATCGAGCGGCTGCATGATGTCGACTTCGACTTTCATCGCGCCGCGGCCCATGGACAGGATGTCTTCGTCGACGTTCTCACGCTCGCTTTGGAAGGTGCCGGTCTGCTCCAGCCCCAGCATGTCGACCCAGAGCTTCTTCATGCGCTGCTTGTCCGTACCGCCAATCGCGACCTGCTGGATGCCCAATACCTTGAATGGGCGTTGTGATGCTGTCATGCCTTGTTGCTCCTGGTTGTATGTCGGGAAGCCCATGGGGGGCTTGCCCGTTATTTTCGTGCATCACCGGCGCGGTGCGCGCAAAACAGGTAGGGATCACTACCTACCAGGACCTGTGTCAGCGCTTGAGGAATTTGGCCACGCCCTGATGAAAGGACGCGCTCGCGTAGACCGCGTGCACCAGGTCGTCGTCTTCCAGGCTTTGCTCTATGACGATACGGCGCAGGCTTTCCTTGACCGCGTGTTGCGTCACACCCGACAGCGCCATCAGCCGCTCGGCCAGCGCATGCGCGCGTTCGGTCAGTTGCTCGGGGGCGCAGGCTTCGTAGACAAAGCCGCAGTCCAGCACTTCCGTTGCATCCAGGTATTCGGCCAGCAGCAGCATTTTCTTGACGCGCGGCACGCCCAGGGCGGCCTGCAGGCGCGCGATGTTGCGCGACGACAAGGTATTGGACAGCGTCTTGGCAATCGGTGCGCCAAAGCGCGAGCCGTTGCTGCACAGACGAAAGTCGCAGGCCGTGGCCAGGGCCAGGCCGCCGCCCACGGCCCAGCCGTCGATCACCGCGATGGTGGGCACGGCAATGCGCTCTACCGTATCGATCACCTTCTCCACAAAGGCTTCATAGGCGATGCCCTGCTCTCCGCGCTGGAAGTCGGCGAAATGCGCGATGTCCGTGCCGGAAATGAAGGACTTGCCGCCCGCGCCGCGAAACAGGATGGCGCGGACCTGGGAATTGCGGCCGCACTCGGCAATGCATTCGAGCAGCGACTCGTACATGCCTTGCGTCATGGCGTTGTGGCGCTCGGGGCGGTGGATGGTGATTTCCGCCGCGCCCGAAGCCTGGATGCTGAGTTGGACCAGATCGCTCATGCGGACAGCGCGTAGATTTCGGCCATGATTTCCTCGTTGTGCTCGCCCAGCAGCGGCGGGTGGCGGCGCACCTGCTGGGGCGTGCCCAGCATCTTGACGGGAAAGCCGATGTTCTTGACCTTGCCTTCGATCGGGTGGTCGATCTCCATGCACATCTTGCGGTGCGTGCCGTGCTCGCCTTCGAAGGCCTGGGGATAGGTCAGCAGCGGGCCGGCCGGAATGCCGGCTTCGAGCATGGTGTCCACCCAGTCTTCGCTGTCCTTCTGGGCAAAGCTCTTTTCGAGCTCGATGATCAGGGCTTCGCGGTTTTTCAGGCGCAAGGCCACGGTGGCGTAGTCCGCGTGCTCGACCAGGTCGGCACGTTCCAGCAGTGCGCACAGCTTGGCCCAGAGCTTCTGGTTGGTGGCGCCCATCACGAAGTAGCCGTCGCGCGCTTTCACTGCCTGGTAAGGCGCGCTCATCTTGTTGCTGGTGCCCAATGGCGACGGCGGCACGCCCGTGCCCCAGTAGTCGGACATGTCCCAGATCGAGAACGCCATGGCCGAGTCGAACAGCGAGGCATCGATGTGCTGGCCCACGCCGGACTTCTGCGCGCCGATGTAGGCCGACAGCAGGCCGTAGGTGGCGAACAGCGCGCAGCCGATATCGGCCACGGGCACGCCGGCCTTGACCGGCTTTTCGCCCTTGTAGCCCGTCACGCTCATCACGCCCGACATGGCCTGGGCCATCAGGTCAAAACCGGGACGCGAAGCCCAGGGACCGCTCTGACCGAAGCCCGAAATGCTCACGTAGACGATCTTCGGGTTGATCTTGCGAATCGTCTCGTAGTCGATCTTCATGCGCTGCACGGCGCCCGGACGGTAGTTCTCGACGATCACGTCGGCTGTCTCGGCCAGCTTGTAGAAGAACTCGCGGCCTTCGTCGCTCTTGAGGTCCAGCGTCAGCGAGCGCTTGTTGCGGTTCATGTTCAAGAAGCCCATGCTGTCCGGGCCTTTCATCTTGAAGCCCATGGCGCCACGGGTCTGGTCGCCCGTGGGCGGCTCAACCTTGATCACGTCGGCGCCCAGATCGGCCAGCAGCATGCAGGCAAACGGGCCGGCCATCACCTGGCTCACATCGAGCACGCGAATGCCTTGCAGCGGCAGGTTGGATTGTTGTTGTTCCATTTCAGCTCTCCTCAGTCACTTTGGCGGTGCGAACCACTTCGCCCCACTTCTTGTATTCCGTCGCCATGAAGGCCGCGAATTTCTCGACCGAGCCGCCACCGTCCTCGACGCCAAAGCCGTCAAAGCGCGCGACCACGTCGGGCATGGCCAGCACCTTGTTGATGTCGGCATTGAGTTGCTTGGCCATTGCCTTGGACATGTCCTTGGGGCCGACCAGGCCGTACCAGCTCGAGGCATCAAAGCCTTTGAAGCCCTGCTCGTCCATGGTGGTGACTTCGGGGAAGCCTTTGGCCCGGTTCACACGGGTCTGGGCGATGGCGTTCATCTTCTTGGCCTTGACCTGGGCCGTGGCCGCCGTCATGGTGTCGAAGCTGAAATCGATCTGGCCGCCGATCAGGTCGGTCTGCATGGGGCCCGAGCCCTTGTAAGGCACATGGATGGTCTGCACGCCGGCGGCCATGTTGAACATTTCCGCAGCCAGGTGCTGGACCGAGCCCGTGCCCGACGAGCCGAAACTGATCTTGCCGGGGTTCTTCTTGCACAGCTCGACCACTTCCTTGACCGAGGCGTAGCTGTTCTTGCTGCTGGTCACGAGGACGTGGGGCGTGGCGCCGATCAGCACGATGGGCGTGAAGTCCTTGAGCGGGTCGTAAGTGATGCTCTTGAAGATCTGCGGCGAGATGGCGTGGGTGTTGACGTGGGCCATGAGCAGCGTCAGGCCGTCATGGAAGCGGGTCTTGGCGAAATAGTCGGCGGCAAGCGCACCGGTCGCGCCAGGCTTGTTCTCGACGATCACCGATCGGCCCCACATTTCCGTGAGCTTCTGGCCCACGATGCGGGCGAAGACGTCGGTACCGCCGCCAGGCGCCCAGCCCACGAGGATCTTGATGGGGCCCTTGGGCAGTTCAGTGGCCATGGACCAGGGCGCAGCCAGTGCCGCGGCACTGCCGGCGATGAATTCGCGACGTTTCATGTGTGTCTCCTGCGTATCGTTGTTGTGGGAGAAATGTCGCCGAGCGCGAACCCGGCGGCAAGATCGCAAGCAACATGCCTGGCTTCGTGGTTTGCGAAACCTGACTCCAACGGATACGAGAAAACGAAAGGCAACCGTCCCCGGCGTCAGCCGCTCAGGGGGGACTCAGTAACTCAGCGACGACGTTGCGCAGGGTCTGTTCCTGGGCCCGCCCCTGGACGCTGGACAGCACATAGGAGCGCTGATGCCAGTCACCGATCAAGGGCGAACTGCCGATGGCCGGCTCGGGATGCAGGCTGGACAGCACGGCGGGCGGCATCAAGCCCACGCCCAGACCGTGGCGCACCAGCGCGAGCATGGTGTCGAAACCGCTGACGGTCAGCAGCTTGCCCATGGCCCTGCCCTGGCGCTGGTGCAGGCGTTGCAAACTGCCCAGAATGGCCGAGCCCTGGCCCAGGCTGACCAGAGGGCAGTCCAGCAGCGTGGCTGTCTCCAGCGGCGCGCCCTGGAAAGCAAAGTGGTCGTGCCTGTAGACGGCCACCAACTCGTCCGAGTGGTAATCGAACTTCTCCATGTCGATGAAGCCGCTCTTCTTCTCATAGATGCCGATATCTATGACCTTGTCGCGCAGCAGTTGCTGGATGCTCTTGCTGTTCTCCTCGATGATTTGCAGCGTGATCTGCGGGTACTTGCCGCGAATCAGTGCCAGGTCGCGGGCCAGGAATTCGATGATGGCCGCCTTGGGCGCGCCAATGATGATGCGGCCGTCCTGGCCTTCGCGCATGGCATGGGCGTCGCCCTCCAGGCGCGCGATCAGGCTGTCGATCTGGCGGATGTGGGCCAGCAGCTTGGTGCCCGACTCGGTGACCTTGACGCCATGGGGCACGCGCTTGAACAAGGGCGCGCCCAGTTGCCGCTCCAGGTCCGTGAGGCGCTTGGAAGCGGCGGCCACGGCCAGGTTGAGCTTGTCGGCAGCCCGCGAAATGCTGCCTTCTTCGGCGACGGCCAATGCCAGCTGGACCGTGGTCGTATCTATTTTCATGGCTGCATTATCGAATGCAGCGGCAGCGCCGGCCCTGTCGGACCGGCGCTGCCGGGCTTCAGACGAACTCGAGGATGATGTCGTCCACGGCCAGCGAGTCGCCCTTGGTGGCGCTGATCTTGCCAACCACGCCGTCCTGCGTCGCAAACAGGATGTTTTCCATCTTCATGGCTTCGATCACGGCCAGCTTTTCGCCGGCCTGCACTTTCTGGCCCGATTGCACGGCGATGTCGATCAGCAGTCCGGGCATGGGCGACAGCAGGAACTTGGACAGGTCCGGCGGCGCCTTGTAAGGCATCATCTGGTGCAGCTCGGCGCCGCGTGGCGACAACACCAGGGCATCGATCTGCGTGCCGTTGTGGGCGATGCGCAGGGACAGCGGGTTCTTGCCCGTGCCGCGCTCGATCTGCACCGTGAAGGGCTGGCCGTTGACCAGGCCTTCGAGGCGCGCGTCGCGCAGATGGCTGTCGCTGCTGATCTCGTAGATCTTGTCGCCGCCTTCGCCGTGCACCGTGACCTTGCTCGCATGGCGCGCGAGGTCGAAGTCCTCGACGCGCACCGCGGCGTGCTGGTTGCGGCCTTCGGCGCCCAGCGTGACCACGGTGTAATCCACGGCCATCTGCACTTCATGGCCCTGGAGCTGGCCGGTGATGGTCGAAGCGCGCTCGCGGTAGCGGCGGTTCATGTAGGCGGCCAGGGCCACCAGGAACTGCGGATCGCTGTGCGGCACGTCCTCGGCGTGGAAGCCGTCACGGTAGTGCTCGGCGATGAAGCCGGTGTTGAAGTCGCCGGCGATGAACTTGGGGTGGGCCAGCAGCGCTGCCTGGAACGGGATGTTCGAGCTGATGCCGCGGATCACGAAACCGTTGAGCGCTTCGCGCATCTTGGCGATGGCCTCGTTGCGGTCCTTGCCGTGGACGATGAGCTTGGCGATCATCGAGTCATAAAACATCGGGATCTCGCCGCCTTCATAGACGCCGGTGTCCACGCGCACGCCGTACAGGTGCTCGGTGTCGGCCTGCCACATGGTTTGGGCGGGCGGCTGAAAGCGCACCAGGCGACCGGTGGAAGGCAGGAAGCTGCGGAACGGGTCTTCGGCGTTGATCCGGCATTCGATGGCCCAGCCGTCGCGGCGGACTTCGGCCTGCGTGAAGGCCAGCTTCTCGCCGGCCGCCACGCGGATCATCTGCTCGACCAGGTCCAGGCCGGTGATGGCTTCGGTCACCGGGTGCTCGACCTGCAGGCGGGTGTTCATTTCCAGGAAATAGAACGACTGGTCCTTGCCGACGACGAATTCCACCGTGCCCGCGCTCTGGTATTGCACGGCCTTGGCCAGCGCCACGGCCTGGGCGCCCATGGCCTGGCGGGTTTCATCGGAAATGAAGGGCGACGGCGCTTCCTCGATCACCTTCTGGTGGCGGCGCTGGATGGAGCACTCGCGTTCGTTGAGGAAGACCACGTTGCCGTGGCCGTCGCCCAGCACCTGGATTTCGATGTGGCGGGGTTCCTCGACGAATTTTTCGATGAACACGCGGTCATCGCCAAAGCTGTTGCGCGCTTCGTTCTGGCAGCTGGTAAAGCCTTCGAAAGCTTCCTTGTCGTTGAAGGCCACGCGCAAGCCCTTGCCGCCGCCGCCGGCGCTGGCCTTGATCATCACGGGATAGCCGATGCCACGCGCAATTTCCACGGCCTGCTCGGCGCCGGCGATGGCGTCGTTGTAGCCGGGAATGGTGTTGACATTCGCTTCGGCGGCGAGCTTCTTGGACGCGATCTTGTCGCCCATGGCCGCGATGGCGTGGTGCTTGGGGCCGATGAAGATGATGCCTTCTTCTTCGACACGCTTGGCAAAGGCTTCGTTTTCGCTCAGAAAACCATAGCCGGGGTGCACGGCCTGGGCGCCGGTCTGCTTGCAGGCGGCAATGATCTTGTCGGCCAGCAGATAGGACTCACGGCTGGGCGCGGCACCGATGTGCACGGCCTCGTCGGCCAGCTGCACGTGGCGCGCTTCCTTGTCCGCGTCGGAATACACGGCCACGGTGGCGATGCCCATCTTGCGGGCGGTGGCGATCACGCGGCAGGCGATTTCGCCGCGGTTGGCAATCAGAATCTTGGTAAACATGATGGGTTTTCCTGGCGCTATTGTTCTTAGAGCGGAATATTGCCGTGCTTGCGCCACGGGTTCTCGAGCTGCTTGTTCTGCAGCATGGTCAGGCTGCGGCAGATGCGCTTGCGCGTCTCGTGCGGCATGATCACGTCGTCGATGAAGCCGCGTGCGCCGGCGACAAAGGGGTTGGCGAAACGGGCCTTGTACTCGGCTTCGCGCGCGGCGAGCTTTTGCGGGTCGTTCTTGTCTTCGCGGAAGATGATTTCCACCGCGCCCTTGGCGCCCATGACGGCAATCTCGGCCTGCGGCCAGGCCAGATTGACGTCGCCGCGCAGGTGCTTGGAAGCCATCACGTCATACGCGCCGCCATAGGCCTTGCGGGTGATGATGGTGATCTTGGGCACCGTGGCTTCGGCGTAGGCGTAGAGCAGCTTGGCGCCGTGCTTGATGATGCCGCCGTATTCCTGGCTGGTGCCGGGCATGAAGCCGGGCACGTCGACAAAGGTCAGCACGGGAATGCTGAAGGCATCGCAAAAGCGCACGAAGCGCGCGGCCTTGATCGAGCTCTTGATGTCCAGGCAGCCGGCCAGCACCAGGGGCTGGTTGGCGACAATGCCCACGGTCTGGCCGGCCATGCGGGCGAAACCGATGATGATGTTCTTGGCGTAGTCGGGCTGCAGCTCGAAGAAGTCGCCGTCGTCCACCGTCTTGGCGATCAGCTCCTTCATGTCGTAGGGCTTGTTCGGGTTCTCGGGCACCAGGGTGTCGAGCGAACGGTCGGCGCGGTCGGCCGGATCGGTGGTCGCGCGGATCGGGGCCTTTTCGCGGTTGTTCAGCGGCAGGTAGTTGTACAGCCGGCGCAGCATCATCAGCGCTTCGACGTCGTTGTCGAACGCCATGTCGGCCACGCCGCTCTTGGTGGTGTGGGTGATGGCACCGCCCAGTTCCTCGGCCGTGACTTCCTCGTGCGTGACGGTCTTGACCACTTCGGGGCCGGTCACGAACATGTACGAGGAGTCTTTCACCATGAAGATGAAGTCGGTCATGGCAGGCGAGTACACGGCGCCGCCGGCGCAGGGGCCCATGATCATGCTGATCTGCGGCACCACGCCGCTGGCCAGCACGTTCTTCTGGAACACGTCGGCATAGCCGCCCAGGCTGGCCACGCCTTCCTGGATGCGCGCGCCGCCCGAATCGTTGAGGCCGATCACCGGAGCGCCGACCTTCATCGCCTGATCCATCACCTTGCAGATCTTCTCGGCCTGGGTTTCGCTCAGAGCGCCGCCAAACACCGTGAAATCCTGGCTGAAGACAAACACCAGGCGGCCGTTGATCATGCCGTAGCCCGTGACCACGCCGTCGCCCGGGATCTTGTTGTCTTCCATGCCGAAGTCGGTGCAGCGGTGCTCGACAAACATGTCCCATTCTTCGAACGTGCCGTCGTCGAGCAGCAACTCGATGCGCTCGCGCGCCGTCAGCTTGCCTTTCTTGTGCTGCGCGTCGATGCGCTTTTGTCCACCGCCCAGTCGCGCCTGCTGGCGCTTGCTTTCGAGTCGCTCGAGAATGTCTTGCATGATGGTTGTCTCACTTTCTCAGTCATCGCCGCGCCCAGGGGACGCCTGCGGTTCTTAGGATGGGTTGCTGAATGCGCTTGTTGCGGCGCTCAAGGAATGGCGTTGTGCGCCTGTATGGAAAGCAGGTTGCGCGCCGCCGTCGACGCGGGCAGTCGGCCCTGGGCCACCGCCTCTATCGTCTGCGGCAGCATGGCCTGTACCTGTGGATGCTGGCGAAATGCCTGCTTGAGGCCGTAGTCGATGCGCTCCCACATCCAGGACAGGGATTGCTTTTCGCGGCGCGCTGCCAGGCGGCCGTTGGCCGTCTGCATCTGCCGGAACTGGGTCACGGCCTGCCAGAAGGGCTCCAGGCCCTGGCCCAGCAAGGCACTGATCTGCAGCACGCGCGGCTGCCACAGCGCACCCTGGGCCGCGTGGTCGGGGCTGCCATGCATGCCCAGCAGGCGCAGGCTGGAAGTGATTTGTGCTTCGGCCCGTGTGGCCGCGTTCTTGTCGATGTCGGCCTTGTTGATCACCACCAGGTCGGCCAGCTCCATCACCCCTTTCTTGATCGCCTGCAAGTCATCGCCCGCATTGGGCAATTGCAGCAGCACGAACATGTCGGTCATGCCGTTGACGGCGGTCTCGCTCTGGCCCACACCCACGGTCTCGACGATCACCACGTCATAGGCCGCGGCTTCGCAGACCAGCATGGCTTCGCGCGTCTTCTCGGCCACGCCGCCCAGCGTTCCGCTGGACGGGCTGGGCCGGATATAGGCCTGGGGATGGACCGACAAATGCTCCATGCGCGTCTTGTCGCCGAGGATGGAGCCGCCCGACACCGTGGAGGACGGATCGATGGCCAGCACGGCCACCCGGTGGCCCAGGGCGATCAGATAAAGGCCCAGGGTCTCGATGAAGGTGGATTTGCCGACGCCGGGCACGCCACTGATGCCCAGCCGAAACGCCTTGCCGGTGTGCGGCAGCAAACCGGTGAGCAGCGTGTCAGCCTGGGCGCGGTGGTCCGCCCGTGTGGATTCGAGCAAGGTGATGGCCTTGGCCATGGCACGTCGCTGCACGGCAGGGTTGCCGTGCAGAATGCCTTCTTGCAACTCGGAAGGAGTCATTCCCGATGCGCCTCAAATGCCGGTGGCCTGACGGATCTGCTCCAGCACATGCTTGGCGCTGGCGGGAATGGGCGTGCCTGGACCGTAGACACCCTTGACGCCGGCTTCGTAGAGGAAGTCGTAGTCCTGGGCGGGAATCACGCCACCGACAAACACGATGATGTCGTCGGCGCCCTGCTTCTTGAGCTCGGCAATGATGGCCGGTACCAGGGTCTTGTGGCCCGCGGCCAGGGTCGATACGCCCACGGCGTGCACGTCGTTCTCGATCGCCTGGCGCGCGCACTCTTCGGGTGTCTGGAACAGCGGGCCCATATCCACGTCAAAGCCCAGATCGGCAAACGCCGTGGCCACGACCTTGGCGCCGCGGTCGTGCCCGTCCTGGCCCAGCTTGGCGATCATCACGCGTGGGCGGCGGCCCAGCTGATCGGCCATGGTGTTGATTTCGCTCTTGAGCTTGTCCCAGCCTTCGGCCGAGTCGTAGGCAGCGGCGTAGACGCCGGTCACCTTCTGCGTATCGGCGCGGTGGCGGCCGTAGACTTTTTCCAGCGCGTCGCTGACTTCGCCGCCCGTGGCGCGCAAGCGCACGGCCTGGATGGACAGGTCCAGCAGATTGCCTTCGCCGCTTTCGGCCGCAGCCGTGAGCGCGTCCAGGGCCTGCTGCACCTTGGCGGAATCGCGTTCCTTCTTGATCTTGTTGAGGCGTTCGATCTGGCCGTCACGCACCTTGACGTTGTCGATCTCCAGGATGTCGATGGGATCTTCCTTGTCCAGCTTGTACTTGTTGACGCCGACGATCACATCCTTGCCCGAATCGATGCGCGCCTGCTTCTCCGCGGCGGCGGCCTCGATCTTGAGCTTGGCCCAGCCGCTGTCCACGGCCTGGGTCATGCCGCCCATGGCTTCGACTTCCTCGATGATGGCCCAGGCCGCATCGGCCATGTCCTGGGTCAGCTTTTCCATCATGTAGGAACCGGCCCAGGGGTCGATCACGCTGGGGATATGCGTTTCTTCCTGGATGATCAGCTGGGTGTTGCGTGCAATGCGCGAGGAGAACTCGGTGGGCAGGGCAATGGCTTCGTCGAAGCTGTTGGTGTGCAGCGACTGGGTGCCGCCAAACACCGCGGCCATGGCTTCCACGGTGGTGCGCACCACGTTGTTGTAGGGGTCCTGCTCGGTCAGCGACCAGCCCGAAGTCTGGCAGTGGGTGCGCAGCATCAGGCTCTTGGGGCTTTTCGCGCCGAATTCCTTCATGATGCGGCACCACAGCAGGCGGGCCGCGCGCATCTTGGCGATTTCCAGGTAGAAATTCATGCCGATGGCCCAGAAGAAGGACAGGCGGCCGGCGAACGCATCCACGTCCATGCCCTTGGCCGTTGCCGTCTTCACATATTCCTTGCCGTCGGCCAGAGTGAACGCGAGTTCCAGCGCCTGGTTGGCGCCGGCTTCCTGCATGTGGTAGCCGGAAATCGAGATCGAGTTGAACTTGGGCATGTTCGCGCTCGTGTACTCGATGATGTCGCCGATGATGCGCATCGACGGTTTGGGCGGGTAGATATAGGTGTTGCGCACCATGAATTCTTTGAGGATGTCGTTCTGGATCGTGCCCGAGAGCTGATCCTGACGCACGCCCTGCTCTTCGGCCGCGACGACATAGCCGGCCAGCACCGGCAGCACCGCGCCGTTCATGGTCATGGAGACCGACACCTTGTCCAGCGGGATCTGGTCGAACAGGATCTTCATGTCCTCGACCGAGTCGATGGCCACGCCGGCCTTGCCCACGTCGCCGGTCACGCGTGGATGGTCAGAGTCATAGCCGCGGTGCGTGGCCAGATCGAAAGCCACCGACACGCCCTGCCCGCCCGCGGCCAGGGCCTTGCGGTAGAAGGCATTGGATTCTTCGGCGGTGGAGAAACCTGCGTATTGGCGAATCGTCCAGGGGCGCACGGCGTACATCGTGGCCTGGGGGCCGCGCAGATAGGGCTCGAAGCCCGGCAGCGTATTCGTATGGCGCAGATGCTCGGTATCCTGCGCCGTGTACAGGGGCTTGACGGTAATGCCGTCGGGGGTGATCCAGTTCAGGGCCTGGACATCGCCACCAGGGGCGGATTTGGCTGCCGCCTTGGCCCAGGCGTTCAGATCAGCGGAGGCAAATTCAGGTTCAGCGGCATTTGCCGGCGCTTGGCGCATATCTGTTGGCTTGTCCATCGGTGAGACCACGGTAGGTTATGACCGGCAAAGTGTACATGATTCATAATTATGAATTCAAAATTTTCACCGGCTACAATTCACCATTCATGTCAGTGATTACCCTAGCCCCCGCCGCTCTCTACCAGCAGGTTGCCGAGCAATTGCGCCAGCAGATCTTCCAGCACGAGCTGGAGCCTGGCACCTGGATCGACGAACTCAAGATCGCTCAGGAGTTCGGCATCAGCCGTACGCCTTTGCGCGAAGCCCTCAAAGTCCTTGCCGCCGAAGGTCTGGTCACCATGAAAGTGCGCCGTGGCGCCTATGTGACCGAAGTATCGACCAAGGATGTGCGCGATGTCTATCACCTGCTGGCCTTGCTGGAAAGCGATGCAGCGGCCGTGGTGGCGGTCACCGCCAGCGATGCCGAGCTCGCAACGCTGCGCGCCTTGCACATCGAACTGGAGGCACAGGTGGGCGATGCCCAGCAGTTCTTTGCGATCAACGAACGCTTTCACATGCGGCTGCTGGCGCTGGCCAACAACCGCTGGTCGGACCAGGTCGTGGCCGACCTGCGCAAGGTGATGAAGCTCAACCGCCACAAGTCGCTGTTCAAGCAAGGGCGCATCGAAGAGTCGCTAAGCGAACATGCGGCCATCTTGCAGGCCTTGCTGGCCCGGGATGCCGAGCGAGCGCGCCAAACCATGCAGCTGCATTTCGCCAATGGATTGACGGCCACGATTCAGTAGCATTTATTGACATCCACGGGACAACCACCTGTTTCGTCAATGAAATGATCAGTGCTATAAACCCACTGGACGACATGCAGACGGCAGGAATGCCCACAGACAAGTTGGCAAAAATGGGTTATGAGCCTTGGCCGCAAACGCGCAACAAGGCATTGCTCTGTGCCAACCTGGAGGCAAAGGCGACAGCCATTGGGTGGCATTAACAGGGCGATCAGACCCCAGGAAGGCACAAATGCTGGACGGTTTTTTCCTCAGCCAGGCGGGCTCTGCCCAACTGCTGGAGGGACGCAGTGATGCTTGGCTTGTCGTATTGTCCATTCTCATTGCCGTGGTCAGTTCTGGCGTTGCCCTGCGCCTGGCGACCGTTGCCCAGGCCTCCAAGGGGCTGGCCCACCAGATTGCCCTGCTCAGCGGCAGCCTGGTTCTGGGCAGCGGCATCTGGGCCATGCATTTTGTCGGCATGCTGGCCTTTGACCTGTGCCTGACCGTGCGCTACGACCTGGGCCTGACCTTGATCTCCATGGCGCCCAGCTTGCTGGCCTCCTGGATTGCCCTGAAGGTTCTATCCCGCGCCCAAACCAATAGCCAGTCGCTGCTCATCGGCGGCCTGTGGGTCGGCGTGGGCATTGGCGCCATGCACTACAGCGGCATGGCCTCCATGCAGATGGCCCCGCTTCTGCGCTACGACCCCGCCTGGTTTGCCGCCTCGCTGCTGGTGGCGGTGGCCCTGTCCATCCTGGCTCTGTGGACACGCTTTGCGCTGCACGAGAAACTCAGCTGGCCGTACTGGCTGACCAAGCTGGTCTCGGCCCTGTTGATGGGCGCGGCCATTGCCGGCATGCATTACACGGCCATGGCGGCCGCGCGGTTTGTGGGCACACCCGCCATGATCGAAGGCCCGGACACTTCGGGCGTGCGCACCCTGGCCATGACGGTGGCGCTGGCCACCTTCGCCGTCATGGGCGCCATCGCCTTGCTCACCGGCCTGCTGCGCTACCGCGCCCTGTGGCAACGCGTGGAGTCGAATGAACAGCGCCTGCAATCCATGGTCGACATGGCCGTCGACGGCATCATCACCATAGATCA
Organism: Acidovorax bellezanensis; assembly: GCF_025421555.1. Classification (NCBI taxonomy): domain Bacteria; kingdom Pseudomonadati; phylum Pseudomonadota; class Betaproteobacteria; order Burkholderiales; family Comamonadaceae; genus Acidovorax; species Acidovorax bellezanensis. The sequence goes on from NZ_JAODYH010000007.1 coordinate 156,650, forward strand.
CAAGGGCTGCATCCAGGCCTACAACCCTGCGGCCGAAGCCATTTTCGGCTGGACGGCGGCCGAAACGCTGGGCCGCAATGTCAGCATGCTCATGCCCTCTCCTTTGGCTGAGCAGCACGACGGCTATATTGAACGCTACCGCCAATCGGGCGAGGCGCGCATGATGGGCTTGGGCCGCGAAGTGCTGGGCCTGCACAAAAGTGGCCGCCACCTGCCGCTCAAGATGTCCTTGAAGAAGGTGGAGACCCCGGATGCGCTGCTGTTCGTGGGCTTCGTGACCGATTTGAGCGAGCGCAAGAAAACCGAGACCCGTTTGCGCATCGCGGCCAGCGTTTTCGAGCACAGCTATGAAGGCATTCTGGTGCTGGACGCCCATATGCGGACCGTGGATCTGAACCCCGCCTATCTGCGCATGAGCGGCTTGACACTGGCCCATTGCCGAGGCCGTTCCCTGGAAGATCTGTATCCAGCGGACGCCTTCAGCCCGGATTTCGAAGCCGTGCGCCGCGTGGTGGCGAAAAGCACCCATTGGCAAGGCGAAATCGAGGCCCTGGACGCCGCCGGCCTCAAGGTGATTCACCACATGTCGATTTCCGCCGTCCTCGACGACCACCAACGCCCGCAGCACTACATCGTGGTGGTTACCGACGTCACCCTGGAGAAATCCCATGAGCGGGAGCTCGAGCAAATTGCCTTGTACGACGGCCTGACCGGGCTGCCCAATCGCCGCCTGCTCAACGACCGTCTGGCCCAAGGCATCCATAGCGCGAACCGCCAGAAGACCATGCTGGCCGTGGTGTATGTCGATCTGGATGGCTTCAAGCAGGTCAACGACCAGATGGGCCACGCCGATGGCGATTTGCTGCTGTGCGAACTGGGCAACCGGATCCGCGCCGTGCTGCGCGGTGAAGACACCGCCGCCCGTGTCGGTGGCGACGAAATCATTCTGCTGCTGGGCGACTGGAACACTGCGCAGCAAACCGAAGCCATGATTGAGCGTCTGCTGACAGTCATCGGCCAGCCGGTTCAGCTGCCCCATGGCACCGCCTGCGTCACGGCCAGCATAGGCATGAGCATTTTCCCTCTGGATGCCCAAACGCCCGATCAACTGTTGGCGCAGGCCGACCGCGCGATGTACGAAGCCAAGCAGCGCGGGAAAAACCAGTACCGCCGCTATACGCCGCCCGGGCCATCAGACGGCGGCCATGGTCTGGCTTACACCTCCATGGGCGCGCGCCCCCCGCAGAACGACGGCGAATCCACCCTGTCCTCGCCGGCGAACGGGCTGTAGTTCAGCGCCTGGAGAGCTGCGACAATGGCCCGGCCATGTCCTCTTTTGCCAACCCCGATTCCAGTGTCGCCTCCCCTGCCCTCGCCATGCCCAGCGCGAGCGAGCTGTTCGAACACTGGCTTCACGGCCGCAGCACCGACCCCTGGGCGCCGCTGACCGCCGAGGCCGCCAAGCCCTATCGCTTCATCTGGGGCGCCTGGTGCAAATTCCTGCAGGCGCATTTAGACGGCCAAGGCCAGCCCGTGGCGGCAGTGCCCTGGCAGGAAGCCACGCCCGTACAGGTCTTGCACTTCATCAACCACATCCCGCAAACGGCCAAGGGGCGCAAAGTCAGCGACATCACGCGGCGGCGCTATTGGCGGGTGCTGGACCGGGTCTACGACCATGCCTTGTTCCAGGGCTGGCTGGCATCCAACCCGGTGCATGCCGTGGCGGCCGCCGAGCGCCCGCCCAGCGAAGATCCCAAGGGGGCCATCCTGTCGGAAGCCATGTGGCAGGCGGGAATCGCCAGCATTCCAGCCGGCGACGACTTGATAGGCGCGCGTGACCGCGCCGTGCTGATGCTGTTATTCGAGCTGGGCCTGGCGCCCGAAGAGCTGCGGATGCTGCACCTGGACAGCGTGCTCTACAGCGATCCCGCCGAAACCAACGCCGACGCGCGCATTGTGGCCATGCACATCGACGGCCTGCGCGAAAACCAGCAGCGCACACTGGCGATCAGCGACTCCCTGGCCCGCGCCCTGGCGCACTGGCTGAAGGCACGTTCGCACTACCCTTCCATGCAAGGCGAAGCCTCGCTGTTCTGCTCGCGCAAATCGCCCATGCTGTCGAACCACACCCTGCTGCATCTGGTCACCAAGACCTTGGCGCAAGCTGCCCAATCCGCAGGCCTGCCCACCCCGGCACGCCTGGGCCCGCAGATCGTGCGCAACACCGCCATCGTGCGCTGGCTCAATGCCGGCATGGCCCTGCCCGAAGTGGTCGAGCGGGCCGGCTTGAAGAACACCAATGGCTTGCTGCACCTGCGTGATCTGGTGACGACCGAGGCCAGGTCGCTGTTGACGCAGAGCGCACGGCCGTTCTAGCCAACCAAGGACGCGCAGGTCCCGGCCCAGGCCTTGCCAAGGCGCTTTTCCGATCGGCTTCAACCGCTCAAACGAGGCAAGACCAGGGAAAATGGGCCCTGCCGCCCCCTCTTCTGTTGAGCGAAGCTCTGTTATTTCTCTTCATTCAGTGAAAAGCGATGCTGCATGATTCATGTAAGCTGGATTCAATGGGTCATTATCAAGCACCGCATACCGCTTTGGGCACTTGGGCGAAGCTTGAAAGGTCTACTCCGCGCGGTCTCCGTCATGGACAATCCCGCCTGCTCGCCCTGCTTGGTCGCCGCCGTTCTATGGCCTAATCCTCACGCTCCCCTACCCAGATCGCTTCATCCATGCGCCGCGCCATCCCCTCCACCCAAGCCCTGACCTGCTTTGAGGCCTGCGCCCGCCATGAAAGCTATACGCGTGCCGCCCAGGAGCTGGCGCTGACACAGAGTGCCGTCTCCCGCCAGATCATCGCGCTGGAGGAATTCGTCGGCGTGGCCTTGTTTAGACGCACGCGCCACGGCGTGGAGCTGACGCCCGCGGGCACCTCCTATGCCCGAAAGGTTCGCGGCTGGCTGCAAGGCATGGAGCGCGACACGCTGGACATCATGGCCCGCCAGGGAGAAGGCGGCACGCTGAGCCTGGCAGCCGTGCCCACGTTCGCCACACGCTGGCTGCTGCCCCGCCTGCCCCTGCTGGCCAAGGAGCACCCGGGCATCACCGTGCACATCGATACCCGGACCCGCCCTTTTCTCTTCGCCGATACGGGCTTCGACGCTGCGCTGTACGCCGGTACGCCCGAACAGGTGTCCCAATGGCCTGGCATCGCGGCCCAATGGCTGATGGATGAGCAGGTCGTGCCCATGTGCAGCCCGGGGCTGCTGGCCCAGGCCGCCCAGCGGGGCCGGGGGCGCGCCTGGCAGACCGTTGCCCCCGAATCCATCGCGCAATTGCCGCTGCTGCAGCAAAGCACACGGCCTTACGGCTGGCAGCAGTGGTTCCAGGCCGCGGGCGTGGCATCCCCGCGCGCGCTGGACGGGCCGCGCTATGAGCTGTTTTCCATGCTGGCCGTGGCTGCGGCCCATGGCATGGGCGTGGCGCTGATTCCGCCCATGCTGGTCGAAGCCGAGCTCGCTCGCGGCGATCTGGTCGTGGCCTGCTCCGTATCGCTGCGCCGTGAGCGCAGCTATTACCTGATCACGCCCGCCCAGCCCCCTTCGGCCATGCTGCAGGCCTTCTCGGATTGGCTGCAACGCATGGCGGAGTCCTCCGCTCCTTAGCCTCCAGGCCGCCCACGCCTACAGCCGCTGTCTTTCTTGCCCGGCTTGCCCTGCCGTGCCGCACAGGCACAGTGAAAGCCCAAGCGCGGGTCCAGCGCGCAATGCATTGCCAGGACCACCGTCAACAAGCGGCCCGGCAGCGGGCGCAAATCGCGCAAGAAGTGAGCTGCCGCCATTCCCTCACCGTCAACCCAGCAGGAGCCCTATGCGTGTACGTTTTCACTCCACGGCACCGCGCCTTTGCGTGCTCGTCGCCAGCGCCGTCTTCAGTCTGCAAGCCGTCGGCGATGGGCGCATTTCCGCCCGCCTGTCGACCGAGTTCTCGCAATGCAAGCACTTCTTTCCCGCCGGCTTGCCGCCCGTCGTGCCCGAGGCGCCCCAGCTGCGCGAGCTGTGCTACAGCGCTTTTGCCGTCCTGCACAGCGGCCAGACCAAGACCCCGGTGTTTGTCGTGCAGCACCTGAACCGCTCGATGCTCATGCAAGCGAACAACCAGCGACGCAGCAAGCATTTTTTCTCGGATGTCCGGCTGCCCAGCGAGGAGCGTGCCGAACTGGACGATTACCGGCGGTCCGGCTATACGCGGGGCCACATGGCGCCGGCCGGCGACATGAACAGCCCCGATGCCATGGCCCAGAGCTTCAGCCTGGCCAATATGGCGCCCCAGGATGAGCAGCTCAATGGCGGCGCCTGGAACGACATCGAGAAGGACACGCGCAGATACGTGCTGCGCGCACAGGCCGATGTCTATGTTTTCACGGGCCCGGTGTTTGTCGAACCCACGCCCGTCATCGGCCCAGGCGCAGTCCATGTTCCGAAATATTTCTTCAAGCTGGTGTATGACGCCAGCAACGGCCAGAGCTGGGCCCACTGGCAGGCCAACGTGCCCATGCGACGCGTCAGCGCCCCGATCAGCTACGCGGAACTGGTGCAACGCACAGGTATCGAGTTCGTGCCTCGATAGCTTGTGCCTGAAACTACGGGATACTCATAAGCAAATACCAATTTAGTATTTCACAAATGCATGCCTGATGCGTCATCATTCGTACTTTGCATAGTATGAATGCGCATGGACATACGCCAGCTTGAAGCCTTTGTTGCGGTAATGACGATTGGAAGCATCACGGGTGCTGCCAAGCTGCTGGAGCGCTCGCAGCCCGCCATTACGCGGCAGATTCAAGAGCTGGAAGCCCATCTGGGCGGAGCGCTGCTGCACCGCAACGGCCCCAAGGTCTCGCCCACGCAGCTCGGTTATGTGCTCTATGAGGAAGCCGAGCGCATCGTCAACGGCGTGCGCCGCATCCAGCAGCATGCGCAGCGCGCGTCCGAAGTGGCGGCCCCTCCGCTCCTGATCTCCGCGACGCCAGCGCTTTCTCTGGGCGTGGTCACTCCGGCGCTGGCGCAATGCCACGCGGCCCTTGCCGTGAGCAAGATCGAACTGCTGTCCATGCGCCCTGAAAACGTCGTCAGCGACGTGCTCCATGGCATGGCCGACATCGGCGTCTGCAGCCTGCCGCTGGACCACCAGCAAATCACCGTGCACTGGGTCGCCGAAGTGCCTTGCAAGGCCGTCGTGCGTGCCGACCATGCGCTCGCCGCCCTGGACGTGATCCCTCTCCAGGCCCTGGCCCAGGAACGCGTCATCGGCATGCACAATCCGCACCGGCTCAAGCAGCACATCGATGCCGCCCTGCGCGGTGCCGATGCCCCGGGGCTGCAGGCCGGCATTGAAACCAATTCCTCGATCAACGCCCAGGCGCTGGTGCGCGCCGGACTGGGCGTGGCCATTCTGGACCCCATGACCCTGCTGGGCGCGCCCGTGCAGGGCCTGGTCTATCGCGATCTGGATGTACAGATTCCTTTCCACTTCGGCGCCATCAGCGCCCAGGGAAAATCCCCCTCCGCATCGGCCCTGATCCTGCTCGAAGCGCTGCGCCTGACCGCAGCCTCGCTGGACCAGTGCCGTCTGCACGACGCCCAGGCCATGGCCGACGTCTGCGCCCCTTCACTTTCCTTGCCTCAGGCAAGCCCGATTTCCCGTCCTGGACGCAAAGCAACGCCTACCCCATGAACAGTTTGCTCCCCCCCTCCTTTCCTTCGCTGGCCCCGAACGCCGGCCTTGCCGCGCTGCAGGCGCGCTTTCAGCGCGATCTGCAATTGCTGGCCCTGCCGTCCAAGAACTGGACGCCCGCCATCACCCATGAAGGCCAGCCCGTGCTGGACGTCGCGGTGGTCGGTGGCGGCATGGGCGGCCTCGCGCTGACCACGGCGCTGCAGCACCTGGGCATTCGCGCGCAGATTTTCGACCAGAACCCCGAAGGCTATGAAGGCCCCTGGGCCACGACGGCGCGCATGGAGACGCTGCGTTCGCCCAAGGAGCTGACCGGCCCGGCCCTGGGCTTCGCGGCCTTGACCTTCCGTGCCTGGTTTGAAGCCCAGTGGGGCGAAGAGGCCTGGGCCGTGCTCGACAAGATTCCCCGCCTGCAGTGGATGGACTATCTGCGCTGGTACCGCCAGACCACGGGCGTGGTGCTGCACAACGGCCAGCGCGTGGTGGCCGTGCGCCCGCGTGCCGACCAGTTGGCACAGCTGGACCTGGTCGATACGCACAACGCAGACCGCGCCTACAGCGTGCTGGCCCGCCACATCGTGCTGGCCACGGGCCGCGACGGCCTGGGCGGCCCCTGGGTGCCCGAAGTGGCACACCAGTTGCCGCGCGACCGCTGGGCCCATTCGTCCGACCGCTGGGACGACGCGGCCTTCGCGGGCAAGCAGGTGGTGGTCGTGGGCGGTGGCGCCTCGGCCATGGACAGTGCCGCCACGGCGCTGGAAAACGGCGCCGCCGCCGTGCACCTGCTGATCCGCCGCAAGGAACTGCCCACGATCAACAAGGGCAAGGGCGCGGGCAACCCCGGCGCCGCCCACGGCTTTCCGCGCCTGCCCGACGCCTGGAAATGGCAGCTGCGCAACTACATCAACCGCCAGCAGGTGCCGCCGCCGCAAGGCAGCACGCTGCGCGTGTCGCAACACAGCAATGCCTTCTTCCACCTGGGTGCGGGCATCGAGAACGTGCAACTGCGTGCCGACGGCAAGCTGCGCATAGACACCTCCCAAGGCCCCATCGCTGCGGACTTCATCGTGTTTTGCACCGGCTTTCGCCCCGACTGGGAACTGCGCCCCGAATTCGCGCCTTTCGCCCCCCATGTACGCCTGTGGCAGGACCGCTTCACGCCGCCGCCAGGCCAGGAAGACAGCGAGCTGGAGCGCTCACCGGACCTGGGCCAGCTGTTCGAATTCCAGGAGAAGACGCCGGGCAGCTGCCCCGGCCTGGAGCGCATCCACTGCTTCAGCTACCCCGCGGCCCTGTCCCTGGGCACGGTCTCGGGCGACATCCCGCAGATCAGCGACGGCGCACGCCGCCTGTCCCAGGGCCTGGCCGGCGCACTGTACGCCGAAGACATTGCCGTGCACTATGCGGCCATGGAACGCTACAGCGAACCCGAACTCGAAGGCCACGAATGGGTGGATTCGCCCCTGCCTCCCTATGACGAGGTGACAGCATGATCGCCTGGCTGCTGCGCCGTATCGGCCAGGCACTGCTGGTGGTGCTGGCCATGACGGTCATCGTCTTCGCGGGCCTGCATGCCATTGGCAGCCCCATTGACATCCTGATCGGTGAAGACCTGAACCAGCAGGAGCGCCTGGAAGCCATTGCCCACCTGGGCCTGGACCAGCCTCTGCTGCAGCAGTACTTCAGCTTTCTGAAGAACGCGCTGCAAGGCGATCTGGGCACGAGCTTTGTCTACAACGAACCGGCCATCACGCTGATCCTGGACCGCCTGCCCGCCACGCTGGAGCTGGCCGTGGGAGCGCTGGCCATGGCCATCGTGCTGGGTGTGCCGCTGGGTCTGTATGCGGGCATGAAGCCGGACAGCCCCCTGTCCAAGATTCTCATGAGCGGCTCCATCCTGGGCTTCTCCCTGCCGGCGTTCTGGGTGGCCCTGATGCTGATCATGGTGTTCAGCGTGCAGCTGGGCTGGATGCCTTCGAGCGGCCGCGGCGAAACGCGCAGCCTGTTCGGCATAGAGTGGTCGTTCCTGACGCTCGACGGCCTGCACCATCTGATACTGCCGGCCTTCAATCTGGCCTTGTTCAAGATCTCGCTGGTGCTGCGCCTGACGCGCGCCGGCGTGCGCGAAGTCCTGCCCCAGGATTTCGTCAAGTTCGCGCGCGCCAAAGGCCTGTCTGAATCCCGCGTGATGTGCATGCACGTGCTGCGCAACACCTTGATTCCGCTGGTGACCGTGCTGGGCCTGGAGCTGGGCTCGACCATTGCCTACGCCGTGGTGACGGAGTCGATCTTTGCCTGGCCGGGTGCGGGCAAGCTGATTCTGGACAGCATCAATTCGCTGGACCGCCCCGTCGTCGTCGCCTATCTGATGGTGGTTGTCGTGATTTTCGTGACCCTCAACCTGATCGTGGACTTGCTCTACAAACTGCTGGACCCCCGCGTTCGCCTGGAGGCCGCCCAATGAGCCAAGTTCCTGTTGTTTCTCCTGCGGCCCCCACCGACGCCGGCCGCGCCGATGCCGGCCGCGTGCAATCGATCTGGGCCCAGATTGCCCACGACTTCCTGCGCTCCAAGCCGGCCGTCATCGGCCTGGTCGCGCTGCTGGTCGTCGTTCTGATGGCGCTGCTCGCACCGTTCATCACGCCGCAAAACCCCTACGACCTGATGCAGCTGGACGTGCTCGACGCGCGGCTGCCGCCAGGCACGGCCAGCGCGGAGCATGGCTTCACCTACTGGCTGGGCACGGACGGCCAGGGCCGCGATCTGTACTCGGCCATCGTCTACGGACTGCGCATCAGCCTGCTGGTGGGCGTGGGCTCGGCGGCCATCGCCGCCGTGGTCGGCACCGTGATCGGCCTGACGGCTGCCTATGCCGGCGGCAAGGTCGACGCGCTGATCATGCGTGTGGTCGACCTGCTGCTGTCCTTCCCCACCATTCTGATGGCCTTGATGATCCTGGCCTACATGGGCAAGGGCATCGGCAATGTGATCCTGACCCTGGTGCTGGTGGAGTGGGCCTACTACGCCCGCACGGCGCGCGGCCAGGCGCTGGTCGAGACCCGCCGCGAATATGTGGACGCCGCGCGCGGCCAGGGCCTGCCCCAGTGGCGCATTCTGCTGGGCCACATCCTGCCCAACTGCCTGCCGCCGCTGTTGGTGATCGCCGCCTTGCAGGTGGCGCGCGCCATCACGCTGGAAGCCACGCTGTCCTTCCTCGGCCTGGGCGTGCCCATCACCGAGCCTTCGCTGGGCCTGTTGATTTCCAACGGCTACCAATACCTGCTGTCCAACGAATACTGGATCAGTTTCTTCCCCGGTGTCGCCCTGCTGCTGACCATTGTCGCGATCAACCTGGTCGGCGACCAACTGCGCGATGTGCTCAACCCGCGCCTGCAGAAATAAAAATCGCACCATGCCCCACGATTCAGACAACTCCTCGCTGCCGCCCACGGCAGCCTCCGTGCTCGAGGTCAAGGACCTGCACACCCAATTCGATACGCGCGCAGGCGTGCTGCCCGTCGTCAACGGCGTGGGCTTCCGCCTGGAAAAAGGCAAGGTCCTGGGCCTGGTCGGCGAGTCCGGCTCCGGCAAATCCGTGACCGGCTTTTCCATCATGGGCCTGCTGGATGCGCCAGGCCGCATCGTTTCGGGCCAGGTGCTGTTCAACGGCCAGGACCTGGCCCAGCTGGACGCCCGCGCCCTGCGCAACATTCGCGGCAACCGCATCGCCATGATCTTTCAGGATCCCATGGCCACGCTCAACCCCGTGCTGCGCATCGACGTGCAAATGCTGGAAACCATCCATGCCCACCGCAAGATGGGCAAGGCCGAAGCCTTGGAGCACTGCCGCCAGACGCTGGCGCGCATGGGCATTCCCAGCCCGCACGAACGCCTCAAGGCCTATCCCCACCAGCTGTCCGGCGGCATGCGCCAGCGCGTGGCGATTGCCATTGCCCTGCTCAACGGCCCCGAGCTGATCATCGCCGACGAGCCCACGACGGCGCTGGATGTCACCATCCAGGCGCAGATCCTGTCGGAAATGCAGCAACTGGTGCGCGAGACCGGCACGGCCCTGATCTGGATCAGCCACGATTTGTCGGTGGTTGCCGGCCTGGCCGATGACATCGCCGTGATGTACGCGGGCCGCATCGTCGAGCACGGCAGCGTGGACGCGGTGCTGGACACCCCCCAGCACCCCTACACCCAGGGCCTGATCGGCAGCCTGCCCAGCGCCAACCAGCGAAGCCACCGCCTGCAGCAGATCTCGGGCATGGCGCCCAATCTGCTGGACCTGCCGCCCGGCTGCGCCTTCGCGCCGCGCTGCCCGCGCGCCCAGGCCCGCTGCCAGCAGCCGCCTGACATGCAAACCATTGAGCCGCCGCTGAGCCAGGCGGCGACGGCCACGGCACATACCGTGCGCTGCTTCTTCCCCGGAGCGGCGCCGGCCAATGCAGCGACTCCCGAAGCCGCTGCCGACCTTTCCCGGAGCGCCGCATGAACGGCAACGCAAACGACACCACCGCCCCCCTGCTCGACCTGCAGGGCATCACCAAGCGCTTCGGCCAGCGCCCGCCGCCTAAGGCCTTGGGCCAATGGATGCGCAAGCTGGGCCTGCAGAAGCCGCCCGTCGTGACCCATGCCCTTGACGGCGTGGACCTGCAGGTCCGCCCCGGCGAAGTGGTCGGACTGGTGGGCGAATCGGGCTGCGGCAAGTCCACGCTGGGCCGCATTGCCACCGGCCTGCTGCCGCCCACGGACGGCAAGGTCATGGTGATGGGCAAGGACCGCACCCAGCTCAATGCCCAGGAGACACTGCAGGCCCAGTTGGGCATACAGATGATTTTCCAGGACCCGCAGTCCAGCCTGAACCCGCGCCTGCGCGTCAACCGCATTGTCGGTGAAGCCGCGCGCCTGCACGGCCTGGTCGATGCGGAACACGAAGACGATTACGTCTGCCAGCAGCTCGCACGTGCGGGGCTCGACCCACGCCTGCGCTTTCGCTACCCCCACCAGTTCAGCGGCGGCCAGCGCCAGCGCATCGGCATTGCCCGGGCGCTGGCCGTGCAACCCAAGATGCTGGTCTGCGACGAGGCCGTGGCCGCGCTCGACGTGTCCATCCAGGCACAGATTCTCAATCTGTTCATGGACCTGCGTGACGAGCTGGGCCTGGCCTACCTGTTCATCAGCCATGACCTGGGCGTGATCCGCCATCTGTGCGACCGTGTGGCCGTGATGTACCTGGGCCGCATCGTCGAGACGGCGCCGGTGGACGAGCTGTTTGCCAACCCCCAGCACCCCTATACGCAGGCCTTGCTCGCGGAAATTCCGCGCCTGGACCACCGCCGCACCAGCTTTCAGACCATTCGCGGCGAGATCCCCAGCCCCATGGCCCCGCCCAGCGGCTGCCACTTCCACCCGCGCTGCCCGCACGCCATGCCCCGCTGCAGCGTGGAAGTGCCGCGGCTCAAAGGCATTGCCATCCAGCACCAGAGCGCCTGCCACCTCAACGACATGCGTTGAGCACCCAGTCACTCGCCCATTTCTTTCCCCATTCCCACTTCCACTCCCGAGAGAAAGCAACCACCATGCACACTGCTTCCCTTTCCGCCATTGCCATGGCCGCCCTGCTGGCCGTGTCCGGCGCTTCCGCCAAGGATCTGCGCATCGGTTTCGCCGATCCCATCTCTTCGGCCGACCCGCAGCTCAACAACCATGCGGGCGACCGCTCGCTGGCCTTGCATTTCTGGGATTCCCTGGTGAACTCGCGCGACGGCGGCAAGCTCGATCCAGGCCTAGCCGAGAGCTGGAAGACGCTCAACGACAAGACCTGGGAATTCAAGCTGCGCAAGGACATCAAGTGGCAGGACGGCACGCCGTTCACCGCCGATGACATCGTTTTCTCCTTCGAGCGTGCACGCAACGTGCCGGGCTCGGTGGCGTCCTACCGCGGCGCGCTGCGCACCGTGGAGTCGACCACGGCCAAGGATGCCCACACGGTCATCATCAAGACCACCGTGCCCAACCCCATGCTGCCGCTGGAAATTGCCTCGATCTACGTGGTGAGCAAGCATGTGGGCGCGCAGTCCAAGAGCGAGGACTACAACTCCGGCAAGGCCATGGTCGGCAGCGGCCCCTACAAATTCATCTCCTACACGCCCGGCGACCGCAGCGTGATGGAGCGCAGCCCCAGCTACTACGGCCCGGCCCAGCCCTGGGATAAGGTAACCTACCGCTTCATCAACAACGGCGCGGCGCGCACCGCCGCCTTGCTGTCCGGCGATGTCGACGTGATCGACAAGGTCGCCGTGACCGATGTGGCCAAGCTCAAGAAGACGCCTTCGGTGGCCGTCTACGAATACCCCGGACTGCGCGCGCTGCTGATCCAGCCCAGCCTGCGCAAGGGCGGCAGCGAGTTCATCGCCGACAACGCCGGCAAGCCGCTGGCCGAGAACCCGCTGCGCGACCAGCGCGTGCGCGAAGCGCTGAGCATCGCCATCAACCGCAAGGCGATCACCGACCGCATCCTGCAAGGCACGGCCACCGAAGCCAACCAGTGGATGCCCAAAGGCTCGTTCGGCTACAACCCCGACATTCCGGCCACGCCCTACTCCGCCGAAAAGGCCAAGAAGCTGCTGGCCGACGCCGGTTTCCCCGAAGGCTTCCAGCTCACCGTGCACGTGCCCGGCGATCGCTACCCGCAAGCGCCCGAAGCCATGCAGGCCGTGGCCCAGTTCTGGACGCGCATCGGCGTGAAGACCAAGCTGGAAGTCGTGCCATGGTCGGTGTATGCCAGCCGTGCCGGCAAGAACGATTACGCCGTCAGCGTCATCGCCTGGGGCAACGGCACGGGTGAAGCCGGCTACGGTCTGCTGCAGACCCTGGCCACCACCGATGCCAAGGCCGGCCGCGGTGCGAACAACTGGGGCCGCTACAGCAACGAGAACGTGGACAAGGCACTGGACGCCGCGACCATCGAGTTCGACGCCAAGCGCCGCGAAGCCATCTACCGTCATGCAGCCAAGCTGGTGACCGACGACGTGGGCCAGATCCCGCTGTTCCACTACAAGAACATCTGGGCCGCCAAGAAGGGCCTGAAAGTCGTGCCTATCCTCAGCGACCGCACCACAGCGCTGCAGGTCACGCCCATCGCCGGCAAGTAAGGGCTGGACGCCATGCACCCTCAGCTAACGATCACTCCGCAGACGGCGCTGATCGACGTGCCGCGCAGCATCACGCTGCGCGGTCTGGCCCCGGGCCAGTCAGTCACGCTGCAAACCCGTACCGTGCGCGGCCCGCAGGTCGAATGGACGTCCGAGGCCCGCTTCGTCGCCGATGCGGCCGGCACCGTCGATCTGACGCGGGACGCGCCCCTCAGCGGCAGCTACAGCGGCGTCGCGGCCATGGGCCTGGTCTGGTCGCAAAGCCCGGTCACCGCCGGTGCTTCGCGCGAACCGTTTGCCGCGCAGCCCAGCACGGCGCTCACCACGCAGGTCCGCGCCGTCCTGAACGATGCCGAAGTGCTCACGGGCGACTTCGTGCAGCAACTGGCGGCCGAAGGCGTCACGCGCCGCGAAATCCGCGACGACGGCCTCACCGCCACGCTGTTCACGCCAGCGACGCCAGGACCCCACCCCGTGGTGATGGTGCTCAACGGCTCGGGCGGCGGCGTCAACGAGCCCCGCGCGGCGCTGTACGCTTCGCGCGGCTACGCGGCGCTGGCCGTGGGCTATTTCAAGTGCGAAGGCCGCTCCGACTTCATTTCGGACACGCCGCTGGAGTACTTCGAGACCGCGCTGCAGTGGATTCACCGCGAGCTGCACCCCAAGGACGGCTTCGTCGCGCTCAGCGGCCAGTCGCGCGGTGGCGAGCTGGTGCTGCTGCTGGGCTCGCTGTTCCCGGACCTGGTCAAGGCCGTGATCGGCTATGTGCCGGGCGCCGTGGTGCACAGTGCGCAGAACGCCTGCAATCCCGCGACCGGGCGCGATGGTCCGGCCTGGATTTTCCGCGGCCAGCCGCTGGTCAATATCTGGGACCACAACCGCACGGCCAGCTGGGACCCCTGGGACAACGGCCCCGAGCCGCGCCGCCACACGGCCGCCATCCTCACGGCGCTGCAAGACCCCGAAGCCATAGAGCGTGCACGCATACGCGTGGAGCGCATTGACGGCCCGGTGCTGCTGCTGTCGGCCAGCGATGACGGCTCCTGGCCTTCGTCCCTGTACAGCCAGATGGTCAAGGACCACCTGGCTGCATGCAAGCACCCCTTCCCCGTGGAGCACCATGACTGGGAAGGCGGCGGCCATGCCATCCTCTTCCCCTATGTGCCGACCACGCAACTGGTCTACGCCCACCCGGTGTCCAAGCGCCTGAGCACCTCGGGCGGCACGCCCGCGATCAATGCGCAGGCAGACGAACAATCCTGGGCCGCCGTCCAGACCTTCCTCGCCCACGCCACGGCCGCGCACGCCGCCCGTCGCTAAACCCACACTTTTTTCTCCATGACCGAACTTCACACTCCCGCCTCCGTGGACCTGATCGACGCCCTGGCCCAACTGGACCGCTTTCCCGCCGTGAAAGCCATTCGCCACCAGCGCGGCAAAGTGGTGGATGCCACGCAAGGCAGCTACGACCGTCTGTTCGACCCGGCCCTGCCCGGCCTGACGCTGGGCGAGCGCCTGCGCGTGGCACAGACCATCTGCGAACTCAGCGGCAGCACCGCCTTGCAGCAGCACTATGCGCAGCAACTGGCGCAGCTGGCCGACAAGGCCCCGTCCAACCCCGCGCGCGAAGCCGCGCTGCAGCACTTCGCCACCCTGCTGACGAACAAGCCCGTGGAAGGCGACCGCCACAGCATCGACGCCCTGCTCGCCGCCGGCCTGCAGCCGCCCGAAATCATCGCCCTGGCCCAGCTGATTGCCTTCCTCAGCTTCCAGGTCCGCGTGGTCGCCGGTCTCAAGGCCCTCACGGACCTGGGCGACGACCTGCTGGCAGCGCCAGCCGCCACGGCCGCCGGCGAGACTTTTGTCCACCCCCACCTGCTGCCCAAGCCCGGTGAAGTGCTGCGCATCAATGGCTTCACCAGCGAAACGCTGGGCTGGAAAGCCTGGGTGCCGGTGCTCCAGCTCGAACAAGCCACGCCCGAGCAGTTGGCCATCCTCGAAGCCAGCCATCCTTCGGCCAAGACCAGCGACTACTACCTGGCGCTGATCCACCAGCCGCAAATCCTGCAGGAGCGTTCGGTGGTGTTCAACGCCATCATGTACGCCCCTGGCGGCCTGTCGCGCGCCGAGCGCGAGCTGGTCAGCGCCGTGGTTTCGTGCATCAACGGCTGCGTCTACTGCGCTTCGGTCCACGCCCAGCGCTTCGAGCAGCTGGCCAAGCGCAACGACGTGATCGCCCAGGTGTTCGAAAACCCCCATACGGCGGGCACCAACGCGCGCGAAAAGGCCCTGGTCCAGTTCGCCATCGATCTGACCGAAGCCCCGAACCAGCTCAGCGGCGAGCGCCTGCAAGCCCTGCGCGCAGCCGGCCTGAGCCACCAGGAAATCCTCGACGCCCTGCACGCCGCGGCGATCTTTGCCTGGGCCAACCGTCTGATGCTGAACCTGGGCGAAGCCGTCCACCCCTGAAGAAGCGCCGGCGCGCTTGCATACCGTGCAAGCGCGCCGCCATCCGCAGACTGGAAACACCGTGATCTCCGTACGCCCTATCACTCCCCAGGAATGGTCCACGTACCGTGATCTGCGCCTGCGCGCACTGCGTGATGCGCCGGACGCGTTTGGCAGCACCTATGCCGCGGAGGTCAGCAGGACGGACGAAGCCTGGGCCGAGCGGATCGCTGGCGCCACCTCATCCGGCAAGGACCAGGTCTTCTTCGCGCTCCACGGCGATCAGGCATGCGGCCTGGTCTGGTGCCAGCAGTCCGCCGCCGAACCCGGCATGGCCGACCTCTATCAGATGTGGGTCGCACCCGAGGCGCGTGGCCTCGGCGCCGGCCAGGCCCTGCTCCAGGCGGCGCTGGCCTGGGCACGCCAGACCGGCATGCGCCATGTGCGCCTGGGCGTCACCGCGGCAGACAGCCCCGCCATGCGCTTGTACCGGTCCCAGGGCTTTGTCCCTGCCGGCCCCCTGGCACCCTTGCGCGAAGACTCCCCACTCATGGCCCAGGCCATGGCGCTGAAACTGGGCTGACCGGACCTCGAACTACGCGCTCGCCAAAGCCTGTCTTACCCGGTAGTGGTAGCCGTATACAGGCTCGAAGCCCAGGCTCGCATAGAGCTGCTGCGCGGGCAGATTGCCGCCGCGCACTTGCAGATCGGCATGGGTGGCGCCTTGTTGCGCAGCCCATCGCAGCAGCGCCTGCAGCATCTGCCGCCCCAGCCCCTGGCCCCGGTATGCGGGGTGTACCAGCACTTCATAAATCCCCACCGCCTCACGCTCCAGCACGGCCAAGCCCCAGGCGCGGACCTGGCCTTCGCGCACCAGGCAGGCATAGGCGCATGGCATGCCTATGGACTGCAGAATCAGCCCGTGGGCGCGCTGCTGGTGGGGAGTGTGCTCGCTGGCCACGCAATAGCCTTGCAGCCACTGCGCCTGCAATGACTGGGCCAGTTGCAGGCCCTGCGCCGACTGCCGCGCGCCATCGTCGGCCTGCATGACGCGTTGCATGAACACCGAAGGCTCCACGACCTGATAGCCATGCGCGTGCAGCAGGGCATCCACCGCATCATCCGCCAGCGGGCTCAGACGGAAGATGCTGGGCAGTCCCTGGCGCGCATAGAAGGCCTCGATATGCCGCAACAACGGCGCGTTCAATGGCGCCGCGGCTTGCAAGGCGTTGGCGGAATTGGCGCGCTTGGTATAGCCTTGCGTGCTGCGCAGCAGCCAGTCGCCCACGACGGCGCAGCGCGGTGCGGGCCAGGCATTGAAACTGCGGTGTTCCAGCTGTTGCACGCTGGCCGCGCCTTGGTGCGGGCCAGCGCTGTGCAAAGGCAGCGTGGTCGCTGGATGGGGTACGGAGCGAAAGGCGGTTTCCATGGGCGTTGGCCTGCCGGTCAAGAGTTGCTGACACGCCATGGTATGACGGCCGGCATGCAGGCACGGCGAAAGAAGGCTAGGTCTTCTTCATGGACCCTCGGCTTGGGACAGCTTTTCCTCAAAGCGCTCAAGCTCCTGGGCCAGCGAACCTCGGCCGCGGAAGCTCTGATTCGCCTTGCCGTACCAGTACTCGGCATCTTCGAGATCACCTTCCTGGATATGCAGGATGCCATGCAGCCAGGCGGCCAGCTCCGACCCGTCGTCTTGCACCAGGTCGAGGGCCTCGCGCCAACGGCCCGCACGCATATGGGCCAGGACTTGGTGCAGCAAATGCATGGCGTTCTCCTATGAAATCTGTTGGAGCAGCTGATCCAAACTGCCGTACAAGGCATTGCCGCGCAGCAGCCGACTGCCATTGTCGTCCGTGACGACCAGCGCGGGCACTCCTTGCGCGCCAAAGGCCTGCATCAGCCCCTGAGCCGACTGCATGCGCGCAGCGTTGGCCTCCATCAGCTCCGCGTCGCCAGCGACAAGGCGATCCGCGGCGGCCGTCAGCCCCTGCGCTCGCAGCAACTGCGCGACCACCGATAGGGCCGTGGTGTCCAGTGCGTGCACATAGCGGGCCTCCTGCAAGATCTTCAGGGCTTCGAGTTCGCTTTGCGGCGCGGTCAACGCCACGGCAGTCAGCGCCAGCGTCATATGGGCCGAGTCGAAGCGGCTGCCCAGCTTGCCCAGCACCTGCACGCGGTAGTCTTCGGTGAAGCGCTGGCCCGTGATCTTTTCGATACGCATATCGTTCGACCAGGCGTATTGGGCAAATGCAGCGTCCAGGGTGCGCCCACCCGGTCCCGCAAACAGGCCCGTGGGGGCCAGCTCCAGACGGATGGCTGCGTGCCGGCCCAGCTGCTGGAGCACGGGTGAAGCCCCGTAGCACCAGCCGCACAGCGGGTCGAACAGATAAGTGACGGTCGTATGCATGCTGCTCACCATTTCATTTCGCCCTTGTTGACCTTGGCGCCGATGTCCAGCGACATCGCACCGCTTGTCAGCTTTGGGTACGCCTTCTTCATCGCGGCAATCAATTCCGCGCTGTTGCTGCTCGCCGCAAGCTGTTTCTCGAACGTCTGCAGGTAGTCCTTGGTGAAAGTGATGCTGCTCGCGTCCACCGGCGTGCTGGCGCTCATATGGCCGGGAACCACCAGCGCGGGTTGCAGCGCGGCCATCTCGTCCAGCTGTGCAATCCATGCGGCACGCTCGGCCTTGCTTTGGGTATCCGCGGTCCAGACATGCATGTTGCCGAACACGCCGATGTTGCCGACGATGGCATGGATGGATGGAATCCACGCGTACGGGCGGTGCGCGAGAACGCCCTGGGTGCCGCGGATCTCTATGGTTTGGCCCTCCAGCGTCAAGGTATTGCCTTCCAGGGCGCGTGGCAGCACCGGCTGGCGCGGCGCATTGGCGCCCATCTTCGGGCCCCAGAAAGCCAGCTTGCCGGCCATCTTGGGCGCGAGCTTGCCCAGCACGGCAGGCGTGGTCACCACATCGGCCTGGGGGAAAATTTCCTTGAGCGCTTCCACGCCGAAGTAATAGTCGGGGTCGGCCTGGCTCACATAGATGGTGGTGAGCTTCTTGCCGCTGTCCAGCACGTTGGCTGCAATGCGCAGCGCATCCGCACGGGTAAAGCCCGCATCGATGACCATGGCCTCCTTTTCACCGACGACCAGGGTGGAGTTGACGTTGAAACTGTTGCCGTCCGCGTTGTAGACCTTGACGCTCAGCGGCTGGGCAGCCTGGGCGCTGGTGAAGGCAATGGCGAGGGAGGCGGCGAGAAGCGTTGTGCGGATCATGGTGAAACTCCAGGTGGTTGCGGCGGGTGCTCTATGGCGTTGGCATCCACTTTAGTTTCAATATCCGCGCAGATAAACGCGATAATCCGCGCATAACTGTTTCATAAAACGATCAAATCATGGACAGATTGACCGCAATGCAGGTGTTCGTCGAAGTCGCGCGCAGCGGCAGCTTCAGCGCCACGGCCGACAAGCTCGACATGTCGCGGGCCATGGTCACGCGCTATGTGGGCACGCTGGAGCAGTGGCTGGGCGCGCGCCTGTTGCAGCGCACCACGCGCAGCGTCACGCTCACCGACGCAGGTGAAAGCTGCCTGCGCCGCAGCCAGCAGATGCTGGCCTTGATGGACAACGTGCAAGAGGAGACCCACCGCCACGACGGCGTGTTGCGCGGGCAGCTGCGCATCACCTGCAGCGTCTCCTTCGCCTATGCGCAGATGGCCGCGGCCGTGGTCGACTTCCTGCAGCTGTACCCCGCGCTCAAGATCGATCTGAATGCCAGCGAGGGCGCGCTCAACCTGGTCGAAGCGCGCATCGACCTGGCCATACGCATCAGCGCCGAGCCCGACCCCACGCTGATAGGCCGGGTGCTCGCGCCCTGCAGCTCGGTGCTGGTCGCCTCGCCCGCCTACCTGCGCGCGCACGGCGTGCCGCAACTGCCAGCCGACCTCGCCGCGCACCGCTGCCTGAGCTATGCCAACTTCGGCAAAAGCCTCTGGAAGCTGCAGCGCCGCGATGCCTACGAGGAAGTCAGCGTCGGCAGCCACTTCAGCGGCAACGAAGCCACGGCCATGCTGCAAGCTGCACTCGCCGGCGGCGGTATCGCCATGCAGCCCACCTATCTGGCCAATCCCCATCTGCGGCAGGGCAGCCTCGAAGCGGTCTTGCCGCAGTGGGCCTTGCCCAGCATGGACATCTATGCGCTCTACCCCTCGCGCAAGCACCTGTCCCCTGCGGTACGTGCCCTGCTCGACTTTCTGGTCGAACGCTTCGCGCAAATTCCCTGGGCGTGACCACACCGATCAGGTCGAGCACATGGAACTCGACCACGCACCAAGCCGTTTGCCCCTGGGGCAGCTAGCTCAATGGCGTTGCGCCGCCACCAACAGGTCATGGAACGCCTGGGCCGCGGGCATCAGCGGGTAGCCGCGCCGCCGGATCGCACCAATGGTGCGCGTGATTTTCGGCTCGACCAGCGGCACGCTGACCAGCGTTGCCTGCTGACCGCTGCGCAGCGCCAGATGCGGGACCGCTCCCACGCCGACGCCGGCTTCGATCAGGCTCACCAGCGCGGGCACATGCCGAACCTCACAGCTCCAGCTGGGCCGCTGCGACACGCCCGCCAGCGCCTGTTCGATCAGCACGCGGTTGCCCGTGCCGGGGGCCAGCGTCACGCATTCATACTGCGCCAGCTCGGCCCAGCCGACGCTGCTGCGCCCCGCCAGGGGATGGTCGGGAAGGCAGGCGAGCACGAAGCTCTCCTCCACCAGCGCCTGAAACTCCAGATCGGGCTCCTGCGTGCCCCAGTAGCTCACACCGAAATCCGCCTCCGCGCGTGAGACGGCCAACAGGATCTCGGCCGCGGTTTCGTCGATGAGCCGAACGCGGATGCGCGGAAACTGCCGGTGGAACTCGCGCACCGCGCCCGCCAGGAAGTTTGTCACTGCCGACGGCACGCAGGCCACCGTGACCTGCCCGTGAAGGCGGTCCGACAGGTCGGTCATGCCGAGCAAGGCGCTTTCCAGTTCCGCCAGCACATGCCGTGCCTTGGGAACAAAGCTACGCCCCATGGCATTGAGCTCGACCTTGCGCGTGGTGCGCTCGAGCAGGCGAAAGCCCAGCGCCTGTTCGAGCTTGTCGACACGGCGCGAAAGCGCGGGCTGCGACAGGTGCAAGGCGTCCGCCGCTGCCCGGAAGCTGCCGAGGTCAGCCACCGCCACAAAGGCGCGGAGATCGGAAAGATCGAAATTCATGCGTGCATCGTATCAATTAATCGGATTAATGCAATTTACAGAAATTCGCCCGAACTTCATGATGCAGCCTCAACCATGACACCGGAACCCGCAAGCGCCCGGAACGACAACAAAGAGAGACATAACATGAAAAACTGCTTCCTTGGCGCCTGCGTTGCGCTGACTGCCTTGCCCTGGTCGGTGCTGGCCCAGCCCGCCTATCCCTCACGCCCGATCACCATGGTCGTGCCCTTCGTCGCGGGTGGGGGCACTGACAGCATCGCTCGCGACATTGCCAAGTCCATGACGGATAGGCTGGGCCAGCCCGTGGTGATCGACAACCGCGGCGGCGCGGGCGGTGCCATCGGAGCCGATATCGTCGCCAAGGCCAGGCCCGACGGCTACACCCTGCTTTTCGCGACCTCGACCTTCGCCACCAACGCGGCGGTGGAGCCCAAGCTGCCGTATGACCCGCAACGCTCCTTTGCGCCGGTCGCCATGATCGGTCGGGGCCCGCTGCTGGTGGTGGCCTCACCGCAACTCGGGGCGAAAAACATCGCCGAAGTGATCGCCGCTGCGCAATCGCGGCCCCACGGCCTCAATTTCTGCTCGGCGGGCAATGGCAGTATCAACCACCTCTCCGGCGAGATGTTCCGCCAGAAGACCCGGTCCAACATGACCCACATTCCGTTCAAGGGCAGCGGTCCGGCCACGGTCGAATTGTTGTCCGGTCGCGTGGATCTGTTCTTCACCACGGTGCCGACCATCCTGCCGTTCCTGCGCGACGGCAAGGTGCAGGCGCTCGCCGTGACGAGTGCCAAACGCTCGCCGCTTTTCCCCACGGTGCCCACGCTGACCGAAGCCGGCGTTGCCGGATTCGACATCACCACCTGGTGGGGCGTGCTCGCGCCGGGCGGGACCCCTCCGGCGATCATCGATGCCCTGAACCGGGCCATCAACGACGCCGCGGCCGCCGAGCCCGTGAAGGGACGGCTGGTGCACGAAGGCGCCGACCCGGTGCATACCACCCCCGCTGCGTTCGGTATCGAGCTCGGCAAGGAGCTCGCGCTCTGGCGCAAGGTCGCGAGCAATCCGACGATGCAACTGCGCTAGTCCGTACCGACACCTGTTCTTTTATCCATTAGCCATATCCCAAATTATGAAAATCGTTGTTCTGCCTGGTGACGGTATCGGCCCCGAGACCATGGACGCCACTGTCAAGGTGCTTGAGACCGCTTCGCAGCGTTTTCACCTCGACCTGGAACTGGACTTTGACGTGGCGGGCCACGAAAGCCTGCGCAGCCATGGCGCGACCGTCACACCCGCCCTGCTGCACAAAGTCAAGATGGCCGACGGCCTCATGCTGGGCCCGATGGCCACCTACGACTTCAAGGACGAGTCCAAGGGCGAGATCAATCCATCGAAGTTCTTCCGCAAGGAACTGGACCTGTTCGCCAACATTCGTCCCGCGCGCACCTTTGCAGGCCTGCCGCTGCGCTTCGGGGCGTTCGACCTGGTGGTCGTGCGCGAGAACACCGAGGGCTTTTATGCCGACCGCAACCTGGAGTCCGGCGGCAGTGAAATGCAGGTCACGGCCGAGGTCGTGATCTCGCTGCGCCGCATCACCCGCCTGTGCTGCGAACGCATCGCCCGCTCGGCCTTCGAGCTGGCGATGACACGCAACCGGCATGTGAGCATCGTGCACAAGGCCAACGTACTCAAGCTCGGCGACGGCATGTTCATCGACATCTGCCATCAGGTGGCCAAGGATTTCCCCGAGGTCACCGTCGACGACTTCATCGTCGACGCGATGATGGCGCACGTGGTGCGCGCACCGCAGCGTTTCGATGTCATCGTGACGACGAACATGTTCGGCGACATCCTGTCCGACCTCACCGCGGAACTGTCCGGCAGCCTGGGCCTGGGCGGCTCGCTGAATGCCGGCACGCATTACGCCATGGGCCAGGCAGCCCACGGCTCAGCCCCCGATATCGCGGGGAAAGACATCGCCAACCCCTTCTCCCTGATCCTGTCCGCCGGCCAACTGCTGGGCTGGCACGGACAACGCAAGGGCCTACCGGCGTTCACTGCAGCAGCCCGCGCGATCGACGCGGCCGCGACCGCTGCGGTGGCCGCCGGGGAATGCACGCGCGACGTCGGCGGGCGATTGGGGACTTCGGAGACGGGCCAGGCCTTTGCCCAGCGGCTGGGCCTGCATTGAACAGGACTGGCGCAACCTGCCCCGCATGGGTAAGCTAGGAGCCCATGCATTCGCAACTCTGGACGGTCTACATCGATGGCAGCGCGATCCCCAACCCCGGGCACATCCGCATTGGCGGCATCGCCTACGCACCTGACGGGGGCTCCAGCCACTTCAGCCTGCCATCCAACCGCATAGGCTGCAACAACGAAGCCGAAGCGCTGGCCGCCATCCACGCCCTGCAGTGGCTGAGCGCACGGCAGGTACGCCAGCTCGTGCTCTACACGGACAACAGCATCCTGGCCGAGCAGATGACCCACCCCAATCCCAAGCCCATAGCGCGCTTGCTCCCCTTGTACGAGCAGGCGCGCAGCCTGTCGCGCCTGTTCGACAGCGTGCAGGTGCGCTGGATTCCGCGCCACAAGAACGCCATCGCCGATGCCTTGGCGCGGGGGGATGGAGTTGCGGTGGACGATCCATCCGAGAAGGCGAACTTCATGTATTGAGGCGCAGGCCGCATGATTCCATGCGCGTGCAATCCGCCTGAAAAACAGCCGCAATCGGCGGTTGTCCTGCCAACGCAAGCGCAGTAGAATCCCGCCATTCATCAACTGCGGAGTTCCCAAGTGGACACTTGTTCGAGTGACAGTAGTCAGCCGGTTCCTATGACCGGCACCCCCTCGGCAAGATAACGCGCAGCCTTCCCTGCCGCTGTTTCGCCGAGCGCGAGAGGCGGCCCTCGTGTCGCAGCCATAGGCTGCGAACGACTTCCCCTCCCCATGACCACTGGATGGCCGATCGCCTGGCTGTGATCGGCTGCGAACAGCGCTTGTCGCCAGCGACAAGCGGACCCGTCGCGCGCGCCGACCCAGGTAGCTCGCGACCCGTCGTGCGCACACCAAGACTTCGCTGCTATCCAAGGGGAGAGCGCTGTGCGCATTGTTCGTTTTCAACACCCCGGCCGCTTCGGCGCCGCCTATCCACCTCTGCGCCTGGCGCTGTGCGGCGCAGCCCTGCTGGCCGCCAACATCGCCCACGCCGCACGCCCCATGATCACCGACGATGCGCGCATCGTCGATGCCAAGGCATGCCAGCTCGAAAGCTGGGCCAAGAAGAACCAGGGCAGCACCGAATTCTGGGCACTGCCCGCCTGCAACTTCACCGGCAACCTGGAGCTGTCCCTGGGCGGGGCCGTCACCCGTGAGGGCGGCCACGCCCGCAACACCGACGTCATGGTGCAGGGCAAGACGCTTTTCAAACCCATGGACACCAACGGCTGGGGCATAGGACTGGCCGTGGGCTCCGTGCAGCATCCGCAAGCGCACACGCGCGATTGGTACGCCTATGTGCCGACCAGCTTCTCGTTTCGCAATGACCAGCTGTTCTTCCACACCAACATCGGCTGGCTGCGCGAGGGCGAGACCGGGCGCAATCGCCTGACCTGGGGCCTGAGCACCGAGGCCCGCCTCGCGGAACGCACCTGGCTGATCGCCGAGACGTTCGGCCAGAATCAAGGCAAGCCTTTTCATCAGATCGGCCTGCGCCAGTGGCTGGTGCCGGATCGCGTCCAGATCGATGCAACCTATGGCGACCGCAATGGCGCGGGAACCGGCGAGCGATGGTTTTCCATTGGCCTGCGCCTGCTCTCCGTGCCCTTCCTGCCGTGATACCCAAGCCATCACAGAACTTCCAAGATATGCCTGACCCTGAATATTACTGGCCTTCCTGAACACCCTTTCAAAGCGTGAAACAGGCAGGTTCCAGCGGAGAACATGAATGAATTTCACGCCTTTGAAAGAGTTTTTCGCAGGCTTTCTGCGCACTCGCCACGTGGCCCGGCATTTCCGCCGCCTGGCCTTGCTCGAAACACTGGTCCAGACTGGCGTCAACCGCGAGATGCCGCCAGGCCTGACCCAGACGCTGGTCAGGGCCGCAACCAGCGATACCGGCGCTTTGCTCCACCGACTGGACAGCCGGGTCGAAGGTCTGTCCGAAGAACAAGCCGAGTCCGTTCGCGCGCTGGTCGGCTTGAACGAGGTCGAACATGAGAAGCCGCTGCCCTGGTGGATGCACCTGTGGCACTGCTACAAGAACCCGTTCAACCTGCTGCTGACGCTGCTGGCCGCCATCTCCTATCTGACCGAGGACATGAAAGCCGCCGTCGTGATTGGCGCGATGGTGGTGCTTTCCACCCTGCTGCGCTTCTGGCAGGAAACCAAGTCCAACCAGGCCGCCGACGAGCTCAAGGCCATGGTGAGCAACACGGCCACCGTCATCCGCCCTGAGATGTCCGAAACCGCTGCCGCGGACTTCGGGCCGAAGGACGACGCACACCAGTCGGCAAGAGAGACCCGGCGCATCGAACTGCCGATCACGCTGCTGGTGCCTGGCGATGTGATCGTCCTGTCGGCGGGCGACATGATTCCGGCCGACTGCCGGGCGCTCTTCGCCAAGGATTTGTTCGTGGCCCAGGCGGCGATGACCGGTGAATCCATGCCGGTGGAGAAATTCGCCGTCCAGCGCGACGCCAATGCTATCAACCCGCTGGAGCTGGACAACATTCTGTTCATGGGCACCAACGTGGTGTCGGGCGCCGCCACGGCCGTCGTGCTCGGCACCGGCAACAGCACCTACTTTGGCGCGCTGGCCGCCCGTGTCACCACCACCGACCGCGGGCCCACGGCCTTCCAGTCCGGCGTCAACAAGGTCAGCTGGCTGCTGATCCGCTTCATGTTCGTGATGGCCCCGTTGGTGCTCTTCATCAACGGCTTCACCAAGGGCGACTGGATGCAGGCCCTGCTGTTCGCCCTGTCCGTGGCCGTGGGCCTCACGCCCGAAATGCTGCCGATGATCGTGACCTCGACGCTGGCCAAGGGGGCCGTGTTCCTGTCGCGCAAGAAAGTCATCGTCAAGCGCCTGGACGCCATCCAGAACTTCGGCGCCATGGATGTGCTGTGCACCGACAAGACCGGCACGCTGACCCAGGACAAGATTTTCCTCGCGCGGCATGCCGACATCTGGGGCCGGGAGTCGGACGAGGTGCTGGAGATGGCCTACCTCAACAGCTACTACCAGACCGGCCTGAAAAACCTGCTGGACGTGGCCGTGCTGGAGCATGCCGAGCTGCTGCTGGAGCTCGAACCCGCCAGGAACTACCGCAAGGTCGACGAGATTCCATTCGACTTCACCCGCCGCCGCATGTCGGTGGTGGTGAGCGAGCGCGAAGACCACCACGAACTCATCACCAAGGGCGCGGTGGAGGAAATCCTCGGTGTCTGCACCCATGTGCACCACGACGGCACCGTGGAGCCGCTCACCGCCGAACTGCTGGCACGTATCCGCGAAGTCACCGCGGACCTCAATGAAGAGGGCTTGCGGGTGGTCGCCGTGGCCGCCAAGGAAGTGCCGCCGAGCAAGGAGACCTACGGGGTGGCCGACGAGTCGGCACTCACGCTGATGGGCTATGTGGCTTTCCTGGATCCACCGAAGGAATCGACGGCCCCGGCGCTCAAGGCACTGGCCGAGCACGGAGTTTCGGTCAAGGTGCTGACCGGCGACAACGAGCGGGTCACGGCCAAGATCTGCCGCGAAGTCGGGCTGGAGCAAAAAGGCATGCTGCTGGGCGGCGACGTCGAGCGCATGAGCGACGCGCAGCTGGCGCAAGCCGTCGAGGCGAACAACGTGTTCGCCCGGCTGACGCCGGCGCACAAGGAGCGCATCGTGCGCCTCTTGAAGGCCAACGGCCATGTGGTGGGCTTCATGGGCGACGGCATCAACGACGCCCCGGCGCTGCGTACGGCCGACATCGGTATTTCGGTGGACACCGCCGTGGACATCGCCAAGGAAGCGGCCGACATCATCCTGCTGGAAAAGAGCCTGATGGTGCTGGAGGAAGGCGTGCTCGAAGGCCGCCGCACCTTCGCCAACATGCTCAAGTACATCAAGATGACGGCCAGCTCCAACTTCGGCAACGTCTTCTCGGTGCTGGTTGCCTCGGCCTTCATCCCCTTCCTGCCCATGCTGCCCATGCACCTACTGGTGCAGAACCTGCTGTACGACATCTCGCAGATCGCCATCCCGTTCGACAACGTGGACGAGGAACTGCTGAAGAAACCCCAGCGCTGGCAGCCCGCCGATGTGGGCCGCTTCATGGTCTTCTTCGGGCCGATCAGCTCGGTCTTCGACATCCTCACTTTCGCCATGATGTGGTTCGTCTTCAGTGCCAACACGCCGGAAAAGCAAACCCTGTTCCAGTCGGGCTGGTTCATCGTCGGCCTGCTGACGCAGACCTTGATCGTGCACATGATTCGCACGCCCAAGATCCCCTTCATCCAGAGCCGGGCAGCCATACCGCTGATGGTGATGACGGCGGTGATCATGGCCGCAGGCATCTTCCTGCCGATGGGGCCGCTGGCGCACTACTTCAAGCTGCAGGCACTGCCGCCGCTGTATTTCGTGTTCCTGCCGGTGATCCTGCTGGCCTACATGGCACTGACCCAGGCCATGAAGAAGTTCTATTTCCGCCGATACGGCTGGCAATGAGCGGCCGTTTCCTGCGCAGGCCCATGGTAAGCAGCCGTCCCTTTGGGGTGAGCATGTACGATTGCTCATTCGTCTATGGAGACCTCTATGCACTGGATTCCTGTCGCCGCCCTGCTCGCCATTTCAAGCCTGGCTCTGCCCGTCACAGCGCAGGTGCACAAATGCAAGGATGCGAGCGGGAAGACGATTTACGCCGATGCGCCCTGCGCTGCCGACCAATCGGGCGGTCTGATCGAGCGCAAGCGCACACAAGGTGAGATCGACGAGGAACGCATGCAGGCAGCCGAAGCGAACGAGCGTAAGTACCGCGCCCAGGCAGCCAGGCAAGAAGCGCAGGCGTTCGAGCAGCAGCAACAGCGCCAAGCCATCCCCGCTGGCGGCCAGCCAGTTGTGCAAGACAAATCCTCGTCGCCCGAATGCAAGGAAGCCACAAAGGAGCTGGAGTTCGTGAGCAGCATCCGCACAGTCACGCAAGACGAGAAACGCATGCGCACCAACGCCGCCATCGCACAAGTCAACGCACACTGCGGCTCAAACACCCAACTGATGCAGGAGCCGGCTAAGGTGATCGTGAGACCTGCACCTCATCCCGTCAACATCACCCACTGCAACACGGGCTTCTGTTACGACGACCGGGGCGGCGTTTACAACCGATCCGGTAATTTCATGACCGGCCCCAGCGGTCGCTCTTGCCATTGCGCTGGCACCACCTGGAACTGCAACTGACCGGTGCGTCGACTGCTTGACGCGCTCCGGAACCTCGCATATCTTTTGACTGCCCCTGGCAAGGCGCAGGCCAGGAAAATGGTTTGAACGGCTGGGGGGACGGGCCATGACGCCAGCCATGCAAAGCCACGGACAAGCTGTTCGATACCCAGGCCGAATTGACCAGTGGGGAGCGCAATGAACTTGATGCAGGGGACGGCCCAAGGCTGGCAATTCATCAACGCCAGAAAGCTCGCTCCCATTCTTTTTCTCGCCGCCCTGGCCGGGGGCGAGGCGGCATGGCTATATGCCCACAAATTTTCAGTCCTGGGCACTGAACCCGTCTTGTGGGCAACGCTCGTTCTGAGCGCCATCAGTTTGATCTACGGCTTGTCCGGCAGAAGCCAGAAACTCGCGGATATTTCCTACTACGCAGCCCTATGGATTGTTGCCGCGTTGCTCTGCACGCTGTTGACCTATATTTTTGCCACCCTGAATCTGCCCTTGCTGGATGAACTATTCCTGCGCGCCGATCTCGCCATGGGATTTCATTGGTTGAATTTCTATACGTTCATTCGATCCAATCAATTTGTCAGCATATTCTTCACTACAGCATATTTCAGTGCGCTACCGCAAGTTTTCTTTTCCATCATCTACCTTTCGCTCACCGGAAGAACCGATAGAAACGACGAGTTGTGGTGGTCGTCTTCCATCGCCCTGGTGCTGACGTCCTTGCTGTCAGGGCTATTCCCCGCCGGAGGCACCCTGTTCTACTATTCCATGGGTCTGGAAAACGCAGTCCACTTGCCGCATTTTCTGGCACTGCGGGATGGGAGCCTGACCAGGCTCGCATTCGACGAAATGAAGGGCATTGTGACTTTCCCTTCGTACCATACGACGATTGCCTTTCAGCTCATTTATGCGTACCGGCAGCTCAAGTTATTCAAATGGGTTCTCGCATTGAACGTCTTCATGCTGATTTCCACGCCCATCAATGGCGGGCACTATCTGGTCGACATGATCGGCGGCGGCGCTGTTTTCGTCATTTCCATCTATCTGATGAAACGCGTCAGGCTTTTGTTGGGCAGATGAATTTCACCCGTCCCCAGTACTTTCGCGAAGTGGGTACGGCAGTGAATTCCGCCCCATGGGGCGCAGTAGCCTGAGCAAAGACACCCGTCTGCTTTCGAGACGGCTCCAACGGCGTTTGCGGAACGTCGGCACTTCCAAGGCCAGCCCGCAATGAAGCACCGCCAGCAGGGCTGATGGGGCGCATGAATTTGCACTTGCTGGTGCGCAGGCGTATAAAAGAATTCGAGGGGGTTGCTAGTCCTTAAGCCGCTTGGCGTGGTTGAAGGAGGGTTTATGAGGCGAATTTACTGGCTGATACCCGATGTGGCGAGTGCTCGGCGGACGGTCGACGAATTGCTGCTGGCACGCATACCGGTGAAAAGAATCCACTGCGTTGGACGGGAAGGCATGAGCCTCTCGGATCTGCACCCCGCCAATGTTCTACAGGCGACGGACGTGATTTATGCGGCCGAATTGGGGCTCCTGGTCGGCGGCACGATTGGTGTCGTCGCCGGCCTGCTGGTGGCCATGTACTACCCCCTTGGATTCCAGTCGATGGGATGGGGCGTGGTGGCCATCCTTGGCGTGCTGGGGGCCTTGATGGGCGCCTGGTCGTCCAGCCTGATCGGCATTTCTGTTCCCAGCCGCCGACTCAAACGCTTCAAGGCCGCCATCGAGCGGGGCGAAATCCTGTTGATGGTGGATGTGCCTGGTTTGCAGGTCAAGAGAGTCGAAGCCCTGTTGCAGGCATCGCACCCCGAAGCCCGCTTTGAAGGAGAGGATCCGGACACCCCTATCTTCCCCTGACGTACCCGGACCAGGGCTCCCGTTTCCATGAACGCGGGGCCCGTTTCCTGTTTTGCGGAGGTGATCATGGACCTTCATCTGCACTCATACCCCCACCTGCGGCTGCCCGACTGGTCAGCCGCAGCCACTGCTGGCTTTGCGGCAGGCGCCGTCGTGATGGTGCTCGAATTTTTTTGGTCGCTCCTGGTCTACAGCGCCAGCCCCTGGGCGATTTCGCACCTGATCGCCGCCATCGTGATGGGGCCGGCGGTTCTGCAGTCGAACGAATTCAGCGCAGCCGTGGTGACCGTGGCACTGCTGGCCCACTATGCTCTGGGTATCGTCTTTGGCTTGCTGCTCGCGTTCGCCATCGCGTCACTGTCGCTGGATTCGAGCGTGGGCATGGTGTCTGTGGCTGGCATGGTGTTTGGCGCTTCTCTGTACCTGCTGAACTTTCACGGCATGACCCACTTCTTTCCTTGGTTCATCAATCTGCGGGGCACTGAAACCCTGTGGATACACCTGATCTTTGGTGTGACGGCGGCGCTGTTGTACTGGAAGCTCAATCGCCGGGCTTGACGCTGGCCGCCGACTGCCAAGCTGCCACGGCCGGTGGGATTACGGGGAGGCACATGCACTTTGCCGTTGTACTCATTGCCATCGTCTTAGCGTCGGTGCTGTTTCACCTTGTCAGCCCCTGGTGGACTACGCCGCTGGCATCGAACTGGCAGTCCATGGACGATACGCTGACGATCACGCTGCTGGTCACCGGCGTCTTTTTCGTCGTCATCAACCTTTTCCTCGCCTACACGCTGCTGCGTTTTCGCCACCGCGATGGCGCCCGTGCCGCCTATGAGCCCGAGAACAAGCGCTTGGAACGTTGGCTGATTGGGATTACCACGCTCGGCATCGTGGCCCTGCTGGCACCTGGCCTGCTGGTTTACGCCAACTATGTCAGCGCGCCGCGCGATGCCCTCGTGCTGGAGGTGCTGGGCCAGCAATGGCAATGGCGCTACCGCTTTCCCGGTACCAGCGGCAAGCTGGGTTTCAGCGATCCCCGCTTCGTCAGCGCAAGCAACCCCTTCGGCCTGGATGCCACCGACCCGGCCAGCCAGGCCAACATTCTGGTCAACAGCAACGAGGTGCATCTGCCTCTGGGCAAACCGGTGAAAGTGCTGCTGCGCTCACACGATGTACTGCATGACTTCTACGTCCCTCCCATTCGGGCCCGCATGAACATGGTGCCGGGCATGGTCACCTCATTCTGGTTCACGCCCACCCTGGCCGGCCGCTACGAGGTGCTGTGCGCCCAACTCTGCGGTGTGGGGCACAGCCAAATGCGCGGCGCCATGGTGGTGGAAGATGAGGCCCAATTCCAGGCCTGGCTGAAGGCCCAGCCCACTTTTGCCATGACATTGGTCGGGCCGGCGTCTACGGCATCGACATCGGCGGGGTCCGTGGGTAGCGACGCCACGAAGGTTTCCCAGGGCCAGGCGCTGTACCAATCCAAGGGCTGCGTGGCCTGCCACACCGTGGATGGCAGTCCGCGGCTAGGGCCGACCTGGAAGGGGCTGTACGGCAAGCAGGAAACCATGCAGGACGGCTCCACCGCGCTGGTGGACGAAGCCTATCTGCGAAGTTTCATCCTCGACCCGCAGGCCCGTAGCGTGAAAGGCTTTCAGCCCATCATGCCCAAGATCGAGTTGAGCGACGAAGAGCTGGCCGCACTGCTGACCTATATCCAGTCGCTCGGCGGACCGGTCCCGGCCGACACCGCGCAAAAGGCACAGCGATGAAAACCCAGCTGCCCCCAAAGGAATGCCATGGCCTATGCTGACGACACCCGGCATCACCCGCCGCAAAGCTTCTGGAGCCGCTATGTGTGGAGCCAGGACCACAAGGTGATCGCCATCCAGTACGCCATGACCGCCATTGCGGTCGGGCTGGTCGGCCTGGTGCTGTCGAATCTGATGCGCCTGCAACTGGGCTTTCCGGGCCGGTTTGAATTCATCAGCGTCGATCGCTACTACCAGTTCGTCACCATGCACGGCATGATCATGGTGATCTATCTGCTCACAGCGCTCTTTCTGGGCGGTTTCGGCAACTACCTGATTCCCTTGATGGTGGGCGCGCGCGACATGGTGTTTCCCTTCCTCAACATGCTGAGCTACTGGGTCTACCTGCTGGCAGTCGTGGTGCTGCTGTCGAGCTTCTTCGTGACCGGTGGACCCACCGGCGCGGGCTGGACGCTGTACCCGCCGCAGGCCATCCTGCCGGGAACGCCAGGCCACGACGGCGGCATCATCCTGATGCTGGTGTCGCTGCTGATCTTCATCGTCGCGGCGACCATGGGCGGCCTCAACTACGTGACCACGGTGCTGCAGGCGCGCTGCGAGGGCATGACGCTGATGCGCATGCCGCTCACGGTCTGGGGCATCTTCGTCGCTTCCATTCTGGCCCTGGTCGGGTTTCCAGCGTTGTTCGTCAGTGGCGTGATGATGCTGCTCGACAAGACCCTGGGCACCAGTTTCTTCATACCGGCACTGCTGTCCATGGGCCAGGCAACGACCTACAAGGGCGGCAGCCCCCTGCTGTTCCAGCACCTGTTCTGGTTCTTCGGCCACCCCGAGGTCTACATCGTGGCGCTGCCGGCTTTCGGCATCGTTTCCGACCTGATCAGCGTGCATGCGCGCAAAAGCATCTTCGGCTACCGCACCATGGTCTGGGCCATTCTGGCCATCGGCGTGCTCAGCGTACTGGTCTGGGCGCACCACATGTTCATCAGCGGCATGAACCCGTATTTCGGCTTCTTCTTCGCCACCACCACGCTGATCATCGCCGTGCCGACGGCGCTCAAGGTCTACAACTGGCTGCTGACCTTGTGGCGCGGCGACATACACCTGTCGGTGCCCATGCTGTTTGCGCTGGCCTTCATCAGCACCTTTGTCATCGGCGGCTTGACCGGGCTGTTTCTGGGCAATGTCAGCGTGAACATTCCCCTGTCGGGCACCTATTTCGTGGTGGCGCACTTTCACATGGTGATGGGCGTGGCGCCGCTGCTGGTGGTGTTCGGCGGCATCTACCACTGGTTTCCGAAAATCACCGGTCGCATGCTCGACGACCGGCTGGGCCGGGTGCATTTCTGGATCACCTTCCTGGGCACCTACGCGATCTACTTCCCCATGCACTACCTCGGCGTGCTTGGCATGCCGCGGCGCTATTACAACTACGACAACTACCAGTTCATCCCGGCGTCGGCACACGCGCTCAATGCCTTTATCACCGTCGCCGCGATCATCGTCGGGGTGGCGCAACTGCTGTTCATCTTCAACCTGGCTTGGAGTGCCTGGCGTGGCCGGCGGGCCGATGCCAACCCTTGGCGCGCCGCGTCGCTCGAATGGCAGCCCCCCGAAACGCCTCCAGGCCATGGCAATTGGGGGGAACACGTGCCAGTGGCCTACCGCGGGGCCTATGCCTACAGCGTGCCGGGTGCGGCGCAGGACTTCATTGCACAAAACGCGCCACCCACGGCTGGCGAGTTGAAGCCCGAAGCCCCGACCGCGAAAGGAGTGTTGACATGAATTCCACCACCCTGCCCCGGCCTTCTGCCATCCAGGCGCGCGGCCTGGACCCGCGCCTCGACATTGCCAGCCCTGCCGCAGGTATCGGCCTGTGGGTCTTCATGGGAACGGCCGGCACCCTGTTCCTGCTGTTCATTGCCGCCTATCTGATGCGCATGGAAGGCGACGACTGGTCGTCCCTCGCCATGCCGTGGCAGCTATGGCTCAGCACGGCCTTGCTGGTGGCGGGCAGCGCAGCCATGCAGTGGTCCTATGGGAGCGCGCGGCGCGGACGCTGGCGCGAGGCCCGTGGCCGGCTGTGGGCCGGCGGCGCCTGCGCCTGGGCGTTCCTGGGTGTTCAGCTGTGGGCCTGGCAGGTGTTGTCCGCCGGGCATGTGGTGCTGGCCAGCAACCCCGCCGCGAGTTTTTTCTACCTGCTGACGGCCTTGCATGGCCTGCATGTAGCGGGAGGCCTCATCGCCTGGAGCGTGACGGCCACCGGCCTGTGGCGGCAGGCGGCTCCGGTGCGTGCGCAGCAACGCATCAGGCTGTGCGCACGTTACTGGCATTTTTTGCTGCTCATCTGGATGGCACTGTTCGCCACGCTGGCTGGGCTGACGCCGCAAGTGGTACGTTTCATCTGTGGCACCGCCTGAAAGAGGCCTGATCATGAGCCTTGTCACCAACGCTCCCACCGTAGCTCTGGCACCCACGCCGGACATAGCCGCTGCGCCCGATGGTTGGCGCGGGCTTGTGGCGGACTGGTCATCCGACCGCGAAGCCTTCCGCGTGTCCTGGGGCAAGGCAATGATGTGGATCTTCCTGCTCTCGGACACTTTCGTTTTCAGCTGCTTTCTCACCGGCTACATGGCAGTGCGTGGCGCGACCACCGTGCCCTGGCCCAACCCCAGCGAGGTGTTCGCTCTGCACGTCGCGGGCGCGGACGTGCCGCTGCTGCTGATCGCGTTAATGACCTTCGTGCTCATCACCAGCAGCGGCACCATGGCGATGGCGGTGAACTTCGCTTATCGCCGCGACCGTGTGAACGCCGTCACGCTGATGGTGTTGACCGGCGCGTTGGGCGAGTTATTCGTGGGGATGCAGGCCTTTGAATGGACCAAGCTGATCCTGGAGGAAGGCGTGCGGCCCTGGGGCAACCCGATGGGGGCGGCGCAGTTCGGCTCGGCCTTCTTCATGATCACCGGCTTTCACGGCCTGCATGTGACCATCGGCGTGATCTACCTGTTCACCGTGGCCTTCAAGCTGTGGCGCGGCGACTATGAAAAGAGCGGCAATTACCAGATTGTCGAGATCGCGGGCCTGTACTGGCACTTCGTCGATCTGGTCTGGGTGTTCATTTTTGCGCTGTTCTACCTCTGGTGAGGTCTGCCATGCCATCCTCCGGCCAACAACATCCGATCAGCCTTTACCTCAAGGTATGGGGTCTGCTGTTCGTGCTCAGCACACTGTCCTATATGGTCGACTATTTCCGCTTCACGGGCTATCTGCGCTGGGGCTTGATTGTGGCGCTCATGCTGATGAAGGCCGGCTTGATCGTGGCGGTCTTCATGCACATGGCCTGGGAACGGCTGGCGCTGGTCTGCGCGATCCTGCTGCCACCGCTATGCCTTCTGGTGCTGGTGGCCCTGATGGCACTGGAGGCCGAACACACGTTTGCCATCCGCTCGCTGTTTTTCCGCTGAAAGTGGCTAAAGCCTTCCTCATGAAGGTTTGCGCCCGCATGTGCACAATACTGCCCTGATCTTTTAGACGTATCTGTGCTGTGTCCGCAGTGGTTCCGCCCGCGCGCTTCCCGGGTGCTACAGCCAGTGCCACAAGCACCCAATACCGCCCCATGAATTCGCAGATTTCCCCACAGAATCAACAAGTTGCACTGAATTGGCGCCTGTCCGTTGCGCCGATGATGGACTGGACCGACCGACATTGCCGGTATCTGCACCGGCTGCTGACGCGCCACACCTTGCTGTACACCGAAATGGTGACCACCGGCGCCCTGCTGCACGGCGATGTGCCGCGGCATCTGCGCTTCAATGCAGAGGAACACCCCTTGGCCTTGCAGTTGGGCGGCAGCGAGCCTGCTGATCTGGCGCGCAGCGCGTTGCTCGGGGCGCAATGGGGCTATGACGAAATCAACCTCAACTGCGGCTGCCCCAGCGAGCGCGTGCAGCGCGGTGCGTTTGGCGCCTGCCTGATGAACGAGGCGCCGCTGGTGGCCGACTGCGTCAAGGCCATGCGGGATGCGGTGCAGATTCCCGTCACCGTCAAACACCGCATCGGTATCGACAAAAGCGAAAGCTACGAGTTTGTGCGCGACTTCATCGGCACCGTGGCCGAAGCCGGCTGCGAAGTGTTCATCGTGCACGCGCGCAACGCCTGGCTCAAAGGCTTGTCGCCCAAGGAAAACCGGGAAGTGCCGCCGCTGCGCTACGACGTCGTGGCCCAGCTCAAGCGCGATTTCCCGCAGCTCACGCTGGCCATCAACGGAGGCTTCAAGGACAACCAGTCCGTCGCCGAGCAGCTCGAGCAGGTCGATGGCGTGATGGTCGGCCGCGAGGCCTATCACAACCCCTGGTGGCTGGCCAGTTGGGATGCGCAGTTCTATGGCGACGCGCCATCGGAGCTGACTCGCGAAGCGGTGGAAGAACAGATGGTGGACTATATGGAACGCGAAGCGCTGGCGCACGGCACCCATTGGTACAGCATCGCGCGCCACATGCTGGGCCTGCGCCATGGTCTGCCCGGCGCACGCCGCTGGCGCCAGGTCTGGAGCGACCACCGTCTCAAAGTGCTGCCGGCCCGTGAAGTCATGGCCCTGGCGCGTGCGCCGCGGTCTGAGGACGCTGGCACCCCCAACTAAAGCCCTGGTCGGCAAATAGTCAAGCAAAGTCAATAAAGGCTTTTTTGCATCCGTTTCCCCATGACGCGAGAGGCAGTTACGCAAATGCCCTGCCCCGGCTCGTCAGACAACTGCTATATTGCACTGCAACATAGCGAGGTCTTACCCCATGCTTTATCAGATGTACGAAACCCAGCGCTCCCTTGTGGAGCCCTTTGCCGACTTTGCGCTGGCAGCGGCCAAGCTTTACAGCAACCCATCGTCGCCATTCAGCCAAGCACCGCTGTCGCAGCGCATTTCGGCGGGGTTTGAGCTGTTTTATCGCCTGGGCAAGGACTACGAAAAACCACAGTTCGGCATCCCTTCGGTGACGGTGGGCGATATCACCGTGAACATCATGGAGCGTGTCGAGATCGACAAGCCATTTTGCGAGCTGCGCCGCTTCAAGCGTTTCACCGACGACCTGGAGACGCTGCAAACCATGGCCGCGCAGCCCGCGGTGCTCATCGTCGCGCCTCTGTCGGGCCACTACGCCACGCTGCTGCGTGACACGGTGAACAGCATGCTGTCGGACCACAAGGTCTACATCACCGACTGGAAGAATGCGCGCATGGTGCCGCTCGACCAGGGCGTGTTCCACCTCGATGACTATGTCAACTACGTGCAGGAGTTCATCCGCCATCTGCAGAGCCAATACGGCCACTGCCATGTGGTGAGCGTCTGTCAACCCACGGTGCCCGTGCTCGCGGCCGTGTCCCTGATGGCCAGCCGCGGCGAAGCCACGCCGCAGACCCTGACCATGATGGGCGGCCCTATCGACGCGCGCCGCTCGCCCACGGCCGTCAACAACCTGGCGACGACCCACAGCTACGAGTGGTTCGAGACCAATGTGATCCACCAGGTGCCGTCCAACTACCCCGGCGCGGGCCGCCGCGTCTATCCGGGCTTCCTGCAGCACACGGGCTTCGTGGCCATGAACCCCGACCGGCATGCCACCAGCCACTTCGACTACTTCAAGAACCTGCTCAAGGGCGATGATGCAAGCGCAGAGGCACACCGCAAGTTCTATGACGAGTACAACGCCGTGCTCGACATGGACGCGGCCTACTACCTGGAAACGATTTACACCGTATTCCAGGACTATTCGCTGATCAAGGGCACCTGGGATGTGAAGTCGGTCGACGGCCAGCCCGAGCGCGTGCGCCCGCAGGACATCACCACCAGCGCAGTGCTCACGGTGGAAGGCGAGCTGGACGATATTTCAGGCTCCGGCCAGACCCGCGCCGCGCACGATCTGTGCACCGGTATTGCGCCCGAAAATCACAAACACCTTGAAGTGCAAGGCGCAGGCCACTACGGCATTTTCAGCGGCCGCCGCTGGCGCGAGACGGTGTATCCGCAGGTGCGGGAATTCATCCTCCAGCATGCCGTGCCCAGCGTAACACCCGAGATCGTCGGCGATGACGATGGTCCCGTGCTTCAGGCCAAGACCGAAGTTGCAGTGGCAGCGCCGGCCCCGGTCGAGGAGGCTGCCCCGGCGCCCGTCGCAGCCCAAGCCGCCACGCCGCCCGCTACCGCCAAGAGCCCGGCCAAGAGCAGCAAGTCCCGCGCAACACGCGGGTCACGCCGCACATAAAGGAGGAAGCGTCATGCCCGCCTCCGCCCTACAAGGCCTGGCGGCTCGCATCGACGCCGCCTTGCCGCAAACCCAGTGCACGCGCTGCGGCTATCCGGACTGCGCCGCCTATGCGCAGGCGATTGCCGACGGCGCGGCCGCCATCAACCAATGCCCGCCCGGCGGCGCGCAAGGCATTGAGCGACTGTCCGCCATCACCGGCCTGCCGGCGCTGCCCCTGTCGGCCGAGCACGGCGTGGAAGCCCCACGCACGCTGGCCCTGATCGACGAGGCCTGGTGCATTGGCTGCACGCTGTGCATCAAGGCCTGCCCCACCGACGCCATCTTCGGTGCCAACAAGCGCATGCACACCGTGATCGCGCCGCATTGCACGGGCTGCGAGCTGTGCATTCCCGTCTGTCCCGTGGACTGTATTTCACTGATCCCGGCCAGCGGCGACGCCACCGGCTGGTCCGCCTGGTCCGAGGAACAGGCCCAGCACGCCTTGCAGCGCTACACGCGCCGCCAGGGACGACTGACCGCCAGCGGCCAGGCGGTTGCGCCCAAGGCGGCCATGGCCGCCGGATTGGGTGCGGCGCTCGCACCCAGCCCAGCGCCGGCCCCATTGCAGACAGACGCGGCCGCCCCCGTCGACGCCAAGAAGGCCGCCATCGCCGCCGCCCTGGCCCGGGCGCGGGCACGGATCAAAAGCACCCCCTGAGCCGCTTCGCGTCTTCCCCCTCTCAGCCTTCGGTGGAGGGGGACGGCACCTTCGCTGCGCGACGGCGCTTGCTCGGTGCCACTCGCTTGGGACACGCCAGTTTCAAAGGCCGTGGCCGATGACCGCGCCACCCCGCCCTATTTGCACCTCAGTCGAAGAATGAGTGAGCACCAGGCCTTATCTTCCGCTGCATTTTTTTGTTGGCGCAGCGCAGCATTCCACGATAATGTGCGCAATGAATCCCCTGCTTTCTCAACTGCAGCCTTATCCGTTTGAACGGCTGCGACAGCTTTTCGCGGGGGTTACGCCCTCGGCCTCCTATCGTCCCATCAGCCTGGGCATTGGCGAGCCTCGCCATCCCACGCCGCCGTTCATCGAAGAAGTGCTGGGCAATACGCCCGGCAGCCTGGCCAAGTACCCGGCCACGGGCGGTGATCCGCGCCTGCGCCAGGCCTGCGCGCAGTGGATGGAACGCCGCTACGGCCTGAAGCTTGATGCGGCCACCCAGGTGCTGCCCGTCAATGGCTCGCGCGAAGCGCTGTTTGCGTTTGCGCAGACCGTGATCGATCCGACCCAGGCCGGCGTCACCGTGGTCTGCCCCAATCCTTTCTACCAAATCTACGAAGGCGCGGCCCTGCTGGCCGGCGCCCAGCCGGTCTACGTGCCCAGCGATCCAGCGCGCAACTTCGCCGTGGACTGGGACAGCGTGCCCGAGTCCGTCTGGCAGACCACGCAGCTGATGTATGTGTGCTCGCCGGGCAATCCCACGGGCGCGGTCATGCCCCTGTCCGAATGGGAGAAGCTGTTTGCCCTGTCCGATCGCCACGGCTTCGTGATCGCTTCGGACGAGTGCTACAGCGAAATCTATTTCCGCGAAGAGGCCCCCTTGGGCGGCCTCGAAGCCGCGGTCAAGCTCGGTCGCAAGGATTTCAAGAACCTGGTCGCGTTCACCAGCCTGTCCAAGCGCAGCAATGTGCCTGGCCTGCGCAGCGGTTTTGTCGCCGGCGACGCGGAGCTGCTCAAGGCCTTTCTGCTCTACCGCACCTACCATGGCGGCGCCATGGGCCCGGCCGTGCAGGAGGCCAGCATCGCGGCCTGGAACGACGAGCAGCATGTGATCGAGAACCGCCGCCAGTATCGGCAGAAGTTTGCTGAAGTCACGCCGGTTCTGGCCAGCGTGATGGATGTGCGCCTGCCCGACGCGGGCTTTTATCTGTGGGCCGGCATTCCCCCTGCGCTGGGCATGGACGATGTCCAGTTCGCGCGCGATTTGTACGCTCAATACAATGTCACGGTGCTGCCCGGCAGCTATCTGGCGCGGGACGTGGCAGGCCACAACCCCGGCGCCAATCGCGTGCGCATGGCCCTGGTCGCGGAGACCGCCGAATGCCTCGAAGCCGCCCAGCGCATTGTCCAATTCATTCAAACCCCAAAGAAGTAAAGCTTCCATGACACAGCAATTGCAATCCATCATCGACGCCGCCTGGGACAACCGTGCCAACCTGAGCCCGGCCAGCGCCCCCAAGGAAATCGTCGACGCTGTCGAACATGTCATCGCCCAGCTCAACGACGGCCATCTGCGCGTCGCCACCCAGCAAGGCGTGGGCCAGTGGACTGTCCACCAGTGGATCAAGAAGGCCGTGCTGCTGTCCTTCCGCCTCAAGGACAACGTGCTGATGAGCTCCGGCAGCCTGAACTTCTTCGACAAGGTCCCCACCAAGTACGAAGGCATGTCCGAAGCCGACATCGCCGCCACCGGCGTGCGCGTCGTCCCGCCTGCCGTGGCGCGCCGCGGCTCCTTCATCGCCAAGGGCGCGATCCTGATGCCTTCCTATGTGAACATCGGCGCCTATGTGGGCGAAGGCACCATGGTCGACACCTGGGCCACGGTCGGCTCCTGCGCGCAAGTGGGCAAGAACGTCCACCTGTCGGGCGGCGTGGGCCTGGGCGGCGTGCTCGAGCCTCTGCAGGCCAACCCCACCATCATCGAAGACAACTGCTTCATCGGCGCACGCTCGGAAGTGGTCGAAGGCGTGATCGTGGAAGAGAACTCGGTGATCTCCATGGGCGTTTATATCGGCCAGAGCACCCCCATCTATGACCGCGCTACCGGCGAGATCACCTACGGCCGCGTGCCCGCGGGCTCGGTGGTGGTGTCGGGCAACCTGCCCAAGGACAATGGACGCTACAGCATGTACGCCGCCATCATCGTCAAGAAGGTCGATGCAAAGACCCGTTCGACGACCAGCCTCAACGACCTGCTGCGGGATTGAGGTGAAGCACCCCCTGAGCGACTTCGTCGCTCAGGGACGGCAGCCTCGCTGCGGGGCGGCCCTTGCTCGCTGCCCCAGGTTGAGGCACGCCAGTTTCATAGGCCGTGAGCCTTGCACACCAAACACAGAGGAAGATGTCATGAGCACCATGGAGCGAATCCTGCGCCTGATGGGCGAAAAACAGGCCTCGGACGTCTACCTCTCGGCCAACGCCCCGGCGCTGATCAAGATCCATGGCGAATGCGTGCCAATCAACAACCAGTTGCTGCCGCCCGACGCGCCGCGCAGCCTGCTGGCCGAAATCGTGCCCCCGGAGCGCATGGCCGAACTCGAGGCCACCGGCGAACTCAATATGGGCGTGCCGCTGCGCGGCGTGGGACGCTTTCGCGTCAGCGCCATGCGCCAGCGCGGCACCTATGCGGTAGTGATTCGCTTCATTGCCCAGCACATTCCAGCGATGGCCTCGCTGAACCTGCCGCCCGTGCTCAGCGAGCTGATCCTGCAAAAACGCGGCCTGCTGCTGGTCGTGGGCGCCACGGGCTCGGGCAAGAGCACCACACTGGCGTCGATGATCGACGAGCGCAACCAGAACGTCACCGGCCACATCCTCACCATCGAGGACCCGATCGAGTACCAGTTCCGCAACCAGCGCTCCATCGTCAACCAGCGCGAAATCGGCAGCGATACCGACTCCTTGCAGACGGCGCTGAGAAACGCGCTGCGCCAGGCCCCGGACGTGATCCTGATCGGCGAAATCCGCGACCGCGAAACCATGTCGGCCGCCCTGGCCTATGCCCAGTCGGGCCATCTGTGCCTGGCCACGCTGCATGCCAACAACAGCTACCACGCGCTCGGCCGCATCCTGAGCTTCTACCCCGTGGAAGTACGCGACACCATGCTCGGCGACCTGGCCGCGGCCATGCGTGCCATCGTCTCGCAGCGGCTGGTACGCACGCCCGCGGGCACACGCACACCCGCCGTCGAAGTGATGCTCAACACCAAGCTGATCGCCGATCTGATTGAAAAAGGCGACTTCTCGGGCGTGCGCGACGCCATGGAAAAGTCCATGGCCGAAGGCTCGCAGACTTTCGAGGAAGCGCTGGCCGCGCTGATCCACGCCGGCAAGATCGAGCGCAAGGAAGGCCTGGCCCATGCCGACTCGCCCACCAATCTGATGTGGCGCCTGCAAAACGATTTTTCGCCCTCGGCCAAAACGCCGGCGCCACCGCCCAGCACGGACAGCAGCGCCGCGACAAAGGCCGAAGACGACCGACCTTCATTTACAGAAATCGTGCTGGACATCGGCGCGGGCGGCTGACGCCCCTGCTGCCCCGCACACCCAACTCCCCCATTTCCCATGTCCCGCACCCTGCAACTGGCCGAGCAACTC
This sequence comes from Acidovorax bellezanensis, assembly GCF_025421555.1. Lineage (NCBI taxonomy): Bacteria > Pseudomonadati > Pseudomonadota > Betaproteobacteria > Burkholderiales > Comamonadaceae > Acidovorax > Acidovorax bellezanensis. The sequence goes on from NZ_JAODYH010000007.1 coordinate 198,942, forward strand.
ATCAGCCTTCCTTCCGTCACCCCCGAAGATGCGGGTTGCCTGGACCTCATCGCCGCGCGCCTGGCACCGCTGGGCTTTGCCTGCGAGCGTCTGGACAGCGGCCCGGACAGCTTTCGCGTGCAAAACCTCTGGGCCAAGCGCCAGTCGGCGCGCCCTGACGGCGCAATGCCCCGCAAGACCCTGGTGTTTGCCGGCCACACCGACGTCGTGCCCACGGGTCCGCTCGAACAGTGGAGCAGCCCGCCGTTCACGCCCACCCACCGCGACGGCCGGCTGTTCGGGCGCGGCGCCAGCGACATGAAGACCTCGATCGCCGCCTTTGTCGTGGCCGTCGAAGAGTTTCTGGCCGCGACGCCCGAGCCCATGATCGATATCGCCTTTTTGCTGACCAGCGACGAGGAAGGTCCGTCGATCGACGGCACCAAGGTGGTGGTGGAGCAGTTCCGCGCACGCGGCGAACGGCTCGATTACTGCATCGTCGGTGAACCCACGGCCGTGGAGCGCACGGGCGACATGATCAAGAACGGCCGGCGCGGCACCATGAGCGGCAAACTCACGGTGCTGGGCATCCAGGGCCATATCGCCTACCCCCAACTGGCGCGCAACCCCATCCACCAGGCCGTACCGGCGCTGACCGAGCTGGCCGCCACCGTCTGGGACCAGGGCAATGCCTTTTTCCCGCCCACCAGCTGGCAGATCAGCAACATCCACGGCGGCACGGGCGCGAGCAATGTGATTCCCGGCAGCGTGGTGATCGATTTCAATTTCCGCTTCTGCACCGAATCCACGGCCGAAAGCCTGCAAGCCCGGGTCCATGCCCTGCTCGATCGCCATGGCCTCGAGTACAGCCTCGACTGGACCGTGGGCGGCCTGCCGTTTCTCACCACGCCCGGCAGCCTGGTGGCGGCCGTGCAACAGGCCATCCTGCAAGAGACCGGCCTGACGACCGAACTGTCGACCACGGGCGGCACCAGCGACGGGCGTTTCATCGCCCAAATCTGCGATCAGGTCATAGAAATGGGCCCACCCAACGCGAGTATCCACAAGATCGACGAAAATGTGGCATTGGCCGATATCGCGCCCTTGACCAACATCTACCGCCGCACGCTGGAGAACCTGCATGCCCAAGCCCTTGTGGGCTCGGCAGCATCCGCTGTGGCGTGACCGAAAGCCTCATGACAGAACCCCAAGCCGTGCACGGCACGACCATTGGCGCACTCATCGCGTCCGGTGCCAGCGCACTCACCGCCGCTGGCGTGGCCTTTGGCCACGGAACGACCAACGCCCATGACGAAGCCTCCTGGCTGGTGCTGTGGCGCCTGGGCCTGCCCCTGGACAGCGATCTGGACGATGCCACACTGGCCAGCCAGGCTGTGGACGCCGCACAGCAAGCCCTCGTGGCCGCGCTGTTCGACGAGCGCATCCGCACGCGCAAGCCCGCCGCCTACCTGACCCAGGAAGCCTGGCTGCAAGGCGTGCCGTTCTACATCGACGAGCGCTCCATCGTGCCGCGCAGCTTCATCGCCGAATTGCTGGCCGATGGCTCCGTTGACGAGTGGCTCAGCGACGAGACCCGCGACGTGCTTGACCTGTGCACCGGCAACGGCAGCCTGGCCTGCCTGGCCGCCATGGCCTACCCCGACGTACTGGTCACGGGCGCCGACCTGTCGCCCGACGCCCTGGCCGTGGCCCGCATCAATGTAGCCCGCCACGACCTGCAGGAGCGCGTGCAACTGGTCGAATCCGACGGCATGGCCGCCACGCCCGGCCCCTGGGACCTGATTCTGTGCAATCCGCCCTACGTCAACGCCGAGAGCATGGCCAAGCTGCCGGCCGAGTACCAGGCCGAGCCGGTGCTGGCCCTGGCTGGCGGCGAAGACGGCATGGACTTCATCACCCAGTTACTGCGCGACGCGCCCAGCCGCATGCGTGAGAATGCCGTGCTGATCCTGGAAATCGGCAATGAGCGCCCATATTTCGAAGCAGCCTTCCCCGGACTGCTGGTGTTCTGGCTGGAGACTTCCTCGGGTGACGAGCAGGTGCTGCTGATCACCCGCCAGGCGCTGGTGCGCTACGCGCTCGCCAACCCCTGAACGCCCGCCCGCTCCCGCTTTGCGAAGCGGCGGCGGACACCAGACCTCTTTTCTTGGCGGGCCCGCAGCGCCTGCTTACGTGGCTTTGCCACGCCCTGGACACTGAATACCCATGATTACCCTCAAGAACGTCACCTTGCGCCGATCGGCCAAAGTACTGCTCAACCAAGTCACAGCCACTATCAACCCCGGCGAAAAAGTCGGTCTGGTGGGCCGCAACGGCGCGGGCAAGTCCACCTTGTTTGCCCTGTTCACCGGCGAGCTGACCGAAGACGGCGGCGAATTCTCCAAGCCGCGCCAGTGGCGCATGGCCCAGGTCGCGCAGAACATGCCCGAAACCGACGAGCCGGCCACGCAATTCGTGCTCGCCGGCGACACCCGCCTGGCCGAAGCCCAGCAAGTGCTGGAAGAAGCCGAAGCCGGTGAAGACGGCATGGCCATTGCCCAGGCCTATTGCGACCTCGCCGATGCCGGCGCCCATGACGCCGAAGCCCGCGCCCAGGCGCTGATCCTGGGCCTGGGTTTCAAGTCCTCCGAGCTCAACAACCCCGTGGACAGCTTCTCGGGCGGCTGGCGCATGCGCCTGCAGCTCGCCCGCGCGCTGATGTGCCCGTCCGATCTGCTGCTGCTCGACGAGCCTACCAACCACTTGGACTTGGACGCCCTGGTCTGGCTGGAAGCCTGGCTCAAGCGCTACACCGGCACCATGATCGTGATCAGCCATGACCGCGAATTCCTCGATGCCGTGACCACGGTCACGCTGCAGATCAACGCGGCCCAGCTCAACCGCTACGGCGGCAACTACAGCAAGTTCGAAGAACTGCGCGCCCAGCAGCTGGAACTGCAAGGCGCGAGCTTTGCCAAGCAGCAGGAAAAGATCGCCCACCTGCAGAAGTTCATCGACCGCTTCAAGGCCCAGGCTTCCAAGGCCAAGCAGGCACAAAGCCGGGTCAAGGCGCTCGAGCGCATGGAAAAGATCGGCCCGGTGCTGGCCGAGGCGGACTTCACTTTCGAGTTCAAGGAACCGCTCAACCTGCCCAACCCCATGCTGGCGATCTCGGACGCTTCGTTCGGCTACCGCAGCGAAGACGGCAGCGAGACCACCATCCTGCGCAACGTCAGCCGCTCGGTGCTGGCCGGCCAGCGCATCGGCATTCTGGGTGCCAACGGCCAGGGCAAGTCCACGCTGGTCAAGACCATTGCCCACGAAATGGGCGCCCTGGGCGGCCAGGTCACCGAAGGCAAGGGCCTGAACATCGGCTACTTCGCCCAGCAGGAGCTGGACGTTCTGCAGCCCGCCGACAGCCCGCTGGAGCACATGATCCGTCTGGCCCGCGAGCAAGGCCCGAACAGCCGCGAGCCTTCGCGCGAGCAGGACCTGCGCAGCTACCTGGGCACTTTCAATTTCACGGGCGACATGGTCAAGCAGGCCGTGGGCACCATGAGCGGCGGCGAAAAGGCGCGGCTGGTGCTGGCCATGATCGTCTGGCAGCGCCCCAACCTGCTGCTGCTCGATGAGCCAACCAACCACTTGGATCTGGCCACGCGCGAAGCGCTGTCGATGGCGCTCAACGAGTTCGAAGGCACCGTGATGCTGGTCAGCCACGACCGGGCCCTGCTGCGCGCCGTCTGCGACGAGTTCTGGATGGTCGGTCGCGGCGCCGTGGGCCCGTTCGACGGCGACCTGGACGACTACCAGCGCTACCTGCTCGACGAGTCCAAGCGCCTGCGCGAGGAAGCCAAGCGCGACGAACTGAAGGAAGCGGCCAACCCGGCCACCACGCCGCCCCCGGCCCTGGCGCCCGTCGCCGCCCCGGTGGTCAAAGCCGCGCCTGCGCCTGCACCTGCCGTGTCGACCGTGGACCAGAAGGAGCAGCGCCGCCTGGCCGCCCTGGCCCGCCAGGAGCTGGCCGACAGCATCCGTCCTTTCAAGAAGGAACTCGAAGCCAACGACAAGAAGCTGGCTTTGCTGACGGCCGAACGCGCGGCGCTGGAAAAGCGCCTGAGCGAGCCTTTGCCTGCCGCGGAGATTGCCGAATCGGGCAAACGCCTCAAGGCCTGCAATGACGAGATCGAAGCCCTGGAAGAACGCTGGCTCGAACTCAACGACATGATCGAAGGTTTGACGGCCCAGGTTGGCAACGAAGCGTAAGCACCGCGCCCTCGACTAAAACCCTTTAAAACGCAGGCCTGGCCTGCGTTTTTTGCTATCTATTTTGATATTTTCGGGAATTCGGGCGCGAAATACGCGTTTTCGTTTCATTTATTTGCGTTTGCCTGTCAACGCCTGCTCAAGCCGTCGCGTTGTAGAAGCATTACAGGAGCTTTTTACATGAACTTGACTGCCCAAACGTCTGCCTGGCCCGAAGACGAACGCGACCGCAAACGCGCCCCCGCCCGCTACTGAGCCGGCCGCCCTGAGAAGGGGGTCCTGCTGCGCCGGCCACGCTGCCGCCAGCACATGCCCCTCACACTGGTCTGCATTCTGCTACCAGAGAGCCCCATTTCTAGAACCTGCCGTTCTTGCGGCATAAAAAAAACCCGCCTCAGCGGGTTTTTTTTCGAACTACACCGTTTTAGTGCATGTGCAGGCCGCCGTTGACCGAGAAGTCGGCGCCGGTGGAGTAGCCGCCGTCTTCCGATGCCAGCCAGGCGATGATGGACGCGATCTCGCTGGGCTCGCCCAGACGGCGCACGGGAATCGTGCTCACGATCTTGTCCAGCACTTCGGGACGAATGGCCTTGACCATGTCGGTACCGATGTAGCCTGGGCTCACGGTGTTCACCGTGACGCCCTTGGAGGCCAGTTCCTGGGCCAGGGCCATGGTGAAGCCGTGCATGCCGGCCTTGGCTGCCGAGTAATTGGTCTGGCCCGCCTGGCCCTTGACGCCGTTGACCGAGCTGATGTTGATGACCCGGCCCCAGCCTTGTTCCACCATGTCGCCAATCACCTGCTTGGTGACGTTGAACATCGAGGTCAGGTTGGTTTCGATGACGGCATCCCAGTCCTCGCGCGTCATCTTGAGGAACATGCGGTCACGCGTGATGCCCGCATTGTTGATCAGCACATCGATCTTGCCGTGCGCGGCCTTGGCGCTGCTGAAAGCATCGACCGTTGATTGCCAGTCTCCGACGTTGCCCACCGAAGCGTAAAACTCGAAGCCCAGTGCCTTTTGCTCATCAAGCCATTTCTTGAAGTCGCGGGTCGGACCGCAACCCGCGATCACCTTGAAGCCATCATTGTGAAGACGTTGGCAGATCGACGTGCCAATGCCGCCCATGCCCCCCGTGACGTACGCTACTTTTTGACTCATTGAAGTTCTCCTGGACAAACCATCTCAACCACTCAGACACTTTATCGAAGATCGGCTGCAGCACTGCGGAGGTAACTACCGATTTATTGTAAAAATCGGGGCCCATCGCAGCGCGGCGCAGTCCTTCACGCTCTCGAATTCCTGCTTGCTCAGACCCGTTCCAGCGCCATGGCCACACCCATGCCGCCACCGATGCACAGACCGGCCAGACCCTTGCGGGCGCCGCGGCGCTGCATTTCATGCAGCAGCGTCACCAGCACGCGGCAACCGGACGCCCCGATGGGGTGACCCAGGGCAATCGCGCCGCCGTTGACATTGACTTTGGCCGGATCGATGTCCAGCACCTGGTTCACCGCGCAGGCCTGGGCCGCGAACGCTTCGTTGAGCTCGAACAAATCCACGTCCTGCGCACTCCAGCCGGCACGGGCCAGGGCCTTGCGGCTGGCAAACACCGGGCCCATGCCCATGGTGGCCGGGTCCAGCCCCGAGGTCGCGTAGGAGACGATGCGCGCCAGCGGCGTCAGGCCCAGGGCCTTGGCCTTGCTGGCGGACATCACCACCACGGCCGCCGCGCCGTCGTTCAGACCCGAGGCATTGCCCGCGGTCACCGAGCCGGCCTTGTCGAAAGCCGGACGCAATCCGCTCAGCGCTTCGGCGCTGGTCTTGCGGTTGATGTATTCGTCGGCCGCGAACTGCAGGGGCTCGCCCTTGCGCTGGGGAATCGCCACGGGCACGATTTCAGCGACGAACTTGCCCGCGTCTTGGGCAGCCGCCGCTTTTTGCTGGCTGGCCAGCGCCAGCGCATCCTGCATTTCGCGGCTGATGCCGTTTTCCTTGGCCACGTTCTCGGCGGTGATGCCCATGTGGTACTGGTGGTAGACGTCCCACAGACCGTCGACGATCATGGTGTCCGTCATTTTCCAGTCGCCCATGCGCTGGCCGTCGCGCGAGCCGTTGAGCACGTGGGGCGACAGGCTCATGTTTTCCTGGCCGCCGGCGACCACGATTTCGCTATCCCCCGTGGCCACGGCCTGGGCCGCCAGCATCACGGCCTTGAGGCCGGAGCCGCAGACCGCGTTGATGGTCAGTGCGGGCGTTTCCTTGGCCACACCGGCCTTCATCATGGCCTGGCGTGCGGGGTTCTGGCCTACGCCAGCCGCCAGCACCTGGCCCATGATGACTTCCCCCACCTGGTCCAGCGGCACCTGGGCCCGGGCCAGGGCTTCGCGGATGACCAGGGCACCCAGGTCGGTCGCAGGTACTTTGGCGAGCGCGCCGCCGAATTTACCTACCGGCGTACGAACAGCAGAAACGATGACGATGTCTTCCATGACGGTCCTTTAATGACTCTGATTTCGGCGATCGGGCCCGTCAACGCGGGGCCACTGACCACCACATGCTACCAATATTGCACCGCAGCATTGTCAACGATTTATGCCGCTTTTTGCAGAACATAACGGCCCGGTGCCGCTTCAATGGCCTGGAAGGCGCTGCCCCGTCCATAGCGCTTTGGCGCCGCCACCTGCTTGCCGCCATGCTGCGCCAGCCACTGCGACCAGTCGTCCCACCAGCTGCCCGCATGCTCGCTGGCACCGGCGACCCAGGCATCATGGCTGGCCGGCAGTGCGCCGTCTTCGCGGATCCAATGGCTGCGGCGCTTCTTGGCCGGGGGGTTGATGACACCGGCGATATGGCCCGAGGCGCCCATCACGAAGCGCACGTCGCCGAGCTTCTGCGTCGAGGCATAGGCGGCCTGGATGGGCACGATGTGGTCTTCTCGCGAGCCGTAGACATATACGGGCAAGTCCACCTGACCCAGGTCCAGACTGGCGCCGCAGACCTTGAGTCCGCCCGGCTGCACCAGCCGGTTTTCCAGATAGAGGTTGCGCAGATACCAGGCGTAGAACGGCCCGGGCAGATTGGTCGAGTCGTTGTTCCAGTACAGCAGGTCGAACGGCGGTGGCGTCTCGCCTTGCAGGTAGTTGGCCACGACGTAGTTCCAGACCAGCTCATTGGGACGCAGGAAACTGAAGGTCGACGACAGTTCCGTCCCTTTGAGCAGGCCGCCCTGGCCCATTTGCATTTCACGCAGGCGCACCATGGACTCGTCGATGAAGACATCGAGAATGCCGGTGTCGCTGAAGTCCAGCAGCGTGGTCAGCAAAGTGGCACTGGCCACGGACGAATCGCCCCGCGCGGCCAGCACGGCCAGCGCCGTCATCAGCATGGTGCCGCCGACGCAAAAACCGAGGGTATTGATCTGCTCGGCCTGGGTGATCTGGCGCACGGTGTCGATGGCGGTGATCACTGCGTCCTGGATGTACTCATCCCAGGTCGACTGGGCCAGCGAGGCATCGGGATTGCGCCAGCTGACCACAAAAGTGCGCTGGCCCTGGGCTATCGCATGGCGGATCAGCGAGCTCTCGGCCTGCATGTCGAGGATGTAGAACTTGTTGATGCAGGGCGGCACCATCAGCAGCGGGCGCTCCCAGACCTTGGCCGTCAAGGGCTTGTATTCGATCAGCTGGAACAATGCGTTCTCGAACACCACGGCGCCTTCGGTGGTCGCCAGATTCACACCGACTTCGAACAGGCTTTCGTCGGTCATCGACATATGGCCCTGGCGCATGTCGTCCAGCAGATTGCCTATGCCTTTGGCCAGACTGGCGCCTTTGCTGTCTATCAGTTTTTGCTGCGCTTGCGGATTGAACGCCAGGCAGTTGCTGGGCGACAGCGCCGCCGTCCACTGCTCCACCGCGAAACGGATGCGGCGGCGCGTCTTCTCGTCGCCCTGCACGGCATCGGCCAGGCCCAGCAGGGTCTGGGATTGCAGCAGATAGACTGCAGCTGTCAGCGCGGTCGCCGGATTGCTGCGCCAGCTGTCGGCGGAAAATCGCTTGTCCTTCAAGGGCGCGGCCGACTGCCCCACCCCGCTCCACAGACGCGCGGCCTCCTCCTGGTAGGTCTGCTGCAACTGCTGGAGCTTTTGCGGATCGAACGACAGTGCGACCGGCGCGGGAGCGCTGGCAGCGGCCGCCGGGACCTGGGATTGCAACATGCTCAGGACCTGGGCCCATTGCTGACTGAAAATCTGCGGGATTGGCGGGATGCCAAAGCCCCCGAGTGGGTCAAAATTCATGCTGTAGTCCTAGGAAGGCAGGATGGCGGATGCGTCAAGCGTGCAGGACACGCCATGGGCCAGGATTGTGCCCAGCGTCCACCCGGATCAACCCTGTTGAGTCCAATTTTTTCGAACCACGTGATGATCTGTTGTTTTCGCACTCCCAACTAACGTTATTCACTATTGACTGCCGCTATTTATGTATCTTGTAGTTATCGCCTGGTTGTACGTCACCGTCATGATGGCGATCGCCGAAGCCACCAGCCCCGTGGGCAGCCTGCTGGGCGCCCTCGTGACCTTTGTCCTCTACGGCCTGCTGCCACTGAGCATCCTGGTCTACATTCTGGGCACACCCGGACGCAAGCGCAAGATCCACCGGCGCGAGCAGGCCGAGCGCGCCGCCTGGCTGGCCGCCCAGGCCGATAAAGCAGCCCCGCCTTCAGACGCTGTCGCGCCAGATGCAGGCAGCGAAACGACCGCTGCTGCCGTCGCGCCCGGCGTCACGCCGGTGCGAGAAGAACGCTGAAGGATTGGCCACCGTGCACCAGCGCTCGCTGCTGTCGTTGCCGTAAATCGCCGTAATGCCCAGGGCCTGCAGGCGCTGGCGTGCCAAGCCCGCGAGGTCGGCCAGGTATTTGCCGGGCTGCGCTCCCGGCTGGAAATGCCGCGCGGCCTCGGGACGCCCCTGACACAGGGCGGCGCGCACCTCCTCGCCGACTTCAAACGCCGCGGGACCTATGCAAGGGCCCAACCAGGCCAGCGTCTGGCCCGCCACCCAGGCCTGGGCATCGCGCAGCGATTCCTGCGCCAGTTGCGCCGGCGCGCCTGCCTGGGCCGTGACCTGCTGCGCAAAATGCGCGAACACGCTTTCCAGCACCCCTTCACCCGGACCGCCGCCGCGTGCGGTCCCGGCCAGGCCGCGCCAACCCGCATGGGCTCCCGCGACCACGCTGCCGCTGCGCTCGGTCAACAGCACCGGCAGGCAGTCGGCGACCATGATGGTGCAGGCCACGCCGGGCGTTGCCGTCAGGCAGGCGTCAGCGGCCAGGCCCTGGGGCGTGGCCGCGTCCAGCGCCAGCACATCGCTGCCATGCACCTGGCGCAGGAACACCGCGCGCGCGTCGGGCGTGCGGCTGCGCAAGGCCGCTTGCAGGCGCCCACGGTTCTCGTACACCGCCAGGGCGGAATCACCGACATGGTCCCCCAGATTGAGCGTGTCCCAGGGAGGCACGCTGACGCCGCCTTCGCGCGTGGTGCACAGCGCATGCACGCCCGGCGGAGCCGGCCAGTCAGGCTGCAGCCAATGATCGGTCACGCCGGGCAGGGAAGAAACAAAGGGGCGCATCAGGGGGCATCCGGACAGGCATCGGGGTGGGCCAGCGCGAAGGCCGGCAAGGCCCGGCAACGTTCGACGATGGCCTGGATACGCGGCAGCGTGTCCAGCGACATCTCGAAGCGCTGGGCGTTGTAGACCTGGGGCACCAGGCAGCAATCCGCCAGGCCTGGCGTATCACCCCAGCAATAAAGCGATTCGGCCAGGCCCGCGGCGCGGCGCTCGTCGGCCAGCAGCGCCAGTTGCCGCTCCACGGCAGCCAGTCCGGAGCCGGCCCAGTGCCGGTACCAGGCCAGCTTGGCGTCTTCGGACACTTTCAGTTCGTGCACCAGGTACTTGAGCACGCGCAAATTGTTCAGCGGATGGATCTCGCAGGCCACCATTTGCGCCAGCGCGCGCACCTGCGCCCGGCCCAGGGGCGTCGCCGGCAGCAAGGCAGGCGCGGGATGGGTTTCATCCAGGTATTCGATGATGGCCATGGACTGGGTCAGCCAGTGACCGTCGCCCGTTTCGAGTGCCGGCACCAGACCGTCACCCAGATGGCTCACATAGTCGGCGGCCCGCTGCTCGCCGCGCAGCAGGTTCACCGGAACATAGTCGAAAGACAGGCCTTTGAGTTGCAGCGCAATGCGTACCCGATATGCGGCCGAAGAGCGGAAATAGGAGTGGAGCTTCATATGCTCACAAGCATACAGCGGCCCTGCCGGGCTGCAAATGCCTGGGCCGCGCACGCCGGGGTGCGGTCGGGAAAAATCACAACTCTTATAGAAGAATTGGCGTGATAGCCCACGGCCCGTGGCACACTTCTGCGCGCGGACCTGCACAGTGCAGGCCCTGGCATTTCCTCTCTCTAGGATTCCCATGCGCTATGTATTCACTCCTCCCGCCGTAGCCAGCCTGCCCGTGGTCGGCAGCCCCGAGCGTTTCCCCGTGCACCGCATCTACTGCGTAGGCCGCAACTACGAAGAGCACGCCAAGGAAATGGGCTTTACCGGCCGCGAGCCACCGTTCTTCTTCATCAAGCCCGCCAGCACGCTGCTGCCCGTGGAAGCCGGCGCTACCGCCGAGATGCCCTACCCCAGCCTGACCAGCAACCTGCACCATGAGATCGAACTGGTCGTGGCGATTGGCAAGGCCGGCAAGAACATTCGCGCCGCCGACGCTGCCGAGTACATCTACGGTTACGCCGTGGGCCTGGACATGACGCGGCGCGATCTGCAAAACGAAATGAAGAAGCAGGGCCGCCCCTGGTGCATCGGCAAGGCTTTCGAGCATTCCGCGCCCATCGCCGCCATCACGCCCGCGGCCCAGGCCGGCGATGTGGCCAAGGCAGAAATTGCCCTGCAGGTCAACGGCACGGACCGCCAGCGCAGCCATGTCTCGCAATTGATCTGGAACATCGCCGAGACCATAGAGCATCTGTCGGCCGCCTGGGAGCTGCAGCCCGGCGACCTGATCATGACCGGCACGCCCGAAGGCGTGAGCGCCGTGGTGCGCGGCGATCTGCTCGAAGGCTCGGTCGCGGGCCTGACGCCTTTGTCCGTAAAGATCGTCTAAAAAAGAAGCACCCCCTGAGCCGCTTCGCGTCTTCCCCCTCTCAACCTTCGGTGGAGGGGGACGGCAGCCTCGCTGCGCGACGGCGCTTGCTCGCTGCCCCCTTGCTGGGACACGCCAGTTTCACAGGCAGTGGTCGATGTGAACGTTGGAAAATGCGCCTGAGCGGCTTACGCCCTAGGCGGGCCCCGCTTCGCACTCGCAGCACCTGATTTTTTGCTTATAGTCGCAGGATGACGTTTCGCAGCCCCATCCAGTTTTGCCGCGCCTGCGGTACCGCCGTGGTCTACCGCATTCCCGACGACGGCGACACCCGAGAGCGCGCCGTCTGTCCCCGGTGCCACACCATCCACTATGAAAACCCGCTGAATGTCGTCGGCACCATCCCGGTGATGGACGACGGCCGTGTGCTGCTGTGCAAGCGCAACATCGAGCCGCGCCGGGGCCTGTGGACCTTGCCCGCGGGCTTCATGGAGCTGGGTGAAACCACGGCCCAGGGCGCGCGCCGCGAAACCGACGAGGAAGCCGGCGCGGACATAGAAATGGGCCCGCTGTTCACGCTGATCAGCGTGCCGCGCGTAGGCCAGGTGCATTTGTTCTACCGCGCCCACCTGCGCGACGAAAAATGCTATCCCGGCCCCGAAACCATGGAAGTGCAGCTGTTCTCCGAGCAGAACATTCCCTGGGAAGAGCTGGCTTTTCGCACCGTGAAGGAAACGCTGCAGCACTACTACGCCGACCGCGAACGCGGCAGCTTCGGCATGCACTGCATCGATCTGGTCTAGGGCCTGTTCGCCCCCCCGGCCTGCCACAGACTCCTGGCCCGCCTTTTGCTTCAGTTTGTAACAAACACCCCGGTGGATGCCGCAAGGTGTGCTGACAAAAGCAATTCCAACAGGCTACAGGAGATGCCATGCCAGGCGAACATGACGATGCAACGGACAGTTTCATTCCTTTCATGCGCAAGGTCGCACGCTGCGAGGATTCGCTGCGTGAACTGCGGCTGATGTGGCGACTGATAGAGTCCTCGGCCAAGATGAACTGCCCCGACGAGGCGCTGAGCATCCTGCCGATGATGGCGGCCACGCGTGAGAGCTTCCAGCAGCTTGAAGCCGATCTGGTGCAGTCGCTGGTGGCCGAGTCGCTGGGCGAAGTGATGCGCGAAATCGGCACCCAGGCCAAGCATGTGATCGACATCCTGGTGCGCAACCTGTACGAGCGCACGGCCGACGTGGGCTTTCTGGCCACCGATGCGGCGCTGTGCCGGCTGGCCGCCGGGCTGGACCAGGATGCAGAGGCCGTGCGCGCGCGCCTGCGCCAGTACCGCAACAAGTACACGGTCTACGATGACATTCTGGTGCTCGACGTGCAAGGCCAGGTGCTGGCGCAGATCGATGAGGACGCGCCCCTGGCCCACAGCCGCGATCCGCTGATCGTCCAGACGCTGCGCAGCCCGCGCCATGTGGAGACTTTCCGTGCCAGCGACCTGCGCCCGGGCAAACGCCATGCGCTGCTGTATTCGCAGCGGCTGCTGCACCCGCTCACGGGCGAGACCGTGGGCGTGCTGTGCCTGAGCTTTGCCTTCGACGACGAGTTGCAGGGCATTTTCCACGCCCACGCGCCGCAGGACTGCCGCAGCCTGCGCCTGCTGGTCGACGCCCGGCAGCAGGTGCTGGCCAGCAGCGACCCGCAATGGTTGCCGCCTGGCGTGCGCGTGCCGGTGAACCCTTCTGGTGCAGCGCAGCTGTGGACGCACTCGGGGCGCACTTATCTGGTGCAAACCGCCCACGCCGCGGACTACCAAGGCTACCCCGGCCCGCCAGGCTGGCAGGGCCAGGTGATGGTGCCGGTGGAGCAGGCCTTCCTGGCCAAGGCCAGCCGCAGCGCCGACGGCGTGCCGCCCCACATCCTCCAAGGTCTGCTGGGCCATGCCCGGCACTTCTGCGCGCCGCTGCACGACATCGTCACCGCCGCCGACACCATACGCCGCGTGGTCTGGAACGGCCAGGTCATGACGGCCGGCCAACGCGATGGCGCCCAGCGCCTGGCGGCCGTGCTCGAGCAGATCAGCGAGACCGGCGCGCGCACCAATGAAGTCTTCGGCCAGGCGATTGGCGACCTGTGCCACACCGTGCTGAGCAGCGCCATGCGCGACGGCGAGTTTCTCAGCCAACTGCTGGTCGACCTGCTGGACCGCAACCTGTATGAGCGCGCCAACGATTGCCGCTGGTGGGCGCTGACACCCGAACTGCGCAGCCTGCTCACGGATGCACACGGCGATGAAGAAGTGGCGCGGGCCCAGGCCGTGCTGGAGCAGATCAACGCGCTGTACACCGTCTATTCCCGGCTGGTGGTCTACGACACCCACGGCCGCATCATCGCCGCCAGCCACCCGCAGCTGGCCGACGGCAGCAGCGCCCTGGGCCAGCAGGTGGAGGCGGATGCGCTCGCGGCAGTGCTGGCCTTGCCCGACACGCAGGCCTACTACGCCAGCCCCTGGCGCGCGAGCGCCTTGAGCGACGGTGCCGCGACCTATATTTTCCACGCGGCCATCCGCGCGTCCGACAGTGCGCAGACCGTGGGCGGCATAGGCATCGTCTTCAACGCGGCCGACGAACTCACGGCCATGCTGGCCAGCACGGCCAGCGGCGGCCAGCACTGCGCCAGCGTCTTTGTCGACCGCAGCGGTCGCGTGCTGGCCAGCAGCCCTGCCCCCGGCGCGGCGGGTGCCGGCCTGCCCGCCATGCCTGTAGGCGCCCGCCTGGCGCTGCCCGCCGACATGCTGCAGCTGCCGGTGGGCAAAAGCCTGTCACGCGCCATGGTGCACGACGGCCATTACTGCATCGTCGGCTGCTCGGTCACGCAGGGCTACCGCGAGTTTCGCGCGGACGACGACGCGCCCCAGGCCGTGCTGGCCCTGTCCTTCGCATCGTTTGGTGCCCAACTGGACCATGCCGATGCCGCCGTGCAGCGCCGCGACACCAGCGTGCTTGGCGACAGCAGCGCAACGCCCCAGGGAACGGGGCGCGAAATGGCGACCTTCTTTGTCGACACCCGCCCTTTCGCGCTCGACGCGGCCTGCGTGCTCGAAGCCTTGCCCGCCAGCGCCATCACGCCCGTCTCGGCCGGGCGCATGCCCTATTGCCTGGGCACGCTGGCGCGGCGCACGCAAGGCGCCGTGACGGGCTATGTCTGGGTCTTCGATCTGGGCCAGCTGCTGCGCGGTACGCCCTCGACGCTCACGGCGCAAAGCCAGGTGATCGTGGTCGAGGCAGGCGGGCGGCGCATAGGCCTGCTGGTCAGCGACCTGCTGGGCGTGCAGCATTTCTCCAGCCAGCGATTCTTTGCCGCGCCCCATCTGGGCGGCGCCGGATCCGCCGTGGTCGGCGAAATCATCCAGGCCCGGCAAGCCGATGGCACGGGCGTGTTGGTGCAATGCCTCGACGTGGAGGCCCTGGTGCGGCAGTTGCAAACCAGCGCGGCGGGCCAGCGCAGCCTGCACGACGCACTGCAGGCTGCGCCACAAGAGGCCGCCATGGAGGCCTAGGAGACTCCCCCTTTGGCAGCGCAAGCGACGGGCGCCGGTCTATCTGGCGGAGCGCCCGAAAAGGAACCCACCCGCCGCCGCCGGGCCGCCCCAAGGCGGCGGACGGCCCCCTTGGGGGGCAGCGCAGCTACGCGCAGCGAGCAAGCGTGGGGGCCAGTTTCACCTTGCGCCTGACTCGCGCCAATCCTTGGGAATCTTGTCCTTCTTGTTTTCCACGGGATTGGCCGTGAGCCAATTGGCCGCGTACTGGCGCATGAACTCCCGCGCCTTGTCCTGGCGCACGCTCAGCCAGGCATCGTAGGCACCTTCGCTGAGCACGGCCGGCATGCGCCGCTCGTTGCCCGGCGGCTGGTAACGGTGCAGCAAACCGTGCGTGTTGGCACTGATGTTGAGCACCGCGAAGCTCAGGATGTCCTCGCCTTCGGGCCCCTGCCAGCGCGCCCACAAAGCGGCCAGGCCCATGGGCTTGCCGTCGATGCGCGAAATACGCGTGGACACGGGCTTGCCGCTGCGGTGGTCGTCTTCGAAGAAGGCCATCACCGGAACGATGCAGCGCTGGTTGTTGAGCCAGGCATCGCGAAAGGCCTGGGCCGTGGACGCGGTTTCATTGCGGGCGTGCAGCAGCTTGATGGCGCGCAGGCGCGCGTCCGAAGCCGTCTTCACCCAATGCGGCACCAGGCCCCACTGGGCCGTGACCAGTTCACGCACCACGGGTGGTGCCGGCTTGCGCGCGGGTTTGACAGCGTCCGCCGATGCCGTGGCCTCGACAGGTGGCACGACCTCGGGGGCTGGGGCTGCATCAGCCTCGGGCGCATTTTCAGGTACTGCCTCAGGCGCGGCGGCCACGGCGCGGATGATGAAGCCCGGCCGGCGGGCGCGCAAATAGCGCTCACCCACGGCCTCGGGAGGGGCTACTTTGAAAAATTCTTGGTAGGCGTCTGCCTTTTGCAGCGTTTCGTAATGGGAACTCATGCGCGGATGGTAACTGCAGGCGCCGCCACCACGGCACAAAAGGGCCGTTTTGTCACGCCCGCCCCTTAATCCGCGCCGGCCGGCCCTTTGAGCAGCGCCAGCAGTCCGGCCTCGTCGAGCACGGGCACGCCCAGTTCCTCGGCCTTGGCGAGCTTGCTGCCGGCGTCGGCGCCCGCCACCACATAGCTGGTCTTCTTGCTGACCGAGCCCGCCACCTTGGCGCCCGCGGCTTCGAGCAAGTCCTTGGCCTCGTCGCGGCCCATGGTCGGCAGCGTGCCGGTCAGCACCACGGTCTTGCCGGCCAGCAGCTGGGGCGGCTTCTCGGCCGGTGGGCCTTCGGGCCAGTGGATGCCGCACTCGACGCGCAATTGCCTGAGCACTTCGAGGTTGTGCGACTGGTCCAGGAAGGTGCGAATGCTGTGGGCGACGATGGGGCCGACGTCGTTGACTTCCAGCAACTGCTCTTCGCTCGCGGCGATGATGGCGTCCAGCGTGCCGAAATGCTTGGCCAGGTCTTTGGCCGTGGCTTCGCCGATCTGGCGAATCCCCAGGCCGAACAGAAAGCGGGCCAGCGTGGTGGACTTGGACTTCTCCAACGCGGCCAGCAGATTGAGCGCCGATTTCTCGGCCATGCGGTCCAGGCCGGACAACTGCTCCAGCGTCAAGCGGTACAGGTCCGGCAGCGTGCGCACCAGTTGCGCTTCGACCAGCTGGTCGACCAGCTTGTCGCCCAGGCCTTCGATGTCCATGGCGCGGCGGTGGGCGAAGTGCAGCAGCGCTTCCTTGCGCTGAGCCGCGCAGAACAGGCCGCCCGTGCAGCGGTGGTTGACCTGGCCTTTTTCGCGCTGCACGTCGCTGCCGCAGACCGGGCACTGGCGCGGCATGTGGAAATTGGGCACATAGGGCGAGCGCGGCAGCACCTGGGCGGGCTGCGCGGCGGCGTCGAGCAGCGCGTCGCTGGCTTCGATGCCCACCGGCAGCTGGGCCACATGCGGCACCACGCCGACCACTTCGGGAATCACGTCGCCCGCGCGGCGCACGATGACTTCATCGCCCACGCGCACGCGCTTGCGGCGCAACTCGAAAAGATTGTGCAGCGTGGCATTGGTGACGGTGACGCCGCCCACAAAGACTGGCGCCAGCCGCGCCACGGGCGTGATCTTGCCCGTGCGTCCGACCTGCACATCGATGGCTTCGACGCGTGTGATCATCTCCTGCGCCGGGTATTTGTGGGCCACGGCCCAGCGCGGCTCGCGCGTGACAAAACCCAGCTCGCGCTGCAGGGCCAGCGAATTCACCTTGTAGACCACGCCGTCGATGTCGTAAGGCAGGCTGTCGCGCGAGGCGCCTATGCGCTCATGGAACGCCACCAGCTCATCGGCGCCACGGGCCAGGCTCACCTGCTCGGCCACCGGGAAGCCCCAGGACTTGAGCTGCTGCAGCATGCCGTAATGCGTGGCGAACGCCGGCCCGCCTTGCGCGGCCGGCGTGATGTCGCCCAGGCCATAGGCAAAGAAGGACAGCGGCCGCTGGGCCGTGATGGACGAATCGAGCTGGCGCACCGCGCCAGCGGCCGCGTTGCGCGGATTGACAAAGGTCTTGCCGCCTTCGGCGCGCTGGCGTTCGTTGAGCGCTTCGAAATCGGCGCGGCCCATATAGACTTCGCCGCGCACTTCCAGCACCGGCGGCACGCCGGCCGGCAGCACCTGGGGAATCTGGCGGATGGTGCGGATGTTGTGCGTGACGTCTTCGCCCACGCTGCCGTCGCCGCGCGTCGCGGCCTGCACCAGCAGCCCGTTTTCGTAGCGCAGGCTCATGGCCAGGCCGTCGAACTTGGGCTCGGCCACGTATTCCACGGCCGGGTCGCTGTCGTCCAGGCCCAGCTCGCGGCGGATGCGGCCGTCGAAGGCCTGGGCGCCGCTGGCTTCGGTGTCGGTTTCGGTGCGGATGCTGAGCATGGGCACGACATGGGACACGGACGCCAGTCCGTCCATCACCGTGCCGATCACGCGTTGCGTGGGCGAGTCGGGCGTGACCAGTTCGGGGTGCAGGGCTTCAAGCGCCTGCAGCTTCTGGTAGAGCTTGTCGTACTCGGCGTCGGGCACGGTAGGCGCATCCTGCACGTAGTACTGGTGCGCCCAGACGCGCAGTTGCGCGCGCAGGGCTTTGATTTCAACCGCGGCAGCGTCGGACGGCTCGTCCTGTGGCTGCCCAAAAAGTTCCAGATTCACCATGCACTCACTAATTCACACTAACTGAACAAACGCCGCGCCAGCATGGACCCGGCCGACAGCTCACGGCTGTCGAGCTGGTCATACAGGTGCTCGAGGTCGGCGGCGATGGGCTCGACCACGCTCACGGGCAAGGCTTGGCCATTCTGGTCACACAGCACGCCGTCCATGGCGCCGCACAGGCCATCGGCGGCTTCGCGCAGGCGCGCGAAAGGCTGCTCGCTGCGGTGCACCTGGGGCACATCCAGGCTCAGCAACAGCTCGCGGATTGCCGATTGGTCCAGGTCGTCGGCCATGGCGGCCTGCGCGTCATAAGTCAGCACCAGCAGGGGCTGGCCGCCAGCGGCCGAAGGCAAGGCCATGCGTCCGGGCATGGACAAAGGCACAAAGCCCAGGCGAGCCGCGTTCTGCATCACATAGCCGGGACTCCAGGCGGCCTGGCGCGCGCGCAGCATGAACGTGAGCTGGGCATCGTGCTCGCTGGCGAACTGGTCGAGCTCGCGCGCCCGGGCCACCTCCTGCAGCATGTCGGGCAGGTCCACGGACGCGTTGACGGCGTCGGAAAACACCTGCACCTTGGCGACAAACTCGGAAAACTCGATTTCATTGAGCGCACCGACACGGTTGGCCAATTGCACGCCGGCCTGGAAAGCCGTGTAGCGCGATCCCGCCTGCAGCGGCTCCCACTGGCGCGAAGCCTGGTTCAGGCCTTCAATGCGAAACGGCTTGCTGCCCGCGCGACGCGTCGTCGGCTGGACCTGCAAGGCGCCTTCGCCGGGAATCACATGTTCGGGCTGGATGGGCGCGATGGCATCGATCAGGCTGTCCAGGCTGGGACGGCGCTCGAAAGGCACGGCAGGCGCTTGCGGTACGGCAAAGGCCGGCTCGGTGGCATGGGCAGCCTCCCCCATGCTGTCGGCTTCCGCCGCAGCAGCGCTTCCGTCGAGCGCCGGCTCGGTGCGGGCGGCAGGCTGGGCATGGTCGGCATGCTCCTGGGCCTGGGCCGGAGGCATGGTTTGCGGGCCCACGGGTTCGAGCCGCTGGCCGCCTTGCGACAGGTCCAGCGCCGGCTCATGGCGCTCGGTCAGGTTGTGCCCCGGGTCACGCGGCGGCTCGTCTTCCGCGGGTTGGGCGCGCTTGGGCGCGTTGCGCCGGGCCGTCCAGGCGTTGTAGGCGACGATCAATGCCAACAGCACGCCGCCCAGAATGGCCAAACTGATTTGCAAGGTACTCATGTGGATCCGTCAAGGAAAAATGTGGTCAAACCGCTTCGGCCATGTGCAAGGCAGACTCCATGTCCACGGCCACGATGCGCGAAACGCCCTGCTCCTGCATGGTCACGCCAATCAGCTGCTGGGCCATCTCCATGGCAATCTTGTTGTGACTGATGAACAGGAATTGGGTTCCGCGGCTCATGCTCGACACCAGCTTGGCATAGCGCTCGGTGTTGGCGTCGTCCAGCGGCGCATCGACTTCGTCGAGCAGGCAAAACGGTGCGGGGTTGAGCTGGAAAATGGCGAACACCAGCGCAATCGCCGTCAGCGCCTTTTCGCCGCCCGACAGCAGGTGGATGGTCTGGTTCTTCTTGCCTGGCGGCTGGGCAATCACCTGCACGCCGGAATCGAGGATTTCGTCGCCGGTGATGACCAGCTTGGCCTGTCCGCCGCCAAACAGCTCGGGGAACATGGTGCCGAAATGCCGGTTGACGGTGTCGAAGGTGCCCGACAGCAGCTCGCGCGTTTCGGCGTCGATCTTGCGGATCGCATCTTCCAGCGTGTTCATGGCCGAGGTCAGATCTTCCATCTGCGCATCGAGGAACAGCTTGCGCTCGCTGGCCGCGTTCAATTCGTCCAGCGCGGCCAGGTTGACCGCGCCCAGGCCCGCGATGTCGCGGTGCAGCCGGTCGATTTCGCCCTGCATGCCGGGGATGCGCACATTGCCTTCGGCAATCGACTGGGCCACGGCGGCCAGATCGGCCTGGGCGTCGGTCAGCAGGCTGTTGTACTGCTCCAATCCCAGGCGCGCGGCCTGTTCCTTGAGCTGGAATTCGGTGATGCGCTGGCGCAGCGGCTCCATGGCCTTTTCCAGCTGCTGGCGGCGCTCGTCGCTGCCGCGCAGGCGGTTGGTGAGCTCGTCGTATTCGCTGCGCCGCTCGCCCACGGCTTTTTCGCGCTCCATCTTGAGCGTCAGCGCATCCTGCAAGCCGCCCTGGGCCGCGGCGTCGTTCAAGCGGGTCTGCTCTTCCTGCGCGCGCTGCTGCTCGTCGGACAGCGAACGCACCTGCTGCACCGCGGTGTCTATGCTGCGGCTCAATTCGCCGCGCCGCGCCTGCAAGCTGCGCTGCGAGAACGTCGCTTCCTGGGCCTGGCGCTCCAGGGCGCGCAGCTGCTCGCGTGATTCGTTCAGGCGGCGCTCGGCTTCGAGCACCTTGTCGCCCAGTTGGGCATGGCGCTCCTGGCTGTCGGCCAGCTGCATGTCCAGCTCTTCGAAGCGGGCTTCGGCCGACATGCGGCGCTCTTCGATGTCGCCCAGCTGGGCTTCGACTTCGGCCAGATCCGACGCGATCTGCGCATTGCGCGCGCGCGCCTGATCGGCCAGCTGGCCCAGGCGCAAGGCTTCGACCTGCAATCCATGGGCTTCATTCTTGGCCTCGACGGCTTCGCGGCGCGCGCTGATCAGGCGCTGGGAGGCATCGGCGTAAGCCGTCTCGGCCCGCACCAGGGCCGTGCGCGACTCTTCGCTGATCAAGGCCTGGGCCCGGGTTTCCTTTTCCAGGTGTTCGATTTCCTGGGCCCGCGCCAACAGGCCCGACTGCTCGGAGTCCTGGGCGTAAAAGCCCACGCTATGGGCCGTGACGGCGTGGCCGCTGGGCACGTAAATCACTTCGCCAGCCGCCAGCGCCGCGCGGCGGTCCAGGGCCGCGTCCAGCGTGGGCGCGGTGTAACAGCCTTCCAGCCAGTCGGTGAGCACCGCCAGCAGGCCTGCATCGCTCACGCGCAGCAGTGCCGACAGGCGTGTCAATCCTGAGGCGCTGGCCTCGGCCGCAGCGCTGGCGGGCACGGCGTTGGCGGTGCTGTAGAACGCCAGCCGGGCCGGTGGCGCATCCTGGGCGCCCGCGCCCAGAAAGCCGCGCACCATGTCGAGTCGACCCACGGACAGCGCGCCCATGCGTTCGCGCAAGGCCGCTTCCAGGGCGTTTTCCCAGCCGGGCTCGACGGCCAGGCGGGTCCACAGGCCGGGCATGCTGTCCAGGCCGTGCTTGGCCAGCCAGGGCTGGAGCTTGCCGTCGGTCTTGACTTTCTCCTGCAAGGCCTTGAGGGCCTCCATGCGCGCAGCCAGTTCGGCCTGGCGCGCGCCTTCGGTGTTCACGGCCTGCTGGCGCGTGCGACGTTCCTCGTCGAGCTGGGGCACGCTGTCCTGCAGTTCCTGCAGCACGGCTTCGGCCATTTCGGCCGCCTCTTGCGCCGTTTCCAGCTGGGCGCGCAGCTGCTGCAGCCGCTCTTCATCGGGCACGACCAGCGCATTGCGGTCGGCGCGCAGCCGTTCGTCGCGCGCCTGATGCTGGCGTTCCTGCTCGCTCAGGCTGCGCTGCTCGGCGGCCAGCACCTGGATCTGCTGCTGCACCTGCACCACCTGGGCGCGCTGATCGCTGTCGTTTTTCTGCGCCTGGCGCAGCGCATCTTCGAGGTCGGGCAGGCGCTGCGACTGCTCTTCGAGCTGGGCCGCGAGCATTTCGGCCTGCTCTTCGGCATTCATGCCCGCGCCTTCGAGGTTCTCGATCTCGATTTCGGCCTCTTCGCGGCGCCGCGCCCAGTCGGCGATCTGTTCGGCCAGCTGCGCCAGGCGCTGCTGCACGCGCTGGCGGCCTTCGACCACGTAGCGAATTTCGGCTTCGAGCTTGCCCACTTCGGCAGTGGCCTCGTAGAGCTGGCCCTGGGCCTGGTTGACGGCGTCGCCGGCGGTGTAATGCGCCTGGCGTATGGTTTCGAGTTCAGCTTCGATATTGCGCAACTCGGCCAGGCGTGCCTCGAGGTCATTGACCGCCTGCAGGCCTTCGATGCGTACCTTGTCCTGTTCGGCTTCGGATTCGGCGCGCTTGAGGAACCACAGCTGCTGCTGCTTGAGCGTGACGCTGGCCTGCAGCCGGTTGTACTGGGCCGCGACCTCGGCCTGCTTTTCGAGCTTGTCGAGGTTGGCGTTGAGTTCGCGCAGGATGTCTTCGACCCGCGTCAGGTTCTCGCGCGTGTCGGACAGCCGGTTTTCCGTCTCGCGCCGGCGTTCCTTGTACTTGGACACGCCGGCGGCTTCCTCGAGGAACAGGCGCAGCTCTTCGGGGCGCGACTCGATGATGCGGCTGATCGTGCCCTGGCCGATGATGGCGTAGGCGCGCGGCCCCAGGCCCGTGCCCAGGAACACGTCCTGCACGTCGCGGCGGCGCACCGGCTGGTTGTTGATGAAATAGCTGCTGTTGCCGTCGCGCGTGAGCACGCGCTTGACGGCGATTTCGCCGTACTGGCCCCATTGGCCGCCGGCGCGGTGGTCGCTGTTGTCGAACACCAGCTCCACGCTGGCGCGGCTGGCGGGCTTGCGGTGGGTCGTGCCGTTGAAGATCACGTCCTGCATGGACTCGCCACGCAATTCGCTGGCGCGGCTTTCGCCCAGCACCCAGCGCACGGCATCCATGATGTTGGATTTGCCGCAGCCATTGGGACCCACAACCCCGACCAGTTGGCCCGGCAGCAGGAAATTGGTGGGCTCGGCGAAGGACTTGAAGCCTGAAAGCTTGATCGAATTAAGGCGCACGGCGTGGGTGGGGGGCTTTAAACAGCAGCGTCAGTGAACAGCCCCGCATGATACCGCGCCCATTCTGGTCCAAAGCCTGTTCCAAGGCTTTGCCGCCAGCGCCATCAAGCGTTGCGCGGCGCAAAGGCAATGATGGCCATTCCGGTCAGGGCCACGGCCGCGCCCAGCAAGTCCCACAGCGTGGGGCGAATGCCGTCGACCAGCCACAGCCAGACCAGGGCCATGGCCACATACATGCCGCCATAGGCCGCATACACCCGGCCCGAGGCATCGGGGTGCAGCGTCAGCAGCCAGACGAACAGCGCCAGGCTGAGCGCGGCCGGCAGCAGCAGCCAGGCGCTCATGCCCTGGCGCAGCCACATCCAGGGCAGGTAGCAGCCCACGATTTCGGCGACGGCGGTCGCGGCGAACAGCAGAAAAGTCTTGATTTCGGGCACGGGACGAGAAAGTGATCAAGCGCTCAGGTCGGCCAGACCCGGCAGACTGGCGCGGCTGCGCACCAGGGCTTCGAACTGTGCCACCGGCACGGGTGGGCTCAGCAAATAGCCCTGCCAGGCATGGCAGTTGTTGTCCTGCAGGAACATGCGCTGCGCTTCGGTTTCCACCCCTTCGGCAATCACCCGCAAGCCCAGGCTGGTGCCCAGGGCCACGATGGTCCGGGCAATGGCGGCATCGTTGGGATCGGTGAGCACATCGTGCACAAAGCTCTTGTCGATCTTGAGCTGGTCCAGCGGCAGGCGCTTGAGGTAGGCCAGCGAGGAATAACCGGTGCCGAAATCGTCGAGCGAAAAGCCCACGCCGTGCTGCTTGAGCTGCACCATCTTGGCGATGGTGTCGTCCACGTCGGTCAGCAGCAGGCCTTCGGTCAACTCCAGCTTGAGCCGCTTGGCCGGAGCGCCGCTGTGCGCCAGCGCCTGGAGCACCTGGGTGACGAACTGCGCCTGGTGAAACTGGCGCGGACTGACATTCACGGCCAGCACCAGCCCGGCCATGTCGGGCTGCCCGGCCCAGAGCGCGAGCTGCGCGCAGGCCGCTTGCAGCACCCACTCGCCCAGCGGCACGATCAGGCCGCTTTCCTCGGCCAGCGGAATGAAGGCGGCCGGCGAAACAAAGCCCTGCAGGGGATGGAGCCAGCGCAGCAGGCCTTCGGCGCCACTGATTTTCCCGTCTTCGACCTGGGGCTGATAGAACAGCTCGAACTGCTGCTGGGCCAGGCCCGTGCGCAAGTCCTGCTCCAGCGTGGCGCGTTCGCGCACCACCTGCTGCATGCGCGGGTCAAAGAACTGCAAAGTGTCGCGCCCGGCATTCTTGGCCTGGTACATGGCCAGGTCGGCACGGCGCAGCAACTCGTCCACGGTGTCGTCCAGTCCCTGAAAAATCGTGGCCCCCATGCTCACGGTGGCATGGCATTTCTGGCCGTCCAGAAGATAGGGCTGGCGCAGCGCATGCAGTATGGCCTGCCCCACTTCCTGCGCCATGGCCGCGGCATGCACGGGATCGTCGCCCAGGTCTTCGAGCACCACCACGAATTCGTCGCCGCCCTGGCGGCCCACGGTATGGGTGGTACCCACGCTGTCGCGCAAGCGGGTCGCGACCTGGCACAGCAAGGCATCGCCCTGATCGTGGCCGCGGGTTTCATTGAGCGTCTTGAAGTCGTCCACGTCCAGCATCAACAGGGCGCCGCAGCGCTGGCGCCGCGCGCCCGCCACCAGCGCCTGCTGCAGCCGGTCCAGCAGCAGCCGGCGGTTGGGCAGCTGGGTCAGCAGGTCGTAGAACGCCAGGTAGCGGATTTCTTCCTCGGCGGCCTTGCGCTGGCTCAGATCCTGCAGCGTGATCAGGTATTGGCCGTCCATCACCACCCCACCGATTTCCACCGTGCGGGTCGTACCGTCGCGGCACACGATGCGGTATTCGGACGGCTCTATGTTGCCGTCCAGCGCCTGCGCACGCATCTTGGCCTGGTGCAGCCGCTCGAACGCCTTGGTGCGCTGATTTTCATCGGGATAGGCCAAGGCCCACCAGCCATCGGAGGTGGCGGCATGCTCTTCACGGTAGCCGCAGATGAACACAAAGCGGTCGTTGCGGTAGAGGATGTCCCCCTCATCGCTGAGAATGGCCAGGCCCACGGGCAGGCGCTGCATGACGATGCGGATGCGCTCTTCGTTGTCACGCTGGCGCTGCTCCAGGCGGCGGCGCTCGGTCACATCCTGCACCACGCCCAGGTTCAGCGCCTGGCCTTGCACGCCCTGTCCTATCGGCGACGTGGTTTCCTCGACCCAGATGATGGCGCCGTCGCTGCGAATCAGGCGCAGCTCCAGCTGGTATTCCTGCACGTCTCCCAGGCCCAGGCGATGCTTGAGCGCGGCATGCTGGGCGCGGTCGTTGGGATGGATGAATTCACTGAATTTTCGACCCCGCAGCGCGTCCATGGGCAGGCCGAGAATATTGGCATAGCGCTGGTTGACCTGCTCGAAGGCCCCGGTCACCGCGTCGACCTGGACCACGCCCACGGCCGCCTGGTTGAACAGGGCCTGGATGCGCTGGTTGCTGTCGCGCGTAGCGGCCAGCGCGCGCGCGCGCGCGCGCCGCCAGCGCAACTGCCAGACCACGCCCACGGCCAGCAGCAGTAAAAGCAGCACACCGCCGAGCACCGCGAGTACGGACGACCGCGGCTGCAAACCGGGCAGCGGCGCCGTTCCCAGCCAGCGGCCCAAGGCCAAGCCGACGACGAAGACCGCTATGCCTGGCAAAAAAATGCGATGCCTTTTTGGCGGGCGCGGGGCACGAAAGGTCATGGGAACGTGAGCACGCCGTGGAAACACCGAAAGCGCACAGCGAAGGTAAAGCGATGGATCCAATAATCCATCAGCATAGCTGCTTTTTTGTAGGCCTTTGGCAATCTAGCGGGCAATTTTCGACTCTTTAGCGCGCGGTTCAACACCGACCGTTCATACGGCAGGTGCCAGCATGCGCCCGGCTTCAATCGTCAGGCAACGGTCGCAACGCGCGGCGATGGCGCGGTCATGGGTGACCAGTACCAGCGTGGTGCCACGCTCCCGGTTGAGATCGAACATCAGTTCCATGATAGATGCTCCGGTGGCGAAATCCAGACTGCCCGTGGGCTCATCGGCCAGCAGCAAAGCCGGTTGCACGACAAACGCCCGCGCCAGGGCCACGCGCTGCTGCTCCCCGCCCGACAGCAGCCGCGGGTAATGCCCCAGCCGCTGCCCCAGCCCCACTCGCTCGAGCATCTCGCGTGCCAGCTTGCGCGCGGCGCCATGACCGGCGAGCTCCAGTGGCAACATCACGTTCTCCAGCGCCGTCAGATTGCCCATCAGCTGGAAGCTCTGGAACACAAAGCCCAGCTTTTGCGCGCGCAGCGCAGCCCGGTCGTCCTCGCTCAAGGCAAACAAGTCCCGGCCTTCGAGATGCACCGTGCCCGAGCTCGGGGTATCGAGTCCGGCGAGAATGGACAGCAAGGTACTCTTGCCCGACCCGGACGCGCCCACGATGGCCACCGTTTCGGCACGTGCGAAACTGGCGTTGATGTCCCGCAAGATATCAAGTGACCCGGTGGAGTCCGTGACCGACTTGGAAAGGCGCTCGACTTGGAGCAAAGGGGATGCAAGGGATGCTGGCATATCAATCCGAAATGGGGACTATGAAATTAAAACCATCTCAAGGGCGCTCGCGCCGCTGGCTGCTGGCTGCGCTGGCGACTGCGGCCGTCACCCTGGGGGCGCCCGCCATGTCTGCCGCCAAGGATCCACTCATCCTGGTGCTGGGCGACTCGCTGAGCGCTGAATACGGCCTGGCCCGGGGCCAGGGCTGGGTCGCCCTGCTGCAGCAACGGCTGGAAAAGAACCTGCCGCAAGCACGCGTGGTGAATGCCAGCGTCAGCGGCGACACCAGTGCGGGCGGTCGCGCCCGGCTGCCGGGGCTGCTCGCGCGGCACCAGCCGACGGTGGTGGTAATCGAGCTCGGTGCGAATGACGCGCTGCGCGGTCTGCCGCTGCAAAGCACGCAGGCCAATCTGCAGGCCATGGTCCAGGCCAGCCAGGCCGCAGGCGCCAAGGTCCTGCTGCTGGGCATGCAGGTGCCGCCCAACTATGGCAGCGCCTATGGTCGCGACTTCGCCGCTGTTTTTTCCGTCGTCGCACGCCAGAACAAAACAGCCTTGTTGCCGTTCTTGCTGGCCGGCATCGCCGATGCGCCCGATCCGCTCGCGTGGTTCCAGAGCGACCGCATCCATCCGACGGCCAAAGCCCATCCACGGATGCTGGACAACGTCTGGCCCCACCTGCAGCCCTTGCTGCGCTGAGCGCGGGCGCGGCAGGCGACGGGAACGCGGGGCCGCAGTGGCCTTGCAGCCAGCGGCCGCATCACTTGCGCGCAATGCGGCCTGGATATCAGTTCGCGCTGGGCGGCACCGAATCCGCAGCAGGCGCTGGATCGTTGCCAGGGGCTACGTAGGTCGCACCTGAATGCTCAGGCACGTCGCTCTTGCGGTGCTCCTTGGCGCGCTCTTTGTCCTGCTTCTTTTGCTTCTTGGCAAGTTCGCGTTGCCGTTTTTCGTATCCGTAGTTGGGTGTTGCCAATGTTCTCTTTCGTTAGGTGAATGGTCCACTGTACCAGCCATGCGCCCTATGTTATCGCTTGCGGCACCGCCGCCGGCCCTGGTTGGACAGCAAAACGATAGGCGTGCCAACTTGCACAGCCCAGCAAAGGCCCTGTCAGCAATAACCCTAGGCCCCAGGCCCAGAGACTGAGACCGACCAGCAGCGTGATCAGCACACCCCACAGCAGCATGACGCCGGTCTGCGACGCCACTACCCGGAAGCTGGTGATGCAGGCCGTCAAGGCGTCGGTGTCCCGGTCGAGAATCATGGGCAGGGCAACCACCATGCCGGCAAAGGCCAGCACGGCAAATGTCCCTCCTACCAGCAGGTAAACGGCCAGAAATTCCCAGTTCTCCACGCTGAACACGGCTTGCATCACGCCCGCCGTGGTCGGCATGCCGGTATTGAAAAACACCGCGAACACTACCATCGAGGCCCGGCCCCAGAGCAATTCCAGCACCACCAGGACCAGCACCAGCATGGCCATGCTGGGAATGTGTGCATCCCAGGCCGTGATGGAGCGGCCCAGTTCGGGCGCCTGACCGGCTTCCAGGCGCCGGCTGGCATCGTACAGGCCCATGGCCAGAAAAGGCCCGAGCAGCAGACAGCCGCTGGCCAGCGACATCACATACTCCGGCCGGGAACGAAACAGCCAGCCGATCAGCAGGGCCATGCCCCAGAAGCATGTACCGTAAAACAGGGCGATGCCCGGCGCGGCGCGGACATCGCGCCAGCCCAGCGCCAGCCAGCGAAAAGGATCGGCCAGGCCCAGGGGCCGTATCTCCACCGGGGAGCTTGCGGCAGGCGTTTGCGGAATCGGCGAAATTTCCATGGCGATGAGGCCTCCGGCTGGAGCGCCCGGCCCGGCGGACCGCAGCGCTTCACGCCACCTTAGCGCGGCTGTACCTGCACGGCATCCAGACAAATACCAGGGGACAGCCCGCTAGGCTGGAAACGCCTTTTGCATGGCCTGGGCCAGATCGGCGCGCAAGTCCTGGACCGCTTCCAGGCCCACATTGAAGCGCACCACGATGCCGGGCAACAGGTGCGGCACGGGCCGGTCGCGCATGCTCTCGATTTCGTAGGGCACGACCAGGCTCACCGGCCCGCCCCAGCTATAGCCCAGCTTGAACAGGCGCAGACTGTCGCACAGCAGATCCACCTGCTGCTGACTGTGGCGCGCGTCTATCACCACGCTGAACAGGCCCGCCGCCGCGCCCTGTCCGCCGTTGGCCGGACCGCACAATGCCTGCCAATGGGCATGGCCGGGAGCGCCGGCAAGGGCCGGGTGCAGCACCTGGGCCACGGCCGGATGCTGCTGCAACCAGAGCGCAAGCTCGCGCGCCGCCACGTCGTGGGCGCGGTAACGCAGGGCGATGCTGGGCAAGGAGCGCAGCACGGTTTCGGCGTCGTTGCCGGAAACGCCAAAACCCAGGCGCATGTGGGTCAGCTTGAGCCGCAAATGCAAGGCCTGGTCGCGCGTGATCACGCTGCCCATGAGCACATCGCCGCCACCGCTGGGGTATTTGGTTAGGGCTTGCACGGAAATATCCACGCCCAGGCTGCCGCTGCCGTCACCATGCAGATCAAAGGGCTTGAAGGCCAGACCGGCGCCCCAGGTATTGTCCAGCGCCGAAATCACGCCACGCGCACGGCACAGCGCGACCATGGCCGGCAGGTCCGGGAATTCCATGCTGACCGAGCCCGGCGCTTCGAGCCAGACCAGGCGGGTGCGCTTGGATATCTTTTCAGCCAGATCGCCCACGTCCATGGGGTCGTAGAACACATGCTGTATGCCCCACTGCAGCAATTCGGCCTGGGCCAGCGACTTGTTCGGGCCATAGGCGTTGTCCGGAATCAGGACCTCGTCGCCGGCGTGCAGCAGGGACAGCGACACCGTGGCAATCGCCGCCAGGCCGCTGGGCACAAGCAGGCATTGCTTGCCGCCTTCGAGCGTGCAAAGCCGCTCTTCGAGCTGGTAGGTGGTGGGCGTGCCGTGCAGGCCGTAGGTGTAGCTGCTTTTGTCCAGCCAGCGCCGCTCGCGCATGGCGGCTACATTCGGGAACACCACCGTCGACGCCTTGTGCACCGCGGGCTGCAGCGCCACGAAATCGGCGGGTGGCTGATAGGGATGGTGAATGAGGTGCGTGGTCAGGTCGGGCGCGGCTTGGTTCATGGGGCTATGGTAGCGCCCCACGGGTGCGGCGCCAACGAGAACAGCGCTGTGCGGGCGCGTATCAGTGCAGCGGCTGCCACCATGTGCAGCGCCCCTTGCCTCGGGCAATGGGGCTCGGCCGGACAGGCCCGGCCGCGTCCCACCACCCCTTATCTCACGGAGCCTTGACGGTCAGCAGGTTGTTGACTGCCACCACGCCCTTGACGGCCTTGGCGATGTCTTCGGCGCGGGCCTTGGCCTGCTCGCTGGGAGCCACGCCATTGAGCGTCACGGTCGAGCCCTTGGTGTCGACGTTGATCTGCAGCGCGCTCAGGTCCTTGTCCTTGACCAGGCCGGCCTTGATTTCGGCGGTGATGGCTGCATCGCCAGCCACATCCATCGCGGAGCTGGCCACATTGCTGGCCGCATCACCGACTTTGGCGGCTTCCTGCTCGATCTTGGCGCCAGCCGATTTGGCGGCTTCTTCCGCGCGCATCTTGGCGTCTGCAGCGGCCTGCTCGGTCTGCGAAACCGCGGCATCCAGCTTCTGGCCCGCGGTTTTCTCTTCGTTCTTGTTGCAAGCGGCCAAGCCCAGCGCCAGAGCGCTCACTGCCAAGACCTGAAGAATTCGTTGAGGTAGCTGGATCATTCTGATTTCTCCTTGTCGCAGGGAATGCCCTGCGTGTTAGTCGTAGTCAAAATGTAAATGGCACATGTACCGCGTCCCCGTAGGACAAGCGCCCAAGCGTTCCACGGCTGTTGCACGGCCTCACAATATGCGGATGCTCTCTTTAAGCCGTTGGTTTCCTTTTCTCGCCTGGCCTCGCCCCTCCCGTGAGCTGCTCCAAGGCGAGCTATGGGCAGGCATGACGGTCGGCCTGATGCTGCTGCCCCAAGGCGTGGCCTACGCCGCGCTGGCCGGCATGCCCCTGGTCACCGGGATTTACGCTTCGCTGGTTCCGGCCCTGGTCGCCGTGCTGTGGAGTGCCTCGCCGCGCCTGGGCGTGGGCCCGACGGCGCTCACCAGCCTGCTGATCGGGACTTCGCTGCTGGGCCTGGCAGAACCCGGCAGCGCCCACTGGGTCGGTCTGGCGGTCTGGATCGCGCTGCTGTCCGGCCTGCTGCAATGGAGCCTGGGCGCCTTGCGCGCCGGCTGGCTGCTCAATCTGGTCACGTCGCCCGTGCTCAACGGCTTCACCCAGGCCGCAGCGCTGCTGATCCTGGCCTCGCAGCTGCCCGCGCTGCTGGGCCTGCGCACCACCTGGAATGCGGTCTTCAGCGCGCCATCGGTACACCATTTCGACCTGCGCGCAGCCGCCATAGGCCTGGGCAGCGTGGCCCTGCTGATGGCATTCAAGCGCTGGCGCTCGGGCTTTCCCTCGGCCATCGTCGTCGCCAGCCTGGCCGGCGTGCTGAGCTGGGCCACGGGCTTCGCCGACAGCGGCGGCAGCGTGATCGGCAACCTGCCGGCCGGCCTGCCCATGCTGCACTGGCCGGGCTGGCTCTCGGGCGACGAGTTTTCCGCCCTGATCATGCCGGTGCTGGTGATTTCGCTGGTGAGTTTTCTCGAAACCGCCTCCAGCGCCCAGGTCGAGCACCGGCTCGCCGGCACGCGCTGGAACGAAAACCAGGACCTGATCGCCCAGGGCATGGCCAAGGTCACCGCCGGGCTGTTCGGCAGCTTCGCCACCAGCGCCTCGTTTTCGCGCTCGGCCGTGAACCTGATGGCCGGCGCGCGCACCGGCTGGGCCACGATTTTTGCGGTGGGCCTGGTGTTTCTGGTGCTGCTGTGGCTCACGCCGGCGCTCTACCATGTGCCGCAATCGGCCCTGGCGGCGATCGTGGTCACGGCCGTGCTCAACCTCATCAAGCCACAGACCATGTTCAGCCTGTGGCGCATTTCACGCACCGAAGCCTGCATAGGCCTGTCCACGTTTGCGCTCACGCTGGCGACCGCGCCACGCCTGTACTGGGGCGTGCTGGCCGGCATCGTGATGGGCCTGTGCCATTTTCTGTACCAGCGCCTGCACCCCCGCATCATTGAAGTCGGCCTGCACCCGGACGGCAGCCTGCGCGACCGCCACCTGTGGCAGTTGAACCACTGGGCCGACGGCGTCGTGGTGCTGCGCATGGATGCCGAGCTGGACTTTGCTTCGGCCTCCGCGCTGGAGCGGCGCATCGCCGACCACTTGGCCGAGCACCCCGAAGTACGGCATCTGTGCCTGCTGGCCCAGCCCATCAACCGCGTCGACGTCACCGGCGTGGAAACTTTCGTCCGCGTCCGCGCCCTGCTGCGCCAGCGCGGTGGCACACTGCACCTGAGCGGACTCAAGCTGCCGGTCGAGGATTGCCTGCGCCGCGCCCGCGCCCTGGACGCGGGGCCGGATCTGGTCCTCTACCGCACCGATGCCGAAGCACTGGCCGCACTGCGGGAACTTTGCGCAGCTTCCGTAACCCCACTCAATCCAGCCCACCCTGGCGCTGATACACTCTGACCACACTGTTTTGCAATTTGTGACTGGTTCCCCGGCCCATCAATCTGTCTTCTTGCGCGACTTGCGCCTGTCTACGGCCCACACCCTGGTAACCCAGTCTGGTGCGCCGGGACTGGTGCTGCCCAACGAGACCCCAACCCACTACCTTCAGGCAGTGATTGATGGCCTGTGCGAGCTTTCTTTGCGCGATCCGCTGACTGGCCTGGCGAATCGCCGGCATTTCCGCACCGTGCTGGAACGCGAAATAGACCGCATGGCGCGCTCGGGCGAAGCCGCCCTGCTGCTCATGCTCGACATTGACCATTTCAAGAAAATCAACGATACGCATGGCCATATCGCCGGCGACATCGTGCTGCAATCGGTGGCCAGAACCCTGCACAGCTGCGTGCGTCCCATGGACACCCTCGCGCGCTACGGCGGCGAGGAGTTCGCCATCGTCCTGCCCTCCTGCCAGGCGGCTTTTGGCCGCTCGATCGCCGAGCGCATACGCGAGGCTGTCGAGTCCACCGTGGTCCGGGTCTCCCCCGCGCTGGACCTGCATGTGTCCGTGAGCATTGGTGGCGCCTATGCATTGCAATGGATTCGCAGCACCACCCAACTATGGATCGAACGTGCCGACAACCAGCTCTACCAAGCCAAATCCGCCGGCCGCAACCGCATCAGCATCGAAGAACAACCCGACAGCACCGTGAGTGCAGAAGAAAAAAGCATGTTGTTTGGTTCCTCGTACCCCCCCCTCCATGGGGAAGACCCGTCGGCTGTGACTGGCGGCAAGTCCGTAGGTCCGAGCAACGGCCTGTGAAAGCCATGCGATGAGCAACGCCGTGCTGCCCCCCCATCCCTCCATTTCGACCCATATTCCCCTGGGCGACGCGGTGCGCGCGCGCCCACAGCACAGAGCCCAGATCATTGCCGTGACCAGTGGCAAAGGCGGCGTCGGCAAGACATTTGTCTCGGCCAACCTCGCCGCCGCGCTGACCCGCCATGGACTCAAGGTACTGGTTCTGGACGCCGACCTGGGCCTGGCCAATCTGGACGTGGTGCTCAATCTTTTCCCCAAGATCACGCTGCACGATGTGTTCACGGGCAAGGCTTCGCTCGAAGACGCGGTGCTGCCCGCGCCCGGCGGCTTCTCGGT
The DNA here is from genome assembly GCF_025421555.1 of Acidovorax bellezanensis. Lineage (NCBI taxonomy): Bacteria > Pseudomonadati > Pseudomonadota > Betaproteobacteria > Burkholderiales > Comamonadaceae > Acidovorax > Acidovorax bellezanensis. Next base: position 232,317 of record NZ_JAODYH010000007.1, read on the forward strand.
GATCCTGGCCGGCTCCGGCATGATCGAGTATTCGCACCTCACGCCGGAAGTGCGCAGCAAGTTCCTCGAAGTCGTGGAAACCATGGCGCCGCGCTTCGACGTGGTGCTGCTGGACACCGGCGCGGGCATTTCCGATGTGGTGCTGTTCTCCGTGTCCATGGCCAATGAAGTGATGATCGTGGCCACGCCCGAGCCCACTTCGCTGACCGACGCCTATGCCGCCATCAAGGTCCTCACCACCCAGCAAAAGCGCCAGCACATGCGCCTGGTCATCAACCAGGCCGTGCGCCCCGGCGACGGGCGGGCGATCACGGGGCAGTTGCAGCAGGTGCTCAACCGCTTCGTGACCACCGAAAGCGGCCAGCCCATGCGGCTGATCCACATGGGCGACATCCCTGCCGACCCGGCCGTGCGCGAGTCCGTCATGCGCCGGCAATTGCTTCTACAATCGACGCCCGGCTGCGCCGCCGCGCTCGCCGTGGCGCAGCTGGCCAACAAGATCAAAGCTATGCTGGTGGCGTGAGAGGCTCTGCCCCTGCGCTGCCTGCCCCAGGCGTTTTCCCGTGACCGATATTCTCAACATTTCCTGCTACAAGTTCGTGGCGCTGCCGGATGCGCAGGCGCTGCGCGAGCTGCTGCTGGCGCGCGCGCTGGCTGAAGACCTCAAGGGCACCATCCTGCTCGCCGAAGAAGGCATCAACTTCTTCCTCGCCGGCCCGGCCGAGCGCGTGCACGCCTTTGTCGATGCGCTGCGCTGCGATGCGCGCTTTGCCGACCTCGCGCCCAAGGAGAGCTGGTCGAGCACCGTGCCGTTTCGCAAGATGCTGGTCAAGGTCAAGCGTGAAATCATCCGCATGGACCACCCGGCCATACAGCCCGCCGCCGGCCGCGCGCCATCGGTCAGCCCGGCCCGGCTGCGCCAGTGGCTGGAGCAAGGCCATGACGACGAAGGCCGGCCCGTGGTCACGCTCGACACGCGCAACGACTTCGAAGTCGACGCCGGCGCATTCGACTCGGCCCTGGACTGGCGCATCAGCAAGTTCACCGAGTTTCCCGCGGCCCTGCAAGCCCACCAGCAAGAGTTGGCCGGCAAGACCGTGGTCAGCTACTGCACGGGCGGCATACGCTGCGAAAAAGCCGCCATCCTGATGCATGAGCAGGGCATTGAGCATGTCTACCAGCTCGAAGGCGGCATCCTCAAGTACTTCGAGGAGACCGACGGCGCCCACTACCACGGCGGCTGCTTTGTGTTCGACGAACGCCGCGTGTTGGACCCTGCGCTGGATACGGTCCCGACCAGCGAGTTGCCCCCTTCGGCGGGCTGACCGCCTCCTCCAGCGCAGGATGAGAGGGGAAGCCGCGGGGGGCGGCCCCCGACGCCAAGCGGCTTTGAGGCTGCTTTATTTCATTCTGCGCGCATCCACGCTCAGGCCGCCTGGGCCGAAGGCCGCAAACGCCAGCAAGCCGCCGACCACGGCGATGTTCTTGTAGAACAGCAACTGCTGCATGAACGCTTGCTCAGCAGGCACGCCCCAGAAGTTGTGGAAGAAGACGCTTGCCACCAGGGTGAAGAAAGCCAGGGCCAAGGCTGCCCAGCGCGTACCCCAACCCAGCAGCAGGGCCACACCACCGACAAGTTCAATCAGCAAGGCAATGGCCGTCGCCACTTCCGGCATGGGAATGCCGCCCGATGCCGTATAGGCCACGTTGCCGGCAAAGCCGGTGAGCTTGCCCACGCCGGTAGGAATGAACAGCAGCGCCAGCAGGATACGGCCCACGAGCGCCAACGGATTTTGCAAAGAAGTCCACATATAAATACCTCCTAGGTGAAGTCCAAAGGGGAAATTTCCCGTTCACGCCGCCAGATCGAATACCAGCACTTCGGCGCCGACACCCGCGTCCAGTGTCAGATGAGGCTCATTCTCCAGAAGCGCCGCATCTCCGCTTGTAAGCGTTGTTCCATTAATTTGCAAACTGCCGCGCACCAGGTGCACGTAGCATTTGCGCCCCGCGGGCAGGGCCGCGTGGTGGCGCTCGTCCCCATCGAACAGGCCGGCCCACAGGCGCGCATCGGCATGGACCTGGACCGAGCCTTGGGCGCCGTCGGGCGACAGCACCAGGCACAGCCGCCCGCGCTTGTCGGCGTCTTCGAATCGCTTTTGCGCATAGCCGGGCGCAATGCCGGAGCGTGAGGGCAGCAGCCAGATCTGGAAGAAATGCGTCTCCTGTCCGGGCGCCTGGTTGCGCTCGCTGTGCACCACGCCGGTGCCCGCACTCATGCGCTGCACGTCGCCGGGAACGATGCGCGCCACGTTGCCCATGTCGTCCTCGTGGGACAGCTCGCCGCTGAGCACATAGCTGATGATTTCCATGTCGCGGTGGCCATGCGCGCCAAAGCCCGTGCCGGCGGCGATGCGGTCTTCGTTGATCACGCGCAGGTTGCCAAAGCCCATGTGCGCCGGGTCGTGGTAGCCGGCAAACGAAAAGCTGTGAAAGGACTTCAGCCAGCCGTGGTCGGCATAGCCACGGTCGCCGGATTTGCGCAGGGTCAGCATGGGGAAACTCCTTGATATCTCTATGCTTTCACTGTAGCGCCGACCGCCTGCGGGCGGTTGCAGCCAGATTGATGGCATCATTCAAACCCTTTGAACCTTCGCCGCCTCCACCACCCATGTCCAGCCCCCGCGACGCACTGACTCCCGACAGCCTGGCCATGCTGCAGGTGATTGCCGACACCGGCAGCTTTGCCGCCGCCGCCCGTTCGCTGGGCCTGGTGCCCAGCGCCCTGACCTACCGCGTGCGGCAAATGGAAGATGCGCTGGATGTGCTGCTGTTCGACCGGCGTTCGCGCCAGGCCCAGCCCACCGAAGCCGGCATGGAATTGCTGCGCGAAGGCGCCCGGCTGCTGCAGGACATCGACAGCCTGGCGCACCGCGTGCGCCGCGTCGCCACGGGCTGGGAGCCGCAGCTGACCATCGTCACCGACGGCGTACTGGCGCGCGGGCCGCTGTTCGATCTGGTCGAGGCCTTTTACGCCATCGCCCCGCCCACGCGCCTGAAGCTGCGCGAGGGCATTCTCAATGGCACGCTCGAGCCGCTGACCAACGGCCGCGCCGATCTGGCCATAGGCGTAGCCGTCAACGCCAGCAACGTGGCCGGCATTCAGCTGCAGGACCTGGGGGACCTGGCCTTCATTCTGGCCGTGGCCCCCCACCACCCGCTGGCCCAGGAAGTCGAGCCCATCAGCGACGCCACCCTGCTCCAGCACCGGGCGATTGCCGTGGCCGACTCGGGGCTGCGCGACACCACCAGCGTGGGCCTGCTCGACGGCCAGCAGGTGCTCACGGTGGACAGCATGGCCGCCAAGATCGAAGCCCAGGTGCGCGGACTGGGCTACGGCTTCCTGCCCCAAGGCATGGTCCGAGCCTATGAGCAGGCCGGCAAGCTGGTCGTGCGCCAGGTCGTGCGCCCCGCGCGCAGCCTGCGCGTGCACTATGCCTGGACCACATCGGGCCATGCCAGCCCCGGACGGGCATTGCAGTGGTGGCTGGAAAAGTTGTCCAGCCCCACGACGCGGGCGGCTTTGCTGGAAAACCATCAGGACTGTTGATGCAAGCTTCGCCCGCCAAGCTGCCGCGCGGGTGTAGAGTCAGTGCAGGCCGCCGTCCAGGCTGTGGCTGTGCGAGAACCCCGAATCTGCTCCCCCGCTTTCCGAAAGGCATGCCATGACTGCTACACGCACGCTCCGCACCCCTGCCCCCTCACCCATGACCGCACTCCATCCGCGCCGCGCGCGCCATCGACCCCAGACCATTGCCGTGATCGGTGCCGGCATCGCCGGCCTGGCCTGTGCCCGCACGCTGATGCAGGCCGGCCACCATGTCACGGTGTTCGAGCAGGCCAGCGATGTCGGCGGCCGCATGGCCTCGCACAACACATTGCACGGCAGCTTCGACTCCGGGGCGCAATATTTCACCGTGCGCGATCCGCGCTTCAAGCAGGTGCTGGACATGCACCCGCAGCTGTGCCGCCCCTGGAGCGCCACCACCATCCGCGTGCTCGACAGCGCCGGGCGCATCGCCAGCGCCGCGCCGCCACCGCGTGAATCCCACTGGGTGGCCACACCCCATATGCAAAGCCTGCCGGCCGCCTGGGCCCAGCCACTGGCCGATGTCGGCCGTCTGCTGACCCAGACCCGCGTCAGCGCCCTGCAGCGCGACCGGCTCGACCCCACGCTGTGGCAGCTGCAAACCGAGAACACGCTGGACCCTTCCCAGCAAACAGTGCATGCCGGCTTTGACACGGTGCTTGTGGCCCTGCCCGCGCCGTTGGCCCGCGCCCTGCTCTCGCCCACCGGCTGCGCCGACCTGCATTGCCACGCCCTGGACAACATCGACATCGCGCCCTGCTGGACGCTGCACCTGACCTACGCCAATGCACCGCACCCCGGGCTGATCTCGCTGGGGCCGAACTGGAATGCGGCGCGCAGCACCCACCACCGCGTCGCCTGGTTGGCACGCGAATCGTCCAAGCCCGGGCGCGCGGCGCTGGAACGCTGGACCGTGCAGGCCAGCCCGGCCTGGTCGCAGGAGCACCGCAACGACGATGCGGCGCGCATCGAGGCCAAGCTGCAAAAAGCTTTCGCCGAAATCACCGGCATCCGCGCCACGCCCACCTACACCAGCAGCCGCTTCTGGCCGCATGCGCAAACCATGCACCCCCTGGGCCATCCCTTCCTGTGGAACCGCAAGACCGGTCTGGGCGCCTGTGGCGACTGGTGCCTGGGCGCGCGCGTGGAAGACGCTTTTGTCTCCGGACTGGAGTTGGCGTTGAAAGTGGCATGAGCGGTTTGCAGCGGACTCCTTCCTCTTATGTCGGGCGCTTTGCGCCCTCTCCCACGGGCCCGCTGCATGCGGGCTCGCTGGTTGCTGCCCTGGCCAGTTGGCTCGACGCGCGCGCCCACCACGGGCGCTGGCTGGTACGCATCGAAGACATAGACCCGCCGCGCTGCATGCCCGGTGCCGACGAACTGATCCTGCAGCAGCTCGCCGCCTGCGGCCTGCTGCCCGACGAAACGCCGCTGTGGCAATCCGCGCGCAGCGATTTTTACGCACAAGCCTTGCAGCTGCTGCTGGAGCGGCAGCTCGCCTACCCCTGCGCCTGCACACGACGGGACATCGAAGCCGCCTGGCAGGCCCAGGGCCTGGCGCGCGAGCGCCATGTCGAGCGCCCCTACCCCGGCACCTGCCGCGCGGGCCTGCAGGGCCGCCCGGCCCGCGCCTGGCGCTTTGCGACCGACAAGATGGCCCATCTTGCGCGCAGCTTCGACGGCCCGGGCGCCCCCACCTGGGATACGGCCAGCGGCCTGCTGCTGTGGCAGGATCGCCGGCTGGGCGCCCAATCGCAGGACGTGGCGGGCAGCGTGGGCGACTTCGTGCTGCGCCGCGCCGACGGCCTCTGGGCCTACCAGTTGGCCGTGGTGGTCGACGACGGTGCACAGCAGGTCAGCCATGTCGTGCGCGGCGCGGACCTGACCGACAACACGCCGCGCCAGATGCTGCTGCAGCAGGCCCTGGGCCTGCCCACGCCGGCCTATCTGCACACGCCGCTGGTGCTGCGCGCCGACGGCGAAAAACTCTCCAAGCAGCACGGCGCGCGCGCCGTCGATGTCTCCACATCCCAGGCCTGCCGCGCCGCGCTGGACGCCGCCGCGGCCGCCCTGGGCCTTCCCGCCGCCGATTGCACCCACAAATCCCTGGCCGATGCACTGGCCCTGTGGGTCGCAGCCTGGCGGGCAAATTACAATCTGCCCCGTGACTGAACACCAAACCCATGATGCGGCCGCTCCCGGCCCTGACGCCCCCCAAGACGCAACGCCCGGCACAGCAGCCCCCGCCGGCGTGGCTTATCCCAAAACCATCAAAAGCTATGTGCTCCGCGCAGGCCGCACCACGACCGGTCAGGCCAAGGCCTTTGCCGAAGTCGGCCCCCAGTTCCTGCTGAACTACCAGGCGGCCCCGCTGGATGCAAATGCCGCGTACGGACGCAGCGCCCCGCTGATCCTGGAAATCGGTTTCGGCATGGGCGAAGCCACGGCGCATATCGCGCGCGTGCGCCCCGACGACAACTTCCTGTGCTGCGAAGTGCACGAACCTGGCGTCGGCGCGCTGCTCAAGCGCATCAGCGAGCAGGACATCCAGAACATCCGCATCCTGCGGCACGATGCCGTGGAAGTCATTGACAACATGCTGCCCGAAGCCAGCATCGATGGCGTGCACATCTTCTTTCCCGACCCCTGGCACAAGAAGAAGCACAACAAGCGCCGCCTGGTGCAGGCGCCGCTGATCGCCAAGCTGGCCTCACGCCTCAAGCCCGGCGGCTACCTGCATTGCGCGACCGACTGGGAGCCCTATGCCGTGCAGATGCTGGAAGTGCTGTCGGCCGAGCCGCTGCTGGAAAATACGGCCCAGGCCTATGCACCCCAGCCCGACTACCGTCCGCTGACCAAGTTCGAGAACCGCGGCATCAAGCTGGGCCACGGCGTCTGGGATCTGGTGTTCCGCCGCAAGGCCTGAACCTACCAAGCGGCTTTCGCCGCTTGACTAGCGCCCCCGCTTACTGCACGGACTTCTTGCCCGCGCCGCGGTAGCGTTCCAGCCAATGCGCGTAAGGCGCGGGCAGCGTCCAGTCAGGGCGCGCCTGTTTGAGCGCCTGCGCCAGCACATAGGGATAGTGGGGGTTGGCCAGCATCGCGCGGCCAATCATCACCAGCGACATCTGCTGCTCGGCGACCGCGCGTTCCGCGATCTCGGCGTCATCGATGCCCCAGCTCGACGCGACCGGCAGGCCGGCCTCGCGCGCCACGCGCTGGGCGATGGGCGCGAGAAAAGCCGGCGTGCCCCAGGGAATCTGCACGTCGGGAATCACGAAATTGACGCTGACATTGAGCAGGTCCAGGCCGCCTTGGCGCATCTGCTTGACCAGCTTGATCGACTCGGCCAGCGTCTCCTCGTCCTTGCCGTCGTACTCGATCACACCGAAGCGCGCCGTCAGCGGCAGGTTCTGCGGCCAGACTTCGCGCACCGCCGCCAGCGTTTCCAGCAGAAAGCGCGCGCGGTTGTCGAAGCTGCCGCCGTAGGCATCGGTGCGCTGATTCGAGTGCGCCGAGAAAAAGCTCTGCGCGAGATAGCCGTGAGCGAAGTGCAGCTCCAGCCACTGGAAGCCCGCGTCGCGCGCGCGGCGTGCTGCGGCGACGAAGTCGGCCTTGACGCGCACGATGTCGGCCAGCGTCATTTCGGTCGGAACGCGCGGCAGGCCACCACCGAAAGCAATCGCCGACGGCGCGATAGGCTGCCAGCCACGCGCGTCGCCCGCGGGAATATGGTCGTCGCCTTCCCAGGGACGGTTGGCACTGGCCTTGCGGCCCGCATGGCCGATCTGGATGCCGGGCACCGCGCCTTCGGCCTTGATGGCCGCCGCGATGCGCGCCAGGCCTTGGGCCTGGGTGTCGTTCCACAGGCCCAGACAGGCCGGGGTGATGCGGCCTTCAGGCGAAACCGCCGTGGCTTCGACGATCACCAGCCCGGCGCCGCCGCGCGCGATCGACGGATAGTGGACCTGGTGCCAATCGGTACTGAGGCCGTCGACGGCGCTGTACTGGCACATGGGCGGCACGGCGATGCGATTGCGCAGCGTGACATCTTTGAGGGTGAACGGGGAAAACAATGCGGACATGTTGATTTTCTTGCTGGCAAAAAAGGAAAGAAAGCGGCGCCAACGACGAGCGCCTGGGACCCACCTCAGCAGATGGTGATGCTCGTGGAATAAATCAAATGCTATAAATTTATGATTTACATCACCTGAATTGATATCAGCGGCAATGCACCGCCGGCTATCTGCGGTCGGCGCAAGTCTTGAACAACAGCTCGCGCAGCCAGCGGTGCGCGGGGTCATGGTGGGTGCGCTCATGCCAGACGGCGGTCTTGCTGAAGCCGGGCACTTCGAGCGGCGGCGCCGAGACCACCAAACCTTCCATGCCCGCGACCAGCCGGCTGGGCAGGATGGCCACCATGTCGCTGGCCCGCAGAATATCGGGCAGGATCAGAAACGATTTGACCGACACCGTGACTTCGCGCCGCATGCCGAGCTTTTCCAGCGCCTCGTCGGTGACGCCGTGAAAGCCGCCGCCCTCATAGGAAGCCAGCGCATGGTCGAGCGCGCAGAACTGCTTGAGCGTGAGCTTGCGCCCCTTGGCCACGGGGTGGCCTTCGCGCAGCACGCAGACATAGCGCTCGCGAAACAGCTCGCGCGCATGCAGATCGGGCGGCGTGTTTTCCGGGCTCAGCAAAGCCAGGCTGATCTGGCCGCGTTCCAACTGGGCCTGCACCTGTCCGTTCTTGACGGGGACCAGCGCCACGCGGATATGCGGGGCCAGCGGCTTGAGCGCCGACAGAAAGGGCACGGCAATCGCGTGCAGCGCGTAGTCGGTGGAGGCGATGGTGAAGGTCAGACGCGCGGTCGTGGGATCGAACACCGGCGGCTGCAGCAGCGCGTCGATCTCGGCCAGCACCTGCTTGATCGGCAAGCCCAGGTCCAGGGCGCGCTGCGTGGGCACCATGCCGCGCTGGGCGCGCGCGAACAGCGGATCGCCAAAGCTCTCGCGCAAGCGCGTCAACATGCCGCTCATCGCCGGCTGGGTCAGCCCCAGGCGTGTCGCAGCCCGGGTCACATTGCACTCGTCCAGCAAGGCGTCAAGCGCCTTGAGCAGGTTGAGGTCCATGCTCCTGATATCTTTCATTCTTATCACTACCTCGCTACAAACCAACTTGGTTTATATCGCAATCGCGCCCGGAATGAAGGCGGTCGGGGAAGCGGCCCGCTTCAGGCCAACCAGCTGGCCAGCAGCACCAGCAGCAGCGAAGTGACCGAGGCCATGGAGGTCACCATGGTCAGCGTTTTCAGCGTGCCTTTGGTGGACAAACCCATCAGCCCCTTGAACATCCAGAAGAAGTTGCTGTTGACCTGCACGGCAAACAGTGAACCCGAGGCAATCGCCAGCCCGATGATGACCGGCGAGGTGGAAAGCTGCGCGGCGACGGGGCCGATGATGCTGGCGGCAGTCAGGGCCGCCACCGACACCGAACCGATGGCCACATGCAGCACCGCGGCGACAAACCACGCCAGCACAATGCTCAGCAAGACAGGGGCACTGGCATCGGCGGAAAACAGCTTGCCCAGCTCCGCCCCCATTCCGGAAGCGGTGATGATGGCGCCCAGCGAGCCCCCCACCCCGGTGATCAAGAGGATTTCGCCGCTGGTCTTGAAACCATCGGTCAAGGCCTCGCCGGTACGCTCTGTGCCAATCCAGTGCCGCGCCATCAGATAGGCGCCGAGCAAGCCAACGAACAAGGCCAGATTGGCATTGCCGATGAAGCTGATCACGTCGTTGGAGATGCCGGCGAGCTTGGCAAAGGCGCCAAACGCAATCATCAGCAATGGCACGACGATGGGCGCGCTGGCGAGCAGCAGTCCCGGCCCTGCATCGGCCGCCGGCGCCTGCGCGTCGCTGGCTTCGGTCTCCAGCATGGCTTCGCTCGCTTCCTCGTCGGTCTCGGGCTTCCAGTAGTTCGTGCGCAGCAACCGGCTGAACAGGAACGTGGTCAGCAGCGCCGTGAGCAGGCCGATGCACAGGCCGCCGATCAGCCACGACCCCAGGCTCACATTCATCTGCCCGGCAATCAGAATCACGGCCAGACCGGGAACGACAAACACGTAGCCCGAGAAGATGCCGGTGCCGATGGCGCCCGCGAGCAGCGGCAGACCGTTGCGCAGCAGCAGCGGCGCTGCGGAACGCGCCACGGGCGCGCCCAGCACCACCTGCACATCGACATAAATGGAAGGAAAGATGGTCGACATGGCCCCTGCCATCGCATAGGGCAGGCGCTTGGCGCCCACCGCCGAGACCAGGGCCTGCACCATGCGCCCGAACGCGCCGGTCGCATGCAGCAGCGAGCCGATCACCACGCCGAAGCCGATGAGCAGACCCACCTTGCCCATGATTTCACCAAAGCCACCGGTGATGGCCGTGAGCGTACCGACAAAGCCCACGCCGCTGGCGAGGCCCAGATAGAGAGAGCCTAGCACCAGGGAGATGACCGGCTCCACGCGCAACCAGATGATCAGGCCAATAACCAGCACGATGGCCACAGCGGTGTGCAGAACGACCATGTCGCCTCCTTGGGGAGTCAAGTTTCTCTTCTCGAATCCAGGTGCGCCCACGGGAGGCGCACCTGTGGAGAGCGTTCGCTCAGAGGCGTTCAGTCACCCAGGCCTGGACCGAGGCCAGTGCCGCGGGCAAGGCCGCTGCATCCGTGCCGCCGGCCATGGCCATGTCGGGCTTGCCGCCGCCCTTGCCGCCCACTTGCAAGGCCACATGGTTGACCAGCTCGCCGGCCTTGAGCTTGGCAATGCAGTCCTTGGTCACGCCCGCTGCCAGCTGCACCTTGTCGCCGTCGACCGCGGCCAGCACGATCACCGCACTGCCCAGCTTGTCCTTGAGCTTGTCCATGGTGTCGCGCAAGGTCTTGGCATCGGCGCCTTCGAGCTTCGCGGACAGCACTTTCACGCCCTTGATCTCGACGGCCTGGGTCAGCAGTTCGTCGCCCTGGCTCGATGCCAGCTTGCCCTTGAGCGCGGCAACTTCCTTTTCCAGCGTCTTGATCTGTTCCAGCGCCTGGCCGATGCGGCCGGTGAGTTCAGCCGTCGGGGCCTTGAACGCGCCTGCGGCCTGGGACACGGTGTCTTCCAGCGACTGCAGATAGGCCAGCGCGTTGACACCCGTCACCGCTTCGATGCGACGCACGCCCGCGGCCACGCCGCTTTCGCCCACGACCTTGAACAGGCCGATGTCGCCCGTGCGCTGCACATGGGTGCCGCCGCACAGTTCACGGCTGCTGCCGATGTCCAGCACGCGCACGGTTTCGCCGTACTTCTCGCCGAACAGCATGGCGGCGCCGGTCTTCTGCGCGCTCTCGATGTCCATCACCCGGGCTTGCGTGGTGCTGTTGGCCAGGATCTCGGCGTTCACGCGGCGCTCGATCTCGCGGATCTGGGCGTCGGTGACCGGGGCGTTGTGCGTGAAGTCAAAGCGCGTACGGTCGGCGTTGACCAGGCTGCCCTTTTGCTGCACGTGATCGCCCAGCACTTCGTGCAAGGCCTTGTGCATGATGTGCGTCACCGAGTGGTTGCGCATGGTCGCGGCGCGCACATCGGTGTTGACGGCCGCAGACACGGCATCGCCCACTTTCAGGCTGCCGGTTTCCAGCGCGCCGTGGTGGCCGAACACGTCGGCCTTGATCTTTTGCGTGTCCTGCACGGCAAAGCGCACGCCATCGGCCGTGATCAGGCCTTCGTCGCCCACCTGGCCGCCCGACTCGGCGTAGAACGGCGTGCGGTCCAGCACCACGACACCGTTCTGGCCGGCGGCCAGCGACTGCACGCTGGTGCCGTCGGCATACAACGCGACCACGGTCGCTGGCGTGGCCAGTTGCTCATAGCCGGTGAAGGCATTGGCCGCGCCGCTGTATTCCAGCGCACGGTCCATCTTGAACTTGCCGGCCGCGCGGGCCTTGTTCTTCTGCTCTTCCATGGCCGCACGGAAACCCGCCTCGTCCACACTCAGGCCGCGCTCGCGCGCCACGTCGTTGGACAGGTCCAACGGGAAGCCATAGGTGTCGTGCAGCTTGAAGGCCACGTCGCCCGGCAGCACCTTGACGTCACCGGCGAGGGCGCTGTCCAGGATTTCCATGCCGTTGGCCAGGGTCTCGAAGAAACGCTCTTCCTCGGCCTTGAGCACTTCGGTGATGCGCGCTTCCTGGATGCGCAGCTGGGGATAGGCGTCGCCCATCACGGCGACCAGGTCCTTGACCAGCTTGTGGAAGAACGGCGTCTTCTGGCCCAGCTTGTAGCCGTGGCGAATGGCGCGGCGCACGATGCGGCGCTGCACATAGCCCCGGCCTTCGTTGGAAGGAATCACGCCGTCGCTGACCAGGAAGGCAGTGGCGCGGATGTGGTCGGCGATCACCTTGAGCGAAGGCGTGCTCAGGTCTTCGATATGGGTCTCACGGCCCGCGGCCTTGATCAAGGCCGCGAACAGGTCGATTTCGTAGTTGCTGTGCACATGCTGCAGGATGGCCGCCAGGCGCTCCAGGCCCATGCCGGTATCCACGCAAGGCGCGGGCAGCTTGGTCAAACGGCCCTGCTCGTCCATGTCGAACTGCATGAACACGTTGTTCCAGATCTCGATGAAGCGATCGCCGTCTTCGTCCGGGCTGCCCGGAGGGCCGCCGGGAATATGGTCGCCGTGGTCGTAGAAGATTTCCGAGCAGGGGCCGCAAGGGCCGGTGTCGGCCATCATCCAGAAATTGTCGGACTTGTAGCGGCCGCCCTTGTTGTCGCCGATGCGGATCACGCGCTCGGGTGGCAGGCCGATTTCCTTGGTCCAGATGTCGTAGGCCTCGTCATCCTCGGCGTAGACGGTGGCCAGCAGGCGTTCCTTGGGCAGCTTGTAGACTTCGGTCAACAGCTCCCAGGCCCACTTCAGCGACTCGCGCTTGAAATAGTCGCCGAACGACCAGTTGCCCAGCATTTCGAAGAAAGTGTGGTGGCGGGCGGTATAGCCCACGTTTTCCAGGTCGTTGTGCTTGCCGCCGGCACGCAGGCAGGCCTGCACCGACGTGGCACGCGTATAGGGGCGCTTGTCCGTGCCCAGGAACACGTCCTTGAACTGCACCATGCCCGAATTGGTGAACATCAGCGTCGGGTCGTTGCCCGGCACCAGCGAACTCGACGGCACGATGGTGTGGCCTTTGGAGGCGAAAAAGTCCAGAAACGACTTCCGGATCTCGGCAACGGAAAAAGTGGGTTGGCTCATGGCGTATATGTTGGAAGTGCGCAGCGCCTGCACGCTCGCATCAAAAGGCGCGCCGCCGTGCAGCGGACAATCTTCCATTATAGATTTGCGCAGCGCATTTTTTACGCCGCCAGGGTTTGGCGCAGCTCTGGAAAGGAAAGCAGCCCTTCGGCAAGCTCATGGTGAACGGTCTTTGGCACAGTTCACTGCGCTTGAAACCGGCGCGACCCAGCAAGGAGACACCGAGCAAGGGCCGCCCCGCAGCGATGGTGTCGTCCCTGGCCGGGCGCCCCCCTCCACCGAAGGATGAGAGGGGAAAGCGGCGGCCCGCGCAGGGGGGCCGGCCATCCGGCGTCAGCCGCTCAGGGGGTGCCTATAGGTCATCCCGGGTTTCAATAGCCCGATTGATAGCCAGTGCCGCCAGCGTGCACAGACCGCCCGACAGCAGGTAAAAGCCCAGACCGGCCAGGCCGAAGCGCGCCGACACGGACAGCGCCACCAGCGGTGCGAAGGCCGCGCCCACCAGCCAGGCCATGTCCGCCGACAGGGCAGCGCCCGTGTAGCGAAAATGCGGCGTGAAGTTCGCGGTCACCGTGCCCGAGGACTGACCGTAGGACAGGCCCAGCAGGATGAAGCCAATGATCAGGAAGGCGTTATTGCCCGCCTGGCCGTTGCCCAGCATCCACGGGCTGACCAGGCTGAACACGCAGATCAATGCCGCCATCGTTCCCAGCGTATTGCGCCGGCCAAACCGGTCCGCCAGCCAGCCGGAGGCCACCATGGCGATACAGGCCAGCACCGCGCCCAGCATCTGCACGCGCAGCACATTCGTCACCGGCTGATCGGAATAGATCTCGATGTAGGACAGCGGGAAGATGGTCACGAGGTGGAACAGCGCGAAGCTGGCCAGCGCCGCAAAGGCACCAATGATGACGTTGCGCCCTTCGGAGCCCATGACTTCCGAGGCCTTGACCGGCTCGAGCTCGTTCTGGTGCAACAGGTGCGAGTACGACTGGCCCACGACCAGCCGCAGCCGGGCGAACAAGGCCACGACGTTGATCGCGAACGCGACGAAGAAGGGATAGCGCCAGCCCCAGGCCATGAACTCCTCGGGCGTCGACTGGTCATGCACGAAGGCGAACAGGCCCGCCGCCATCAAAAAGCCCACCGGCGCGCCCAGCTGGCCCAGCATGGAGTACCAGCCACGACGCCCAGGCGGAGCGGAGATGGCCAGCAGCGAGGGCAAGCCGTCCCAGGATCCACCCAAGGCCAGGCCCTGACCTATGCGCAGCACGGCAAACAGAACTATGGCCCAGATACCCAGGCTCTGGTAGCCGGGCAGGAAGGCCATGCCCACCGTGCACGAGCCCAACAGGAACAGGGCAATGGTCAGCTTGGTCGCTCGACCCCAGCGCCGCTGCACGGCCATGGAGATCGCCGTGCCGAAGGGGCGCGCGATGAAGGCCAGCGAAAAGATCGCAAACGAGGCCAGGGTACCGTCAAGTCGGGAAAGCGAAGGAAACAGCAATGCGGGGAAAACCAACACGCAAGCGATGCCAAAAACAAAAAAATCGAAGTATTCCGACGATCGACCAATCACCACGCCGACCGCGATATCTCCAGGAGTGACCTCTTCGTCCGTGTCCGCGCGGGACAGTGCTTCCGGACTTTCCAAGCCGCCAGCAGGCAATGCTGTGTAACCGGTTCCGCTCATAAGAGATGGCTCCCATTTCTGTTGACTAGCTCTTTCTACGCCGGTCAGCGACCTGGTTCGGTACGGCTTTTGCGCTTGCGCGCGTCAGCTAAGAACTACAACCAGCCCTCCGCCAGCCCCTACTACCCATCCTCTACTCCTACCTACCATCCATCCTCTTCTCCTACCTACTGCCTGTCAACTGACGTGCTCTCAGCCTTCACGCCTACATCGAAATCCGCCATAGCACCAAGAATGGCGCAATACACCTATTTCGTTGACGTAGGACAAAATGTCCAATCGACAAATTGCTCCTTTTTATTACATTTGAGCCAATTCCAATCTCACGTTTACACCTAAGCGCGTTCCGGCGCGCCCATAGCATGCTTCAATCCAAGGAAATCCGTGGGCCTGCGTGGCTCACAGCTACGGCCCTGATTGCCGCCCTTACAGGCTGCAGCGAGACCGTAGTTCTCAACCCCGCAGGCGATGTCGCCGCTCAGCAAGGCGACCTGGTCATGCTCGCCACCGGGCTGATGCTGATCATCATCATTCCGGTCATTTTGCTGACGTTCTTCTTTGCCTGGAAGTACCGTCAGTCGAACACGGAAGCGGAATACGATCCCGAGTGGCACCATTCGACCAAGCTGGAACTGATCATCTGGACCGTTCCACTGATCATCGTGATCATCCTGGGCGCCATCACCTGGATCAGCACCCACAAGCTCGACCCTTACCGCCCACTGGACCGCATCGATGCCCAGCGCGCGCTGGCCCCCGACGTCAAGCCGCTGGAAGTGGAAGTCGTGGCCATGGATTGGAAGTGGCTGTTCTTCTACCCCGAGCAAGGCATTGCCACGGTGAACGAACTGGCTGCGCCCGTCGACCGCCCCATCCATTTCAAGCTGACATCGACCACCACGATGAACGCCTTCTACGTGCCTGACCTGGCCGGCATGATCTACACCATGCCCGGCATGCAGACCGAGCTGAACGCCGTGATCAACAAGGAAGGTGTCTACAAGGGCATGTCCTCGCATTACAGCGGCGCTGGTTTCTCCGGCATGACGTTCAAGTTCCACGGCCTGAGCAACGAAGGCTTCGAGCAGTGGATTGCCAAGGCCAAGACCGAAGGCAAGACGCTCGATCGCACGAGCTACCTGGATCTGGTCAAGCCCAGCGAACGCAATCCAGTGGAGCGTTTCGGCAAGGTCGACCCCAAGCTCTACCACACGGTTTTGAACCGCTGCGTCGAAGAAGGCCAGATGTGCATGCACACCATGATGGCCATCGACAAGGCAGGCGGCGAGTCCTATGCACGCGCCAAGGGCCTGAACCTTTCGCCTGACATGTGCACGACGGAAGACGCCGCCAAACTGACGGCCGCCCTGGAAGCAGACGCCTCGACCCCAGCGGTTATCCAGCAATAAGCAATTCGGTGGACAGGGTGCGGGCTCAGGCCCGCTACCCCGTCCACCTCACAAGAGACCATTTATGTCTGACCAATTTGATGCAGCGCGACTGATCTTCGGACGGTTGAGCTGGGAATCGATACCCCTGCACGAGCCAATTCTGCTCGTCACCTTTGCTGGCGTGATCTTCGGTGCGCTGGCCGTTCTCTTTCTGCTGACGCGCTACAAGCTCTGGGCGCCGCTGTGGAACGACTGGATCTGCAGTATCGACCACAAGAAGATCGGGATCATGTACATGATCCTGGGCATCGTGATGCTGCTGCGCGGCTTCGCCGACGCGCTGATGATGCGCGCCCAGCAGGCCATGGCCGCCGCGGATGGCGTGGGCTTCCTGCCGCCGCACCATTACGACCAGATTTTCACGGCCCACGGCACCATCATGATCTTCTTCGTGGCCATGGCCATGGTGACGGGTCTGATGAACTACATGGTTCCGCTGCAGATCGGTGCACGCGACGTGGCTTTCCCGTTCCTGAACAACTTCAGCTTCTGGATGACCACGGCCGGTGCCATCTTGGTGATGGTCTCGCTGTTCGTCGGCGAGTTCTCCACTTCGGGCTGGCTGGCTTTGTCCAATCTGGGTCACAACCCTGAAGGCGTGGGGCTGGATTACTACATCTGGGCCTTGCAGATCGCCGGGGTCGGCACGACGCTGTCCGGTATCAACCTGCTGGTGACCATCGTCAAGATGCGCGCGCCCGGCATGACGCTGATGAAGATGCCGGTGTTCGTCTGGACCTCGCTGTGCACCAATGCACTGATCGTGGCCTCGTTCCCCGTGCTGACGGCCACCCTGGTGCTGCTGTCGCTGGACCGCTACCTGGGCACGCACTTCTTCACCAACGACATGGGCGGCAACGCCATGTTGTACGTCAACCTGATCTGGATCTGGGGCCACCCCGAGGTCTACATTCTGATCCTGCCGGCGTTTGGCGTGTTCTCCGAAATCACCGCCACGTTCAGCCGCAAGCGCCTGTTCGGCTACACCTCGATGGTGTATGCCACGGTCGCGATCACCATCCTGTCCTACCTGGTCTGGCTGCACCACTTCTTCACCATGGGCTCCGGCGCCAGCGTGAATTCGTTCTTCGGCATCACGACCATGATCATCTCCATCCCGACCGGGGCGAAGATCTTCAACTGGCTGTTCACCATGTACAAGGGTCGCATCCGCTTCACCGTGCCCATGATGTGGACGGTGGGCTTCATGGCCACCTTCGCCGTCGGCGGCATGACCGGCGTGCTGCTGGCCGTTCCTCCGGCCGACTTCGTGCTGCACAACAGCCTGTTCCTGATTGCTCACTTCCACAACGTGATCATCGGCGGCGTGGTGTTCGGCATGTTTGCCGCCATCAACTACTGGTTCCCCAAGGCCTTTGGCTACAAGCTCGACGAGTTCTGGGGCAAGTGCTCGTTCTGGCTGTGGCTGGTCGGCTTCTGGGTGACTTTCACGCCGCTGTACGTGCTGGGCCTGATGGGTGCCACACGCCGCGTGAACCACTTCGAAGACGCTTCCTACACCATCTGGCTGAACATCTCCATGGTCGGCGTGGTGCTGGTCGCACTGGGTATCGCTGCCTTCCTGATCCAGTTGTACGTCAGCTTCCGCAACCGCGAAGCCCTGCGCGACACCACAGGCGACCCATGGGACGGCCGTACGCTGGAATGGGCCACGGCCTCGCCTACGCCTGACTACAACTTCGCCATGACCCCCAAGGTCTACGAAATTGATGCCTGGTGGGACATGAAGAAGCACGGCTATCAGCGCCCTGTGGCTGGATTCAAGTCCATCCACATGCCCAAGAACACCGGCGCCGGCTTTGTCATCGCCATGGTCGCCACGCTGTTCGGCTTTGCCATGATCTGGCACATGTGGCTGGTCGCTGGCGTGTCGTTCGCGGCCGTGGTGCTGATCTCCATCGTCCATACCTTCAACTACAAGCGCGACTTTTACATTCCAGCATCCGAAGTTGCTGCGACTGAAAATGCCCGCACTGAACTGCTCGCTCGCAATGTCTGAACTCCGCATGAACGCCGGCGCCGCGGGCGCCGTAGCCCCCCGCGACTACCATCTGGCCGAGGAACCCCATCCGGCCAATGGCACGGCCCTGGGCTTCTGGCTCTACCTGATGAGCGATTGCCTCATCTTCTCCGCCCTGTTCGCCACCTATGGCGTGCTGGGACGCAACTACGCGGCCGGCCCGACCGGTGCTGACCTGTTCGACCTGCCGCTGGTGGCGATGAACACGGCTTTCCTGCTGTTCTCGTCGATCACGTTCGGCTTTGCCATGCTGAAGAAGCAACAGAACAAGGTCAACGCGACCCTGGGCTGGCTGGCCGTGACCGGCGTGCTGGGCCTGTGCTTTCTGGGCCTGGAACTCTATGAGTTCCACCACCTGATCCACCAGGGCGCGGGCCCTGGCCGCAGCGCTTTCCTGTCGTCGTTCTTCACCCTGGTGGGAACGCACGGTCTGCACGTGACTTTCGGCCTGATCTGGCTGGTCGTGCTGATGCTGCAGATCAAGAAACACGGCCTGACCCGTGAAAACAACCGTCGCCTGATGTGCCTGTCCATGTTCTGGCACTTCTTGGACGTGATCTGGATCGGCGTCTTCACCTTTGTCTACCTGATGGGAGTGCTGTAATGAGCGCACACGACATCCACGCCGGCGCTGCGCACGACGCGCATGACGACCACGACCACCACGACGGCGCGCCGCACAGC
Organism: Acidovorax bellezanensis; assembly: GCF_025421555.1. Classification (NCBI taxonomy): domain Bacteria; kingdom Pseudomonadati; phylum Pseudomonadota; class Betaproteobacteria; order Burkholderiales; family Comamonadaceae; genus Acidovorax; species Acidovorax bellezanensis. The sequence continues at coordinate 251,117 of NZ_JAODYH010000007.1, forward strand.
AGTTTCTCGGGCTACATGACCGGCTTCGTGCTGTCCATCATCCTGACGGCCATTCCGTTCTGGCTGGTGATGGCCAAGGTCATCGAAGGCCGCACCACCACCGTGATGATGCTGGGCCTGTTTGCCATCGTGCAAATCCTGGTCCACGTGTACTACTTCCTGCACCTGAACAGCAAGGTCGAAGCCGGCTGGACGCTGGTCTCCACCATCTTCACGGTGATCTTCGTGCTGATCGGCCTGTCCGGAACGCTCTGGGTCATGTACCACATGAACGTCAACATGATGCCTTCGCACGATGTGCCGGTAGCTGTTGTCCAGCACCACGCGTCTTGAACTCCGCAGACGTCAATGCACTGAACGCCGGGCGCACGCGCCCGCGTTCAATCGCCATCAAGGCCATGCTCACGCTGTTGGGCGTGGCTTTGTTCGTTGGTTTCCTGGCTTTGGGCACCTGGCAGGTCGAGCGCCGCGCCTGGAAGCTGGCCCTGATGGAACGCGTCACCGATCGCGTGCGCGCCAAGCCCGTCGCCGCCCCCTCGCCTGCGCAATGGCCTCAAGTCAACGCAGCGCAATACGAATACCTGCCCGTCACCGTCTCCGGACAATGGCTGCCGCAAAAGACCGTACTGGTCCAGGCAGCCACCGAGCTGGGTGCGGGCTTCTGGGTCGTCACGCCTTTGCAGGCCGCGGACGGCAGCCAGACCCTGATCAACCGCGGCTTCATTCCGGCCAGCGAGCGCCAAGCCTGGCTGCCCGCCGCCGGCGCCCCCGCCGACACCCCCGATACCGCGCCCCAGACCGTCACCGGCCTGCTGCGCATGACCGAGCCCGCAGGCGGCTTTCTGCGCGATAACGACCCCGCCAACCAGCGCTGGTACTCGCGCGACGTAGCCGCCATCGCGGCCGCCCAGGGCCTGGAGCAGGCCGCGCCCTACTTCATCGACCAGGGCCTGCCTGCCCGGCCCGGCAGCCCAGCGGCACAGACCTGGCCGCGCCCGGGCATGACGGTGATCAGCTTTCACAACAGCCATCTGGTCTACGCCTTGACCTGGTACGGCCTGGCGCTGATGGTGCTGGTCGCGGCCTATGTCATCGTGCGCTGGGAAAAGCGCCAGGCACGGCTGCCGCACAAGACCCCGTCAGCCGAGTGATTTGCCGGCTGCGGCACAATCGCAGCGGTGACTCGTCCCCTTCGCCCCGCTCTTCCCTCGGACCCGCTTTCCCAGGTAGATCTCACCACCGAACGCAAGAACATGCAGCTGTTGATACAGCTGCGCTGGCTTGCCGTCGTGGGGCAGGTGATCACGATGGCCGTCGTGCATTACGGCCTGGGCATTCCCCTGCCCTTGCCGGAAATGACGGCCGTGCTGATGGCCTTGATCGTCACCAACCTGGGCTATCTGTACTGGTTCAAGTGGCGCCGGCGCAATGTCACCAGCCTGGGCCTGTTCTGCGCCCTGCTGGCCGATGTGGCCGCGCTGGCCGTGCAGCTGTACTTGAGCGGCGGCGCCAGCAACCCCTTCATCTATCTGTTCCTGCTGCAGGCCATCCTGAGCGCCGTGCTGCTGCCGCCCGCCTACACCTGGGTGATCGCGGTCATCACTTCGCTGTGCGCCATCGACCTGGCCGGCTCCTCGCGGCCGCTGGCCGTGCAGCTCGACACCCACAACGGCCTGTCCAGCCTTTACGTGGTCGGCCTGCTGACCTGCTTTTCGCTGACCACGGTGCTGCTGGTGATCTTCATCACGCGCATTGTCGGCAACCTGCGCCGGCGCGATGCCCGCCTGGCCCACATGCGCCAGCGGGCCAGCGAGGAAGAGCACATCGTTCGCATGGGCCTGCTGGCCACGGGCGCCGCGCACGAGCTGGGCACGCCCCTGGCCACCATGTCGGTGATCCTGGGCGACTGGCAGCGCACACCGGAGATCGCCCGGAATCCCGAACTGCTGCAAGACCTCGAGGAAATGCAGCAGCAACTGCTGCGCTGCAAGAGCATTGTCACCAACGTGCTGCTGTCGGCCGGCGAAGCCCGTGCCGATGCACCCAAACCGACCACCCTGTTCCAGTTCATGGACCAGCTCATCGCGCAGTGGCAGCAGACGCAGCGCCCGGCGCGCTTTCGCTACCGCAACGACATCGTGCAGGACCTGGCCATCATTTCCGACACCGCGCTGCAGCAAATGGTCTGCAACGTGCTCGACAACGCGCTTGAATCCTCGCCCGACGAAGTCGATCTGCGGCTGCAGTGCGAAGACAAGCAGCTGGTCATCACCGTCAGCGACCGCGGCGCGGGCTTCGCGCCGGAAATCCTGCGCAACTTCGGCAAGTACCAGCAATCCAACAAGACCGACCGTGCGGGGCGCGGCGTGGGCCTGTTCCTGGTGACGAATGTGGCCCGCTCGCTGGACGGCACGGTGTCGGCGCACAACCGTGACGATGGCGGCGCCCGGGTCCGCATCCAATTTCCGCTGTCGGCCATCACGCTAGGAGAAACAGACCATGGACACACGCCTGCTGCTGCTGGTTGAAGACGATGCGGCATTTGCGCGCACCCTGGCCCGGTCGTTCGAACGGCGCGGCTACCAGGTGCTGCGCGCGGCCAGCGCCGAGGAAGTCGAGTTGCTGCTGCAAAGCCACAAGCCCGGCTATGCGGTGATGGACTTGAAGCTCGCCGGCAATGCCTCGGGGCTCAGTTGCATACAGATGCTGCACCAGCACAATCCGGCGGCGCTGATCGTCGTGCTCACGGGCTATGCCAGCATCGCCACGGCCGTGGAAGCCGTCAAGCTCGGCGCCTGCCACTACCTGGCCAAGCCCTCGAACACCGATGACATCGAAGCCGCTTTCGGGCGCATCGCCGGCACCACCGACGTCGAGCTCACCACCCAGACCAGCTCCATCAAGACGCTGGAGTGGGAGCACATCCACGAAGCCCTGGCCGACGCCGACTTCAACATCTCCGAAGCCGCCCGCCGCCTGGGCATGCACCGCCGCACCCTGGCCCGCAAGCTGGAAAAACGCCAGGTCAAGTAAAAAACACCCCCTGAGCGGCTTCGGCCTAGGCGGCCTCCCCGCTTCCCCCTCTCAACCTTCGGTGGAGGGGGACGACAGCCTCGCTGCGCGGCGGCGCTTGCTCGCTGTCCCCTTGCTGGGGCGCGCCAGTTTCATAGGCTGCGGTGGTGCGAGCGCCAGGGATAACTGATGCCTGTTACGTTTTTTACATGAACATGTAATGGTCGACCAGCAGCGCGGCAAACAGCAAGCTCAAATGCACCAGCGAAAAGCGGAACGTCCGCCAGGCCAGCGCATCGGAGTAGGCGCGGCGCAGGCGCCAGGCGTATGCGCAAAAGCCCGTGCTCAGGATCACGGCCACAACCAGGTACAGCCATGAGCTCATGCCGTACGCAAAAGGCATCATGCAGGCGGCAAACAGCACCAGCGTATAAAGCCAGATCTGCAGGCGCGTGTGTTCGCTGCCGTGCGTGATAGGCAGCATGGGCAGGCCCGACTTGCGGTAGTCCTCGACCCGGTACAACGCCAGGGCCCAGAAATGCGGCGGCGTCCAGAGAAAGATGATCAGGAACAGGATCAGCGCTTCAGGGCCGACCTGGCCGGTCATGGCCGCCCAGCCCAGCACCGGCGGCATGGCGCCCGAAGCGCCACCGATCACAATGTTCTGCGGCGTGCGGGGCTTGAGCACCACGGTGTAGATCACCGCATAGCCGATGAACGTGGCCAGCGTGAGCCACATCGTCAGCGGGTTGGTGCCCAGCCACAGAATGGCCGCGCCCAGGCTGCACAGGATGGCGGAAAACACCAGCGCCTGCGGGCTCGACAATTCGCCGCGCGCCGTGGGCCGCCAGGACGTGCGCTGCATGCGCGCGTCGATGTGCTTCTCCACCAGGCAGTTGAAAGCCGCGGCCGCGGCCGCCACCAGCCAGATGCCCAGGCAGGCCACGGCCATGTGGCGCCACTGCTCCAGCGTGGGCCAGCCGGGAACGGCCAGCACCATGCCGATCAGCGCGCAGAACACAATCAGCTGCACCACCCGCGGCTTGGTCAAGGCGTAGAACTGGGAAATCCGCGAAGCAGATGAAAACGTGGTGTCGGTAGTCATGCGCTTGCAATGGCTTTCTTGGAGAGGGGGTGGCGCAGGTCCTTGCCGGCGCGCGAAGTGGTGCTGGCGGCCAGACTCCAGACCAGCACGCCCACCAGGGCGGCTGCGCCTCCAGTGTGCAGCACGGCGGTAGCCAGCGGCCAGTCCAAAAGAACATTCGACAAGCCAGTCAGCACCTGCAGCACCAGCAGGCCGACCAGGCACAGGCGCTGGCGCGGCAGCACCTGGGCACGGCGCAATGCCAGCACCAGGGCCGCCAAGGCGAGCACCACGACATAGGCCGCGAGCCGATGCAGGTAATGAATGGCCGTCAAGGCTTCAAAAGCGATGTGCGATCCGTCGGACAGCACGCCCAACGGTCGCCAGATTTCAAAGGCCTGCGCAAAATCCATGGCCGGCCACCAGCTGCCCTGGCAGGTCGGGAAGGTGGTGCAGGCCAGCACGGCATAGTTGGTACTGACCCAGCCACCCAGCGCCACCTGCAGCGTCAGCAGCACCAGGCCGCCCACCAGCGCCCAGCGCAGGCGGGGCGACAAGGCTTGGGGGCTGCGATTTTGCACGGCCAGGCCGCGGCCGACCGCCGGCACGCACAGCAGCGCCAGCAGGACCGTGCCGCCGAGCAGATGCAGCGTGACGATGGCCGGAAACAGTTTGTGGGTGACCGTCCACGCGCCGAACGCGCCCTGGATGCAGACCCAGACCAGGCTGGCCGTGGGCCACCAGGGGCTCAGCGCGCCGCGCTGGGGCGTTTTGCGCGCCAGGCGCCAGGTCAGCAGCGTCAGCGCGATGATCAGCACGCCCACGCCTGTCGCCAGGTAGCGGTGCACCATCTCCACCCAGGCTTTGCCATGGGTCACGGGGCCGGTGGGCATGGCCAGCTGCGCCTGGCTGATTTCCAGGTGGGCGCCCAGCGGGCTGGCATTGCCATAGCAGCCAGGCCAGTCGGGGCAGCCCAGACCCGAGTCCGTGAGCCGCGTGAAGGCGCCAAACATCACCAGATCGAAGGTCAGGAACAGGGTGAACACGCCCAGCGCATGCAGGCGCACGGCCGGGCCGTGCTGGCGGTTGCGGCACCAGACCCAGGCCAGCGGGCCCAATGCAATCACGGCACCCATCAGCATCAGTTGCAACAGGGGCGCCAAGTCATAAAGAGGCTGGCTACTGGTCATTACACGCTTTCATGCTCTGCGCCCGGCAGCGCCCCATGGGCCGCCGCCAGGCAGATTGCCAGCATTTCAAGATTGACTGAAATATCTGAAAACTCTCAATAAAAAAATGCCCGCTATGGCCGGTCACCGCAGTCCTGCGCCTGCGGGCAGCATGGGGCAAGGAGAGCCCGCAAGACATTGCGGGGCGGGCAGGGCCGCACGCGCATTGGCGATGGCGACGGGCACAGCCGCGTAATTCTATCGGGGCCTATTCGCCGCCACAGGGGCGCGGCAAGTGACCCTATGGACGATGTGCCCGCGCCAGGGGAATTTGCCCCTACAGTCGGGCCCGCAACAGCCGATATCGAGGGCTTCAAGAAAGCCCCCATGACTTACATCGCCGATATCACCCAAATGTCCGACCTGCCCTTGCAGGCCAATGAACGCGGCTTTGGCTGTTTCTCCTGCGGTCAGCCGCTGGAGACTTCGGCCGTGCGCTATGACGGCAAGGGCGGCAGCGTGCTGCTGCACCTGCGCTGCGCCAACGAAATGGGCCAGCGCCTGATCGTCGACTCCTGGACTCATAGACGCAAGCACGAGCAGGCGCCGAGCTGATCCCGCCGCACGGGCGCCGATAATGGGAACAAGGAATCACCATGCCCACTCTCTCTTGCACATCTTGCCACCAGGCCCTGACCGACAGCGCGGCCCCCTGCCCCCACTGCGGAAAAACCCCAGCCATCGCTGCGCCTGCGCGCAACCGGCTGGTTCCCTGGCTCATCGGACTGCCCGTTGGCGCCTTTGCACTGCTGTTGATTGGCGGCTCCTTGCTGTCCTCGCCAGAGAGCAAGGATCAATGGGTGGCACGCGAAGCCATCAAGGTCTGCAACAAGGAAGTCGCGCGGGCACCGGAAGACCGCAAGCGCCCAGACCTCACGCCCAAGGACTGCGCCGACCTGGAAGCCGCTTTCCGCGCCACATATGGAAGCACCCCCTGAGCGGCTGCGCCGCCTCCCCCTCACAACCTGCGGTGGAGGGGGACGGCACCCTCGCTGCGGGGCGGCCCTTGCTCGGCGCCCCTGGCTTGGGGCGCGCCAGTTTCGCTGGTAGTGGGCATTGCAGGCGTCATTGTGCAGTGGCCGGACATTACTTTCAGACTAAACGCCTTGCTACATGCGGCGGTAATCTGTAACAATCAATCACGACATTCGCATTGCGCGCCCCGCTTCGTCCTTGTGGCGACGTTTGCGCTTGTAGGACAATACTGCGAAACGGTTGCCTTCTACGAAATGCATAGCAAAATGCCTACACAGACCGGCCTCCCGCACGAACGGCCTGCCAGAAGTGGGTAACCATTACCGCCGGTGCTGACCGTACCAGAACGCAGGTCGACCACGCACAGGCATCTGCTTGATTTGCTTTTTACACCCGGAGCCCAGACGCTGGGAGCCCCGTCATGAATATTGTCATCCTCGACGACTACCAAGACGCTGTACGCAAGCTGCATTGCGCCACCCGCCTGGATGCGCTCAATGCCAAGGTGTACACCAACACGGTCAAAGGTCTGGGCCAGCTGTCCGTGCGGCTCAAGGATGCCGACATCATCGTGCTGATACGTGAGCGCACGCCCATCAGCCGCCAGTTGCTGGAGAAGCTGCCCCGGCTGAAACTGATCGCCCAGACCGGCCGCGTGGGCGCCCATGTCGATGTCCAGGCTTGTACCGATCATGGCGTCGCCGTGGCGGAAGGCGTGGGCTCGCCGGTCGCTCCCGCCGAGCTCACCTGGGCCTTGATCATGGCCGCCATGCGCCGCCTGCCCCAGTACATATCCAACCTCAAGCATGGCGCCTGGCAGCAGTCGGGCTTCAAGGCCGCTTCCATGCCGTCCAATTTTGCCCTGGGCAATGTGCTGCGCGGCAAGACGCTGGGCATCTGGGGCTACGGCCGCATCGGCCAGTTGGTGGCCAGCTACGGCCGGGCCTTTGGCATGAGCGTGCGCATCTGGGGGCGGGAGACTTCGCGCGCCCAGGCACTGGCCGACGGCTACCAGGCCGCCAACACGCGCGAGGAGTTTTTCTCGCAGTGCGATGTGATCAGCCTGCACCTGCGCCTGAACGAGGCCACCGAGCACATGGTCAGTCTGGACGATTTGTCGCAGATGAAACCCACGGCCTTGCTGGTCAACACATCGCGCGCCGAACTCATCGCGCCCGATGCGCTGGTCGCGGCTTTGCAGCGCGGCCGCCCGGGCATGGCCGCCGTGGACGTCTTCGAAAGCGAGCCGATACTGCAAGGCCATGCCTTGCTGCGCATGGAAAACTGCATTTGCACGCCGCACCTGGGCTACGTGGAGCAGGACAGCTATGAGCTGTATTTTGGCGCGGCGTTCGACAACGTCGTCAACTTCATCCGCCACACGCCCACGCACATCGTCAACCCCGACTACCACCTGGCAGCCGCCGGGCGCTAGCCCGGCCAGGCATCAACGTGGCGCGGACTGTTCCAGCTCCTGCGCCACGGCGTCATGCACCGTCTGGCGCACCACCGACTCCAGCTCTTCCTGCAGGCGCAGCGTGATCGAGCGTGTCTGCTCCTGCACCACCTGGGCGATGCAGGCCTGCAGCCGCTGGTCGAGCGCCAGTTCCACCCGCTGCAGCAAACGCTGCACCAACTGTTCTTCGACCACGGCCATATCGGCGGCCGTGGGCACGGCCGGGGCTTCGAAAAGCACGGCCGGGGCCGCCTCCAGCGGCGCGGCAGCAGGCAGCTCGGGAGCCGCCTGCGCCACCCAGGCCTCAGGGGCCACCGGCTCCAGGCCGGTGACGACTTCGGTCAGCGTGGGAACATAGCGCGGCGGCACTTTGGCTTGCGGCGAGTCCATCGTCATCCTTTCAGCACCAGATCATGGCGCACGATGGTCAGGCCCAGCCCCGCATAGTGCTTCCAGCGCAGCCGGGCCTGGGCCCGGTCCTGCTCATCGTGCGCACTCACCACTTCCACCACGCGGGCAAAAGCAGCGAAATGCGCGGGCACGCTGTCCCACAGGTTGAGCAGCACGTCCTGGTGCGGTGCGCAGCGCTCGTCCTGCACCAGCACCACGGGCGAAGCCGCGAACACCTGTGCGTCATCGCCTTCGCAGGCATGGGCCAGGAAGTCGGTGGGCGGCATCTTCCACAGCATGGCGGACATCGCCTGCGTCACCGCAAGCGGGCCCGTCACCACCACCCGTGCGTCGTTGCGCAAGGCCTTGCGCACGAACCGGCAGACATAAGCCAGCTTGTCCGGCGCATTGAAGTGAAACGCAACTTCGGTCATGGCAGACAGCGAGCGTTCAAAGCAGCGGCCCGGTGGCAGCCTTGGGGGCCTTGGCCGAAGCCGGAGCTCCAGGGGCATTCACTGCCGGCGCCGTTTCAGCCGTTGCAACCGGCTTGGCCACCTTGGCAGGCTTGTCGGCCTTGACGGTTTTTTCCGCCTTCACCGGCTTGGCCGCCTTGACCGCTTTGGCCTTGACGGGCGCTGCCTTGGCGGCGTCCAGCAGGTAGTGCACCAGCAAGCCCACGGGACGGCCCGTGGAGCCCTTGGCCGCGCCGCTCTTCCAGGCCGTGCCCGCGATGTCCAGGTGGGCCCATGGCAGGTCGCCCACAAAGCGCTGCAGGAACTTGGCAGCCGTCACGGCGCCACCGGCACGGCCGGCCACATTGCCCACATCGGCAAAATTGCTCTTAAGGCCTTCAGCGTATTCCTCGTCCAGCGGCATGCGCCAGCACAGATCCTGGGCCGCGTCGCCGGCGCTTTGCAAGGCCTGGGCCAGCGCTTCGTCGGTGGAGAACAGGCCGCTGCGCAGTCCGCCCAAAGCCACCACACAGGCGCCCGTGAGCGTGGCGATATCGACCACGGCACGCGGCTTGAAGCGGGCCACATAGGTCAGCGCATCGCACAGCACCAGCCGACCTTCGGCATCGGTGTTGAGGATTTCAATGGTCTGACCGCTCATGCTGGTCACCACATCGCCGGGCTTGACCGCACGGCCGTCGGGCATGTTTTCGCAGGCCGGGATGATGCCCACCACGTTGATCGCCGGACGCAGTTCGGCCAGGGCGCGGAACACGCCCAGCACGCTGGCCGCGCCGCCCATGTCGTATTTCATCTCGTCCATTTCGGCCGCCGGCTTGAGCGAGATGCCGCCGGTGTCGAAAGTGATGCCCTTGCCCACCAGGGCCACGGGCGCGTCGCCCTTGGCGCCGCCCTGGTAGTGCAGCTCGATCAGGCGCAGGGGCTCATGCGAGCCCTGGGCCACGGCCATGAAGGCGCCCATGCCCAGCTTGGCCACTTCGGAAGGTCCATGCACCTTGCATTCGATGCCCGGCAGCTTGCCCAAGGCCTTGGCGGCGTCCGCCAGCAGGCTGGGCGTCGCATGGTTGGCCGGGCGGTTGGCCCATTCGCGCGCCGTGCCCTGGCCCAGCGCCAGCGCCACGCCGCAGTCGAAAGCCGACTGCACGGCGACCTTGGACGGCACGCCCAGCACCAGCTTTTCCAGGCTGCAAGGCTTGGCCGAAGGCTTGGTGGTGGAAAAAACATAGGTCGCATCGGCCGCGGCCTGCACGGCGGCCGTCACGGACGCTGCAGGGACATCAAAACTGAAGCACACTACAGCGCGCTTGAGCGCAGGCGTGTTCAGCGCCGGACCGGCAGCGGCCAAGGCCTTGCGAACCGACCTGGCAGAGCCATCGCCAGCGCCGACAAGCAGGATGCGACGCGCGGCAACGGCTGGCACCTGGTAGAGCGACAATGACTTGCCGGCTTCGGTCTGCAGGTCGCCATGCTTGAGGGCCAGGGCCACCAGCGAGGACAGGGGATCGACAGCCACGGGCAGGGGCTCGGCAACGAGCACCACCAGCAGGTCACATTTTTCGTTGGCAGCCGCCGCAATGGTCAGTGCCTTGAGATCAAAGTTCATAATCGGCGTTTTCCTTTCAGCCAATGTTATTCGATTCATCCATACGCAAAGAGCTGGCCCGCAGCTTTGGCGCCACCTTGGTGGTGCTGGTCACTGTCGTCATGACCATGATGCTGATTCGCACCCTTGGCCAGGCATCCCGCGGCAATGTCAACCCATCCGATGTGATCATGGTGATGGGCTTCACCGTATTGGGCCAGTTGCCCACCATTCTGGGTCTGAGTCTGTTCGTGTCAGTTGTGGGGTCTCTGTCGCGCATGTATCGCGACAGCGAAATGGTCATCTGGTTTGCCAGCGGGCGCGGACTGGTGTCGTTTCTGCCACCCATGCTGCGCTTTGCCTGGCCGGTGGTGGCGGTGATCGCCATCCTGGCCACGCTGGTCTGGCCATGGTCCAACCAGCAGGTGGAGCAGCTCAAGACGCAGTACGCGCAGCGCAGCGACATCGACCGCATCGCACCCGGTGAATTCCAGGAGTCGTCCGACGGCTCGCGGGTGTTCTTCATCGACAAGGAAACGCCCGGTGCCGAGGCGGCGAACAACGTGTTCATCGTCACCAACGACGCGGACACCGAATCGGTGACGTCGGCGCGCAGCGCCCGCCTGGAAGTGCAGAACGGCCGGCGCATGGCCATTCTCAGCGACGGCCAGCGTGTGGAAACGCAGATCAGCAAGCCCGGCGTCAAGATCAGCGAATTCAAGGAATACGGCCTGCAGATCGACGCCAGCACGGCCGCCGCCGAAGAAGAGCAGTCGGCGCGCAGCATGTACACCCACAGGCTGTGGAACGAAGATCAGCCGATCTTTCAGGCGGAACTGGGCTGGCGCCTGGGCCTGCCGCTCGCCGCCTTCAACTTCATCGTGCTGGGTCTGGCCGTGGCCAGCGTCAACCCGCGGGCCGGCAACAGCTCCAGCCTGATGATCGCCCTGTTCGCTTTCATTGTTTACTACAACCTCATGACCTTGGGACAAAGCTGGGTCGGCGCGGGCCGCATCGGCGCGCTGGGCTTCATGGCATTGCTGCATGGCGGCACGCTGCTGAGCGCTTTGGGCGTGCTGCTCGCGCGCCACCACCGCTGGTCGATACGCTCGCTCTGGCAGCCCAAAAACAAGGTCTCTGCCCCATGAAAGTCCTGCGCCGCCTGATCTATCGCGATGCCATTTCCTCCGTGGCCTTCGTGACCCTGGCTTTCCTGGCCCTGTTCTTCTTTTTTGACCTGATCGACGAGCTGCGCTGGGTCGGCCGTACCGGCGGCGAAGTCTACAAGCCTTCGCACGCCCTGCTGTTCGTGCTGCTGAGCCTGCCCAGCCATCTCTACGAGCTGCTGCCCATCACCGTGCTCATCGGCACGATTTACGTGATGGCCCGACTGGCCCAGAGCTCTGAATTCACCATCATGCGCACCAGTGGCATGGGGCCCTGGATGGCCTTGCGCACCCTGCTGGTGCTGGGCTGCGGCTTCGCCGTGCTGACCTTTGCCGTCGGCGACTACATTGCGCCGGCCGCCGAGCGCACGGCGCAACTGATCAAGGCCGCCCAGTTGGGCCGCCTGTCGACGGGCGCCACCGGTGCCTGGCTCAAGGAGCGCCAGGGCGAGCATTCGTTTGCCGTCAACGTGAACTCCCTGGGCAAGGGCGGCGAGCTGACTGGCGTGCGCATTTTCGAGTTCAATGCCCAGGGCCGCATGGCTTCGCAAACCCATGCCGACTCGGCCACGGTGGATGCCGACAAGGATGTCTGGACGCTGCACGATGTGGCGCGCAGCACCTATGTGCAAAAGAACGGCCAGGCCCGGCTCGAACGCATGCAGCAGGAGAGCCTGGACTGGCCTACGCGCATCAGCGCGGAAATGGTCTCGGCCTCGCTGCTCAAGCCCGACCGCATGGCGACCATCGACCTGTTCCAGTACGTGCGGCACCTGGAGTCCAACGGACAATCCGCGCAGAAGTACGAAATCGAGTTCTGGCGCAAAGTCTTCTACCCGCTGAGCTGCCTGGTGATGGTGGTGCTGGCCCTGCCGTTCGCCTATCTGCATTTCCGCTCCGGCGGTATTGCTGCCTACGTGTTCGGCGGCGTGATGGCCGGCATCAGCTTCTTCTTGCTAAACAACGTCTTCGGCTACGCCGGCAATCTGCAGAACTGGTCGCCCATGCTCACGGCTGCCGCGCCCGGCTTCATCTACAGCCTGCTGTCGCTGGGGGCCTTTGCCTGGCTGGTGCTCAGACGATGACCCCGACCGACAACACCACTCCACTCCAAGGCGTGATCCTGCTGGGCCACGGCTCGCGCGATCCGTTGTGGCGCGCGCCGCTGGAAGCCGTGCTGGCGCGCATACAGCAGACGCAGCCGCAGCTGCCTTGCTGCTGCGCCTACCTGGAACTCACCGCTCCCAGCTTTGCAGAGGCCGCCGACCAGTTGATCGCGCAAGGCGTGCGGCAATTGCGCGTCACGCCCATGTTCCTGGGCACGGGCAAGCATGCGCGCGAAGACATTCCACGGCTGGTGGCCGATCTGCGCGCACGGCACCCGGACGTGACGGTCGAAGTCCAGGATTCCGTGGGCGAAGATGCACGCGTCACGGCCTTGCTCGCGCGGATTGCAACAGAGCGGCCTTGAAGCAGCGTTTTTGTGCAGCATAAAGGCTGGATTTCTTAGATGAATACTGCATAATGACAGACATCTTTAGCAGAAATCAGATATGAACCTGCATCAATTCCGCTTCGTTCAAGAAGCCGCGCGCCGCAACCTCAACCTCACCGAGGCCGCGAAAGCCCTGCACACCTCGCAACCCGGGGTCTCCAAGGCCATCATCGAGCTCGAGGAAGAGCTGGGCGTGGACATTTTTGCGCGCCACGGCAAACGCCTCAAGCGCATCACCGAGCCGGGCCAGCATGTGCTGCAAAGCATTGAGCTGATCATGCGGGAAGTCGGCAACCTCAAGCGTATCGGCGAGCAGTTCAGCGCCCAGGACAGCGGCACGCTGAGCATTGCCACCACCCACACCCAGGCGCGCTATGTGCTGCCGCCATCGGTGGCCAAGCTGCGCGAGGCCTATCCCAAAGTCAACATCAGCCTGCACCAGGCCACGCCGGCCGAAGTCGCGCGCATGGTGATCGACGAGGTTGCCGAAATCGGCATGGCCACCGAGTCGCTGGCCGATTACCCCGAGCTCGTGACCCTGCCCTGCTACGAGTGGCAGCATGTGCTGGTCGTACCGCCGGGCCACCCGCTGGCCCACAAGGAACGCATCAGCCTCGACGACATCGCGCACGAGTCGCTGATCACCTACCACCCCTCGTTCACGGGCCGCGGCAGGATCGACCAGGCTTTTGCCACACGCCGCCTGCAGCCGCGTGTCGTGCTCGAAGCCATAGACTCCGACGTGATCAAGACTTATGTGCGCCTGGGCCTGGGCATAGGCATCGTGGCCGAGATGGCCATGCGCGAAGACACGGCCAACGATCTGGTGGTGCGCCCCATGGGCCATTTGTTCGGCCAGAACGTGACCCGCGTGGCCTTCAAGCGCGGCGCCTACATGCGCAACTTCGTCTACAAGTTCGCCGAACTGCTCAGCGACCGCCTGAGCCGTGATCTGGTGATCCGTGCGATGAACGGCCATGTGGCCGATTACGAACTGTAATTCCCACCGCTTCTTCCCCGCCGGCCCGCCCGTGGCCGGCGCTTTCTTGTTTACTTGCTGCACCCATGACCTCTGACACTGCTGCAACGCTTCCCGCCGCCCGCACTCCCACCTTCCCGAGCAAGCTGCCGGCCGTGGGCACCACGATTTTCAGTGTCATGTCGGCACTGGCCGCCGAGCACCAGGCGGTGAACCTGGGCCAGGGCTTCCCCGACTTTGCCTGCGACCCGGCGCTGATAGACGCCGTGCACCAGGCCATGCAGGCCGGCCACAACCAGTACCCGCCCATGCCCGGCGTGCCCGCGCTGCGCCAGGCCGTGTCCCGCAAAATCGCGGCCCAGCACGGCCGCACCTACCATCCCGACAGCGAAATCACCATCACCGCCGGCGCCACCCAGGGCATTCTCACGGCCATCCTGGCCTGCGTGCACCCGGGCGATGAAGTCATCGTGCTCGACCCCTGCTACGACAGCTACATTCCCAACATCCTGCTGGCCGGCGGCGTGCCCGTGCGCGTGCCGCTGACTCCCGGCACGTTCCGGCCCGATTTCGGCAAGATCTCGGCCGCCATCACTGCGCGCACGCGACTGCTGATCATCAACACGCCGCACAACCCCAGCGCCACCGTCTGGTCGGCCGAGGAAATGCGCACGCTGGAAGAGCTGCTCGCACCCACCGATGTGCTCTTGATCAGCGACGAAGTCTACGAACACATGGTGTTCGACGGCGCCGAGCACCAGAGCGCCGCGCGCTTTCCCGGCCTGGCCGCGCGCGCCTTCATCAACTCCAGCTTCGGCAAGACCTTCCACGTCACGGGCTGGAAAGTCGGCAGTGTGGCCGCGCCCGCCGCGCTGACGGCCGAGTTCCGCAAGGTACACCAGTTCAATGTGTTCACGGTGAACACGCCCATGCAGCACGGCCTGGCCAATTACCTCGCCGACCCGCAGCGCTATCTGGGCCTGCCGGCCTTCTACCAGGCCAAGCGCGACCTGTTCCGCGCCGGCCTGGCCGGCTCGCGCCTCAAGCTCATGCCTTGCACCGGCAGCTTCTTCCAGTGCGTGGACATTTCGGCCGTGAGCGACTTGAGCGAAGCCGACTTCTGCCTGTGGCTCACGCGTGAAATCGGCGTGGCCGCCATTCCGCTGTCGGCCTTCTACGGCGACGGCTTCGACCAGCGCGTGGTGCGCTTTTGCTTCGCCAAGGAAGATGCCACGCTGCACGCGGCGCTGGAACGCCTGCGCAAGCTGTAGGTCGCGCCAGGCGCGCCGGCCGGCTTAACTGCCCTGCGACTTCAGGAGCGCGCCGAAGCGGGCGATGCTGTGTGTGACCAGCGCCTGCGCACCGGGCGACCATCGGCCCATGTCGAAGAACCCGTGGATCATGCCAGGGCCGGGAATCAGATCGGCTTGCCCGCCCGCGGCATGCAGCGCCGCGGCGTAGGCCGCGCCCTGGTCGCGCAGCGGATCGAACTCGGCAGTCACGATCACGGCGGGAGGCAAGCCCGTCAGGTCGTCGGCCTGCAGCGGTGCCAGACGCGGATCCATGGGGTTGGCATAGCCGCCCACGTAGTGGTTGTAGAACCAGGCCATGGTCTCCGCTTCGAGGAAGTAACCCTTGGCGTTCTGTTCGGCGCTGGGATACACCGCGGCCACATGATCCACCGCCGGATAGATGAGGAACTGCGCGGCCAGCCTGATGCCCTCGTCGCGCAATTGCTGCGCCACCACGGCGGAAAAATTGCCGCCTGCACTGTCGCCCGCCACGGCCACGGTGGGGCTGCCCCCCAGTTCGCGCGCATGGGCCACGATCCACTTCGCGGCAGCCACGGCGTCTTCAATGCCTGCGGGAAACGGGTGCTCGGGTGCAAGCCGGTAATCCACCGACACCACCACGGCCTGCGCGCTGCGGCAAATTTCGCGGCACATATTGTCGTGCGTTTCCAGATTCCCGATGACGTAGCCACCCCCGTGAAAGTACGCCACGGTGGGAAAGGGGCCCTGGCCTTCAGGCCGGTAGATGCGCGCGGGAATACGGCCCGCGCCACCGGGAACGGTGGTGTCCTGCACGCCGGCCACCGGCACGCGCTGCTCAGGCGTAAGCGAGCCGGCGGTCAGTGCCAGATAGCCGGCGCGGCCTTCTTCGGGCGTGCCTTCGGCAGTGGGTTTCGCTTTGGCGGCGGCCAGCATTTGCAGGGTGCCGGCGAGGTGCGGATCAAGGGCCATGTTCAAAGTCTCCTTCGGGTGGTTCAGCGGTAGCTCAAGGCTTCTTCCTGGGGGGAAACAGCAGGCAGGACGGTGCGCTCCTCGCCATATTCCAGCAACTGCCGCCAGGGCGAGCGGTCGCCCTGGCGTACCAGCCTGTCCTGCGCGCGCAGCATGTAGCCGGCATTGATGTTGTCCGGATCCACCCAGGACAGACGCGGCATGTCGGCGTCTTGCGCGCCCAGCCTGGGCTCGACCACGCCATGGCCGTGCTCACGCATGTGGGCCATCACGCGGCACACCAGGTCGCTGACCAGGTCGGCGCGCAGCGTCCAGCTCCAGCGGAAGTAGCCCTGGGTATAGGCCAGGTTGGGAACGCCCTGCACCATCACCCCGCGCCAGGTCACGTGCTGGGTGAAGTCCACGGGCTTGTCGTCCACGCTGAACGGCACGCCGCCCAGGAACCGCATGTTGAAGCCCGTGGCGGTGACAATGATGTCGGCATCGAGGTGTTCGCCGCTGGTCAGCTGGATCCCTGTGGCGTCGAAGCATTCGATGGTGTCGGTGACCACAGACGCGCGGCCAGCGCGGATGGCGGCGAACAGGTCCCCATCCGGCACCACGGCAATCCGCTGCTGCCAGGGCTTGTAGCGCGGGTTGAAGTGCTTGCCCAGGTCGTAGCCTTCGGGCAGATGGGCGCGGGTCTGCTCGATCAGGAAGGCACGCAGCTCCTCGGGCTGTGCATAGGCCGTTTGCACCACCGCGTCGGTCTTGGCGATGTGGGCGCGGCGCATGATTTCGTGCATCCACGCATCGGGCAGCTGCAGCGGGCGCAGTTGGGCTTCGAGCGGGTGCTCTCGCGGTTCGGCGGAAAAGAACGTGGGCGAGCGCTGCAGCATGGTCACGTGCGCCGCGGCGCCTGCCATGCTGGGAATCAGCGTGGCCGCCGTAGCGCCCGAGCCTATGACCACCACGCGCTTGCCCGAGTAGTCCAGATCCTGCGGCCAGTGCTGCGGGTGCACGATAGGCCCCTGGAAATCCTGCATGCCGGGCCACTGCGGCGTGTACGCCTTGTCGTGGTCATAGTAGCCGGCGCACATCCAGAGAAAGCCCGCGGTGACGCTCAGGGACTCGCCCCTATCGCTGCGCGTGGCCTGCACTGTCCAGCGCTTGTCCTGCGACGACCACTGGGCCGAGGTGACCCTGTGCCCGTAACGGATGTGCGGCATGAGCTCGTTTTCCGCAATCACTTCGGCCAGGTAGGCGCGGATTTCATCGGCCGTGGCGATGGACTGGCCGCGCCAGGGCTTGAAGCCATAGCCATAGGTGTACAAATCACTGTCCGAACGCGCACCGGGATAGCGGTGCGTCCACCAGGTGCCGCCAAAGCCCTCCATGGCTTCGAAAATGGCAAGGCTGCTGCCTGGCAGGCGCTGGCGCAGATGACAGGCCGCGCCCAGGCCAGAAATACCGGCACCGATGATGAGTACGTCGAAGTGCTGTGCCATGCGAGCTGTCTCCTGAAGGTGTGATTCGACCCCATGCTAGGTCTAACCCCCTGACGGCACTTGTGTTTGCACGACAGAATTCTGATGTCGCACGACATACCGTACATACCCTATGCCTGCCGATCTCCCTGCCATGCGCTTTGTCCGCGCCGCCGCGCTCGCGGGCTTCGAGGCGCTGGTGCGCACGCTCGGGGGCGACCCTGCCGCTGTCCTGCGTACCTGCGGCCTGGAGCCGGGCGACCTGGTCGACCCGGAGCGCTACCTGCCCCACCACACCGTGATCCTGGCCATAGAGGAAGCCGCCCGCACGCTGGGTGCGCGCGACTTCGGCCTGCGCCTGTGCGCGCTGCAGGGTGTGGAAACCCTGGGCCTGCTCGGACTGGCCATCCAGACCGCGCCCACCGTGCGCGAAGGGCTCATCCAGGGCGCCAAGTACGTGCACCTCCACAACCCCGCGCTGGGCTTCCTGACTTTCATGGCGCCCGACACCGGGCTGGAGTGCGTGGAAGTGTTCCAGCGCCAGCCGTCCGTGCCCGACACGCCGCAGGCGACTGAGCTCTGCGTGGCCTACCTGTGCCGCCTGGTCGATGTGCTGTCCGAAGGCGCGCTGCGTCCCGCGGCCATCCACCTGCGCCATGCCCCCGTAGGCAGCAGCGCGCAGTACCGCCAGCACCTGGGGCAGTTGCCGCATTTTCACGCCGCATTCGACGGCATTGCCATCGATCCGCTGGCCTGGCGCCAACCCATGCCGGGCCATAACCGGCTGCTGCAGCAATTTGTAGCCCGCTTCCTGCTCGGAGCGTCTTCGGGGCGGGATGCCAGCGCCGCGGACCAGGTCCATAGCGTGCTGCACAACCTGGTGCGCGTGGGCATGGCGAATCTGGCCGCCGTGGCGCGGGCCCTGGGCCTGCACCCACGCACCTTGCAGCGGCGCTTGCAGGCCGAAGGCTCGGTGTTCGAGGACCTGCGTGACAAGGCCCGCAAATCCTGGACCCGCCAACTGCTGGCACAGCCCAGCCTGAGCCTGGGCCAGATTGCGCAACTGCTGGGCTATGCAGATCAGTCCGTGCTCACCCGCGCCTGCCAGCGCTGGTTTGGCGCCACGCCCCGGCAACTGCGCCGACGGCCCCCGGCGCCGCTGTAAGCCTTCGCTCAATCGCAAGATGCGGCAGCTCCCCCTACGCCGATCTTCGGTCGGCGCCGTGGTACGCTTTTGCTCTACGCTTCCTGGGCCTGTCGCGCCCGCTTCGCCCCTCTCTTCGAAAGCCGTCGTCCCATGGATCTGGACCTGCAGGCCACCGCCACCGCAATTTCTCCCACACCCCGCGATGCGGACTCCATCGCCCTTGAACTGATCGCCCGCGGCAAGGCGCAGCTGGACCAGGATGCCTTCGCCGAGGCCTTGCACAGCTTTGTGCAGGCCCAGGCCAGCCTGGCGGAGCATGCCCCGGCAGGCCTGCACATCCAGTGCGGCAACGGCCAGATGGGAGCCTTGCACGGCCTGGGGCGCTCGCCCGAAGCGCTGGCCATGGCGGATGCTCTGATCCGGCGCCATGGCGACGACGCCACGCTGACCACGCGCCAACAGTTGATCAAGATTTTTTTCCGCCAGTCCTACATCTTCGATGAACTGAAACAGCCCGAAGCCGAGATGGCGGTGTTCGATGCCATGGAGCAGCGCTATGGCAACGACTTCGACCCCGAAGTCCGCGAACGCCTGGCATCCGCGCTGTTCAACCGCGCCATCTCCCTCAACTGGCTGCAGCGCATAGACGACGAAATCGCCTCCCACGCCGCGTTCGTCCGACGCTTTGGCCAGGATACGGACCTCAGCATCCAGCAGATGTGCGCGCAAAGCCTGCTGGACTGGGGCAATCGCCTGGACTGGCAGGATCATCTCCAGGCCGCGCTGGACGTGTACAGCCAACTGGTACGCAGCGTGGGCGAGCACAGCGACGACGAGCTGCGCCGCCTGACCGCCCAGGCCTTGTACAACAGCGGCGACGTGCTGGCCCAGATGCAGCGCATGGACGAGGAAATGGCGGTCTGCGCGGATATCGCGCGGCGCTACGCATCGGACGATGCGCCCGTGCTGCGCCAACTGGTGGCACGGGCCCTGATCAAGTGCGGGGCACAGTTGATCAAGCTGGAGCGGCTGGAAGAAGCCCTGGCCGCCTACGAGCAGGTGGTGCAGGCCTACGGCCAGGACCCCAGCCCCGAGCTGCGCATGCAGGTGGCACGGGCCCAGCTGAGCAAAGGCCTGAACCTGGGCATGCAGGGCCGCATCGAAGAGGAAGTCGCGGCCTACGCCGTGCTGGCCCGGCGCTTCTCGCCCGACGATGCGCCCGAGCTGCAAAACCTCGTGTGCCAGGCGCACAACAACCTGGGCATTCGCCTGGGCAAGCTGGACCGCCTTGAAGACTCGCTGGCCGAGCTGGTCTGCGTGGTCGAGCGCTTTGGCGAGGTCGATTCCTACCCGCTGCGCGAGAAAGTGGCCCATGCGCTGCAGCTGCAAATCCAGCGCCTGAATCAGCTCCACCGCACGGACGAGGCACTGGCCGTCTTTGCCGACATCGAACGCCGTTACGCCGCGGACATCAGCCCCGCCATGCGCCTGCGCGTGGTGGACGCACTGCTGGACAAGGCCAGCATGCTGGCCGCGCTGTTGCGCACGCCAGAGGAAATCGAGACCTACCAGCAGGTGGTGCAGCGCTACGGCCAGGACCCCGACCCCGCGATGCGCGAATTCGTGGCCCGCACCCTGTTCTTCATGGCCATCACCCACGGCCAGCAAGACCGCCCCGAACAGGAACTGGCAGGCTACGCCCAGATCCTGGAACGCTACAGCGGCGATACCTCGTCCACCGTGCGCTACCTCATCGCCCGCTGCTTGCTGATGCAGACCGCCACCTACAACAAACTGCAGCGCCCTGATGAAGCCATCGCCGCCTGCAGCCGGCTGATTGCGGACTACGAAACCGACGCCGCGCCCGAGATGCGCGAAATCGTGGCCCGTGCCCTGTTCCACCTGGCCGTCACTTACGCCCGCCAGGACCGCAGCGAGCTGGAACTGGCCGTCTACACCCGGATCGTGGAACGCTGCGGCGACGATGAATCGCCCGAAATACGCCAGATCACCGCGCGCAGCCTGCTGTTGCAGGCCTCCACCTTCGACAAGCTGGGACGCCCTGCCGCCGCCATCGCCGCCTATGCCGAAGCGGATCGTCGCTACGGCCAGGACGACACCCCCGAGATGCGCGAAATGCTCGCCAGGGGCTTGCTGATGGACGCCATCGTCCTGGGCCAGATGGGCCGGCATGCGCAGGAAATCGCCGCCTACGACCGGCTCATCGCCAGGTACGAGACCGACGCCAGCCCTGTGCTGCGCGAAGTGGTCGCCAAGGCCTTGCTGTACCAGGGCCTGACGCCGCCGCCGCCGGGCCAGGCGCCGCATGCGCTGGCCTGCTATCGCAGCATCTCGCGGCGCTACGGCGACGCCTTGGAGCCCCCGCTGCGCCTGGTGGTCGCCAAGGCCCTCTACTACCAGGCTCGGGAGTTGTTCTGGGAAAGCGCCCCGAAAGAAGGCCGCAAAGCCGCTGGCGAATTGCTGCAGCTTTTCGCAAGACACCCCGCGCCCGAATTGCAGGAGTGGGTGGACAAGGCCCGGACACTGCTGCGGGAGCGGCAGCAGCAGTAGCCCAGGCCTTTCGGCCTGGTACGGCGCAGTCTCGAAGACACCACTGTAGGCGTCTTAGCGACCGCGCGCGTACCGCGGGCCCGCCCTCGAAACTGGCGCAGAATGCGGCCACGCCTGCGCAATCCGCGCCGACGATATTCGCAATTCATCGAAATTCCCATGCGCATCAGCGACAACTTGAAGGCCTGGGCCAAGCGCATCAAACGTGACGGCGTGACGCTTTGGTTTGCCGGCAAGAACCCGGGAACGCCTTGGTATGCAAAGGCCCTGGGCGTGTTTGTGGTGGCCTACGCGCTGAGCCCCATCGACTTGATTCCTGACTTCATCCCCGTGCTGGGCTATGTCGATGATGTGCTGCTGCTTCCCGGCCTCATCTGGCTGGCCATCAAGCTCTTGCCGCCCGCGGTCCTCGCGCAATGCCGCAGCCAGGCCGACGAGTGGATGCAAATCCAAGGCGCCAAGCCCAGCAGCCGGATCGGCGCGGTCTGCATCGTGCTTCTGTGGCTGGCCGTGGGCGCGGCGGCCTGGGTTGGGCTGCGATCGCGATAAGGTGGCTGTGGCGCCGGAAGGCGTCAACGCCCCCTGGTCACGGCCGCGCGCCATCTTGGGGGCGCTAGGCCCCCTGATTTTCCTGGAGCCGGACCAGCCCGGCATTGCGCTTGGCAAAGTAGTCGCGGGTGAGTTGCACGATCACCGGTGACAACAGCAGCAGCGAAATCAGGTTGGGAATCGCCATCAGCGCGTTGAGCGTGTCGGCCACCAGCCAGGCAAAGTCCAGCGTGGCGACCGCCCCGAAGTACGCGGCCAGCGTCCACAGAATGCGAAACGGCTTCTCGCACACGGATCCGACCAGGTAGGTCCAGCACTTCTCGCCGTAGTATGCCCAGCCCAAAATGGTGGTGAACGCAAACACCGCCAGCGACATCGCCAGCAGGTACTTGCCCACGCCGGGCAGCGCCGCTTCGAAACTCTGGGAAGACAGCACCGCGCCCGTCGCGCCCGAGTCCCAGACACCACTCACCACAATCGCCAGGCCCGTCATGGTGCAGACGATGATGGTATCGATGAAGGTGCCCATCATGCCCACCAGACCCGAGAACACCGGGTCCTTGCTCGCACCTGCCGCCTGCGCGATGCCGGCGGTACCCAGGCCGGCTTCGTTCGAGAAAATGCCGCGGGCCACGCCCATGCGCAAGGCCATCAGCACGGTAGATCCCAGGAAGCCCCCCGTGGCCGCCGTGGGGTTGAAGGCCTGCGAAACGATCAGCACCAGCGCATCCGGAATGCGGTCGACAAACACCCACAGCACGCACAGCACGCAGGCGATATAGACCAGGCACATGGCGGGCACCAGTTTCTCGGCTACCGCACCGATGCGGGTGATGCCGCCCAGCACCACCGCGCCTACCAGCACCGCCAGCACGATGCCCGTGACCCAGTTTTCCAGCCCGAAAGCGCTGTGCATGGCCGAGGCAATCCCGTTGGCCTGCACCATGGAGCCGATGCCAAAGCCGGCAAAGCCGCCAAAGATGGCAAACAGCGTGCCCATCCAGCGCCAGCGCGGGCCCAGGCCGTTCTTGATGGCGTACATGGGGCCGCCGACCCATTGGCCCTTGGCATTCTTTTCGCGGTACTTCACCGCCAGCACGACTTCACCATACTTGGTGGCCATGCCCAGCAGCGCGGTCATCCACATCCAGAACAAGGCGCCGGGCCCGCCCACCGCAATGGCCGTGGCCACACCGGCGATATTGCCCGTGCCCACGGTGGCCGACAGCGCCGTCATCAATGCGGCATAGGGCGAGATGTCGCCATCGGCCCGGTCGTCCATCTTGCGGCTGCGCCAGATCGTCCGAAAGCCGTGCACGATGTTGCGCAAGGGCATGAAGCCAAGGCGGATCTGCAGATAAAAACCCGTACCCAGGATCAACACGATCATGGGTACGCCCCAAACGATGTTGTTCAAGGTGGTGAAAATGTCGTTCAAAAATTCCATGGATTTTCTCGTTCGCGATTCATTGGCCCAAGCGCCAAAGCGCTGCCCCCGGAATCGACACCATCAACGGATGGCTGTGGCCTGCCTCACAGCAACACGATGTCGTACTGCTCCTGCCCCATCGCGGCCTCGGCCTGCAGCGAAATCGGCTTGCCGATGAAGTCCGACAGGCTGGCCAGGTGCGGGCTTTCCTCGTCGAGGAACAGGTCCACCACCTTGGGCGAGGCGATCACGCGGAATTCCTTGGGGTTGAACTGGCGCGCTTCGCGCAGGATTTCGCGCAGCACGTCGTAGCAGACGCTGCGCGACGTCTTGACGCTGCCCTTGCCCTCGCACAGTGGGCAGGGCTCGCACAGCATATGGGCCAGCGATTCGCGCGTGCGCTTGCGCGTCATCTCGACCAGACCCAGCTGCGAGAAGCCCCCCGACATCATGGTCTTGACCCGGTCGCGTCCCAGTTGCTTGCGGAACTCGGCCAGCACCGCTTCCTGGTGCTCTTCGCGCACCATGTCGATGAAGTCGGCGATCACGATGCCGCCGAGATTGCGCAGGCGCAGCTGGCGTGCAATCGCCTGGGCGGCTTCGAGGTTGGTCTTGAAGATGGTGTCGTCGAAATTGCGCGCGCCGACAAAGCCGCCGGTGTTGACGTCGATGGTGGTCAGCGCTTCGGTCTGGTCGACGATCAGGTAGCCCCCCGATTTGAGGTCCACGCGCCGGCCCAGCGCCTTGGCGATTTCCTCGTCGATGGAGAACAGGTCGAAGATCGGGCGCTCGCCCTTGTACAGCTGCAGCTTGGGCACGGCGGCCGGCATGAACTCCAGGCCGAAGGCCTGCAGCTGCGCGAACTGCTCGCGCGAGTCGATGCGAATGGTCTGGGTCTGCTCGCCCACCAGATCGCGCAGCACGCGCTGCAGCAGGTTCAAATCCTGGTGCAACAACGATGTCGGCGGCAGGCGCAGCGAAGACTCCTTGATCCGGGCCCAGGTCTTGCGCAGGTAGGCAATGTCTTCCGACAGCTCCTGGTCGTTGGAATCCTCGCCATTGGTGCGCAGGATGAAGCCTCCGCCGCCGCCACTGGCCTTGTCGCCGACCAGGGCCTGCAGGCGCCCGCGCAAGACATCGCGTTCGGCCGGCGGGATTTTCTGCGAGACGCCCACATGGTCGTCCTGGGGCAGGAACACCAGCAGGCGCCCGGCAATGCTGACCTGGGTCGACAGACGAGCGCCCTTGGTGCCTATCGGGTCCTTGATCACCTGGACCATGATGGCCTGGCCTTCGAAAATCTGCTTTTCTATGGGCTTGAGCGGCAAATCCTTGCGCGCGAACATGGGCGCATCACCGTTTTCCTGGCGCTGCCAGACATCGGCCACGTGCAGGAAGGCCGCGCGCTCCAGGCCGATGTCGATGAACGCCGACTGCATGCCCGGCAGCACCCGCGCCACCTTGCCCAGATAGACGTTGCCGACCAGGCCGCGCTCCAGCGGGCGCTCCATGTGCAGTTCCTGCACGGCGCCGCTTTCCACCACCGCCACGCGCGTTTCCTGGGGCGACCAGTTGATCAGAATGTCTTGTTGTATGTTCATTGCTTGCGCCATCAAATTCAGAGGGACCAGCCGGCCTGCCGCAGCAGTTGGGCCGTCTCGAACAAAGGCAGGCCCATGATGCCGGTATAGCTGCCTGCCAGGTGGGCGACATGTACGGCGGCCGCGCCCTGGATGCCGTAGGCGCCGGCCTTGCCCATGGGCTCGCCCGTGGCCACATAGGCCGCGATCTGGGAAGGCGTCATGGGCGCGAAGCGCACCAGCGAGACCGACAGCGCCGCAAAGCGCTGCGCGCCCGATTGCAGCGCCACGGCCGTCAGCACTTCGTGTTCCTGGCCCGCCAGCAGCGCCAGAATGCGCGTGGCGTCCTGTGCGTCCTCGGGCTTGCCCAGAATCTGCGTGCCCAGGGCCACGGTGGTGTCGGAACACAGCACCGGCGCGGGCGGCAGGCCGCGGCGCGCCAGGCGGGCCACGGCCGCATCGAGCTTGAGGCCGGTGACGCGCTGCACATAGTCGTGCGGCACTTCGCCAGGCAAGGCCAGCTCCATGGCTTCGGCGTCTTCGGCCACATCGCCTGGCACATTGGGCAGCAGCAACTCATGGCGCACGGCGATCTGTTCGAGCAACTGACGGCGGCGAGGGCTTTGCGAGGCGAGGTAGATGAAGTCGGACATGGCTTGCGTAAAAGAGTGCCTGCAGCGCTTGCATTGCAAGGACTGCAGGCTATGAAAAAGATAGTACCACGGGCCTTCCGGGGTGGCTGTCACGGCGCCTGCCCCGGGATTCTTAACGAAAAAAGCAGCCAGAGGCTGCTTCTTTTTTAGCACCAGACCGCGCAGGCGGGCCGGGAATCACTCCCGATGATAGGGGTGGCCGGCATTCACCGACCAGGCGCGGTACAGCTGCTCGATCAGCAGCACCCGCACCATGGCATGGGGCAGCGTCAGGTCCGAGAGGCGGATGCGCTCATGCGCGGCCTGGCGAAATGCCGGGTCCAGCCCGTCGGGGCCGCCGATGACCAGGGCCACGTCGTCACCTTCGAGCTGCCAACCCTGCAGGCGCTGGGCCAGCGCCTTGGTGGTCAGGTTGGTGCCACGCTCGTCGAGCACCACGATGCGCATGCCACGCGGTATCGCCGCTTCGATGCGCTCGCGCTCGGCGGCGTACAGCGTTTCCAGCGTCTTGGAGCCGCGGGGCTCGGTCTTCACCGCCTTGAGCTCCACCTTGAGTTCCGGCGGAAAGCGCTTGGCGTAATCGTCGTAGGCCGTCTGCGCCCAGTCGGGCACGCGCAGGCCCACGGCCACTATCAACAGCCGCATCGCTCAGGCTCTCAGGAAGCCTTGCGGGGAGCGCGCTTGGCAGGCGCCGCGACAGGCTTGGCGGTGCGGGGCACCGAAGCCTTGATCACAACGGTCTGGACCTTGGCTGCATCCTTCTTGACGGCGGGCTTCTTCGCGGCTGCGGGCTTGGCTGCGGCCTTGGCGGCAGACTTGGCTGCGACCTGGGCGGCTTCCTTGGCCACGGCGTTGGCGGCCGTCTTGGTCGCGGTCTTGGCGCTGGCGGCGGGAGCTGCCAGGGCCTTGGCCACGGCCTTGGCGGCTGGCTTCTTCACTGCGGGCTTCTTGGCCGCTGCCTTGGGCTTGGCCTTCACGCCGTCTTCGGCCTTGGCCTTGGACTTTGTCTTGGGCGCTGCCTTGGCATCGGCCTTGGCGGCCTTTTGCGCGGCCTTCTTGTCGGCCAGCAGATTGGCAGCCGAAGCGGCAGGCTTGGCCGCGCCCAGCTTCAGGCGCACCGGCTTGTCACCCCAGAGTTCTTCCAGGCGGTAGTACTGGCGAATGGCCGGCTGCATGATGTGGGCCACGGCGGAGCCGCAGTCGACGATGATCCACTCGCCGTTTTCTTCGCCTTCGATGCGGGGCTTGCCGAAGCCGGCTTCCTTGACGGCGTCGCGCACGCTGGCCGCCAAAGCCTTGGTCTGGCGATTGGACGTGCCCGATGCCACGATCACGCGTTCGAACAGGGGCGACAGGTGTTCAGTGTTGAAAACCTGGATGTCTTGCGCCTTGACATCCTCCAGGCCATCGACGATGGCGCGCTGGAGCTTGGTGACGTCTTTTTTAGCGGCGGTTTCCGTTTGGGGAGTGGTGGTCATCAGGCGATGTATAGAAAAGGGTTGGTCAATATAGCGCGCATGGGGGCAGAGCGCCTTCAGCGGCTGCCCCCCGCGGTGTACCGCAGACCGGGCTGTTGCATTGTTTTTGGAATGATGTGCGTACCGCATTCACGCGGACAGCTATCTAAATTATAGTTTTTTGCAGCATAACCCCGCTGCGCGCAAATCAAGCCCGTTACAAAGGCGGGCATAGGCGGATGAAAAACCGGCGCCAGCGCCCGTTTTTCATCCTTGCAAGGCTTCACAGCCAGTCGCGCCGGACCAGGAAATCCTGCGCCAAAAGCGCTTCGGGCGTGCCGGGCGCGTCTTCGCGCTGGTAGCTCCAGCAGGCATGCGGAGGCATGGACAGCAGGATGGACTCGGTGCGCCCTCCCGACTGCAGGCCGAAATGCGTGCCGCGGTCCCAGACCAGGTTGAACTCGACGTAGCGGCCGCGCCGATAGCGCTGGAACGCCACTTCACGCTCGCCATAGGCCATGTCCTTGCGGCGTTCCACGATGGGCAGATAGGCCTTGAGCAAGGCATCGCCCACGGAACGCAGCATGGCAAAGCTGCGTGGCTGCGCGAATTCGCTGAAATCGTCGAAGAAGATGCCGCCCACGCCGCGCTGCTCGTTGCGGTGCTTGAGAAAGAAATACTCGTCGCACCAGGTCTTGAAACGCGGATAGAGGTCGGCGCCAAACGGCGCCAGCGCATCGCTGCAGCTGCGGTGAAAGCCCTGGGCGTCTTCTTCAAAGCCGTAGCATGGCGTCAAGTCCATGCCGCCGCCGAACCAGCAGACCGGTTCCTGGCCGGGATGGCCCGCGGAAATCATGCGCACATTCATGTGCACCGTAGGCACATAGGGATTGCGCGGGTGAAACACCAGCGACACGCCCATGGCCTCGAACGGCGCACCGGCGAGCTCGGGGCGGTGCTGGGTGGCCGAAGGCGGCAATTGCGCTCCACGCACATGCGAGAAGCCGCAGCCGGCGCGCTCGAACACGCGCCCGCCTTCCATGATGCGCGTGACGCCTTCGCCCTGCAGGCGCTCCTGCGGGCCCTTGTGCCAGGCATCGGCCAGGAAGCGGCCGCCGCCCTCGCCTTCAACGGCTTCCAGCGCCGCGCAGATCGCGTCCTGCAGGCCTGTCAGATAGGCGCGCACATTCTCCACGCTGGCAGGCGTCTCGGTGATTGCATCCACAGGCCGCACCTCAGCTCTTGATGGCGCGAAAGCCGATGTCGCGGCGGTACTGCATGCCATCGAAATGGATGCTGCGCGCCACGTCATAGACGCGCACCTGGGCCTGCTTGACGCTGTCGGCCAGCGCGGTCACGCACAGCACGCGGCCACCGGTGACCTGGGGCACGCCATCGACGAGTTCAGTGCCGGCATGGAAGACCATGGCGTCATCGGCTTCAGCCGGCAGGCCGGTGATCACGTCACCCTTGCGCGGCGCTTCAGGGTAGCCAAAGGCCGCCATCACCACGCCCAGGGCCGTGCGGCGGTCCCATTCGAGTTCGACCTGGTCGAGCTTGCCGTCCACGGCCGCGCTCATCACGTCCACCAGATCGCTCTTGAGGCGCATCATGATGGGCTGGGTTTCAGGATCACCCATGCGGCAGTTGAATTCCAGCGTCTTCACATGGCCCGTGGGATCGATCATCAGACCGGCGTAGAGGAAGCCCGTGAACGGGATGCCGTCGCGTTCCATGCCGCGGATGGTCGGCAGGATGATTTCGCGCATGGCACGGGCGTGCACGTCGGCCGTGACCACGGGGGCGGGCGAGTAAGCGCCCATGCCGCCGGTGTTCGGGCCTTCGTCGCCGTCCTTGAGACGCTTGTGGTCCTGGCTGGTGGCCAGCGCCAGCACGTTCTTGCCGTCGCACAGCACGATGAAGCTGGCTTCCTCGCCTTCGAGGAATTCCTCGATCACCACACGGGCGCCGCCGTCGTTGTGGCTCACGCCGTACTTGTTGTCGACCAGCATGAAGTCCACGGCATCGTGGGCTTCCTGGGCCGTCAGTGCCACGACCACGCCCTTGCCGGCGGCCAGACCGTCGGCCTTGACCACGATGGGCGCGCCCAGGCGGTCGATGTAGGCATGGGCCAGCACCGGGTCGGTGAAGGTGTCGTAGGCCGCCGTGGGGATGTTGTGGCGTGCCATGAAGGCCTTGGAGAAGGCCTTGGAGCTCTCCAGCTGGGCTGCGGCCTTGGTCGGGCCGAAGACCCGCAGGCCATGGGCGCGGAATTCATCGACCACGCCAGCGGCCAGCGGTGCTTCGGGGCCGACCACGGTCAGCCCCACTTTTTCCGCCTGCGCCCATTCGCGCAGGGCGACCACATCGGTCAGGGCCAGGTTTTCGAGCTTGCCGCCCGCCAACGCCGTACCACCATTGCCCGGGGCAACATACACCTTGGTGGACTTGGGCGATTGCGCCAGTTTCCACGCCAAGGCGTGCTCACGGCCTCCGCCGCCAATCACAAGAATTTTCATCACAGGTCTGCGTTGTGGTAGACGTCTTGAACGTCATCCAGGTCTTCGATCATGTCCAGCAGCTTTTGCATGCGGGTCGCGTCATCGCCTTCGAGGGCGACGGTATTTTCAGGGCGCATCGTCACTTCGGCCATATCGGGCTTGAGGCCCGCGGCTTCCAGTGCGTTGCGCACAGCTTCAAAATCAGCCGGCGAAGTCAGCACCTCGATGGCACCCTCCTCGTCGCTGACCACGTCTTCGGCACCCGCTTCCAGAGCCACTTCCATGACCTGGTCTTCCGGGGTGCCCGGGGCAAAAACAATCTGACCGCAGTGCTTGAACTGGAAGGCCACCGAGCCTTCGGTGCCCATGTTGCCACCGTATTTGCTGAACGCATGGCGCACATCGGCCACCGTGCGCACGCGGTTGTCGGTCATGGTGTCGACAATGATCGCCGCGCCGCCAATGCCGTAGCCTTCGTAGCGGATTTCCTCGTAGTTCACGCCTTCGAGGTTGCCCGTGGCCTTGTCGATGTTGCGCTTGATGTTGTCTGCGGGCATATTGGCAGCCTTGGCCTTTTCAACCGCCAGGCGCAGCCGGGGGTTGGCATCCAGATCGCCGCCGCCGGCGCGCGCCGCCACCATGATTTCGCGAATGATACGGGTCCAGATCCGGCCCCGTTTTTCATCCTGGCGACCTTTACGGTGCTGGATGTTTGCCCATTTGCTGTGTCCTGCCACAGGAAGTCCTTTGGTATTGATTTAATCTACTGGTGGCGATTTTACTTTTGACAGCACGCAGCCCCCGAGGAAACCCGATATGGCCCCACCGCTCCTGATCGCTCAGCACTCTGCCACAGAATGCGCACTGTTGCCCGCACTGGCCAATCGTCATGGTTTGATCACCGGCGCCACCGGCACCGGCAAGACCGTGACCTTGCAGAAATTGGCCGAAAGCTTCTCCCAAATCGGCGTTCCGGTCTTCATGGCCGACGTCAAGGGCGACCTCGCCGGCATCAGCCAGACCGGCAGCATAGGCGACAAGCTCGCTGCCTCGCTCAAGGACCGCGGCATCGCCCTGCCCGAGCCCATGGCCTGCCCGAGCACGCTGTGGGACGTATTCGGCGAGCTGGGCCACCCCGTGCGCGCCACCGTCTCGGACATGGGCCCGCTGCTGCTGGGCCGCATGCTGGCGCTCAACGAGACGCAAATGGGCGTGCTCAACCTGGTCTTCAAGATCGCCGACGACAACGGCCTGTTGCTGCTCGACCTCAAGGACCTGCGCGCCATGCTGCAGTATGTGGGCGACAACGCCAAGCAATTCACCACAGAATACGGCAACATCAGCGCCGCCAGCGTAGGCGCCATACAGCGCGGCCTGCTGCAGATTGAAAGCCAGGGC
The DNA here is from genome assembly GCF_025421555.1 of Acidovorax bellezanensis. NCBI lineage: Bacteria > Pseudomonadati > Pseudomonadota > Betaproteobacteria > Burkholderiales > Comamonadaceae > Acidovorax > Acidovorax bellezanensis. The sequence continues at coordinate 281,952 of NZ_JAODYH010000007.1, forward strand.
GGCGAGCAGTTCTTCGGCGAGCCCATGCTCAACATCCAGGACCTGATGCAGACCGATGCCGGTGGCAAGGGCGTGATCAACATCCTGTCCGCCGACAAGCTGATGAATGCGCCCCGGCTGTACTCCACCTTCCTGCTGTGGATGCTGTCCGAGCTGTTCGAGCAATTGCCCGAAATCGGCGACCCCGAGAAACCCAAGCTGGTGTTCTTCTTCGACGAAGCCCACCTGTTGTTCGCCGACGCCCCCAAGGTGTTGCTCGAACGCATCGAACTGGTCGTGCGACTGGTGCGTTCCAAAGGCGTGGGCGTGTACTTCGTCACCCAGAACCCGCTGGACATTCCCGACAGCGTGCTGGCCCAGTTGGGCAACCGCGTGCAGCACGCGCTGCGCGCCTTCACGCCGCGCGACCAGAAGGCCGTCAAGGCCACGGCGACCACCATGCGCCAGAAGCCCGGCCTGGACATAGAAAGCGCCATCACCGAGCTGGCCGTGGGCGAAGCGCTGATCAGCTTCCTCGATGAAAAAGGCCGGCCCAGCGTCACCGAACGCGTCTACGTGATCCCGCCGGGCAGCCAGATCGGCCCTATCACCGCCGCCCAGCGCCAGGCCTTGATGCAGTCCTCCCTGGTGGCCGGCGTCTACGACAAGCCCGAAGACCGCGAGTCGGCCTACGAAATTCTCAAGCAGCGCACCGGGCAGGCCGCCCAGACCGCCCCCGGCAGCCTGCCCGGCGCTCAACCCGCCGACCAGCCCCAGGGCTCGAGCATGATGACCGGCCTCAACGACCTGCTGTTCGGCACCACCGGCCCGCGCGGCGCCAAGCACGACGGCCTGGTACAGACCATGGCCAAGTCCACGATGCGCACCATGGGCAGCTCGCTGGGCCGGCAAATCCTGCGCGGGGTGCTGGGGGGGATCATGGGGAAGAAGTAAGGCCCCCACGCTTGCTCGCTTCGCGTAGCCGCTGCCCCCCCGAGGGGGCCGGCCGCCGCCTTGGGGCGGCCCGGCGGCGGCGGAGGGATCTTCTCGGGCGCTCTGCTGCGTCTAGCAGTGCCCTCCTCTTGCGCCGTGTTGAAGCGCCCAGATGACAAAAACCCCGCCGACATCGCTGTCGGCGGGGTTTTTTATGCACGCCGGTCGGCCGTTGGGCCTCGCCGGCGCTGCCGCTTTTCTTACTTCGCAGCCTTGGCGTCAGGCAGCGCGAACACGAACAGCGAGTGGCCGCTGTCGTTGACGTTCTTCAGCTCGGGGTTCACGGCCACGGCCGTAGGCGTCTGGGCGTGGGGGCCCGTCGTGATGGCGATGTATTGCTTGCCGTTGACGCTATAGGTCATGGGATTGCCCGACACCGAAGTGTTGAGCTTGCTGTTCCACAACTGCTTGCCCGAAGCTTGCTCGAACGCTGTGAAGTTGCGCATGCTGTCGCCCACGAACACCAGGTCGCCCGCCGTGGTCAGCGCCGACGAAGTGAACAGCGCGGCCTGCTTCTTGACCCATTCCATCTTGCTGGTCTTCACGTTGAACGCGTAGAAACGGCCTGTGTTGGTCTCGCCGGGAGCTGCCTTTGCAGGGCCCGACTTCTGGAAGCCCAGCGCGCCGCCAGTGACATATTCACCGGGATTGGGCGTCAGGTCACGGCACGATTCGGCCATGGGGAAGTAGAACGAGTTGGTCTTGGGGCTGTACGCGCCGGCTTGCCACAGCTTGCCCAGCGAGCGGCCGCCGCAGACGTGCACGGTCTGGTCGATGGTCTTGGAGATCAGGTCGGCGTTGGGGATGGTCTTGCCATCCTTGGTGAAGCCCTTGATCACGTTCTGGAATGCGGTGTCACGCGCCCACAGCAGGTCGCCCGAATCGCGGTCCAGCACGAAAGCCGTGCCGTACTTGCCGGGAACCGTCACGATGACGTCGTACTTCTTGCCCGGCTTGACCTTGGTGCTCATGTAGCGCACTTCCTTGGCTTCGGGAGCGATTTCCGACTCGACCAGCACGCGTTCGAAGACGCTGTCCAGATCCCAGTCGTCACGGCCCAGATGCTGGTAGTACCACTTGACCTTGCCGGTCTTGGCGTCGATGGCCAGCGTCGAGTTCGTGTACAGCGTCGCGCCGCCGGTCGTACCGCGCACGGACTCGGCCCAAGGGATGGGCATGCCCACGCCCCAGAACAGGGTGTCGCGCTTGGCATCGTAGGCGCCGGTGATCCAGGCCGAGCCGCCGTAGCGGTTTTCGGGAGGAATGCCGTTCCACGAAGCTTCCACTTCCTTGCGGGTCTTGTCGGACAGCGTGTTGACGCGCCAGACTTCCTTGCCGGTCTCGGCGTCGTGGGCCATGATGAAGCAGCCACCGCCGGTGTCGGCGATCGAGCAGCCCGACATGCCGGTGTAGATCAGGCCGTTGACGACCATGGCGCCAGCGGTGTAGCTGAAGCCCTTCTTCCAGTCGGCAACCTGGCTTTCCCACAGCGACTTGCCGGTCTTGGCGTCCAGGGCCACGATCTTGGCGTCGGGCGTGGTCAGGTAGACCTTATCCTTGTACAGCACGATATTGTTGCGCTGGCGATCGGCCTGGCTGGCATGGTAGCCGCCGGTCCACTCGGGGTTCTTGTGCTTGTATTCCCAGATCAGGTTGCCATTGGTGGCGTCCAGGGCTTGCACCACAGCGCGGTTCATGCCGACAAACATCACGCCGTCACGCACCAGGGGAGCGACTTCGGTCAGGCCGCCCACGGGCAGCGACCACGACCATTCCATGCGCAGTTCGCCCACGTTCTTGGCGTTGACCTGTTCGAGCGGGCTGTAGGCCTGGTTGTCGACCGTGCGGCGCCACATCAGCCATTCACCGGCTTCGGGGTTGAGCACGTTGGCGTCCGTCACGGGGCGGTAGGCGGCCATGTCGGCATGTGCTGCTGGCACGAGAGTGGCGCTGATCGCAGCAGCCAGGGCGAGGGTCTTGAAATTCATGAATGCAAATTCCGTCAAATGGGTGGAAAGGCGTGAGGCATCCCGAGCGCAGGCCGCGGCCGGCGCTGCAGGGATAGCGACTCAGCGCAGTTTCTTGACTTGGTCCACGGTGACGCCGCCGAGCTTGTTGCCCCAGGCGTTGCGTGCGAAGGTGGCGATCGCGGCCACATCGGCGTCCGCGAGCATGGGTGCAAAGCTGGGCATGTCGCCGCTGCCGACCAGGATCTGCTTGATGAAGGCTTCGTCGTTGCCGATCATCTTGTTGCCCTTCAAAGGCGCGCCGAACGCACCTTCGCCGTTCGGGCCGTGGCAGCCGGCGCAGGTCGCGGCGTACTTGTCCTTGCCCAGTTCGAACTGGGCAGCGTCCACGGGAGCCACGGTTTTCACGGCGGCAGCAGCCTGCGCGACCTTGGGCGCGGAAGTGTTGATCTTGCCGACGGTCGTGACCGCGTAGGCCACCTGGTTGAAGCCCTGGCCGTTCACATCGCCCGCGGCCTTGTCGCCGGCGAAGGTGTACAGCGCGTGGCCGTTGAACGTGGCTTGCAGCGTGCCGTCAGCCCGCTTGACAGCGCCGACCAGGCCCTGGGCCAGCAACCAGCCCTGGGGCTTGGCGCTCAGTGCCTTCACAGGCGTGAACTGCGACAGGCAAGCCTTGTCGCATGCAGCCAACGCCGCGGCCTTTTCGTCGCTCTTCTGGGAATCGGTCAGCAACGTGTAGGCCGTCTGGCCATCGGCGGCAGCCACCAGTTTGCCCATCGCCAGGGTCTTGCCCTGGATCAGGGTGAAATTGTTGGAGGGCTGTGCCAGCAGGCTGGCAGGCGCCATGAACGCAGCAGCCGACAGGGCTGCCACCAGGGTCTTCACGTACATGATTGTTGAGCTCTTTTCGTGGTTGAACGTACAAATGTGTACTTATCGTTGCATAAATTTCATACACAGAAAAAGACACGCAAATCAACAGGGTCACACCCTTGTTGACTTGACAAGACCCTGTACGCATGAAGCCCAGCCAGGAGCAAGCACCGTAAACGCGCAGCAAAAATCACGATTTCACAAATTTTTGCCACTATCTTTCATCATCTTCTTTCAGGCGCCATGCAAGTGTCCTTTACACAGGCAAAGTCGGGAAAGAATGTAAATGCGATTCATTGGCATCCATGTCTTCTACAAGACTTTGTTCAGTTTTCAGTAATTTGTGAAAACTGTGAAACACAAGTAACGTTACTATTTGTTACGTACTGGAGCTCGACTTGGGTCGTTTTTGCGGAGGTCGGGGCGCTTGATGGCTGCATTCGAGCCATTGCCGGGTGCGCATGCAGCTTTGACTTTGCGCCTGCGGGTCTGGGGGCCTCGCTATGATGGTCACCACCGCCTCCCAGCCCGCACCAACGCCGCATATGCCATCCAACGCACTCACCCTCCCCACCTATGCCGACGTACAGGCCGCAGCCCGGCGCCTGGAAGGCCTCGCCCACCGCACGCCCGTGGCCCGGTCGCGCACCATCGATGCCCAGTTGAACGCGCAGCTGTTTTTCAAATGTGAGAATCAGCAGCGCATGGGCGCGTTCAAGTTCCGCGGGGCCTACAACGCCTTGTCGCAGTTCTCCCCCGAGCAGCGCAAAGGCGGCGTACTGGCGTTTTCCTCGGGCAACCATGCCCAGGCGATTGCACTGTCCGCGCGCTTGCTGGAGATGCCTGCCGTCATCGTCATGCCCGAAGACGCGCCGGCCTCCAAGATGGCAGCCACGCGCGAATATGGCGCGCAGGTCGTCACTTACAACCGCTTCACGGAAGACCGCGAAGCCATCAGCGCCCAACTCGCCCAGCAGCGCGGCATGACCTTGATTCCGCCGTTCGACCACTTCGACGTGATTGCCGGCCAGGGCACGGCCGCCAAGGAGCTGTTCGAGGAAGTACCGAACCTGGACTATCTGTTCGTCTGCCTGGGCGGCGGCGGCCTGCTTTCGGGCAGCCTGCTGGCGGCGCAAGCCCTGGCGCCCCAGTGCAAGGTCTATGGCGTGGAGCCGGAAACCGGCAACGACGGCCAGCAATCGCTGCGCAGCGGCGCGCTGGTGCGCATTCCCACGCCGCACACGATTGCCGATGGCGCACAGTCCCAGTCGCTGGGAGAAATCCCCTTCGCACTGATCCAACCGGCGGTCGAAGATATTCTTACGGTTTCAGACGAACAACTGGTGCAGGCGCTGCGCTTTTTTGCAGAACGCATGAAAATCGTGGTCGAACCCACTGGCGCCCTGGCATTCGCCGGGGCCTTGCACGGCGGCATTGCTCTGGCAGGTGCCCGCGTCGGCGTCATCATCAGTGGCGGCAACGTCGATTTGCAGCGCTACGCCAGTTTTCTGGCGGACTGACGAGCCCGCCCTCCCCTATTTCCCCTAGTCAACGACAGACCTATATGAGCCAAGTCCATCTCATCGACCACCCGCTGGTCCAGCACAAGCTCACGCTGATGCGCCGCAAAGAGGCCAGCACCAACAGCTTTCGCCGCATGCTCGGCGAACTCAGCACCTTGATGGCCTATGAAATCACGCGCGACATGCCCCTGCAGGACGTCGAAATCGAAACGCCCATGGAAACCATGATTGGCAAGGCGATCGACGGCAAGAAGCTGGTGCTGGTGTCCATCCTGCGCGCCGGCAACGGCTTTCTGGACGGCATGCTCAACGTCGTGCCCGGTGCGCGCATAGGCCACATCGGCCTGTACCGCGACCCCAAGACGCTGCAGCCCGTCGAGTACTACTTCAAGATGCCCGCGGAAATGGAAGAGCGCGACATCATCGTCGTCGACCCCATGCTGGCCACGGGCAACTCGGCCGCGGCCGCCGTGGAGCGCCTCAAGCAGCTCAAGCCCAAGTCGATCAAGTTCATGTGCCTGCTGGCCGCGCCTGAAGGCATCGCCACCATGCAGAAGGCCCACCCCGACGTGCCGATCTACACGGCCGCCATCGACCGTGAACTCAACGACCACGGCTACATCCTGCCAGGCCTGGGCGACGCGGGCGACCGGATCTTCGGCACGAAATAATCGCACCCCCTGAGCGACTTCGTCGCTTCCCCCTCTCATCCTTCGGTGGAGGGGGACGGCAGCCTCGCTGCGCGGCGGCGCTTGCTCGCTGCCTCCTTGCTGGGGCACGCCGGTATCAAACGCAGGGCCCTGTGCCTGAAACCGCTCATGCGGGGTTTGCCTTAGAAACAAAAAAGCCCATTGGTCCAGGGCCTGGATCAATGGGCGGGTTGCGCTGGCCGGCTTTGCGCGGGCCTGCGGCGGTGTTAATCCACCAAACCTACGAACATGTTCTGCACGTCGTCGTTGTCGTCGATGCCGGCCAGGAAGGCCTGCACTTCTTCGAGCTGCTCGGCGCTCAGGCTGGAGGCGCTGATGGGCGTCTTGGCCTTGTAGCCGAGCTTGGCGGACAGCACGGTGAAGCCTTGTGCGGGCAGCGCCTTGCTGACCAGGTCCAGATCGGTGGGATCGGTCAGGAACAGCGTGCTGCCTTCGGCATCACCGGCTTCGAAGTCCTGCGCACCGGCTTCGATGGCGGCCACTTCGGCATCGGCACCGGCCTGCGACGGCTCGGCTTCGATCATGCCCACGTAGTCAAAGTCCCAAGCCACGGCGCTCATCTGGCCCTTGCGGAAAGCCACGCGCATTTCGGGGGCCGTGCGGTTGACGTTGTCCGTCAGGCACTCGACCATCACCGGCACGCGGTGCGGCGCATAGCCTTCGTAGATCACATGCTCGAAATTGACGACTTCACCCGTCAGGCCCGCGCCCTTCTTGATGGCGCGCTCCAGCGTGTCCTTGGGCATGGACACCTTGCGGGCCTGCTCGACCACCAGACGCAGCTTGGAGTTGGCAGCCGGGTCGGCACCGCCGCGTGCGGCGACCATGATTTCCTTGGCCAGCTTGCCAAACAGCTTGCCCTTGGCATCGGCGACCTGCGCCTTGCCCTTTGATTTCCACTGCGCGCCCATGAATAGTTCCTTCGTGTGACAGGCACGCATGCTCCCAGGCACACGCACCCCAAAGGGAGGAAGTTATACACCTTCGGCGCCAGCCCGACTTCCAGGACGGGGATTCTTTTTTCACCGGCGCTATGCTGAGCGCTGCCGCACCTTTGTTTGGAAAGCCTTGCCATGCTCTCAACCCGTTCGATTTTCTTCGCCCTGGCTGCTCTCACCGCCCTTGGCAGCGCGCAGTCCCAGCCGCTGGGCGTGACGCCCGAGGCTGCCGGTGCACCCGTTGCACAGGCCGTCACCGTCGCCAGCGGCCTGGAGCATCCCTGGGCCCTGGCCTTTCTGCCCGACGGCCGCTATCTGGTCACGGAACGGCCAGGCCGCATGCGCATCGTGGAAGCCGACGGTCGTCTGCGGGCGCCGCTGGCCGGGCTGCCGGGCATCGCGGCCGGCGGCCAGGGCGGACTGCTCGATGTGCTGCTGGACAGCGACTTCGCGCGCAACCGTACGCTGTATTTCTGCTACAGCGAGGCCGGCGAAGGCGGCAACAGCGCGGTCAACAGCACGGCCCTGGCACGCGCGCGGCTGTCCGCCGACGCCACGCGCCTGGAAGCCGTGCAGGTGATTTTTTCGCAGCAGCCCAAATTCGCCAGCCGGCTGCATTTCGGCTGCCGCATCGCCGAACGCCTGGTGCACGGCCGGCCCGACGGCACGCTGTTCCTGGCCCTGGGCGAGCGCTCCAGCGCCAAGGAAGAAGCGCAGAACCTGCGCAGTCACTTCGGCAAGGTGGTGCGCGTGGGCAAGGACGGTGCGGTGCCCGCCGACAACCCCTTGGTCGGACGGCAGGATGCCTTGCCGGAAATCTGGAGCTGGGGCCACCGCAACCCCCAGGGCGCGGCCCTGGCCCCCGACGGCCAGTTGTGGGTGCATGAGCACGGCCCGCAGGGCGGCGACGAAGTCAACCGCCCCGCTCCAGGCAAAAACTATGGCTGGCCGGTGGTCACCTATGGCGAGAACTACGGCGGCGGCCCCATAGGCAAGGGCCTGACCTCCCAGGCCGGCATGGAGCCACCCGTGCATTACTGGGTGCCGTCCATCGCCCCGTCGGGCATGGCCTTCATCACCAGCGACCGCTATGGCGCATCCTGGAAAGGGCAGATGATTGTAGGGGCGCTCAAAAGCCGCATGCTCGAACGTTTGAGCGTGCAGGACGGTCGCATCACCCAGCGACACCTGTTGCTGCCGCAGCTCGGCCAGCGCGTGCGCGATGTGCGCCAGGGCCCCGACGGCTGGCTCTACCTGCTGACCGATGAGCGCAACGGGCAGTTGATGCGCGTGCAGCTCACGGCCCGCTGAGCAAGGCCGCCACGCCCGCGTAATCGCGCTCGTCCACCGCCACCACGCCCTGCATGCCCAGCGCCCGCAAGGCCGGCCGCAGCAGCGCCTGCTGACGCAAGAAGACCGCGCCCAGCCGGGCCTGCAGCGCCGGGCACAGCGTCTTGCGCAGCACCAGCGGATCGGTGGGCAACGGCGGCGAAACCCACAGGGTCCGCAACTCGCCCGGCGCCAGGCTCTTGTGCAGCAGCGCCGTTGCCAGGCTCTGGCTGGACACAAAGGCCGCGTCCACGCGCCCGCTGCGCACGGCTTCCAGGGCCCGGGTGTGCGAACCGGCATAGCTCACGCGCGAGAAAAACACTTCCAGTGCCTGGCCGGTATGCGCCAGCACCGCCTTCCGGGGCAGCAGCGCCCCGGAAGTGCTGGCCGGGTCCACCAAGTTCAGCGTCGCGCCCTGCAAGTCCGCCCAGCGCCGCTTGCGCGACGCACTGCGCACCACCAGCAGCGAGTGATAGCGCGTCAGGACTTCGCCTTCCCGGACCATGGCCGCGAAAGGCCGGGCCACGGCGCCGCCCTGCAGCATCTGCACATAGGTCGCCGGCCCCAGCTCGGCCACGTCGATATGGCCGGCCTGCAAGCCCTGCACCACGGCCGAATAGGAAGCCACGGCCACCAGGTCTACGGGCATGGCCAGCGCCTCGGCCAGGGCCTGGGCCAGCAGGCCGTAGGCGGCTTCCTCCACGGCCTGGCGGCTTTTGGGAATGAAGGCCAGGCGCAAGCGCGGCGGCAGCTCGCAGCCCGAGGCCCGCGCCTGCGAACCGGCCAGCCAGCCGCAGGCGCCCAGCAGCCGGGCCATGGTCTGGCGCCGGTCTGCGGCCGCGTCTTCAACCCGGTGCATGGCTCAGCGCTCAGGCGGGGTGCAGAAAAACCGCGCGCAGCAGCTTTTCGGCGATGTGCGCGCCCACCGGGCGGCTGAGGAAATAGCCCTGGGCCTCATCACAGCCCGCGGTCTTGAGGTACACCAGCTGGTCCATCAGCTCCACGCCTTCGGCCACCACGCGCATCTTGAGGTTGTGCGCCAAGGTGATGACCGAAGTCACGATCACCCCGGCTTCGCTGCTGCTGCGAATGTCGTTGACGAAGGAGCGATCGAGCTTGATGGTGTCTATGGGCAGGTCCTTGATCTGGCTCAGGCTGGAAAAGCCAGTGCCGAAATCATCGAGCCCTATCGATACGCCCATGGCCTACACCTCGGCCAGCACGCTCAGCGCCAGCGCCCGGGGTTCTAGCAGGCAGCTTTCGGTGATCTCCATGCTCAAGTCACTGGCCTTGATGCCGTAATGCGCGATATGCATCGCCAGGCGCTCGGCGAACGCGCTGTCGCGCAGTTGCACCGGCGAGACATTGAACGCAATCGGCACCGGCTCCAGCCCCTGCATGCGCCAGGCAGCCGCCTGCTGGCAGCAGGACTGCAGCACCCAGTCACCCAAGGCGCGGATCGCGCCCGTGGCTTCGGCCGAGGCGATGAACTCGCCGGGATAAAGCAGGCCGTATTCGGGGTGCTGCCAGCGCACCAGCGCCTCGAAGCCCATGATGCGGCAGTCGGACAAGCGCACCTTGGGCTGGAAATGCAGCACCAGTTGCTGCTCCGCGACGGCCCGGGGCAGTTGGCGTTCCAGCGCATAAAGGCGCGCGCTGTCGGCGCTGGCCGTGGCATCGTAATAAGTGAAGCGCCCGCGCCCCGCGCGCTTGCTGGCATACATGGCGGCGTCGGCATGCCGGCACAGCAGCGTCACGTCATGGCCGTCGCGCGGGAAAAACGCCACGCCAATGCTGGGGCTGACCTGCAGGCTGTGGCCTTCCAGGCCTTCGTAAGGCTGGCTCAACTGGTGCACCAGCTTGGCGGCCAGCGCATCCATGTCGGCCATGGCATCCATGCCGGTGACCAGCACCGCGAACTCGTCGCCGCCCATGCGCGCGATGATGTCGGAGCTGCGCAGCAGCTCGCGCAGGCGCTGGCCCACGGCCTGCAGCAGCAGGTCGCCCACATGGTGGCCCAGTGTGTCGTTGATGGCCTTGAAGCGGTCCAGGTCCAGGTACATCAGCGCATAGAACTTGCGGCTGCGGCGCGCCAGCGCCAGGTGGCTGGCCACCAGTTCATTGAACATGCGGCGGTTGTGCAGACCGGTGAGATGGTCGTTCGCGGCCAGCTCCAGCGCCTTGGATTTTTCCTGCTCCAGCTGGTCGATGAGCATGTGCTTGTCGCGGTTGGCCAGGCTCAGCGCGGTGAACAGGCCTTCCTGGCGCCGCAGCACGCGCAGCATGCCCGCCACCGCCAGCAGCATGCACGCGCTCAGCACGCCCAGCAAGGTCCAGACCTTGCGGCTGTCCTGCTGGTTCTGGCCGTGGACCCAGCGCAGATCGCGGCTGGCGACCACGGTGAACGGCGAGCGGACATTGCGCCGCCAGCTGAGCTGGTGCGGGGAGCCGCTGGGCGGCAGCGCGGCGAACGTCGAGCCGCTGTTGCCGGCCATCTGCGCCAGCGAAAGCGGGCGGCTGTCGGGCAAGGGCATGGTCAGCCCCTGGGCGCCCAACTCGGCCAGCGGATGGCCTTGCGCATCCAGCAGCAGGACGGCGCTGCCCACGCCCATCTCCACGTCGCGGTACAGGTTCAGGAAATAGCCCAGATCCAGCATCAGCAGCAAATAGCCGCCCGGCTCCGCACCGGACTGCTCCGACGGCAAGGCATAGACCAGCGGCAACTGCCACATGTCGGGATGGCCGACGCCCAGGTCACGCGGCAGCAACAGGGGCGATCCGCGCGGCGCGGCTTGCAGCGACCGGCGCATGGCGGCGATCAACAGTGCCCGTTCGCTGTCGGTCTGCGGATAGGAGGCATCGATAGGCCGCAGTGCCGCGTCCAGCAACAGATAGCGCGCAAAGCTGTGCTCGGCCTCCAGCATGGACGACAGCCGCCGGTGCACCTCCTGCGGCCCCCGCACATGGCCGGCCAGCGTGCCGGAGGCGGCCAGGGCCATCAACTGGCCTTTGTTGACCACCTGCACCAGGTTCTCGGCGACCACGGCCGCCAGGCTGGACTGCAGCTGCGCCGTGCTCACTTCCAGCTGCTGGCGCTCGGCCTGCAGGCTTTGCCAGGCCAGCCACCAGACCAGGCCCAGCACCAGCAAGGCGCTGCCTATGCAGGCCAGGCGCATGCCGCGCCACCCCATGCGCAATGAAATGGAGGACAGCCGTTGGCGAGACAACGAAGCAAAGACCGAACAACGGGGCAGCAGGGAGATCACTGAGCAGAGACGGCAAAACACATCAGCGCATGATGCAAAAGCAGCAAGACAGCCGCGTGACAATTACCCACCGCGTTTTGTGACATATCTCCCACTTCGGCTGTCACACGCCGCCAGGCCGCGGCGCTGGCGCCACAATAGCGGCCAAACAACGCCTCGGCGCTTTCACATTCCAGGGAATTTTTCCATGCTCAATGCCTTGTGGCTGGGTTTTTTCGTCATAGGCGCCATTGCAGCGCTGGCCCAGTGGCTGCTGGGCGGCAACAGCCAGGTGTTCGCCAGCATGGTCCAGGCCTTGTTTTCCATGGCCCGGCTATCGGTGGAAGTGATGGTGCTGCTGTTCGGCACGCTGACGCTGTGGCTGGGCTTTTTGCGCATCGCCGAGAAAGCCGGCGTGGTGCAGTGGCTGGCGCGCGCGCTGGGCCCGCTGTTTGCCAAGCTCATGCCCGAAGTGCCGCGCGGCCATCCGGCCCTGGGCCTGATCACGCTGAACTTCGCGGCCAACGCCCTGGGGCTGGACAATGCAGCCACGCCCATGGGCCTCAAGGCCATGCGCGAGCTGCAAACGCTCAACCCGCGTCCCGACACGGCCAGCAACGCGCAAATCCTGTTCCTGGTGCTCAATGCCTCGTCGCTGACGCTGCTGCCGGTCACCATCTTCATGTACCGCATGCAGCAAGGCGCACCCGACCCGACGCTGGTCTTCCTGCCGATCTTGCTGGCCACGTCGGCGTCCACCCTGGTCGGGCTGCTCACGGTCGCCGTCATGCAGCGCCTGCCGCTGTGGCATCCCGTGGTGCTGGCCTACCTGCTGCCGACAGCCCTGGTGCTGGGCGGTTTCATGGCCTTGCTGACCACGCTCAGCGCGGCGGCGCTGGCCAGCCTGTCCTCGCTGCTGGGCAATCTGACTTTGTTCGGGCTGATCGTGCTGTTCGTCGGCCTGGGCGCCTGGCGCAAGCTGCCGGTGTACGACCACTTCATCGAAGGCGCCAAGGAAGGCTTTGACGTCGCCAAGGGCCTGCTGCCCTACCTGGTGGCCATGCTGTGCGCCGTGGGCGTGTTCCGCGCGTCGGGCGCGCTCGAGTATGTGCTGTCGGCCATACGCTGGCTGGTCGATGCGGGCGGCTGGGACGCGCGCTTTGTCGACGCCCTGCCCACGGCCCTGGTCAAGCCGTTTTCCGGCAGCGCGGCCCGTGCCATGCTGATCGAGACCATGCAAAGCCAGGGCGTGGACAGCTTCGCCGCCCTGGCCGCGGCCACCATCCAGGGCAGCACCGAAACCACCTTCTACGTGCTGGCCGTATATTTCGGCGCCGTAGGCATACAGCGCGCCCGCCACGCCGTAGGCTGCGCCCTCCTGGCCGAACTGGCCGGCGTGGTCGCGGCGATCGCGGTCTGCTACCAGTTCTTTGGGACGATGTAAAAGAAGCCCATCGACCTGAGCAACTGGCGCGCCCCAGCAAGGGGACACCGAGCAAGGGCCGCCCCGCAGCGACGGTGTCGTCCCCCCTGGGGGGAAGCCGCGCAGCGGCTCAGGGGGGGGGTCAGTTCTCCGGCACTATCGCCGCAGCATAGTCATACAGCGCGCCAAGGATTTCCTCGCCGCGCTCGTCCACCGTTTCCGACAGCAGGTCTATCTCGCCAAACATGCGTTCGGCCGTGCGTGCGCCGCCCTTGCCGTCGAGCAGGCAGTCCGCGCAGTGGGTCTTCCAGCGCTCCTGCTCTTCGGTCGACAAGGTGTCGGGGAAGTTGCGCGCGCGGTAGCGGAACACCAGCTCGGCCAGGCGGGGATCGTCAAAACCCGTGCGGTCCATGGCCAGCTCCAGCGGAGCCAAGGAGCGCAGGTGGTTGAGCCGGCGCCGGTCTTCGTTGCCGACAAAGCCGCCATACAAGTCCTGGTCGGGATCGACGGGCGTGCTGGCAGCCGGGCGCTGGAAGACCTGCTTCCATAGCGCGCTCATGTCGGGCAGGTCGCGCGCCACGGCTGCATGCTCCAGGCACTGCGCCATGTCTATGCCCCATTGCTCGGCCATGGCCGGGCTCAGGGTCTTGAGGCTGCCGACCACCATCGGCGACTTGTTGATGTGGATGCTCTTGATCGGCAGGCGCGTCACGCCTTCGGGCAGATCGGCCGAGCGCGTGAACATGCGCAGGCGCAAGGTCTCGGCATTGAGCGTGGCCAGCTCGGACGGGTCCGCGGACAGGTCCCAGGCCAGGATTTCGTTCTTGTTCGTCGGATGCGTGGCCAGCGGCCACATCACGGCAATGCAGCCGCGTGCCGCGCCGAACATGCCCGCGACGTGCAGGAATGGCTTGGCGTGGGCGGCCACGGCCGGCAGGCCCAGTTCCTGGAGCACGCGGTCTTTCTTGTGCAGGCTGAACGCAAAGTCGAACAGCCGTGGCTGGTGCTTGCGAATCAAGCGCGCCAGGGCGATGGTGGCGCGCACGTCGCTGACGGCATCATGGGCCTGCTCGTGCGCCAGGCCGTTGGCGCGGGCCAGATCTTCGAGCTTGAAGCTGACCGTGCCGTCTTCCTTGCGCGGCCAGACGATGCCCTCGGGGCGCAGCGCATAGACCATGCGGGCCACGTCGAGCAGGTCCCAGCGGCCGCAGCCGTTTTGCCATTCGCGCGCGTACGGGTCCATCAGGTTGCGCCAGAACATGAAGCGCGTGATCTCGTCATCGAAGCGGATGGTGTTGTAGCCCACACCGACGGTGCCGGGGCTTGCCATTTCCTCTTCGATGCGCGCGGCGAATTCATGCTCGGGCACGCCCTGGGCCACGCACTGCTGCGGCGTGATGCCGGTGATCAGACAGGATTGCGGGTCCGGCAGGTAGTCGTGGGACGGCTGGCAGTACAGCGCCAGCGGTTCGCCGATTTCATTGAGTTCCATGTCCGTGCGGATGCCAGCGAACTGGGCCGGTCGGTCATAGCGGGGTTGGGCACCGAAAGTTTCGTAGTCGTGCCAGTAGAACGTGGTATTAGCCATCGCCGCAGTATGCCCGGGAATTGGCCGCCCAAGTGGGCGCAGAGGCTGTTTACAGCAGCGGCGAGCACAGGCGCGCCACAGAATCCACCAGCCGGGGGAAAAAGCGCTGCTTGCGTCCGTAGGGAACCTGGCGCGCGTTGTGCAAATCCTGCTTGAACTGCTGCACCAGATCGCCGTTGAGCTTGGGTCCGTAGGCGATGGCGCAGACTTCGTAATTGAGAAAAAAGCTGCGGTTGTCGAAGTTGGCCGTGCCGATGATGGCAATGTTGTCATCCACCACCAGCGTCTTGGAATGCAGCATGCGCGCGTGGTATTCGTGCACTCTGGCACCACAGGCGATCAGCTCGTCGAAATAGGAGCGCGCGGCGGCGGTGACGATGAAGGAGTCGGATTTTTCCGGCACCAACAGTTGCACGTCCACGCCGCGCAGCGCGGCATTGGTCAGCGCCGCCATGGCTGCCTCCGTGGGCACGAAATACGGCGTGGTCAACCAGACCCGGTCGCTGGCCGCGTTGATGGCCGCGACATAGGTGCGGTGGATGGCAGCCAGCCGGTTGTCGGGGCCGGAGCTCATGACCTGCACCGCATAGGCCCCTTCGGCCATGTCGGGCAGCAACTCGTCCAGACCCGGCGGCTCGGCCTGGTGCTGGCGCTCCAGCGCGTAAGCCCAGTCCTCGAGGAACACCGTCTGCAGCCAGTTGACCACCGGGCCTTCGAGCCGCAAATGCACGTCGTGGTAGGCGCTGGCCATCACCCGCTTGTCTTCTTCGTCGGTGATGTTGACGCCGCCGGTAAAGGCCACGCGGCCATCGCAGACCAGGATCTTGCGGTGGGTGCGAAAGTTGATCACCGGCCGCAGGCGCCGGCCTATCTTGGTCGGATGAAAGAAGGCGAACTCGCCGCCGGCATCGACCAGCGGCCCATAGAACTTGCGGGTGAGCTTCTTGGAACCCAGCGAATCCACCAGCATGCGCACTTTCACGCCGGCCTGCGCGCGCTCCACCAGCGCCTGCATCAAGGCGCTGCCGGTCTGGTCGGGCTCGAAGATGTAGTACTCGAGGTGCACATGATGGCGCGCCTGGCGCACGGCCTCGAGAATGCTGTCATAAGTGCTGGCGCCGCCGACCAGCAGGTCCATGCGCTCGGCGCTGCTCACGGGAAAGTCCGCCGTGCGGCTCACCAGCCTGGCCACCTGGTGCAGGCGGTCGGGTGCGGCCGGAATACGGTCGCGCAATCGCGCCGCGCTGGTGCGCACGCGCGAAGTCTTGCGGCTGCGCAGCCGCTTGATGCGCTGGCGCTTGAGCCGCTGCGGCCCCAGGAAGTAATAAATGGCCAGTCCGCCGACGGGAATGGCGGCCATGGACAGCAGCCAGCTGAGCGTGGCCACGGGCGCGCGGCGCTGCATCAGAATCCAGGTGCCGACCACAACGACATAGACCGACCACACCAGGGACAGGATGAGCACTGCGTTGTCCCGATTCCAATAGGTGCTGATCCAGTCCACGTCGGCTCTCTTTCACGAAGACAAATAAAAAGCCGACAGCACGCGGCTGTCGGCTTTGGAGACCAGGAGGGTCTTCAGCGCCACGGACTCAATCGGCCGTGGCTTCTTCTGGCTCGGCGGGTTCCGACCGGCCGCGCTCCTTGCGCGACAGGGGCTGGATGTCGAGCTGTACTTCGCCCGGGGCATCGCCCTCACCTTCGACCCAGTCCACTCCCAGCCGGCCACCGTCGACCAGGCGGCCGAACAGCAGCTCATCGGCCAGCGAGCGGCGGATGGTGTCCTGGATCAGGCGCTGCATCGGGCGAGCGCCCATCAGCGGATCGAAGCCCTTCTTGGCCAGATGCTTGCGCAAGGTATCGGTGAACGTGACTTCGACGCGTTTTTCCGCGAGCTGGGTTTCCAGCTGCAGCAGGAACTTGTCGACCACGCGCATGATGACCTGCTCGTCGAGTGCCTTGAAGCCCACGATGGCATCCAGCCGGTTGCGGAACTCGGGCGTGAACAGGCGCTTGATGTCGCCCATTTCGTCGCCCGCCACGCGCGGGTTGGTGAAGCCGATGCTGGCCTTGTTCATGGTCTCGGCGCCCGCATTCGTCGTCATGATGATGATGATGTTGCGGAAGTCGGCCTTGCGTCCGTTGTTGTCCGTCAGCGTGCCGTGGTCCATGACCTGCAGCAGCACGTTGAAGATGTCCGGATGCGCCTTCTCGATTTCGTCGAGCAGCAGCACGGCATGCGGCTTCTTGGTGATGGCTTCCGTCAGCAGGCCACCCTGGTCGAAACCGACATAGCCCGGAGGCGCACCGATCAGGCGGCTCACGGCATGGCGTTCCATGTACTCCGACATGTCGAAGCGGATCAGGTCCACGCCCATGATGAAGGCCAGCTGCTTGGCAGCTTCGGTCTTGCCCACGCCCGTGGGGCCGCTGAACAGGAAGGAGCCGATAGGCTTGTCGCCCTTGCCCAGGCCGGAGCGCGCCATCTTGACGGCCGAAGCCAGCACTTCCAGCGCCTTGTCCTGGCCGAACACCACGCTCTTCAGGTCGCGTTCCAGCGTCTGCAGCTTGCTGCGGTCGTCGTTCGAGACGTTGGCCGGCGGAATGCGCGCAATTTTTGCGACGATTTCCTCGATCTCGGCCTTGCCGATGGTCTTCTTGCGCTTGGACGGCACCAGAATGCGCTGGGCCGCGCCGGCTTCGTCGATCACGTCAATCGCCTTGTCGGGCAGATGGCGGTCGTTGATGTACTTGGCCGACAGCTCGGCCGCAGCCTGCAGGGCCGCCGCGGCGTACTTGACGCTGTGGTGCTCTTCGAAGCGCGACTTCAGGCCCTTGAGGATTTCCACGGTTTCGGACACCGTGGGCTCGACCACGTCGACTTTCTGGAAGCGCCTCGACAGGGCCGCGTCTTTTTCGAAAATGCCGCGGTATTCGGTGAACGTCGTCGCGCCAATGCACTTGAGCTGACCGCTGGACAGCGCAGGCTTGAGCAGATTGGACGCATCCAGCGTGCCGCCCGAGGCCGCACCGGCACCGATCAAGGTGTGGATTTCGTCGATGAACAGGATGGCGTTGGGCTTGTCCTTGAGCGACTTGAGCACGCCCTTGAGGCGCTGCTCGAAATCGCCGCGGTACTTGGTGCCCGCCAGCAGCGAGCCCATGTCCAGCGAGTACACCACGCCTTCGGCCAGGATTTCCGGCACGTCACCCTGGGTGATGCGCCATGCCAGGCCTTCGGCAATCGCCGTCTTGCCCACGCCGGCCTCACCGACCAGCAGCGGGTTGTTCTTGCGGCGGCGGCACAGGATCTGGATCGTGCGCTCTACTTCGTAGTTGCGGCCGATCAGCGGATCGATCTTGCCTTCCTTGGCGGCCTGGTTCAGATTGAGCGTGAACTGCTCCAGCGGCGAAGCCTTTTCCTGGCGCTCGTTGCCGCCAGCCTCTTCGTTTTCCGACTGATTCTCAGACTTGGTCGCTTCCGGCGGCTCGCTCTTCTTGATGCCGTGGGCAATGAAATTGACCACGTCCAGCCGCGTCACGCCCTGCTGGTGCAGGTAGTAGACGGCATGGGAGTCCTTTTCACCGAAGATGGCCACCAGCACATTCGCGCCGTTGACTTCCTTCTTGCCGTTGCCCGTGGACTGCACGTGCATGATGGCGCGTTGAATCACACGCTGGAAGCCCAGCGTGGGTTGGGTGTCGACTTCGTCACTGCCTGCGACCTGCGGCGTGTTGTCCTTGATGAAGTTGGACAAGGACGCGCGCAAATCGTCAATGCTCGCCGAGCAGGCTCGCAACACTTCGGCTGCACTGGGGTTGTCGAGCAAAGCGAGCAGAAGGTGCTCCACGGTGATGAATTCGTGACGCTGCTGACGGGCCTCGACAAAGGCCATGTGCAAGCTGACTTCCAGTTCCTGGGCAATCATGTAAGGACTCCTTTGGGCTTGCGTGATTTCATTATGGAGATAAATCGGGGCGGTTGCAGCTTATTCAACAGGCTCCAACGTTGCCTGTAGTGGATGACCAGCCTTGAGAGCCGCTTCATGCACCTGATCGACCTTGGTGGCGGCCACATCGCGCGAGTAAACGCCGCAGATGCCGCGTCCATCAAGGTGGATCTTGAGCATGATCTGTGTCGCAGTTTCCCTGTCTTTGCTGAACAGTTCCTGAAGCACGGCAATCACAAACTCCATCGGGGTGTAATCGTCATTGAGCATGACCACCTGGTACATCTTGGGCGGCTGCACTCGTAGCGCACGCCGCTCCATCACGACCGAACCAGCGTCGTCTGCGCCCGGCCCCTCAGGAGGCTTTACGGGTGAAATGGAAGGTGGTTGTGTTGCCATGAATTCATTCTAGCGAGCCATTCAGGCTCTTTTGTCTTCCCCATATGGGAAGCGAAACATCAATTTCAAGCGCAAGGCGACAGCAAATGCTGTTGCCGCCCCGCAACTGTGCGTTTTTCACTCGTAAACCACCGTCGCCTGGCCCGTGCCGGCCTGGGCTGTCCAGGCGGCGAGCGCCGCGTCGCTGGGGTAGAAACGGCTGGTATCGCCCAACTGCAGCTCGGCCGTGGCCGCGCCCTGGGGTGACTCGCAGCGCAGCCCCAGGCGCACCCGCAAGCCGTGCAGATTGACTTCTCCCTGGGATGTCTCCTCGCGCCGCGCCGGGAAATCCCCGAGCACGCGCAGCACATCGGGCATGGTCTCGCCCACGCTGACCTGCAGATAGCGGCCGAACTTGCAGCGCGCGTCGGCCAGGCTCCACAGCTGCTGCACCTTCATGCGCAGACCGCCGCTGAAGTGGTCGAGCTGCAGCCGGCCACTGACCACGACAAACTCGTCATCCCGCAGCAACTCCTTGTGGGCGTTGAGCACGCCCTCATCGGCCGAAGCTTCGATCACGCCGGATTTGTCGTCGATCTTGAACAGGCCCAGACGCCCGCGCTGGCCGGTGATGGCGCGGAAGTCGCTGATGATGCCGGACATCACCTGAGGCTCGCGGCTGTCGCGCATTTCCTCGATGCGCGTGCGCACGAAGCGCCGCACTTCGGTCTCGACTTCGTCGAACAAATGGCCCGACAGGTAGAAGCCGACGGCGGTCTTCTCCAGCGTCAGCCGCTCCTTGATGCCCCAGGGCATGCGCTCGGCCAGCTCGGGCTCCTGCGTGCTCGAACCCACGGCGTCGTCGCCCATCATGTCGAACAGGCCGCCCTGGTTGGCATTGGCGTGGGTGGCGCTGGCAAACTCGAAGGCCGTATCGATGGACGCCACCAGCGCCGCACGGTTCTGGTGGATGGCGTCGAAGGCCCCGGCCTTGATCAGCGCTTCCAAGGTGCGCTTGTTCAGCCGCGCGCGGTCCACGCGCAGGCAGAAATCGAACAGGCTCTTGAACGGGCCTTTTTCCGAGCCCCTGGGGCCCGTGCCCGTGCCTTCGCGCGCCGCCACGATGGCTTCAATCGCCGCCTGGCCCCCGCCCTTGACGGCGCCCAGGCCGTAGCGGATGACCTTGTCGGTCACGGGCTCGAAGCGGTGGCGACCGCGGTTGACGTCCGGCGGCTCGAAAGTCAGGCCCATCTTCAGCGCGTCTTCGTAGAGCACCTTGAGCTTGTCGGTGTCGTCCATTTCCACGGTCATATTCGCGCAGAAGAACTCGGCCGTGTAGTGCACCTTGAGCCAGCCGGTGTGATAGGCCAGCAGCGAATAGGCGGCAGCGTGCGACTTGTTGAAGCCGTAGCCCGCGAACTTTTCCATCAAGTCGAAGACTTCGTCGGCTTTTTCCTGCGTCAGCCCGTTCTTGGCCGCGCCTTCGCGGAACAATTCGCGGTGCTTGGCCATTTCGTCGGCTTTTTTCTTGCCCATGGCGCGGCGCAGCAAGTCGGCGCCGCCCAGCGAGTAGCCACCCAGCACCTGGGCGGTCTGCATCACCTGCTCCTGGTAGACCATGATGCCGTAGGTCTCGGCCAGCACTTTTTCCACCATGGGGTGCGGGTACTCGACCACTTCACGCCCGTGCTTGCGCGCCACGAAGCTGGGAATCAGGTCCATGGGACCGGGACGGTAGAGCGCATTGAGCGCGATCAAGTCCTCGAGCCGGCTGGGCTTGGCGTCGCGCAGCATGCCTTGCATGCCGCGGCTTTCAAACTGGAACACCGCTTCCGTCTTGCCTTCGGAGAACAGCTTGTAGGTCGGGTGGTCGTCGAGCGGAATGTTCTCGTAGGCAAAACCTTCCTGGCCCTTGTGGCGCGCCATGATGAATTCGCGCGCGATTTCCAGGATGGTGAGCGTGGCCAGGCCCAAGAAGTCGAACTTCACCAGGCCGATATCCTCGACGTCGTCCTTGTCGAACTGGCTCACGGCCGAGTCGCTGCCCGGCTGCTGGTAGAGCGGACAGAAGTCGGCGAGCTTGCCCGGCGCGATCACCACGCCGCCGGCGTGCATGCCGATGTTGCGCGTCATGCCTTCCAGGCGCTGGGCCATCTCGATCAGCGTGCGAACGTCCTCTTCCTTCTCGATGCGCTCGGCCAGCATGGGCTCGGCTTCGATCGCATAGGTGTACTTGTCGCCTTCCTTCTTGGGATTGGGCGGGTACTTGAGCGTGACGTGCAGGCCCGGCTTGTTCGGAATGAGCTTGGAGATGCCGTCGCAGAACGTGTAGCTCATGTCCAGCACGCGGCCCACGTCGCGGATGGCCGCGCGCGCGGCCATGGTGCCGAAGGTGGCGATCTGGCTCACGGCGTCGCGCCCATAGCGCTGCTTGACGTAATCGATCACCCGGTCGCGGTTGGACTGGCAGAAGTCGATGTCGAAGTCAGGCATCGACACCCGTTCCGGGTTCAGAAAGCGCTCGAACAGCAGGTTGTATTCCAGCGGATCCAGATCGGTGATGTTGAGCACGTAGGCGACCAGCGAGCCCGCACCCGAACCCCGGCCCGGCCCCACGGGGCAGCCGTTGTTCTTGGCCCACTTGATGAAGTCCCCCACGATCAGGAAGTAGCCGGGGAAGCCCATCTTCAGGATGGTGTTCAGCTCGAACTCCAGGCGCTCGACGTAACGTGCACGCTGCAGCTCGCGCTTGGCCGGGTCCCGATAGAGGTGGGCCAGCCGGACTTCCAGCCCGTCAAACGACTCCTGGCGGAAGAACGTGTCCATCGTCATGCCGTCGGGCACGGGGAAATTCGGCAGCTGCGGCGCGCCCAGCACCAGGGTCAGGCTGCAGCGGCGCGCAATCTCCACGCTGTTTTGCAAGGCCGAAGGCAGGTCGGCAAACAGCGCCTGCATTTCGGCCGTGGTCTTGAAATGCTGGTCGCGGGTAAAGCGCCGCACCCGCTTGGGGTTGCCGAGGATTTCGCCTTCGGCGATGCACACCCGCGCTTCGTGGGCTTCGTAATCGTCGGGACCGGCAAACTGGATGGGATGGGTGGCGACCACCGGCAGGTTCAGGCGCGCGGCCAGTTGCACCGCCGCGACCACA
The DNA here is from genome assembly GCF_025421555.1 of Acidovorax bellezanensis. Taxonomy (NCBI): domain Bacteria; kingdom Pseudomonadati; phylum Pseudomonadota; class Betaproteobacteria; order Burkholderiales; family Comamonadaceae; genus Acidovorax; species Acidovorax bellezanensis. Next base: position 303,996 of record NZ_JAODYH010000007.1, read on the forward strand.
TGGGCCTCGTCGTCGGCGCGGCCCGCGCGTTGCAACTCAATGTAAAAGCGATGTGGAAACATGGTCGCCAGGCGCCGCGCGACCGCGGCCGCACCGGCATCGTCGCCGCGCATCAAGGCCTGGCCCACGGGGCCGGCCTGCGCGCCCGACAGCACGATCAGGCCTTCGCCCAGCTCCTGCAGCCATTCCCAGGTGAACACCGCCTGGGACTTGACGACGTTGCGCATCCAGCCGCGGGCCAGCAGCTCGCACAGGTGGTGGTAGCCGGTCCTGTTTTGCACCAGCAGGATCAGACGTGAAGTGGGACCGCCCTCCTCGCCCTCGAGCTGGATTTCCGTGCCGAGCACGGGCTTCACGCCCTTGCCCCGGCCTTCCTTGTAAAACTTGATGGCACCGAACATATTGTTGTAGTCGGTGATGGCCATCGCGGGTTGCCCATCGGTCGCGGCTGCCTTGACGATGGAGTTGATACGGTTGGTTCCGTCGACGACGGAAAACTCGGAGTGCAGGCGCAAGTGAACAAACATGGACGACATTGTAGAAAGGCCGGAGACCGACAGCCCGCAAGCGCTGCGACCGGCCCCGGTGGGCGCGGGCCTTTGCGGCCATTACAATGCCAATATCATGCGCCTTCAATGGCCAAGGCTCTCCCGTGGGAGCGCCACCACCAGATGCCCTTTATTGCCAGAAAGCTGCCTGCCCATGCTGCGTTTGCCTTTGCCTCTTCTTCCTGCCGTCCTCGCTGCGGGCTTGCTGGCGGCTTGCTCCAGCGTTCAGGAAGACCCGACTGCCAAGTGGACTCCCGACCGGATCTACACCGAAGCACGTGACGAGGTCTCGGCCGGCGCGTTCGACAAGGCCGTGCCGCTGTTCGAAAAGCTCGAAGGCCGTGCCGCCGGCACGCCGCTGGCACAGCAGGCCCAGCTGGAAAAAGCCTACGCCCAGTACAAGGCCGGCGACAAAGCCCAGGCCCAGGCCACGCTGGACCGCTTCCTGAAGCTGCACCCGGCCAGCCCGGCTACCGATTACGCGCTGTACCTCAAGGGTCTGGTCAACTTCAATGACAACCTGGGCATGTTCTCCTGGATTTCACGCCAGGACCTGTCCGAGCGCGATCAGCAGGCCGCCAAGGACTCGTTCCAGTCCTTCCGCACCATCGTCACCCGCTTCCCCGAGTCCAAGTACGCGGCCGACGCACGCCAGCGCATGACGTACATCGTCAACTCGCTGGCCCAGTACGAAGTGCACGTCGCACGCTACTACTACGAGCGCGGCGCCTACGTGGCGGCGATTGCCCGCGCGCAAACGGCACTGGCCGACTACGAAGGCGTGCCGGCCGTGCGCGAAGCCCTGCAAATCCTGGTCAAGTCCTACGACGCCCTGGGCATGACCGACCTGCGTGACGACGCCCAGCGCGTGATGGACGGCACTTTCGCCGCGGACGGCACCAAGGCCTCGACCGACTTCAAGAAGAAGACGGATCCCTGGTGGAAGCTCTGGTAAGCGCCAGCGCTCTGCAGCCCCGCAAACGGGGGCCCTGAACGCGGCCCCGTCAGAACATCGTGTTGGGGTTGGCTGCCTTGTCCGGTACCACCTGCAGCACGTCCCAGTGCTCGACGATCTTGCCGTCCTGGTCGAGGCGGAAAATATCGATGCCGGCCCAATCCTGGTCGCCCGGCCATTCCTGGTGGCAATGCAGGACAACGAGGTCCGCTTCGGCGATGACGCGCTTGAAGTGCACCCGCTTGCCCGGGTACTCCCTGGCCATGCGCTCAAAGTAGGCGATGAAGGCCTCAACGCCATCGGCGACATGCGGGTTGTGCTGGACGTACCTGTCCCCCACGTACAGCCGCACGGCTTCGCCAGGCTTGCACTGGTTGAACATCAGGTCGTAGAACTCCGTGACATTGCGCTTGTTGCGCTCCAGTCGCTCACTCATGGTGCAGCTCCTTGTTCGAATGGCACCGTCGCCGGTCGTCCTGGTCACTCGCTGGCCCGGCGCCTCGGCGCCAGCATAGGTCTGCCCCCGACGCGTGGCAAGGTCAATCAGCGGGCTGCGTGCCGGCCATGAGTGCCGCCAGGGCCGCATCCAGTTCGACCTCGGTCCGCAGGCGGCGCATGGGCGGCAAGGCCGCCAGCAGCCTGCGACCGTAAGGTTTGGCCACCAGGCGCGTGTCCGCGATGACCAGCACGCCCTGGTCGGTTTCACGCCGGATCAGGCGCCCCGCGCCCTGCTTCAAGGCCATCGCGGCCTCGGGCAGCATGTAATCCCGGAACGCACTGCGCCCCACCGCTTCCAACTGCTGCGAGCGGGCTTCGACCAACGGATCGTCGGGCGGGGGGAACGGCAGCTTGTCGATCACCACCAGTTGCAACGCATCGCCCGGCATGTCCACGCCCTCCCAGAACGTGGCCGATGCCACCAGGATGCAGCCACGGCCTGTGCCCTCCTTGCCCTGGCGAAAGCGCTCGAGCAGGACCTGCTTGGGGGCCTGGCCCTGGACCAGCACTTCAATCTCCGAGAACAGCCCGTACTGCGCCTGCAGCGCCGCGCCTATCACCTGCAAGGCCTTGGTGGTCGTGGTCAGCACCAGGGTCCGCCCGCCCAGCACTTCGGCCGAGCGCTGCACCAGCGCCGCCACTTCGGCGCTGTGCGCAGGCGTGCCCGGCGCCGGAAATTCCTGCGGCACATAGACCGCGGCCTGATGCGCATAGTCAAACGGGCTGTCGACGCGCAGCACGCGCGCTTCGCGCAGACCGCAGGGCTCGCAAAACCAGCTCAGCTCGGCATCGTCGCCCAAGGTCGCCGAAGTGAACACCCAGGCATGCGGGCGGCCGGCGTCCGGGCGTCCGGCCCCGGGCCGCGAACCCGCAGCGCCGCTCTCCTGCGGCGCCTCGCCCTCCGGTGCTTCCTGCAGCAGCCGCGTGCGCACGATGCGGGCAATGCTCAGCGGGGACTCGATCATGCGCAGGTGGCGGCTGCCTATGTCCAGCCAGCGCACCGCCTCATCGCTGCCGTTCTTGCCAAACAGCGCCAGCCGGCGCAACAGCGCTTCGCCGCGCGCATACAACTGGCGCAGCTCGGCCGCCATCTCCTCGACCTGCCCCAAAGCCTTCAGCGCCGCATGCAAGGCCTGGCCCAGCGCGGAAAACGCCGTGGACCAGATGGCAGCATCCAGGCCGTCAGGTACGGCGCCGCGCCAGCGCAGACGCTCGCCCACCTGCGAGCGGCCGGCCGCGAGGCGCAGATCGCGCACCGTGCGCTCCAAATCCGCGCTCAGCTGCATCCAGTCGCCCATGCCGCGCGCATGCTCCAGCGTCTGGGCCAGGAAATCCCGGCCATAGCCTTGCAGCTGGGCCGTGCCGACCAGCGTGCCCGCGAACTGGATGCCGGTTTCGTTGAGTTGGTGGGCTTCGTCGAAAACCACCACGCCCACCGAAGGCAACAGCTGGGCCACGCCCGACTCGCGCACTTCCAGGTCGGCAAAAAACAAATGGTGGTTGACCACCACCACGTCGGCCGCCAACGCCGCGCGCCGCGCCACGTTGAGGTGGCAGGGCTCGAACTGCGGGCAGGCACTGCCCAGGCAGTTGTCGCGCGTGGAAGTGACCAGCGGCCAGACCGGCGAATCCTCGCCCACGGTGGACAGCTCGGCCAGATCGCCGCTGCGCGTGACGCGCGCCCATTCCTCGACATGCGCCAGGCTGCGCAGCAATTGCGGATCCTGCGGCGCCCCCCGGCCCTGGCGCGCCAGGCCCAGCCGGTGCTGGCACAGATAGCTGGGCCGGCCCTTGAGCTGGGCCATGCGCAGCGGCAAGCCCAACATGCCCACCAGGCTCGGCAGGTCGCGGGAAAACAGCTGGTCCTGCAAGGCCTTGGTCGCCGTGGAGACCAGCACCCGCTGGCCGCTGAGCAGGGCCGGCACCAGATAGGAATAGGTCTTGCCCACGCCCGTGCCCGCCTCGACCACCAGCACGCCGCCGTTGGCTATGGTTTCCGCCACCGCCACGGCCATTTCCGTCTGTCCGCTGCGCGGGCGGAAATGCGGATGCGCCTTCGCAATCACGCCGTCCGCCGAGAAAGCCGCCTCTACTGCCGCAATAAATTCGCCCACGCCGCTCCTAGGTGAAAGCCTGTCCATTGCCCAGGAGTTTAAAAGCTTCCGCCGTTGCATCCTTTTGCGAGGACTCTGCGGCCCACAGCGCACAGACCTCCCCACCCTTGGCATAGACCGCGATCCCACTGCCCGGGCCCGCGCCCGAATGGCCCAGAGGGTGGTCTTGCGCCGCATGGGCACTGAGCATCAGGCCCAACCCATAGGCCGGGTCGGGGTGCAGGGCCGAGCGGTGCTCGGGCAAGGCCCGGCTTTCGCACATCTGCGCCATGGTTCCCGCCTGCAGCAGCTTTCCGCCGACCAGCGCCGCCAGCAGGCGCGCCGCATCCAGTGTCGAGCCCGTCACCAGGCCGTGGTAGACCCAGCCCGGGTGGTAGTTGCGTGCATCCCCCATGTTCACCCCCTCGAGGTCGGATGGCATGCGCGCCAGCCGGGCCGTGTCCAGCCCCGCGGGCTGGAAGACACAGGTCTTGAGCACATCCGCCAGGCCCAGGCCCATGGCTTGCGCAATCTGCCGGCCCACATAGAGATAACCCACATTCGAATAGACCCAGGCCTGCCCGGGCTGCGCGCGCGATGAGCGCACATCGACCCGGTCCAGCAACTGCTCGACCGACCATGGCGAGCAGCCCGCCGCGACATCGCCATGGTATTGCGCGATCAGCCCGTAGTCGGCCAGCCCCGCCTCATGCCGCAGCAGTTGCCGCAGATTGAAGCGTTCGCCGTCTATGGGACTGTCCAGGCACAGCATGCCGTCCTCGACCAGCCGCAAGGCCGCAATCGCCAGCACGGTCTTGGTAAAACTCCACCAGGGCACGGGGCCCAGTCCCCCGTCCAGAGAGACAACCCCAGCGGCGTCGATCCGGGCGATGGACTGCATGGCTTGCGTTGTAGACATGGCGAAAACCCCAAAGATCCCCAGGAGTCTTTACCTTGGGGCAGCCTGGCGGCGAAAGAAACGGCAAACCGAAGTCTGCCACCCCTGCGAAAACTGTGCGACCGCCGTTCCAAAACCCAGGGTAAGCACCCAGTAAACCCGCCATGCAAAACAGCAACAAAGACCGACTGAAAGGTATCCTGCTGTCACTGGACTGAATCGGCATCATGACCGGAAGACTCCCCGCCAGCGCGGTGATGCCAGCCACGGCGGCGCCGCAGGTATGAGCATTGCGATGTTCTGTCATCGGCGTAACCCTTCTGTGTGCTGATCAGGTCATAGGTGCATCAACATGATCGATTCCAAGGCTTACGAGGACGCGCATCAGGTCAAACGCGATTACCGGCCCCGGCGACGAAAGCGGACCGACTGGATCGGCCGCGACCGCGCGCCACGGCCAGAGTGAAACCACGCCGTATTCCCCATGGACCGCCTTCTCCTGCTCATCATCCCAGTCTGCATACTGCTGCTGAGCGGTGCGCTGGTGGGTTGCTGGCTGGGGACGCAGCGCCGACACAGCTATCTTCTGTGGACCGCCAGCAGCTATGCCCTGGTCGGCAGCGCGCTGGCCTGGCAAAGCCTGCTGTCCCAGAACGAACTTCACCGCTGGGCGGTCGTCACGGGCGTGATGTACTTGTACGGCGCCTGGTGCTTTGCACGCGGCATGGCGGATTACTACGGCGTTTCAGCCCACCCTCGGCTGGCCCTGCCCATAGGCGCCGTGGTGCTCGTCGCCCTCTACCATTACAGCCAGGTGGACCCCAACCTGTGGATACGCTTGCACTGGCTCAACGCGGGATTGGGCCTGCTGCAGATACTGCCTGCGCGCGGCATCCTGCGGCGCAAGCCGCCTTCGGGCTGGCTGGAGCTGGCGATGTACTGGTCGTATGTGCTGTTTTCGCTCAACACCTGCATCCGCCCCCTGCTGTCACTGGCGCTGGCACTGGGCAGCCTGGAAGTGAAGGCATCCTCGTTCTCTGCCTACTGGCAACTGACGCTGGCCGTCACCCTGCTTTTTTCCCTGCTGTTCGCCTTGCTCCTGCTGGCGATCACCGTGCGCGATGCAATCACCGCCTTGCGGGCCGAGCGCAACCATGACCCGCTGACCAACCTGCTCAACCGCCGCGCTTTCCAGGAAGCCGCGGAACACAGCCTGGGCAATCTCCAGCCTGGCCCCTGGACCTTGCTGATGGGGGACATAGACTATTTCAAGCATATCAACGACACCTGGGGTCATGCCCAAGGCGACCGCGTTCTGCAAGCCGTGGCCCGCGCAATGCTCCAGCAGGTGCGCGAAGGCGATATGGTGGCCCGCTTTGGCGGGGAGGAATTCGTGCTGCTGCTGCGCACCGACACCAAGAACGCCGAGCGCGTGGCCCAGCGCATCAGAAACCAGTTGCGCGAAGATGGCGCCATGTTGACGCCCGGTGAAAGCATTACCATCAGTTTTGGCATTGCCCCCGTCACCCACCCGGCACAGTTGGCGCACGCCCTGAGCTTCGCCGACGGTCTGCTCTACGAAGCCAAGCTGGCCGGCCGGGACCGCGTGCATGTGGCACCGACGGCATGGGGAGCGCTGACGGGCCCTTGACGCCAGCTCAGCATGGCTTGCAGGCCTTCATGCACCATCCGGCGCCAATTGTGCTATTAAAGTCGCCAAAATCTCTTCGGAAAGCATTGAATTGCCTGCCGCCGTGGCGCGGGCAAGCACCAGCGCACCCACCATGCTGCTCAGGATGGCAATGGTCTCGGAGCGCTTGCCAGCCGCCTCGCCTGGCACCACGCGCATGAAGCGCTGGATATTGCGCTCCACGCCTTGGGCAAACACTTCGGACATTTCGGGCCCGGCGCGCGCCGCATCCGTGGCCAGGGCTGCCGCGGGGCAGCCTTCGCCGGGATGGTCACGGTGGCCCGCGGACAGGTAACTGCGCACCATGGCCTGGAACCTCGCCGTGGACGCCTCCTCCGCCCCATCGGCGTCCGGCGGCGCAAGCCCGTCCAGGGGAACGATGGTCCATTCAAAAGCCCGCAGACAGGCTTCGCGGGCCAGCGCATCCTTGGACTCGAAGTGTCGGTACAGGCCGCCATGCGTCAATCCCGCATCGCGCGTGATCTCGGCCACGCCCACCCCATCCAAGCCTTTTTGCCGATAAAGACGTGCCGCGGCTTCCACGATGCCTTCGCGGTTCTCGGCTGCCTGAGCTTTGCTGACTTTCATGCATTGATGATACCCATCATCTAAATTCACTTATGATGACGGCCATCATCAATAACGCCATTCATCCTTGATCACGGGGTGAGCATGGCAAGCGAAAGGTGCAGCATGGGTCGACGCGTCGTCATCACGGGCATGGGTCTGGTTTCTCCACTGGGTTGCGATGTGGAGCTTGCCTGGCAACGCCTGCTCGCAGGTCAGTCGGGTGTGCGCGCCCTGGACTCTTCCATCAGCGAAGGCACGGGGGCCGTGGCCGCGGGACGGGTTCCCGGCCTGGAAGAAGACCCGCAGGCCGGATGGAACGCCGAAGCCGTCATCTCGGCCAAGGAACTGCGCCGCACGGATCGCTTCATTGCCTTTGCCCTGGGCGCTGCCGACCAGGCCCTGGCGCAGGCGCAATGGACCCAGCCTAGCGCCGAGCAGCAGGAACGCGCAGCCACCGTCATTGGCTCGGGCGTAGGCGGATTCGGCACGATTGTGGAAGCCGTACGCACAACGGACAGCAAAGGCCCGCAGCGCCTGTCACCCTTCACGGTCCCAGCCTTTCTCGCCAACCTGGCGGCCGGACAGGTGTCGATACGGCATCAGCTCAAAGGCCCCCTGGGGGCACCGGTCACGGCCTGCGCTGCCAGCATCCAGGCCATTGGCGATGCGGCGCGCCTGATCCGCAACGACGAAGCCGACATGGCGCTGTGCGGCGGCAGCGAAGCCACCATCGACCGTGTGGCCCTGGGCAGCTTCGCCGCGGCGAAAGCCCTGTCCACGCATTTCGGCGACGATCCGGCCAAGGCTTCGCGGCCTTTCGATGCGGCGCGCGATGGTTTCGTGATGGCCGAAGGCGCGGGCCTGCTGGTGCTGGAGTCGCTAGACCACGCCCTGGCGCGCGGCGCAAAGCCCTTGGCCGAAGTGGTGGGCTACGGCACATCGGCCGACGCCCACCACGTCACGTCCGGGCCGGAAGACGGCTCTGGCGCGGCGCGCTCCATGCGCATGGCGCTGCGCCAGGCCAAGCTGCAACCGCAAGACGTGCAGCACCTGAACGCCCATGCCACCTCCACCCCCGTGGGCGACCGCGGTGAACTGGCCGCCATTCGCCAGGTGTTTGGCACGGGCCACACGCCCTCCATCACCGCCACCAAATCCGCCCTGGGCCACATGCTGGGCGCGGCCGGTGGCGCGGCAGCCATCTTCACGGTCCTTGCCTTGCGAGACCAGAAGGCGCCGCCCGTGCTCAACCTGGAGAACCCCGATCCCCTGACCGAGGGCCTGGACCTGATCACGGGCGCAGCGCGATCGCAGGACATTCAGCACGCCATGCTCAACGGCTTCGGTTTCGGCGGCGTGAACGCGACCTTGATCTTGAAGCGCTATGAAGGCTGAGGAATTGCGCGCGCGAAGTTTCTGAGACGCGGACGCCGTCCCGTACTACAGTGGTCGGGCCATGAAGCCCCAAACCTCGCTGCTCTCCCGGACTGCCGTCGCCATCGTGCTGTGCACCGGCATGGGCCTGGCTTGCGCCCAGGGTGCGGACGAGCCACCCGCATGGGATGACGAGCCCCCCGTGTTGTCACGCTGGATCGAGGAAGGCTACAACGCCGAGCGCCACCACCTGCCCCGGCGCGCAGCCCAGCGCTATTGCGCGGCGGCGCGCTATGGCAGCCTCGAAGCGCAGTACCGGCTGGGACGCTTGCTGTTGCTCGGACGGGATGTCGTGCCCGACCCCGCCACCGCCACCACGCTGCTGGCCTTGGCGGCCCAGCGGGGGCACGAGAAAGCCGGTGCGCTGCTGGCCGGCAGGATGCCGGGCGACCGGTTGCCCGACTGCCTGACCACGGGAGAAGCGCCACCGATGGAGCTCAAGGAATCCGCACAGGAAGTGGTTCCCTACGAAGTGGTCGCGCTCTACGTGAGTAGCCTGCCAAAGGAGAAACGGCGCCTGGCCGAGATGATCCAGCGCCTCGCACCCCGGTTTGCCGTCGATCCCCGGCTGGCACTGGCCATCGTGCGCTCGGAGTCGAACTTCGAGGCCCTGGCCCTGTCACCGCGCAACGCGCAAGGCCTCATGCAGCTGATCCCCGAAACGGCCGAGCGCTTCGGCGTGCGCAATGTCTGGAGCCCCGAGCAGAACGCGCGCGGCGGCCTGGCCTACCTGCGCTGGCTGCTCGAACGCTTCGGCGGCGACGTGGCGCTGACCTCGGCCGCCTACAACGCGGGCGAGAACGCCGTGGCGCAGTACGGCGGCGTGCCCCCCTATGCGGAAACGCGCGAGTATGTGCGGCGCATCCTCTCCTTTTATCGGGCGACGCGGCACGAGCGGCCATGACTACGTGAAGAAGTGCACCGCGCCTACGCCCCGCGCGCAAGGGGTTCGGCAACATCATGGATTCAGTACCCGGTCGGCAGCGGCTGTTGTTTTGGTCGCTTGAGTCCGTTTTTTGCGATAGCCATTGACTGCGACACGGCGAGTCGTCACTTTTTCCCAATGGCAGTCAATGCGTTCGTCTTTTCAGCTTCCGGCAATCCCGCTAGCCTTGTGCTGTTCGCGGCACTGTTCATGTTTGATTCAACGCCTTCGCCTCAAGGCGGTAGTCGTGGCAGTCGTAGGCGCGCATGTGGCCGTGATTGCCATGTTGAACAAAAGCAGCCCGCCGCCAGCCAAGCAGGATGCTGCGCCTGTCGACGCGATGATTCTGATCCAAATCCCCCCTGTCCCTGCGCCTGCGCCAACGCACGTCAGGCCTGGCGACTATCTTTCCATCCGCAAGCAAAGTGCCACGCCATCGGCAGGCTCCGGCGCTTCTCCGCAGGCGAAGACCTCCGCCCCCATCCTGGTCAATCCCCAGGAGCAGGAAATGCAGGTCGACGCGGCGGCCCCCCCACCGCTGCGGCTCGATTCAGAAACCATTCGAAAAGCCATGCAGCAGGATGGACGAGAAGGGAGCGCCATGGGCTTCGCGAACCGGAATGCGCAGGGGCCCGTGCGCCCCGGCAGCGACGCGGCTTTCGCCGCGGCCATTTCCGCGGCGGGACACAGGCCTTGCGAGCGAGGCGAATTTGTCGGCTCGGGCCGGGGACTGTTGAGTGCCCCTTTTTTGGCGGCGGCCTGGCTGCGCGGCGAATGTGCTCGGTGAACGCCGAGGCGGCAAGATGATGGCGCTTGAAATGCACGCCCTCTCAACGGGCCGGCAGCCTCTTGCGCATGGCCAGCACCGTGAACGACAAGCACAGCAGCATGGCCGCCACCACAAAGCTCACCCAGGTGAATGATGCTTCAAAGGCTTGCATGGCGCCCGCCAGCATCTGACTGGCGTCCGGGTGGGTTTGTGCATAGGTGTGGGCTTCATCAAGGCTGCTTCCCGCCATCTGCGACAGCCCCTGTTGTTGCGTGGTGGACACATAGACGGCCGTCATGATGGAGCCAAAGATCGTCACACCAAAACCGCCGCCAAACTCATAGGCCACGCCTTCCGCCGAGCCGGCCATGCCTGCGCGGTCTTCAGAGACATTGCTCATCACCAAGGTGCTGGAGGCCGTGAGACTGGAGCCAATCCCCATGCCGCACAAGGCCAGCACCAGCACCTGTTCCCAGGTATTGGCATCGCGCAGAAACAGATAACCCAAGACCCCCAAGGCCGTCATGGCCAAGCCGGCGGCGATCACACGCACGCTGCCCACGCGGCCAATCAATGCGCCCGCCAGCGGTCCGGCAAAGAAGGACCCCAATGAAATGGGCAGCACAAAGGCGCCCGCCTCCAGCGGACTGTTGCCCACCACCAGTTGCAGACGTTGGCTGAGCACCAGCTCAAAGCCGATCAAAGTCATGGACGCCAGCAAAGCCACCAGCATGCCCATGGCAATCGGCGCGGCCGACAGCACCCGAAAGTCAATCAATGGCTGCGGGATGCGCAACTGCCGCTGGATGAACGCCGACAGCGCGCCTGCGCCCGACACCAGCGCCGTCCACGCCACGATGCCGCTGCCATCGGGCTTGGCAAACTCCTTGATGCCATAGGCCAATGCGATGATGCCGACCATGCTTTGCAGGCAGCTGAGCAGGTCGATACGGATGTTCGGGTTACCGGCCTTGTCGGGCACATAACGCCACGCCAGCAGCACGGCCACGGCGATGATGGGCACGTTGATCAAGAACACCGAACCCCACCAAAAATGCTCCAGCAGTGCGCCGCCCAGCAACGGTCCCACGGCCGCGCCGCCCGAGGCAATCGCCGCCCAGATGCCAATGGCCAGAGCCAACTCTTTCGCATCCGGAAAGCTCACGCGGATGATGGCGATCGTGGCCGGCATCATGGCTGCACCGCCAATGGCCAGCAGCGCGCGCGCAGCAATCAGCACCGCTGGCGTGGGCGCAAAGGCCGCGATCATCGAAGCCAGGCCAAAAACCACCATGCCGAAGATGAACACCCGGCGATGGCCCCGTCGGTCACCCAGGGCGCCAAACATCGGCATCAAGCCTGCCATGACCAACGAATAGGCGTTCAGAATCCACAACTTCTCCGAAGCCGTAGTGTGCAAGGCCTGCGCGAGGCTGGGCAGCGCCGTATAAAGCACGGTCATGTCGATCACGACCAGGAACAGCGCAGCCGAAACAATGGCCAGAGTCAACCAACGGCGCTGAAACTTCATATCATCCCTCTTTGCAACTGTTTTCAATACGGGCGTATTTTAATACGATCGTATTTTTATACCTGAAGAAAACCGTATGGGAAGAAAGCCATCCATCGACAAAGCCGGCCTGCTCGAAGCAGCAGAGCACATCATTCGCACGCGCGGCGCAGGCGCTTTGTCGTTTGATGCCATCGCCAAGGCCGCCGGTGTCAGCAAGGGCGGCGTACAAAGTGCGTTTGGCTCCAAGGAAGAGCTGCTGACCGCACTCTATGAGTACCTGGACAGCGGCTATGAGGAACGCTTCAATGCGGCCAAAGCGGCAGGCGCTTGCGCGGTAGATGCCTATGTGGATGCGGCCACCGCGGCGGAAAACGCGGTGAACCAGCGCATTGCATCCTTGTCCCTGGCCATGACGCAAGAGCCCGAAAGCCGCGAATGCCTGCGCAAGTGGTATGCCGAAGGCTTTCCAGATCTATCCTCTGCCACGCCGCAAGGCCGACAGGAAATCCTGCGCTTGTGCGCACTGGAAGGCGCATTGATGCTGCGCTCCATGAACCTGTTGCCGCTGCAGGAAGGCGACTGGGATCAGGTCTTCACCGACCTTCGTGCCTAGTTCCGCCTGACGAGGGAGTGCAGCTGCGGTGGGATCCCTTGCCCTGTGCGTCGGAAGCGGGCCGTCACGAGATCAGCGCATGGCCGGCCCATTCGGTCCGGTTGCGTCCAGCGGCTTTGCCGCGGTAGAGCGCCTCATCGGCTTCTCGCATGGCCGCCTCCAAGGCCTCGGCGCCAGAGAATGGGGATGAAATCCCTATCGTGACCGTGCAATGCAGTGGTGGGCCCCAGTCCGTGGCAGCGATGGCTTGGGTTTCGATGGCCGAGCGCAAACGCTCAGCCAAGTGGCTGACCCCTTGCATGTCGGAATCCAGGCAGATCACCAGGAATTCTTCCCCACCGATACGGCCGGCCAGATCGCCGCGGCGCACCGCGCCACGCAGTACCTCGGCCACATGGCACAGGACGGTATCTCCGATGTGGTGGCCATAGGTATCGTTGATGCGTTTGAAGTGGTCGACGTCCAGCATCAGCAGGTGTGCAGGCACGGCCTTGCGGGAGTTGAAATACAGCTGCAGCGCTTCCGTGAGTCCGCGGCGGTTGAGCAGCTGTGTCATGGGGTCGCGCGCAGCGATGCCGCGCAGCTCATCGGTCAGGCGGCGCAGTACCAGCCAGATGATGGAAGGTGGCAGCACCGTGGCCAGGGACGTCATATAGATGTAGAACACCACTTGAAAACTGCCGTCCATCCGCAGTGCATCCAGACCGCCATGCATCAGCTTCATGAACTTGAATGCATTGAGTGCACAGATGCCGGTGATCAGGAGCGCAAAAAACACCATCTCCGCATACAAATCCTTGGCAAATGTGCGTACGCCATAGACCACGGTGACGACCATGGCCAGGAACAGCAGCGCGGACATGCCGGAAAGCATGGCGTAGCGGGCAACCGGGCCCAGGCTCCATTGCACCAGCACCTGGGCGGCGCTGTAGAGCGCTGCCACGGCCAGCAGTGGGCGCCACAAAGGAACGGAGTGCCCAAAAAAACGCATGGCGCCCAGCCAGTAAGCCACTGGCGAGGCCAGGGTGAGGCTGTGGTTGACAACGCTCATCAGGCTCCAGGCAGGGCCTCCTTCGGCCAATTGCAGCACATAGGCACAGCCCAGCAGCAGGTTGCCCATCGCAAAGAAGTTCATCCCCATCTTCTTGCCGTGCAGGCGTTTGCTGACGAGCCAGAACATCACCGAAAAGCACATCAGGTGTGTGCACAGCATGCCGACGAGAACGGTAGCAACCATGTTGACGTTGAAAGGGGAAAGGAGCAGCCGGTCTGGGCGGGAACCGGCGATACAGCACTGCGCAAGAAGGCCCGGGAAAGCGGCGATTATCGGCCAACGTAACATTTGGTATCGCAAAGGACGGACGGGGCCTGCCAGATTGCGGCGGATGACCCGCGCCGCGGGTCTTCGCCGCCCATCGCGCCCCCTGCGCCTCCCCTATGATGCCGCCATGCAGGAACTCTTTGATTCGCGCCGCGTGCACTACTTTCAGCAGGTCGTCGCCAGCGGCTCGGTGCGCGGGGCGGCGGAGCAGCTCGGCATCGAATCCTCGGCCGTGAGCCGCGCCGTGGCGCTGCTGGAAAAGGAATGCGGCATGCCCCTGCTGGAGCGGCGCGGGCGTGGCGTCGTGCCCACTGATGCGGGGCGGCTGCTCGCCACCTATGCGCGGCGCCAGCTCGACGTGCAAGCAACCTTCTACGCCGAAGTCGACAACCTGCGCAATGCCAGCCGCGGCCATGTCGATCTGGTGCTCGGCGAGGGCATGCTGGACCTGTTCTTCGACCCGTTGATCGCGGTCTACATGCGCGCCCACCCGCAGGTCAGCTTGACGCTCAACGTCGCCAGCACGGGCGACAGCATCGCCCTGGTTCTCGAAGACAAGGTGGAAATCGCCCTGGTCTTCCAGCCCACGCTGGATGTGCGCCTGCGCTCGCACCACCGCTCACCCTCGGCACCCATACAGGCCATCGTCCACCGCTCCCATCCGCTGACCGCCATCACCCGGCCCTTGCAGCTCAGCGATCTGCTGGACTACCCGGGCGCGGCCATGCTCGACACCTTTGGCGTGCGCCAGCATGTGCAGGCGGCCGAAGTCAGCGAGCAGGTGCAATTGCGCAACGTGCTGACCACCAGCTCGTTCAAGGTGCTGTGGCAGTTCGCCAATGCCGGCCTGGGCTATGCACTGACCACGGCCAGCGCCCCTGTCACTTCGCGCATCCACATGCCGGACGTGGTGGCCCTGCCCATGGCCAATCCCATCCTCAACCGCGGCAGCATCCATGTGATGACCCGGGTGGGCCGGCACCTGTCGCCGGCCGTGCATTCGCTGCTCGAGCATTTCGTTCAGGGGATACCCGTACGCCGATAGCAAATCGACGGACCGTTGCCTTTTTGGCAACAATTCCTCGCTGGAAGTGATCTTGATGGCCTGGGCACCCCTGTCGAGAATTCGACCATGCCTACACCCACACTCCAGACTTCCCAAGACCTGCTGACTGACATCCGGAAAATTTCACCCGAGCTGGTGAAGATTCGACGCCAGATCCACGCGCACCCGGAACTTGCCTTCGAAGAGGTGCAGACCAGCAACCTGGTCGCCGCCAAACTCAGCGAATGGGGCTACCAGGTCGAGCGCGGCATAGGCGGCACCGGCCTGGTCGGGCAGCTGCGCCGGGGCAAGGGCACGCAGCGCCTGGGCCTGCGCGCCGATATGGACGCCCTGCCCATCGTCGAGCGCACCGGCCTGTCCTACAGCAGCACCGTGCACGGGAAAATGCACGCCTGCGGCCACGACGGCCATACCGCCATCCTGTTGTGCGCCGCCAAGTACCTTGCCGAACACGGCGAATTCAACGGCACGCTGAACCTCATCTTCCAGCCCGCCGAAGAAAATGAAGGCGGCGCCTTGCGCATGGTCGAGGAAGGCCTGTTCGAGCGCTATCCCTGCGACAGCATCTACGCCCTGCACAACGCCCCGGGCCTGCCCGTAGGCCACCTGGCGATCAGCGCCGGGCCCACCATGGCATCCTTTGACCGCGTCACGATAGAGCTGACCGGGGTGAGCGCACACGGCGCCATGCCCCACCATGGTGTAGACCCCATGCAGTGCGCCGCGAGCATCGTGCTGGGCCTGCAAAGCCTGGTGTCCCGCGAAGTCGACGCCCAGCGCGCGGCCGTCATCACCGTGGGCTCCGTGCAGTGCGGCGAGGTCTACAACATCGTGCCCGAGCGAGCCACGCTCAAGATCGGGGTACGAACGCTGGAGCCACAGGTGCGCGAGCAGATCGAACGCCGCATCAAGGCGTTCGTGCAGGCCCAGGCGCAGAGCTACGGCCTGGACTGCAGCATCGAATACCTGCACAAGTACCCGGTGCTGGTCAACCGCCCGGAGCATGCCGAGTTCGTCCGGCAGGTCGCCATCGACCTGGTCGGCAGCGACAAGGTGACAGAGCGCGCGCCCACCATGGGCAGCGAAGACTTTGCCTACATGCTGCAATCCGTGCCCGGCGCCTATGTGCGCCTGGGCAACGGCCTGGGCAAGGACGGCGGCTGCATGGTGCACAACCCCGGCTACGACTTCAACGACGAGGCCTTGCCCACGGGCGCGGCCTTCTGGGTCAGGCTGGCCCAGGCCCGCCTGGTCTGAAGCACCGAGCGGACCGTGAGCTCTCAAAAAACAATGAATCCCAAGGAGACAAAAACGATGCACGACCTCTCGAGACGATCCCTCATCGCGGCCGCTGCCGCGCTGGCCGCAGCCCCTGCCAGCTGGGCCCAGCCGGCCCCCTATCCAAGCAAGCCGCTGACGATGGTGGTTGCATACCCTGCCGGCGGCGCCAGCGACGCGGGCGCACGCATTTTCATCGACCCCATGGGCAAGGACTTGAAGCAGCCCGTCATTGTCGAGAATATCGGCGGTGGCACAGGGGTGATAGGCACGAACAAGATGCTTGCGTCAGCGCCCGACGGCTACACCTTCCTGTACGGCTCGGCCAACGAAGTGATCCTGGCGCCGCTGCTCAACGCGGCCGCGAAATACAGGTTCACGGACTTCAAGGCAGTGCAGGCCGCGACGGAAGCCACCATCATCCTGCTGGTGCGCAACGGGCTCAACGTCAACACGCTCGATGAATTCATCGCCTACGCGCAAAAGAACAAGGACAAGGACAAGCCACTGAGCTACGCCACCGTGGGCATAGACTCGCTCTACCACCTCATGGGCGATGCGATAGCCAAACGCACGGGAGCAAACTTCCTGCACGTGCCCTACAAGGGCGCCGCGCCCGCGCTTCAGGACCTGGCCGGAGGTCAAGTGGACTTTGCCATCCTGCCCTACCAGGTCAACATGGATGGCATGGCCCAGCAAGGACGTCTGAAGCTGTTGACCAGCTTCTCCAAAACCCTGCCGCCCACGCTCAAGCATGTGCCGAAGATCGACACCAGCAAGCTGCTGCCGGATTTCGAGTACACGATTGGTGGCGGCTTCCAGGTGCGCAAGGACGTGCCCGACGCCATCGTTGATCGCCTGCGAGCGGCCATTGGCCATGCACAGTCACAGCCCGAAGTGCGCGCCAAACTCGAAGCCGAAGGCCGCATGGTGCTGCAGCCATTCACCACACAGGCGCAAGCCGACGCCTACCTGACGAATATGTTCAACCGCTACCTCCAGCTGTTGAAGGACGTCGGCCGCCAGCCCGTGCGCTGAAAGGGGCCAGGCCCTGGGCGACATGGTGCTGCAGCCCCTGCAAGATCGCGTCGAAAGTGACTCTGCAGCGGGGACTATTGCGCAGGTCCTCGTGCATGGTCAGCCATGTCGCGAGGCCTGGTGCGACCCGTTGGGGCAGCACGCGCACCAATGACGGATCGCGCCGGGCCAGGGTCACCTGGCACGCGCCTATGCCGCCGCCCGCGCGAATGAAGGCCAGTTGCGCCAGGTCGCTGTCGGTGCGCAGCGCGAAGGCCGCCCGCTGCCACTGCGGAAAATCCTTTGTCGCGGCGCGCAAAAACGGCGTTTCCTGGTCAAAGCCTATGAGCGTGTGCCCTGCGAGGTCGGCCAGCGTCCGCGGCGTGCCACGCTTGTCCAGGTACTGGCTGTGCGCATACAGGCCCAGCGCTACTTCGCCCACGCGCCGTGCGATCAGCAGCTCCTGCTTGGGTTGCGCCATGCGGATGGCGATATCGGCCTCGCGCCGCAGCAGATCTTGCACGCGGTTGGTCAGCACCAGTTCCACCGTCAACCCTGGATGCTCGCCTTGCAGCCGCGCAAGAATGGGCGGCAGGACTTCCACCCCCATGACTTCGCTCGCCGTGACCCGCACCGTCCCCTTGACACCCGCGCCCTGGCTTTCGGCCGCACGCCTCAATGCCGCGGCCGTGCTGCCCATGGCCTCGGCGTAAGGCCGCAGGCTCAAGGCCGCCTCGGTCGGCATCAGGCCGAGCTGGGAGCGCGTGAACAGCGACAGGCCCAGCGCTTTCTCCAGCGCCGCCACATGACGCCCCACGGTGGGCTGCGCCACGCCCAACGCCCGCGCCGCGCCCGACAGCGATCCTTCCTGCAAGACGCTCAGATACGAACGGTAGAGTTCCCAGCCAATGTTGGAGTCCATGCATAAATGTATAGCTCCCAGTACATCTTCGGCAATTCCGTTCTATCTCGACCCCGTTCAGACTGGCTCCATCGCAACGCACTTTGGAGATTCACATGGCAAACAACAACAAGGTTCTGGTCTTGGGCGCCACCGGCGGCATCGGCGGCGAGGTGGCCAGACAGTTGCGCGACACCGGCTGGAACGTGCGCGCACTGCGGCGCGGTGGATCGCAAGCACCAGAGCTGCGCGACGGCATCACCTGGCTTCGCGGCGATGCCATGCACCGCGACGAGGTCATGGCCGCCGCGACCGGCTGTTCCGTGATCGTGCACGCGGTGAACCCACCGGGCTACCGCCGCTGGGACGAGCTGGTACTGCCCATGCTGGACAACACCATTGCAGCAGCGACTGCATTGAGAGCGACCATCGTGCTGCCCGGTACCATCTACAACTACGGCCCCGATGCCTTCCCCGTGCTGCGCGAAGACTCGCCACAACACCCGCAAACCGCCAAGGGCGCCATCCGCGTGGAACTGGAGCAGCGCCTGCAGTCCGCGACCCGCCAAGGCTGCAAGGTGATCGTGGTGCGCGCGGGCGACTTCTTCGGCCCCCAGCCCGGCAACAGCTGGTTCTCGCAAGGCCTGCTCAAACCCGGCCAGCCGGTGAAAGCCGTCAATCTGCCTGGGATGCCGGGCGTCGGCCATCAATGGGCTTATCTGCCGGATGTGGCGCGCACCATGGTGGAGCTGCTGCACCGCCGGGATGCGCTTGCACCCTTCGCCACGTTTCACATGGCCGGCCATTGGGACGCCGACGGAACGCAAATGGCCCAAGCCATCCAACGCTCCGTTGTTCGCCACGGCGGCGCGCAACCGAAACTGCGGGAGTTTCCGTGGTGGCTGCTCACACTGGCGTCGCCTTTTGTGCCGACGTTTCGTGCACTGCGCGAAATGCGCTACCTGTGGAAAGCGCCGATCCGCATGGACAACGGCCACTTGAAGGCCGTGCTGGGCCAAGAGCCGCACACGCCGCTGGATGAGGCCGTGCAAGCCACGCTGGAAGGCATGGGCTGCATTGCACCGTCCCCATCACCCGCGCGTATGCCAAATGCGGCAACGCACGCCTGAGCCGGGGCCTTGCCGGCCAATCTCAACGGCGCCAGTATCCATCCCCATAGCGATGGCCATAGCCGCCGTGGCCATAGCCGCCGTGGCCATAGCCGCCGTGGCCATAGCCGCCGTGGCCATAGCCGCCGTGATCATGCCAATAAGGCGGAGCGATCACGCATCCGCCCAACAGCGACACCAGCGCCAAAATGCCCAAAAGCCGCTTCATGGTGACTGCCCTTCCTGTTGAGAGAAATTCAGTCTATTTCATCCTCGCGACCTGTCTGGCTCATTTTGTAAGCGGTGTTTCGGCGGCATTCCTAGGGCGTTTTTCCTTCCGGGAATGTCGCTGTCTGCACCTTGAGACAGACGGACCCAATGCCTGGACCTTGCGGCTACGGCTGCATAATTCGGATAGAATTTCTCCAGCGAAGCAGCCCGCACAGGGCTTATTCAGCTGAAAAGTCATTGCAAATCAATGGCTTGCAATGCGGGCGTAGTTCAATGGCAGAACTTTTGCTTCCCAAGCAAATAGCACGGGTTCGATTCCCGTCGCCCGCTCCAGAATTCCTGAAAACTTGGCGACAAAAGCCACCTCTGGGCCGCCGGTGGCAGCGGCCCAAACACTCCTCCGAAGCACTGCAGCAATTGACGGCTGCAATCATCTGCGAACGCTTCGTGGGTCGGCGGTGTCAGTGGGTCTAGATGCGCCCCATCAGCAGCAGAATGATCAGAACGATCACCACCAGCCCTATGCCGCCGCTCGGTCCATAGCCCCAACTGCGACTGTGTGACCAGGTGGGCAATGCACCCAGCAAAATCAGGATGAGAATTATTAATAGTATGGTGCTGATGGCCATGGACAATTCCTTGCGTTGTAGTCAGTAGACGATTCGAAGCTTCACAATGGACCTCTTTCGCGAGGATGACCGTAGGAGGCAGCGCGGGTGGGCCGTGGGCTGCGACCTACCCGTGAGCAGTCGCCGCACCGCTTTGGCATGATCCAGGCATGCTCACTGCCACCCTCCTCTGCCTTGTCGTCGCAATCACTGACGGCGACACCCTCACCGCCCACTGTGGCCAGCCACAAGCCTACGAGCAGGTGACGGTGCACCTGGGGGGCATCGACGCACCAGAAAAACACCAGCCCTATGGCATCCAGGCGCGGCAGGCCTTGAGTGACATCGCTTTGGGCAAGACCGCTGAGTTGCGTTGCCACAAAATCGATGCCTACCAACGACACATCTGCAGTGTCTGGGTAGCGCCCGCGTCGGCGCCTGACGGCCCGCGGACCCTGGACGCGGGCTTGGCCATGACCACCCTAGGCCTGGCTTGGTGGTATCGCGCCTATGCACAAGAGCAATCGCCGCAAGAGCGCGGGCAGTACGAGTTTGCGCAGCAGGAGGCCAGGGCCAAGCGAGCTGGCCTTTGGCGCGATAGCGACCCCGTTGCGCCTTGGGACTGGCGCAAGAATTCGCCACCTCAGCGTTGACCCGCGTCAGCCCGGTCAACGCCCAGGAACGCGCGATGGCGACGCGCCATGGTCACCCGAACGGCGGCCAAGCTGGGGCATCGAGCCTCAGTGCTGACGCACGGGCGTACAGCCCCAGCCGCCATCATTCCTCTACCTTGAAACCAGAGGTCTCCACAACGGGCCGCCACTGCGCGCGCTGTGTCTGGATGAGCTTGCCCGCCTCGGCGCCGGGCAGGCCGGTCATCTCCATGCCGGCGATGGCCATTTTCGAGCGCAAGGCCGGATCTTTCACCGCGTCGATGATCGCCTTCTCCAGGCGGGCGACGGTTGCGGCCGGGGTGCCGGCCGGCACGAAAGCCGAGTACCAGCCCGATGCCTGGTCGAATCCGGGGATGCCGGCCTCCTTGAGCGTGGGGACGTCGGGCAGCAAGGCGGAACGCTTGGTGCCGGTGACGCCGAGGAAGCGGATCTTGCCGGACTTCTCCAGTCCTATCTGGCTGGCGATGGCGTCAATGCCCAAGGGCAGCGAGCCGGCGACCACATCGCTGATCATCATCGGCGCACCCCGGTAGGCCGTCGGGGTCAGTGGCAGGTTCATGGACTTGCCCATCGTGAGAATGCCGAAATGGACGGTACCGCCCAGCGAAGCCAGGCCCACGCCGGCCGATTCCGGATGGCGCTGCACCCAGTTGACGTACTCCGGCATCGTTTTATAGGGCTGGCTGACGCTGCTGGATGCGACCAGCACCACGTCCGCAAGGTGCGCCACGGGAATCAAGTCCTTGTCGGGGTCATAGCCCAGGCGTTGATAAAGCAGAGGAAACAGCACGAAGGGCGGCGCGGGCGAAATCAGAATGGTTTTCCCATCCGGTGGCGCGCGCTTGACCGCGTCAAGGGCCAGGCGCGCCGATGCGCCGGCCTTGTTTTCCACCAGCACCGTGCTGCCCAGCGACACACGCAACTTGTCGGCCACCGCACGCGCCAGCACGTCGAGCGCGCCGCCGGGAGCAAAGCCGACGATGATGCGTGTCGGGGCGGTATCGGCGCCGGCGGCACCGGCCATGCCAGGAACAACAGTCGCGGCAGCGATGGCCAGCATGGCGCTCAGCTTGCGCAAGGAGAAGGAATTTTCCATGGTTTTGCCTTGATCGATGATGGGGGAAATATCAGGCCGCCGCGAATTCCAGCCGGGTCTCTGGTTCCAGCGGGTAGATGGGACGCGGCAGGTGCTCGAAGGGAAACAGGCTGTAGTCCGAGCTACATACGCCGGGGCCGGCGACCAGCACGATGTGCCGGGCGATGGGGCCGAACCCCGCGCGAAAATGCTGGCGCGACTTGATCAGAATGTATTTCTTGCGTGCCAGGTCGATGCCTGCATGGGTGAACACACCGGCGTCGAACGGCTCCTGCGGCTTCTCGCAGACCATGACCAGGATGCCGTTGACGTCCAGCACCGCCGTGCGCCCCAGGCTCAGGCGCACACCGGTGAACATGGGGCCCGTGACCTGGTAGTTGCCATCGGTGATGCATTGCACGCGCCCGGTCAGTTTCAGAGGCTGGCCCTTGAGCTTCATGGCGGGCGTGTCGGTCTTGCCGCCCACTTCCAGGCTGATGCGCTGGCCAACGCCCGCCGCGATCATTTGCGCTACGGCTTCCGGATCGCAGAAAGGCCCTGCCACCACGTCATCCAGGCCTTGGCGCATCACTTCCGCCAGCACGGCCATCTGGTCGGTCGAGCCACCTGCGCCGCAGTTGTCGCCGTGGTCGACCAGCACGATGGGGCCGCCTTCCAGCGTCTTGGCGTACGCCAGCGACTGCGCCATCGGCTCGATGGGGTAGACAAAGTCGGCGCGCCGCGCCCAGGCCATCTGCGTCAATTCGTCCAGCAGTTGCTGCGCGGCCTGGCGTTGCCCGGCGTCGGCCACCAGCAGCACGGTCAGGCCCACATGGGGAATGTCGGACAGCGGAAAGCCGCCGAACACGGAAGCGTTGAGCACTTCGCCGTCGCGCTCCGCGGCCATTGCGCGGTCCATGATGTCCTTCATGGGCTGCTCCTGCGGCGACTGGCGCAGCATATGGGTGAGCATGGGCAGCGTGCGGCTAAGGATGAACGGCTGCACTTCGCCGCGCAACGCGGCCATCAAGGTGCGCGCGGCACGCATGCCGGTCTCGTACACGTCCACGTGCGGATAGGTGCAGTAGCCGGTGATGGCCGTCGCGTTGTTCACCAGCGCTGCGCTGAAGTTGGCGTGGAAATCGAGCGCCACCGCGATGGGCATGTCGGGTGCTACGGCCCGGATGCGCCTGAGCAATTCGCCTTCCGCGTCGGGAAAGCCTTCGGCCACCATCGCGCCGTGCAGGTCCAGCATGACGGCATCGCAGCCCGCACGCACCGAAGCCACGATGCGCTCGCTCATGAACTCGAAGGCCTCGGCGCTGACCGTCCCGCTGGGTACGGCACTGCCCAGCAGCGACATGACGAATTCATCGCCCTGGCTGCGCACGATGTCGATGAAGGCGGCAGCGGCACTGTTGGTGCCTTCGCAAGCGCGAACGGCCGCCTCTCCCGTCACCGGGCCGTTGGCATCGGCGCCACGGCAGAAGGCCGTGAGCGGCGTGGCAATGGGCGAAAAAGTATTGGTTTCATGCCGCATCTGGGCAATGACGAAGCGCATTTTTTGTCTCCTGGGATCGCGTGATGGGGTTCGCGTCCAGGTCAATATAGTGCGACTCACCATTATCCAAAAGTGAATTAATATTGATGAATATTGAGCAAACAGTTAACTATTAGAGGATCTCCATGGCGTCTTCCGTTCATCCCGTCCAGTCGCTGCTGGCACGTCTCAAGCTCCGCCATTTGCGCGTGATTCAGGCGCTGGGTGAACTGCATACGGCAGCCAAGGTGGCAACGCATTTCCATGTGAGCCCGGCCGCCGTTTCGAAGACGCTCGCCGAAGTGGAGGAAATTGTGGGCGTGCCCTTGTTCGAGCGAGGACACCGGGGCATGCGCCCGACCGAAATCGGCAAGGAGATGCTGGCCAGTGCGGCCATCGTGCTGGGGCAACTGTCTCGCATGGCCGAGTCCCTGCATGCACTGCGCGAAGGCACGCGCGGTCAGCTCAGCATGGCCTTTCGCACCACCTCGGTCCAGGCGCTGATCGCGCAAGCGATATGCAGCTTCCGGGAGCTACATCCACGGGTGGACATCACCCTCGTCGAAGGCGGGGTCCTGGACTTGATAGCGCAGTTGGACGAAGGCGCGCTCGATCTGATGTTCGCCTACGACGATCCGCGCTTCGAACATGCGGCCCTGCAGCGCGCGCCCATGATTGCGCAGCAGCCTCTTCTCGTCGTGGCCAGCGTGGCGCACCCCCTGCTGCAGCGCAAACGCCTCACCGCACAGGACTTGTGCGAGCAGCAGTGGTGTCTGCCCGTGCCCGGGGCACGCATGCTGCACCACCTCCAGGCGGCATTTCACGCCCTGGGCGTGCCGCCGCCGGAAATGGGGGTGCGGGTCAGCGATGTCTCCATGACGATCAAGCTGATGCAGACGGCCCCTTTTCTGGCGGTGTTCCCGCAGCACAGCGCCGCTCAACTGGAGCAAGAAGGCGTGGCGCGGGTCCTGCCATTCAAGTTGGACCGGCAGATCGAATCGGTCGTTGCCGTGTGGAACGGCGCACTGGCGCCGCGTGCGGCGGCCAAGGCTTTTCGCGACTTCGTGCTGCAGGCTTGATCACGGCGCCAAGGGCAGGTCAGCGTGCAAGAGGCCGGCTGCGCCAGACGCCCTGGCCTTCCAATACGCTTTGCGTGATGTCCTGCGTGTCCTGCCCCAGCAGGCAACGCGTCTGGACAGGATAGGCCTGGCCGTCAAAACGCGGCGCGGGTGCGGCCTGCAAAACGCCGCCCTGCTGCGAGTACACACCGCGCGCCTGCATGTGCGGGTGTTGCGCGGCTTCGAGGGGGCTCAGCACCGCGCCAAAGCACACATCGCTGGCCTCCAGCAATTGCTGCCAGTGCGCGCGGTCTTGCGTGATGAGGATTGCCTGCAGGCGTGCACGGCGCCTGGGCCAGGCGGTCTTGTCCCATTGCGATCCAGGAGCGGAAAAATCCGGATCGTTTTCCAGGCCCAGGACCTGCAGCAACAAGGCATAGAACTGCGGCTCTATGCTGCCCAGCGTGATGTGGTGGCCATCGGCGCAGACATAGGTTTCATAGAACGGCGAGCTGTCGTGAATACTGTGCCCGCGCTGGTCGGCGACCACGCCGCGTTGGCGGGCGCTGAGCGCCAGGTTCAGCATGTGTGCGGCACCATCGACGATGGCTGCATCGACCACGGAACCCACGCCCGTCTCACGGGCCTTGATGACGCCCGCCAGCACGCCGGTCATCAGATACAGCGCCCCGCCGCCGATGTCACCGAGCAGCGCAAACGACGACACGGGCCGGGCATCGGCGGGGCTGCAGCCCCACAAGGCCCCGGACAGCGCGGCGTAGTTGTTGTCATGGCCGGCACGCGGCGCCAGCGGCCCGTCCTGGCCCCAGCCGGTCATGCGGCCGTAGACCAAGCGGGAATTGACCGCCCTGCACTCAGCCGGTCCCAGGCCCAGGCGCTCCATCACGCCGGGGCGCATGCCTTCGATCAGGATGTCCGCATCCCGGACCAGCGCCAGCACCAGTTGCCGGCCCTCTGGCGATTTCAGGTCGGCAAATACCGAACGCTTGCCGCGATTGAGCAGGTGGCCGGTGGTCGTGCTTTCCGGCGCCTCGCGCACCACGGAAATCACATCGGCGCCCAGATCCGCCAGGTGCATTGCACAGAACGGGCCAGGACCAATGCCGCCGATTTCCACCACTCTCAGACTTTCCAGAACACGCATATCCACCTCTCGCTCATCGACTGTCAGTTGAACAGCTCGAACTGCGGCAGCGTGATCTCGTCGCTGGCGCGTTCGAAACAGACCTTGACCCGCGCGCCAATGGCCACCGCTTCGACATCGGAATTCACGATATTGGCCATCATGCGCGTGCCCTCGTCCAGCTCGATGATGGCCACGGCGTAAGGCAGCCGGGTCTTCATGAAGGCATTCGGCGCGCGGCGGTTGATGGTGAAGGTATAGACCTTGCCCAGACCGGAGGTCTTCTGCCAGACGAGATTCTCGCTGGAACAATGCGCGCAAAAGGCCCGGGGGAAAAACTGCCAGCGCTGGCATTCCTGGCAATGCTGGATGGAAAGCACCCCCTCCTTCGCGGCCTGCCAGTACGGGGCCGTGATGTCGGTAGGAAGCGGCAGCGGACGCAGAACTTCAGCCATGGTCAAACTCCCAGAATCATGGTGGTATTGCACGAAAAGACGAGGCCAGGGGCGTGGCACAGAGCCAGTTCGGCCTTGGGCAGTTGCCGCTCACCACACTCGCCGCGCAACTGGCGCACCGCTTCGATCACCAGGAAGATGCCGAACATGCCCGGGTGGCCGTAAGACAGGCCACCGCCCGAAGTGTTGATGGGAAAACGCCCGCCGGGGCCCAGGGCGCCATCGGCCACGAATGCGCCGCCCTCCCCCCGCTGGCAAAAGCCCAGCTCTTCGAGCGATTGCAGCACGCCAATCGTGAAATGGTCATAGATCTGCACCACATCGATGTCGCTGCGCGTCACGCCCGCCATGTCCAGGGCGGCCTGCGCCGTCTGCGCGACGTTCGTGTCCAGCCAGTCGCCGGTATTGAACGGGGTGTAGTGGTGGGCGTAGCTTTCCGCCATGCCTTGCACATAGACCGGCTTGGTGCGCAGATCCCTGGCACGGTCAGCGGCCACGATCACCAGCGCCCCGCCGCCATCGGTGACCAGGCAGCAGTCACGCTGGCGCAGCGGGTCCGCCAGCAGCGGCGAGGCCATGACTTCCTCGAGACTGGTGGGTTCGCGTCGATAGGCCTTGGGATTGAGCTGCGCCCAGCGGCGCGCCGCGACGGCGATCTCGGCCAGATCCTTGGGGGTGCTGCCGTAGCGGTGCGCGTGCAGCTGCGCCACCATGGCGTAGTAACCGATGGGACTGAGATGACCGTAAGGCAGGATGAACTGCCCGCGTGGCGTGGAGGGGCTGTCCTGGGCCACCGCACCGCCCTTGCGTGAGCCATCCGACAGCTGGGTGCTGCCGTAGGTGACCACCGCCACCGAGCACATGCCCGCCGCGATGGCGGCCATGGCATGGCGGATGTGCACCAGATTGGACATGCCGCCCACATTGGTGGAGTCCACATGGCGCGGCGTGATGCCCAGGTATTCGGCCACCTGCAGGCTGGAAAAGCGATCATCCGTATGCGCGAAGACCGCATCCACATCCTGCAGGCGCAGGCCCGCATCTTTGAGCGCCGCGATCACCGCCTGGCCCTGCAGCTCCAGGGCGGTCTTGCCGGGGACCTTGCCCAGGTCCGATTCGGCCACGCCCGCAATGGCGACCGAACGCGAAAGTTTCTGATTCATGGTTGTTCCTTGTTCCGCACCGCGCTTACATCGCCCGGGCAATCACTTCGCGCATGATTTCGGACGAGCCGCCGTAGATCCGGTTGGGCCGGACATCGGTGTAGGCGCGGGCGATGGGGTACTCGCGCATATAGCCGTAGCCGCCAAAGAATTGCATCAGGTCGTCGATGGAGCGCGTGGCCTCGCTGGCCCACAGCTTGGCCATGGCCGCGCCATCCGCGCTGAGCCGGCCTTGCAGGTACTGCCCCAGGCAGCTGTCCACCAGCGCCCGCGTCGCCCAGGTCTGCGCCTTGATGTCGGCCAGCTTGAAGCGGATGAACTGGTTGTCCACCAGCGGTTTGCCAAACGCATGGCGCTGCTTGACATGGTCCACCGTCCACTGCAACGCGACTTCCAGCGCCACGGCGCAGCGCAGCGCAATCAGCAGGCGCTCGCGCACCAGGCCGGCCATGCCGTAGGCAAAGCCTTTGTTCAGCTCCCCGACCAGCATGTCCTGCGGCACGAACAGGTTGTCAAAGAACAGCTCGGCCGTGTCCTGGGCTTTCTGTCCCAGCTTGTCGAGCAGGCGTCCGCGGCTGAAGCCTTCGCTTTTCGTGTCCACCCACAGCAGGCTGATGCCCTTGGCGCCGGCCGCGGGGTCGGTCTTGGCGAACACCAGAACACGGTCGGCGTGGTAGCCATTGGTGATGAAAGTCTTCTGCCCCGTGAGGCGAAAACCGCCGTCCACCGCGGTCGCCGTGGTGCGTATGGCCTTGAGGTCGCTGCCCGCGCCGGGCTCGGTCATCGCGATCGAGCCGACGATGTCGCCGCTGGCCATGCCCGGCAGAAACGCGCGCCTTTGCGCTTCACTGCCGAACTCCAGCAGATACGGCGCCACGTTTTCCGAATGCGTGGTGAACCCGGTCACCCCCGTGGCCAGGGCCCGGGCGATCTCCTCCACCACGATGACGCTGAACAGGAAATCCCCGCCACCGCCGCCGTACTCCTCTGGAATCCCCGGCAGCAACAGGCCGACCGCGCCGGCGTCGCGCCACAACTGGCGCGGCACCAGGCCTTCCTCCTCCCATTGCGCGTGGTGCGGCGTGATCCGCTCCTGGATGAAGCGGGCCACAGTGGCGCGGTAGAGTTCATGGTCGGCCGAGAATGCCGTCCGCGGCATCAGCTGGTCCTGGTTGTCACGCATGGTGTCTTGTCTCCTTGGTCATTCCATCCCCTGTCCGCCTCAATGTGCGATCTGGCTTTTCTCGGGCCAATAGCGCGCTTTCACCAGGCGCTTGAGCAGTTTTCCGGATTCGGCACGCGGCAGTTCGCTCACGAAGTCCACCGAACGCGGGCATTTGATGGCCGAGATGCTGCTGCGGCAATGGGCAATCAGCTCGGCCGCCAGGGCATCGCTCGCCTCGCCAGGGTTGCGCAGCTGCACCACGGCTTTGACTTCCTCGCCAAATTCCTCATTCGGCACGCCGACCACGGCCACATCGGCCACGGCCGGGTGGATGGCCAGGATGTTTTCGGCTTCCTGCGGATAGATGTTGACGCCGCCGGAAACAATGGTGTTGGCCAGGCGGTCGGTCAAATACAGGTAGCCGTGCTCATCGAGGTAGCCAATGTCGCCATAGGTGGCCCAGCCCTTGTCGTTGTAGGCCTGGCGGGTTTTTGCGGGATCCTTGTGGTAATCGAAGCGCCCTCCACCGGAGAAGTAAATCACCCCCGGCGTGCCTGGCGCCAGCTCCTGGCCCGCTTCATCGACCACATGCACCTGGCCAAACTCGGCCCGTCCGACCGAGCCCTTGTGCGTCAGCCATTCCTGCGAGTCCAGCGACGTCCTGCCGACCAATTCCGTGCCGCTGTAGTACTCGTACAGGATGGGCCCCCACCAGGCAATCATCTGCTCCTTGACGGCGGCCGGGCATGGCGCCGCCGCGTGGATGGCAAAGCGCATGCTGCTCAGATCAAAGCGTGCCTTTTCCTCGTCCGGCAGGCGCAGCAGGCGAATCAGCATGGTCGGCACCCATTGCGCATGGGTCACGCCATGGCTTTCGATGGCGTCCAGCGCCAGCAGAGGATCGAACTTCTCCAGCATCACGCAGCTGC
Source organism: Acidovorax bellezanensis (assembly GCF_025421555.1). Taxonomy (NCBI): domain Bacteria; kingdom Pseudomonadati; phylum Pseudomonadota; class Betaproteobacteria; order Burkholderiales; family Comamonadaceae; genus Acidovorax; species Acidovorax bellezanensis. The sequence goes on from NZ_JAODYH010000007.1 coordinate 333,236, forward strand.
CGCCGGCCTTCATCACGTTCATGTTCCAGCGCACGGGCGCCGTGTGATAGAACGGCGCGGTCGACAGGTAGACCGTGCGGTGGTCGAAATTCTTCCAGCGTGTGCGCTCTTCGTCCTGGGCCGCGAAGAACTTGTTGGCATCGCTCAGCGGGCGCTTGATGCCCTTGGGCAGGCCCGTAGTCCCGGAGGAATAGCAAAAATCCATGCCCGGCAGCGTTGCAGGCAGCACCACATCGGGCGCCACGGACGCCAGAAAATCCTCGTAGTTGTCGAAGCCGGCATGCCGCCCGTCGAGAACCACGCGCTGTATCGGTAGTTCGGTCAGAACCCGGGCGTCAAAATCCTGCAAGCTTTGCCTGGAGCAGAAGACCGCCTGCGCGTCACAGTCCTGCAGGATGTACTTCACCTCATCCACTTTCAAATGGCGGCTGATGGTGGTGTAGTACAGGCCCACCCGAAACGCGGCCCAGATGAGTTCGAAGTAGCGGACGTGATTTTCCAGAAAGATGGCGATGCCGTCGCCCTCTTTGAGGCCCGAGGCCACCAAGGCCGCAGCGCACTGGCGTGAACGCTGCTCCAGTTCCTTCCAGGTCACCCACTGCCCGGAGGGCACCATGCGATACGCCACCCCGTCAGGATTGGTTTTCGCGAAGCTTTCAATATCTGGCATTGTTCACACTCCAACACTGTCCACCATGGGCAAAGGCCGTGCCTTGGCAACGGCCGCGCCGTGACTGAGCACCTTGACGCCGCGTTCCTTGACATGCACTTCGAAATGAAATGACTGTTCAGACGCCGTCTGGCTGCCACGCCACAGGCTGAACACCAAGGTTTCGCCGGGATACACCGGTGCGGAAAACCGCGCCGCGATACTGCCCAGCCTGGCGGCATCGCCGTCGCAAGCCAGCTTGACCAAGGCCTGCGCCGCCATGCCGTAAGTGCACAGTCCATGCAGGATGGGCCGCTCAAAGCCCGCTTTGCGCCAGGCGCTGGGCACGGCGTGAATGGGATTGCGGTCCCCATTCAAGCGGTACAGCAGCGCGGCATTCCTTTGCGTCGGCATTTCCATGCACGCTTGTGCCGCTTGACTTGGCGCCGCCGGCAAGGGCGCCAATGGCGCATCGCTGGCGCCCCCCTGGCTGTACCCGCCGTCGGCACGACAGAACGACACATGCTCGACCTGGGCCAGCAACTGCCCCGAGTGGGCGTCGCTGACATCACGCGTCGTGGTGACCAGAGCACCCTTGCCCTCGCCCTTGTCCACGAGGCCCGTCACACGCGTGCGGCTTTGCAAGGCCCCCCGGGCTGGCAGCGCGCGGAAAAAGCGCATGCGGTGCTCGCCGTGCAGGATTTGCATCCAGTCGATGCCGGTCTCCGGATCCGAAGCCCAGGCGCCGGGAGCGCCCACCGTGGCCACGAACGTGGGCAACACCTGCAGGTCCGGCTCCACGACATAGCGCAAGTCATCTGCGTCCAACGGATCGGCCGCGATGCCGACACTGAGCGCATAGCGAATGCAATCGTCTTCGCTGTAGGCGTTCACGACATCGGCAAACGGCCACTTCCTGAGCACTTCATCATTCAGCATGGGCACCTCACACCGGATCCCAGCTGAACACGTCCGACGAACGGTCCAGTGGCGTGAACGCGCGCTTGAGCGCCGGCAGGGCATGCGACAACAGGCTTTCCTGATCCCAGCCAGTGGCGCTGTGCACCGATGCCACCGGCCTGGGTTGGCTCATGACCATGACTTCGTTGCCGCGCACCGCCAGGATCTGGCCGTTGATCTCTTCCGACTGGTCACTGACCAGGAACGCCGCCACAGACGCCACCTGCTCGGGCTTCATCGACTGCATGCGTGCCAGGCGCTGTTTTTCGGCATCGGTTTCGCTGGGCAGCGTGCCGATCAAGCGGCTCCAGGCAAACGGCGCGATGCAGTTGGAACGCACGCCAAAGCGGGCCATGTCCAGGGCGATGGATTTGGACAAGGCCGCGATGCCCAGCTTGGCCGCCGCGTAGTTGGCCTGCCCGAAATTGCCGATCAGGCCGGAAGTCGAAGTCATGTGCACAAAGTTGCCGCTCCCCTGGTCCTTGAAGTGGGCTGCCGCGGCGCGACTCACGTAAAAAGAGCCGCTGAGGTGCACGTCCAGCACCGCGCGCCACTCCTGCTCATTCATCTTGTGGAAGATGCGGTCGCGCAGAATGCCGGCGTTGTTGACCACGCCGTCGATCCGGCCAAAGCGCTCCAGGGCGGTCTTGATGATGGCCGCTGCGCCTTCCCAGCTGGCCACGGAGTGGGTGTCGGCGACGGCCTGCCCGCCCGCCGCTTCAATTTCCCGCACCACCATGAGCGCCGGACCTGCGTCCGAACCTTCGCCACTGCCGCTGCCGCCCAGGTCGTTGACCACAACCTTCGCCCCCATGCGCGCGAGCAGCAAGGCGGTTGCCCGCCCAATGCCATTGCCCGCACCCGTTACCACCACGACCTTGTCTTTCATTGCCTGTCTCCTGTTTTCTTGCTGCCAATGCCACTTACTGCGCCTTGATCTTTCCCGTCTTGATCACTTCGGTCCAACGGAGCTTCTCGGACTTCACAAAGCGTTCGAAATCTTCCGGGCTGCCACCAATGGGCGAGCCGCCTTGCTGGGCCATCGTCTTGCGCACTTCAGGGTCGCTCAAAGCCTTGTTCAATTCAGCGTTCAGCGCCTTCACCACGGCGGCAGGCGTCTTGGACGACACAAACAGGCCCAGCCACACCGAGACATCAAAATCCGGGTAGCCCGCTTCAATCAAGGTCGGAATCTCCGGCAGATCCTGGCTGCGCTCCTTGGTGGTGACCGCAATGGCCCGCACTTTGCCGCCGCGGATCAAAGGCAAGGCCGTGATCATGTTGTCGACCATGTAGTCCACCTGGCCCGACATCAGGTCGGTCAAGGCGGGGCTGGCGCCCTTGTAGATCACGTCCACGGCCGCAATCCCCGTGCGCTGGTTCAACAAGGCCCCCGCCAGATGGCCCGATGAGCCGCTGGTAGACACGGCCATGGACAAGCCTTGCGGCTGGGACTTCGCATAGGCCTTCAGCTCGGCCACGGACTTGACTGGCAGCTTGGGATTGACCAGCACCACATCCGGCATGGACAGCACATGGATGACGGCCGTCATGTCCTGGTAGGCATAGGGCAGCTTGGCTTGCAATTCGTAATTGGCGGCATTCGGCCCCAGACTGCCCATCACCAGGGTGCGCCCATCGGGTTCGGCTTTGAGCATGGCCTGGATACCCAGAGCGCCGCCCGCTCCCGGGTGGTTTTCCACGATCACCGGCTGATTGAGCCTCTCCCCCAGCGCCTTCGCCAGCAGTCGGCTGGTCAGATCCAGTATGCCGCCCGGTGAACTGGGAGCAATGATCTTGTAGGGCTTGCCGGTCGGCAGCGCTATGGATGCACCCGCGGATTGCGCCCACAGATTTCCCTGAGGCCCCAGCAGTGCACACAAGGCCGTGGCACAGCTCAATACATGTCGTCTCTGCATGGTTGTCTCCTTCAAATGGCTGAGGTAGAATGTCCGCCTGGCGGATTTATTAATCCGTCTGGAGGATATTCTTGTCCATTTCCATAAAAGCGTCAACCTGTAAACCGATAGCGCTGTGCATCGTGGTGTACTCAGCCGCACCGCGCACGCAATCCAATGCACCAGGAAAATCGAGATGACAACCACTGACAACGAAGGATTCGTTCGCTCTTTCGCCCGCGGATTGGCCGTGCTGGAAGCCATGGGAAAAAGCGGGCCGCACTCTGTCGCCACCGTCGCGGCGAACTCCGGTTTGCCCCGCACGGTCGTGCGCCGGATCTTGTTGACGCTCACCGAGTTGGGCTACGCCGTGATCGGTGCCGACAAGAGCTTCCACCTCACACCCAAAGTGCTCAACCTGGGCATGACTTACCTCACCTCGTTGCCGTTCTGGGGGCATGCCCAGCGCGTGCTGGAGCAGCTGTGCGTGCAGACCCAGGAGTCGTGCGCGCTGGCGGTATTCGACGGCAAGGACACGGTGTTCGTGCTGCGCATACCTTCGAGCAAGATCATGTCGCTGCGATTGGGAATGGGCAGCCGGATTCCCGCATATGCCACCGCACCCGGCAGAGTGCTCCTGGCCTATAGCGACAACGAAGTGTTGAATCGCTACCTGGAGCAGCATGAGCTCACGCCACTGACCTCCACCACGCTGGCCAATCGCACCGACCTGGAATCGTCGCTGGTACGTATCCGCAACGATGGATTTTCCTGGGTGGAAGGCGAGTTCGACCCGCACGTCGCGGGCTTGGCCGTTCCCATCTACGACGAGAAAAATCAGGTCGCGGCGGCGATCAGCAGCAACTTTCTGCGCTCGGAATATGCCCAGGCCAGGGCGATCGAAGAGCTGCTGCCCTCGCTGCGAAGCGCCTCGGCACAGCTGGCGGGGCTGGCACCCGTTTTTCTACGCGCGCATTGATAGTGAGCATGGAAAGCCTGCGGGTTGCACCTCTCCCCAAAGCCTGCAAGTACGGCAAATAGCAACCGACAATTTCTGCCAATGCGCTGGGTGCAGAAACTGCCTTTGATCAAGCAGTTTGCAGGTGACCGTCGGAAATGGCCCCAGTCATGTCCACCGCTCAGTGACGCGACTCGGCGACACCCGGCTCAATGATTCGATGGATTGCCATCGGCGGGACTCAAGGCGGATGCTAGGCCTTCTTGCGCAACAGGCGCAGACCGTTGAAGACGACCAGCAAGCTTCCCCCCATGTCGGCGAAGACCGCCATCCAGAGGTTCGCTTGACCGGTCAAAGCCAAGCTGAGAAACACCACCTTGATGCCTATGGCGAAGGAGATGTTCTGCCACAGAACAGCCTTGGTGGCCCTGGACAGTTTCACGAACTCCGCCAGCTTGCGGGGGTCGTCATCCATCAGGGCCACGTCCGCGGTTTCAATCGCCGCGTCCGTGCCCACGGCGCCCATGGCAAAGCCGATATTCGCCTTGGCAAGCGCTGGCGCATCGTTGATGCCATCGCCCACCATGCCCACCACGGCATTGCCAGCCGCAAACTCTTCAATGGCCTTGAGCTTCTCCTCGGGCAGGAGCTCGCTTCTCACATCCGTGATACCGACCTGGCGCGCAATGGCTTCGGCCGTGTGCCGGTTGTCACCCGTCAACATCACAGGGCGGATGCCGAGTTGCTTGAGTTGCGCGACCGCTTCTCGGCTCTCTGGGCGCACTACGTCAGCGACCGCGAAGATGGCTAAAGCCTTCGCGCCTGCGGTCAGAACAATTGCAGTTTTGCCTTCTTTCTCAAGGGCGTCGAGCTTGGCCTCCAAGTCCTCGGAGCAGGCACCGGACTCTTCCACCAGTCGATGATTTCCCAGCCGGTAAAGCACGCCGTTCATGCTTCCCTCCACGCCTCTGCCGCGCAGCGCAGAGAAGCCCGACACTTCGGGATGGTCCGCTGAATCCTTCAGGCCCGCCGCCACGGCGCGAGAAACCGGGTGATCACTTCGCGCGGCAAGTGCAGCGGCAAGGGTCGACAGGGCCGGCGTGTCCCCCGCTAGGGCAATGACGTCGGTCAGCACTGGCCGCCCCTGCGTCAAGGTCCCGGTCTTGTCCAAGGCCAGCACTTGCAGCCGGTGGCCTTGCTCAAGGAAAACGCCTCCCTTGATGAGAATGCCGCGGCGTGCAGCTGCAGTCAGGCCCGAGACCACGGTGACCGGCGTCGATATGACCAAGGCGCAGGGGCAGGCGACGACGAGAAGCACGAGTGCACGGTAGACCCAGGTGAACCAATCGGCCCCCATGCCCAGTGGAGGAATGAGCGCGATGGCGATGGCTGCCGCGAAGACAGCAGGTGTGTAGTAGCGCGAGAACGTGTCCACAAAGCGCTGCGTGGGAGCGCGCGTGCCCTGTGCCTCCTGTACGGCGTGCGCGATCCGCGCCAGGGTAGAGTTGCTGGCGGCGGCGGTCACGCGGTACTCCAGTTCGCCGTCCTGGTTGATGGTGCCGGCGTACACCGCATCACCGACGACCTTGTCCACCGGAACGCTTTCGCCAGTGATAGGCGATTGGTCGACAGCCGAGCTTCCGGACGACACATTTCCGTCCAAGGCGATGCGCTCGCCGGGCCGGGCTCGAACCGTTGCGCCTACCGCGACGTCCGCGGCGGGCACTTCCCTCCAGCCGGACGGCGTGTTCACCGTCGCCGTCTCAGGGGCCATGGACATGAGCCCTTCGACTGCTCGCCGCGCGCGGTCGAGAGAACGGGCCTCGATCATTTCCGCGATGGCGAACAAGACCATCACCATCGCCGCTTCAGGCCACTGCCCGAGAATGGCCGCGCCGGTGACAGCGACGGACATCAGTGCATTGATGTTGAGGTTGAGGTGCCGCACAGCAATCCAACCTTTGCGGTAGGTCTCGACGCCGCTCACAGCGATGGCTGCCAGTGCGAGACCGATGACGCCGATCGAGCTGTCACCCAGTTGGAGCGCGACCAACTCGGACGTCAGCGCCAAGGCGCCGCCGATGGCGAGCTTCCAATAGGCGCCCGCATGAGAGCCTTGCGGCTGGGTCGACTCTCCCGGTGCTTCGCGCCGCTGCGGCAGGCCGTTCATGCCTATCTCGTTCAGAGCGGCGAGCACGTCGTCCAGCCGTCCAGCGGCATGCTCGACCGTGAGCTTGCGCTGCAAGAGGTTGAAGCTGAGGTCCTGGACCCATAGTTCCTTGCTCAGTCGTTGCCGGATCAAGGCCTCTTCCGTGGGGCAGTCCATCTTCTCGATGACGATGGTGCTGCGCTCTTCCTTCCAATCGGGGGTGGGCAGCCGAACCTCCATGCCGGAGCGCTGCGCAGCCTCCAGCAACTCGGTGGTTGCCACGGCGTCATGCTCCACGCGCACGTTTCTGCGCATGAAATCTGCCGTGACGTTCAATACCCCGTCCAGTTGACGCAGTTTTTTCTCCACCAGGCTGAACTCGGTCGGGCAGCACATCTCGGGGATGTTGAGTACCGTTGTGGCGCGCTCCAGCGCAGCGCAGGCCCCTGCCGCTCCTGCTTGTGCCCCGCCACTCCTTGAGATGCAACCCGTCGACCCGCATTTGTCTGTCATATGAACTCCTTGCTTGAGCCCATTAGAAAGCCTATAGTAGGTAGAAGGTCAAGCAGAAAGAAACAGATGAAAATTGGTGAGCTGGCCGCGCGTGCAGGCTGTCAAGTGCAGACCATACGCTTCTACGAAAGCGAAGGCCTGATGCAGCCGCCGGAGCGCGGCGCGAACAACTATCGCAACTATGACGAGGCGCACGAAAAACGCCTGCGCTTCATCTTGCGATGCCGCTCGCTCGATATGGCGCATTCTGAAATTCGCATCTTGCTCAACCTGCAGGACGACCCTGGTCGCCCTTGCGACGAAGTCAATGCGCTGCTCGAAGAACATGTGCGCCATGTGCAGGTGCGAATTTCCGAGCTCACTCTACTCAAGCGCCAGATCCAGGAAATCCGCAGCGCTTGCGCCGGCGGCGGCTGCATAGGAGATTGTGGCGCGCTTGAATCCTTGCAGCAGACCACGGGCGAGAATCCGTCGGCTTCGAGAAGGCACATCAAAGGCGTGCACGCCTGAGGTATCTGCCTGAGAAGCTTCCTATACGTCAGCACCGGGGGCTTGATCAGGCAGCGCGCATCAATCGCAGGCTTTTGCGCTCTTCAAAACAGCGCCTTGCTGATATCCAGGCTTTCGCGTGGAAAGATGTTTTGCCAGAGCGTTTCGCTGTCCTTGGACGAGAGCGGGAACTTGCCGTTGAAGTCCTGCGTCAAGGGCGCATTCTTGTAGTCTTGCGTCAGCGTCACCATGGCCTGGCGGTATTGCTCCAGGGTGTTCCAGCCATCGGCATGCGCACGCCGCAAGACGGTCGTCACCTTCTCTGACGGATTGACGGCCTTGCAGGCAAACTCCACGGTCACCGTCTTGTAGCCCGGGCGCACGCCTTGCGTGATCGGCTCCACGGTGCCCGTGGTGCAGACCGTGCGTTTTTGCCCATCACGAATGGTTTGCAGCAAGAGCACCACATCGGGCTGCAGGACTGCCTTGTCCTCGTCATTGAGCTTGACCTGTCGCAGCACGGCTTTCGAAAGATGCTGCGCGTAGATGGCATCGGTTTCCAGCATCTTTTCGATGTCGATGAAGTCGCCTTCGTTGCCGTTGGCGACCCGCGCCGGACGCTGGTAGTCGTTGAGCGACTTCATCGCCGTGGGGTCCGTGTGCACCAGCGTTCCTATGAACAGCTCGGTGACCTGGGGAGGTGTCAATGGCTCTTGTGCTTGTGCGCCAGCCACCATGAAAACGGCGATGAACGATGCGGGTAATGCTTTGATGAAACTCATTGGCCTGATGAAAAAAGTCCGATGCTTCGCTTATAGCCGCATTCACCCAGGCTGCCGTGCGAACCGCGGGGCATTTCCTTGAATCACGTGGATTCGCCGCGCTGACCGGACGCATCCAGCACGCCTTTCAATGCCAGTTTTTCCAGCAGCACCAGTTGTTCCCGCTGCAGCGCAATCAACTCCGTCCATTGCTGCTGCTGCAGCAAGTCCATTTTTTCGTGCAGCATCATGATTTCCAGCTCGGCCTTGAGATTGACTTCGTAGTCGTGCTCACCGCGGATGCGATCCCGCTCGGATTCGCGGTTCTGGGACATCAGGATGATGGGGGCCTGGATCGCGGCCAGCATCGACAGGAACAGGTTCAGGAGAATGTACGGGTAGGGATCGAACGTGCTGCCGTGCAGCAACAGCAGCACCGCATTCACCACCACCCAGGCCAGCATCGTTGCCGAAAACAGACCCACAAACGTCCAAGACCCGCCAAACCGGGCCACGGCGTCGGCGGCGCGCTGGCCCAGCGTGGACGGGGTCGCAGACGCATCCTCCAGATTGCGCGAAATATGCTTTCGCTTGGCAATGTGCTGGGCCACCTTCAAGGTGCGCGCGTCCAGCGACTCGCTGGGACGGCCCAGCAAGCGCTCAACGGCAGGGATAGACGTATGCATGTGCATCTCCGGGTGAAAGGCCGTGGCCGCGTTCAATCATCCAATACGAATACGCTTTGGCCCAGCAATCGACTTTAAACGCAATGCACGCTTGTCCCCCTGCCCGCAAGCAGCCCATCACGCAGCTCATCCACCGTTGGGCGGCACCCGGAAATTGTCAGTGACGCGCTTTTGTGCACGCTCCAGAACAGACCGGGCTGATTCCAGCCATGCTTGCCACCGCTCGCCCGGGGAAGGCGCGGCCGCTGCGTTTTGTTGCGTGGAATCAGCAGACTTGCTGTGCGATGGGGGGTAGGTTTCGTGGGACATGGCAAGCCAATGCTCAGCTTTGCCTTAACATCTGTAAAGTTGAATTCAATGAACATCAAAGTCAGAAATCCTGATGCGTAACCTGAATCTTGATCAGCTGCAAACGCTGATTGCCATCGCCGATCTGGGCACGTTTGCGGCCGCCGCCCAGGCCCTGCATCTGGCGCCGCCCACCGTCAGCCTGCACATCAAGGAGCTGGAGTCACGCCTGGAGGCCACGCTGCTGGTGCGCGGCCGCAGACAGGCCGAGCTGACCCCGGCGGGTGAGGCCCTGGTGCAGGAGGGGCGCAAGCTCCTGGCCGCCAGCGACGACCTCATCGACCTGGTGAAGCGCCGCGCCACGGGCCGCGAAGGCCTGGTCAGGGTGGGCGTCTCCGCGGGTGTCAGCACGCGGCTTCTGCCCATGATGCTGGAAGCGCTGGCGCAGCAAAACCCGGGCGTCGAAATCAAGCTGGAGGCCGTGGGCTCCGCCGAGACGATGCAGCGCCTGAAGGCCGGCACGCTCGACATAGGCATCGTCGCCAGCCCGCAGCCGGTTGTCGCGGAAATCCGCATGACGCCCTGGCGCAATGACCCGATGGTGGTGCTGCTGCCGGCCTCCTGGGATGCGCCGGAGCGGGTCACGCCCGGATGGCTGGCCGGCCGCCGATGGGCCTCATTCGCCCCGGCGACGCAAATGCACGGCCTCGTCTCGGCCTGGTTCGGACAGGCCGGGTTCAATCCCCGCCCCTTTCTGACGCTGAGCTACCCGGGCGCCTTGAAAAGTCTCGCCGTGGCCAGCCAGAGCGCAGCCCTGCTGCCGCTGGAAGAGGTGGAAGATCTGCAGCACTCCGCGGAGGTACAGATCCGCCATCTGCTGCCGCAGCTCATGCGTCCCATGGCGATCGCGCATCGCCAGGCGGCAGCCCCCACGGGGGCCGTGGCCGCCGTGTTGAAGGTGCTGCAAGACTTTGGCAGCGCACGCACTTGATCCTGAGCGCAAGCTGGCGGCACAGACCGGGCATTCCCGAGTGTTTTCTTGCGGTGACGGCTGTTTGGCTTGCGTTTTGTTACCACCGGCGCTAGATTGCACGCTCGCCTGCCATGTGCAGCGCGTCTTTTCTCATGCTGCGACGTGCCTTGCCAAGGGCGCGCCTTCGCCGCCCCGTCTGTTGTGACGTGACCCGTGCGGTCCTGCAATGGTGTGGCGATGGGCAGTACGAGGCACCAGAGTCCAGGGCTGTCCCTGCTCGCCAAGCGCCTTCGCCGCGCTTGTAAACCTAACGCCCTCCATGGTCATGGGAGCGCGGTTGAAAAAGTAGAGTGCGCCGGATGATTCACGCAAGACAACAGTGGCCGTCACGGCACGCCACAAGCACGTCCGTGCCGCCCTCTGTGCTTCCCGAAAGTCCATCGACTTCAACGCCAATGCGAACGCCTGTGCGCTCCTGGCGGACGCTGGCTTTGGGCTTGCTGCTGCCATGCCTGGCCGGTGCGGCCGGGGCCCAGGAACTCTCCAAGCCCTCCGTCTCGCTGCTCGCCGGCACCTGTGTGAACTGCCATGGGCAAAGCGGCAAGTCGACCAACTCCATCCCCAGCCTCGCGGGCCAGCCCCGGGACCGCCTGCTCGAACGCATGCAAGCCTTCAAGGCCGGCACGGCCCCGGATGCCACGGTCATGACACGCCTGATGAAAGGCTATGACGCGCAGCAGATCCAGGCCTTGGCGCAATGGTTTTCGGAGGTCAAATAATGAACACACTGCCCTCCCCCGTTTCCCGCCGCCAGGCGCTTGGCAGCCTGGCCGCCGGCGGCGCGGCGCTGGCCATGCCGGCACTGGTGCGTGCCCAGTCCGCATCGGCCCATGTGGTGGTCGTTGGCGGCGGCTTTGGCGGCGCCACGGCCGCGCGCTATCTGCGCCTGCACCAGCCCAAGCTCAAGATCACGCTGGTCGAGCCGGCAGCGCGCTTCTACACCTGCCCGTTCTCCAACCTCTACCTCGCCGGCCTGCGCGAGTGGGAAAGCCTGGGCCATGGCTTTGAAGCTTTGCGTGCCATGGGCATCGAGGTGGTGCATGCCACCGCCCAGGACGTGGATGCCCAGGCCAGAACCGTCTCCCTGTCGAACGGCCAGCGCCTGGTCTGGGACAAGCTGGTGCTGTCGCCCGGTGTGGACATGCGCTGGGGACAGTTGCAAGGCTACGACGAGGCCGCGGCCAAGCTCGCGCCCCATGCCTGGAAGGCCGGCGCGCAAACGCAGCTGCTGCGCCGGCAGATGCTGGCCATGCCCGACGGCGGCACTTTCGTCATGGTGATCCCGGAAAACCCGTTCCGCTGCCCGCCCGGCCCCTACGAGCGCGCGGCCATGGTGGCCCACTACTTCCAGCAGCACAAGCCGCGCTCCAAGATCCTGCTGCTCGACGCCAAGGACGATTTCTCCAAGAAACCGCTGTTCCTGCAGGGCTGGAAAGCCTTGTACGGCAACATGATCGAATGGGTGGGGCAATCCGATGACGGCCAGGTGATGCGCGTCGATGCGCAGCGCCTGGAAGTGGAGACCGCGTTCGGCGCCGTGCACAAGGCCCAGGTGCTGAACGTGATTCCGCCGCAAAAGGCCGGCTTCATCGCCGAGCGCGCGGGCGTCACCGATGCCAGCGGCTGGGTGCCGGTCAAAGGCAGCAACTTCGAATCCACGCGCGTGGCCAGCGTGCATGTGATCGGCGATGCCACCATCGCCGCGCCCATGCCCAAGTCCGGCTTCAGCGCCAACACGCAAGGCAAGGTGGTGGCCGCGGCCATCAGCGCCGAGCTGCAGGGCCTGGCGCCGCCGCAGGCCGCGTACGCCAACACCTGCTACAGCCTGATCGGGACGGACTACGGCATCTCGGTGGCCGGGGTCTACCGCGCGCAGAACGAGAAGATCATCGAAGTGTCGGGCTCGGGCGGCGTCAGCCCGCTGCAGGGCGATGCGCCATTCCGCGCGGCCGAAGCCCGCTACGGCGCGGCCTGGTACGCAGCGATCAGCGCCGACATCTGGGGGGCCTGAGCGGCATGGAGAAAATCACGGCCGGGCTGCTGCTCGGGGCCGCTTTCGGCATGGCCGCGCGCTGGGGCCGCTTTTGCCTGCTGCGCGGCGTGCGCGGTCAGCTCAAGGATCAGGACAGCGCCCCGCTGCGCGCTTTTGCGCTGGCCATGGCCGTGGCGCTGCTCGCCAGCCAGGCATTGCAAGCCCTGGGCAGCGTGGACCTGGCCACGGCCTTGCCCATGCGCGCGCAGTTTTCGCTGGTCGGCGTGCTGCTGGGCGGCCTGCTGTTCGGCCTGGGCATGGTGTTGGCCAACAGCTGCGGCGCGCGGGCGCTGGTGCTGCTGGGTGGCGGCAATCTGCGCTCCCTGGTGGTGCTGGTCTGCCTGGGGCTGGCCGCGCAGGCCACGCTCACGGGCGTGCTCGCGCCGCTGCGCGCACAGTTGCAGACACTGGGCGTGGTTTCGCCGCCCGCACCGGATCTGGCCCAGGCCTTGGCCCAGTGGCTGGGCACGGCCCAGGCGCCGACAGCGCTGTGGACGGCCGGCCTGCTGGCCCTGGCATTGGCCTGGTTTGCGCTGCGCCCGGCCCCATCCAGAAACACACTGCCCGTCCTGGCCAGCGCCGCCGTGATCGGCCTGCTCGTGGCCGCGGGCTGGTGGATCACCGCCCATGTGGGCGCCGACCCCTTCGATCCGCTGCCGCTGACGTCGCTGAGCTTCGTCGCGCCCACGGGCGACAGCCTGCTGTACCTGATGCTGTCCACGGGCCGGCCCGCCGACTTTGGCGTGGCGCTGGTCGCCGGCACCTGCCTGGGCGCGCTGGCCCTGGCGCTCGCGGGCAAGACGTTTCGCATCGAAAGCTTCAGCTCCACGCCACGCCTGCTGGCCGCCATCGCCGGCGGCGTCTGCATGGGTTTTGGCGGCGTTCTGGCCCTGGGCTGCTCCATAGGCCAGGGCCTGGCCGGTTTCTCCTCCCTGGCCCTGGCCAGTTTTGCGGCCCTGGCCGCCATCGTCGCCGGCATTGCGCTCGGCCTCGCCGCCGAACGGCAGCTCTCGCATTACAAGGAAGCACAATAATGCTCAATCGACGGATTTTTCTCGCCGCCCCGCCGGCACTCGCGCTCGGCGCGGCCACCCTGCCCACGGCCGGCCTGGCCTTTCCCACCGCCATCCATAGCAAGACCCAGCTCTTGCCGCGCACCGGCAAGGGCCCGCGCATCGTGATCTGCGGCGGCGGCTGGGGCGGCATGACCGCGGCCCGCTACCTGCGCGAACTGATTCCCCAGGCCGATGTGGTGCTGCTGGAGCGCAACCCCAGCTTCTGGTCCGGCCCCATGAGCAACAAGTGGCTGATCGATATCGTCAACACCGATTTCGTCAACCGCGACATGCTGGGCCCCGCCAACAAATACGGCTATACGCTGGTCAATACCGAAGTCACGGGCTTCGATCGCGACAAGAAGATCGTGCGCACGGCCCAGGGCAACGTCGATTACGACTACCTGATTCTGGCTGGCGGCATTCGCAACGCCTATGACGCCTGGTTCGGCAACGACCGCAAGGCCAGCGAGTACACCCGCACCCATTTCCCCAACGCCTACATCCCGAACGGCGAAATGTTCGCCTTGAAGCGCAAGCTCCACGAGTTCAAGGGCGGCGTGATGGTGATGACGCTGCCGCCGCCGCCGCACCGCTGCCCGCCCTCACCCTATGAGCGCGCCTGCCTGATGGCCTGGCACATGAAGAAGAACAAGATCCCGGGCAAGATTCTGATCCTTGATCCCAAGCCCAAGATCGGCCCCATCGGCGAAGGCTACCGCGCCGCGTTCGGAGAGCTGTACCCGGACATCATCACCCATGTGCCCAATGCCGGAGTCAAGGAAGTCGACCCTTTCAACAAACGCATCAAGACAGCCGCGGGCGATTTCGATTTCGACGATGCCGTGCTGATGCCGCCCCACCAGGCCTCGGACATGGTCTGGCATGCGGGCCTGATCGGCAAAGGCGCCGACGGCAAGCCCACGGGCTGGGCCGACATGCACCCGCGCCTGTTCACGGCCAACTCCGATGACAGCGTGTACTTCGTGGGCGACTTGATGGGCTTTGTTTCCAGCCAGTTCGGCCATTACCCCAAGAGCGCGCACGTGGCCAATGCCATCGGCAAGATCGTCGCGCGCAATATCGCCGAACGCGTGTCGGGCAAGGAAGTCGTGGCCGTGTTGCCCGACAACCTCTGCTACATGATGGTCAACGGCGACCCGCAGGAAGAGATTTCCGTCAAGTTCGAATACGAGCTCGACGCCAGCGGCCGAGTGCTGCAAAACCAGATCGACATGGATGTGCGCACCAACGATCTGGTCAAGGACGATTTCGCCTGGATCAACGGACGCTTCAATGACTTTCTCTGACACCACGACCCTTTCACGCCGCCGCCTGATGGAAAGCTCGGCCCTGGGGCTGGGCCTGGGCCTGTTGTCGCCGGCGGTGCTGGCCCAGACCAGTCCGGCACCCGCCCTGACAGGCGCCAATCCCGCGGAAATCCTGCGCATCACAAACGCTTTTTCGCGCGGCGCGCAGCCGCTCAAGCAAGGCCTGAAACTGGAGCTGCCGGTGCTGGGTGACAACCCCGCGTCCGTGCCGGCCAAGGCCAAGGTCGAACTGCCCATGACGCCCACCTCCTACTGCGAGGCGATGATCGTCATTGCCGAAGGCAACCCCCATCCCCTGGCCTGCAGTTTCGAGTTCACGCCGCATGCGGGCACGGCCGAAGTGGGCATTCGCCTGCGCCTGATCCAGTCGCAAGCCATCCAGGTGCTGGCCCGCATGAACGACGGGCGTGTGCTGGTCGCGCGCCAGCACATCAGCGTGACCGCCGGCAGCTGCGGCATGTAAGAACGCGTTTACGATCTTCTTCGGGGATGCGCATGTAGCCCACGGCGCGCCCTTCTAGGCGCACGCTGCAGCCCATACGGACGTATGGGCAAAGTGGGCAACGACGAAGGGCGGGGTGTGGGCTGCATGCCCTTCGGGTTACCCCCTCCTGACGGCCCATGCTGCGTTGCCCGTCCTCGATGCACACCAGTGCATCCTGCGGCGTGCGCCTTGCCTGAACCGCCAGGAGGGGGCAACGCACCCCGAAAAAGATCGTAAACACGTTCTAAGGACTGAAGATGCAAAAACCACCCCGTATCTGGATCAGCAACGCCGCGCCCAAAGCCGGCGACGTCGTGCGCGTGCGCGCCCAAATCGAGCACCGCATGGAAAGCGGCCTGCGCATGGACGCCAAGGGCCAGCCGATTGCGCGCAACATCGTCACCCGCTTCGAAGCCCGGCTGGACAATGACCTGCTGTTCACCTGGTCGCCCGAGACCGCGATTGCGCAAAACCCGTTCCTGGAATTCACTTTCATGGCCCGCCAGTCGGGGGAACTGAAAATGCTCTGGCGCGATGACGAGGGCCTGACGCTCACGGCGAACAAGGCCTTACAAGTCAGCAGCTGAACCGCGGCGCTTTTGCTCTGGAGCATGAAGTTTGGGGGTTAACATCCCCGCAGATGACGAAGAGCCCCCGTACAGCCAGCAAGCGCAAGAGCGCCTCCCCCGCCTCCAAGAAGAACACCTCCAACCGCCGCCGGTTCTGGCTGGGCCTCGCGTCTTCCGCGGCGCTGAGTTTCCAGCTGGGCAGTTGCGGGCTCAACCCGAACTGGAATGACCTGGGCCTGGCCAAGGCCGTGGCACCCGTGCTGGCCTCGCTGTCAGGCCTCACGGCCTTGCTGCATGCCACCCGGCCCCATCCCGGCACGGTCACCAGCGCCAGCACCGTCCCGGCCAGCAGCCCCGGCAGCAGCACGGCCACCCGGTTTTCGCAGTGCCGCCAGCATTTCCCACAAGGCACGCCGCCCATCGTGCCCCAGGCCACCGGTCTGCGCGAGCTGTGCTACGGCAGCTTTGCCGTGCTGCACAGCGGCAGCCACAAGACGCCGGTGTTCGTGGCCGAACGCCTGAGCCGCGCGAGCATCACCCAAGCCAAGGGCCTGCAGCGCACCGACAAGTTCTTTGCCGACGCGCGTCTGCCGCGCGCCGAGCGGGCCGAGCTGAGCGACTACCAGGGTTCTGGCTATTCCCGCGGCCACATGGCTCCGGCGGGCGACATGTCCAATGCCGAAGCCATGGCCCAGAGCTTCAGCCTGGCGAACATGGTGCCGCAGAACCAGTCGCACAACGCCGGGCCCTGGAGCCAGATCGAGCAGGACACGCGCAAGTACGCGCAGCGGGCGCAAGGCGATGTCTATGTGTTCACCGGACCGGTATTTTCCGGCCCGACCAAGACCATCGGCCCTGGCAAGGTCCAGGTGCCCAGCCATTTGTTCAAGCTGGTGTATGACGCCAGCAGCGGCAAGAGCTGGGCCTACTGGCAGGCCAATGCGGCCGGTACCCGCGCCAGCGCGCCCATCAGCTACGACGAACTGGTGCGCCGCAGCGGCATACGGTTCCTGCCGCTCTGAGCGCCAGGGCGCTCAGCCCCCTGGGGCCAAGCATCAGGCAATCGGCTGGCTTATTTCTTCAGGCACTGGCTCATGAAGGCCTTGCGGTCATCGCCTTTCTTGCCCGTGGCTTCGGTGTTGCAGGATTTCATGCGCTCCTGCTGCAGCTTCTTGCCGTCCGACAGGCAGTCCTTCATGAAGGCCTTGCGCTCATCACCTTTCTTGCCCGTGGCTTCGGTATTGCAGGTGCCCATCAATTTCTGCTGGGGGGTGGGCTGTTTGTCCGCCGCGAAGCTGGCGTTGGCAGCCAGAGTCAAAGCGGCGATGGCGATGAATTTTCCGACGAGTTTCTGCATGAAAGTACCCCGAAGTACGCTGACGGCCAGCGCCATTGCATTGCACCACAGGTCAAGGTTCTTCGGGCAATTTACGCGACACGCCGGCCTCCAAATTGGCCGAAAAGATGCAGTGCCGCGCACTTCAGCTGTAACCGGCAATCATGGGCAGCACCATCCGCACGATGCGGATCACCGCGGGCCCCAGCACGACCATCACGATGGCCGGGAAGATGCACAGCACCAGGGGCAGCAGCATCTTGGTGGGAATCTTGGCGGCGAGTTCCTCGGCGCGCATTTGCCTCTTGTGGCGCAGGTCGTCCGAGAACACGCGCAGCGAGTCGCCGATGCTGGTGCCGAACCGGTCCGCCTGCGTCAGCATGGCGGCGAAGCTGTGGACCTCCTCCACGCCCGTGCGCGCGGCCAGGCTGTGCAAGGATTTCTCGCGCGGGCTACCGGCACGCATTTCCAGATTGGTCCAGTGAAGCTCTTCCGCCAGGGCCTCGCTCTTGATGCGGATTTCCTCGGTCACCTTGCCCAAGGCGGCATCCAATCCCATGCCGGCTTCCACGCACACCAGCAGCAGATCGGCGGCATCGGGAAAGTTCTCGAAGATCTCGCGTTTGCGGCGCGCTGCCATCCAGCGCAGCCCCAGATTGGGCAGATAGCAGGCCACCAGCGCTGCCACCACCGTGGACAACAAGAGTTCGGTGCTGTCCGTGATTCCCGCAGCCAGCATGAGCGAATACACGGCCGCCGCCGTGGCCACGGGCAGCAGCGTCTTGGCCCCGAAGTACAGCAGCGGCGCACTCTCATGGCGGATGCCGGCGTTCAGAAAGCGCAGGCGCAAAGGCGTGGCGTCCATGCCCGCGGTGGGCGATGAAAAGTGGGCGAACGGGCCTACCAGTTTGACCACGGTTTCTGTCCAGCCTCTGTCCGGGGAACTGGGCGTCAATGCCTGCAGGCGTTGTTCCGTGGCGGTCGGCGTCACCCAGAAGAACAAGGCGCATGCGGCCAGCATGACGGCGGTGAAAGTAAGCAGAGCGAAGATCAGCATGGCGAGCTCCTTGCGTTCAAGACATACGTCATACCCGGATACGGACAATGTGGCGCAGCAGCAGCACGCCGACCACCATCAGTACCACCAGCCATTGCAGGATCGTGATGCCCATGGGGTCGGTCCACAGCGAGGACATGAATTCCGGGTTCAGAAAATTGAGCAATGCCACCAGTCCGAACGGCATGAGACCCAGAATCCAGGCCGACAATCGCCCTTCGGAAGAAAGCACGCGCACCCTGTCGTGGAGCTTGAGGCGCTCGCGAATCAGGCGACTCAGATTGCCCAGCATTTCCGTGAGATTGCCGCCGGATTCACGCTGTATGAGCACCGCCACGACAAAGTAGCGCAGGTCGGTGATGGGCACGCGTTCACTCAGGTTGGTCAAGGCCTGTGCCAGCGAAGTACCGTAGTTGATCTCGTCGTGCACCAGGCGCAGCTCGCCGGCGATGGGCTCGGACAACTCCTCCCCCGCCATCTGCAAGCCTGAGGAAAAAGCATGGCCTGCGCGCAGCGCACGGGTGATCAGATCCAGCGCTTCGGGGAGTTGGCGCTCCATCCGCGCCAGGCGCCGATTTCGCTTGCGCTGCAGGTACAGCCACGGCAATGCACCCAGCGCGACGCCCACCGCAATGGCCAGCACCACGGGCTGTCGCAACATGAGCCCCCCCAGAACGCCAACAGCAAACAGTATCGTGCAAGCGAGCAGCAGGCCCGAGACCGTCCAGTCCAGGCCGGACTGCACCATCAGGCGATCGAGTCGGTAGGCGCGCGGCATGCGCTGCAGCGCGCGCTGCAGCTTGGGTATATCGCTGAGCACGCGCTCCTTGACCAGATGTGTCGGTGTGCTCAGGTCATGGGCTGCGGACAACGCCTGCAGACGGCGTGCAAGCCGCTTTGCCTCGGGACCCTTGTATTGCTTCCACAGCATGCGCAGTGCTTCCAGCAGCAGAAATACGGCCGCAAACACCAGTACGATGATCACGAAGATCGAATGGGATGAAAAAAAGGACGACATGGCGACTCCCTCTTCTGCTGATCACTGATAGTGCCGCTCGGGATCGAAGACCGATTCCGGCAGCACGATGCCCTGCCCCAGGAATCGGTCTACGAACTTGGGCCGCACGCCCGTGGCGTGGAAGTACCCTTGCACATCCCCCTCCTTGCCGACGCCTGTCTGGGTGAAGGCGAAGATCTCCTGCATGGTGACGATGTCGCCCTCCATGCCCGTGATCTCCTGGATGCTGGTGATCTTGCGTTTTCCGTCCGTCAGCCGCAGCACCTGCACGATCACCGTGATGGCGGACGCAATCTGCTGGCGCGCGGCCTGGTGCGGCAGATTCATGCCCGCCATGCCGACCATGTTCTCGAGCCGTGCGAGCGAATCGCGGGGCGTGTTCGCATGGATCGTCGTCAACGAACCTTCATGCCCGGTGTTCATGGCCTGCAGCATATCCACGGCCTCGGCACCACGCACCTCACCGATGATGATGCGGTCCGGCCGCATGCGCAGGGCATTGCGCACCAGTGAGCGCTGGGTGATCTCGCCGCGGCCTTCGATGTTGGGCGGACGTGTCTCCATGCGCACCACATGCGGCTGCTGCAGCTGCAGTTCGGCCGCATCCTCGATGGTGACCACACGTTCCGCCGCGGGGATAAAGCCCGAGAGGATGTTGAGCAGCGTCGTCTTGCCGGCGCCCGTGCCGCCGGAGATGACCATGTTCACCTTGGCCTTGGCCAGCGCCTCCAGCACCAGGGCCATGCCCGGCGTCAGGCTCTTGAGATCATCGATCAGGTTCTCCATGCGCAGCGGCGTGCGCGCAAAGCGCCGGATCGACATCATGGGGCCGTCCAGCGCCACCGGTGGAATCACGGCATTCACCCGCGAGCCATCGGGCAGTCGCGCATCGACCATGGGGCTGGATTCATCGATGCGCCGGCCTATGCGCGAGACGATCTTGTCGATGATGCGCAGCAGGTGCTTCTCGTCGGTGAAGACCACGGGCGTGAGCTCCAGCCGGCCATGGCGCTCCACATAGATCTGGTCGTGGCGATTGACCAGAATGTCCGATACCGCCGGGTCGGCCATCAGCAGCTCGAGAGGGCCGAAGCCCAGCATCTCATGCTGGATGTCCCGGATCAGCAGCTTGCGCTCCAGATCGTTGATGGCCTCGGGGTCCTCCTCCAGCAGGCGCTCGGTCATGGTCGCGATTTCCTGCTGCAGCGTCTGGGTCGACAAGGACCCCAGCACAGCCAGATCAAAGCGTTCCAGCAGCTTGGCATGGATGCGGCCTCTGAGCGCCAGATAGGCGGCGGAGTGGCCGTAAAGCGGCGCGGCCGGCGTTGGCGGCGTCTCCGCCGCGGCAGCGATAGGCCTGTCCTCTGGTTCGGGGACTGCCTGCAGCACAGGCTTGGAACCGCGGGTCGCGGGCGTGGCGAGCAAGTCTCTGAGTGACATGACCATCTCCTTCAATGCAGCGGTGCTCAGGCCCGGCGAAAGAGCCGGGTCAAAATGCCACTGCCTTCTTCATGGGCCTGGGGTGACAGCACATCGGCCCATGCCGTCAGTTCGCGCACCACGGTGCTGCCGCGGCTGGATTCGGCCAGCGGCACTCCCGCGTTGATGGCGGCCTGCACTTCATGGGTGGCTTCGGAAATGCTGTGCCATTGCTGGGCCAGTCCCAGCGTCTTGCTCACCTCAGGCAAGCCGATTTCACTGCGCCTGTCCACCCGGTTCAAGACCGGATGCAGGCGGCTTTCCGAATAGCCCAGATCGCGAAACATGCGCAACAGCTTTTGCGCATTGCGCACGGCAGGCACATTGGGCAGCAGCACTGGCGCGATGATCTGGGCCCTGTCCAGCACGCGCAGGGCCAGCGGGTCCAGAACGCGCCCCATGTCCAGCAACACGAACTCATAGTGCGCGGCGGCCAGTTGCAAGATGGCGTCCACATGCAATGGATCCACCTCCATGGCATGCATGGCATCTTCAGGCGCCGCCAGCACATGCAGGCGGGGCGTGACCTTGACCGTGCTGGCCGTGAGAAAGGAGGCATCCAGCCTGCGGATGTCGCGCGCCACATCGGCCAGGGTCGACGCGGGCTTGCCTTCGTGCAGATAGCCCAGCGCATCACCGAACTGCAGATTCAGGTCCATGATCAGCACCGAGTGGTTGCGCGCCAGCATCCAGCCCAGATTGGTCGTCAAAAAGGTGGCGCCGCTGCCGCCCTTGCAGGACAGAAAGGCCATGATCCGGCCCTTGGGGCGCTCGGCCGTGCTGTCCTGCAATTTGGCGCCGATGCGCCGCACGGCATCCACCAGGGACTGCGGCGACGCGGGCGAATTCAGTACTTCGCGTACGCCCGCCCGCATGGACTGCAGCAGGAACTCGGGGGTCTGCTGGGCACACAAGAGCACTACGGCCGTGCGCGTGTAGTGGGTGGTCACGTATTCCACCGGCGCCAGATCGGCAGGATCGCAGCACATGCCGTCGACCAGCATCAGATCCGGCCGCTCCTGCTCGGCAATGGTCGGCATGCGCGTCTTGCCGCCCTCGAAGGTCTGCACCTGATGCGAGTGCTCCTGCAGCGCATGGGCCATCTCCTGGAGGTGGGCTGGGTTGGGGGAAATGATGGCGATTTTCATGAGAATTCTCGCTGGTCAGGAATTGCACTCCGAACTGGCATTGACGACGGGATCCTGGTGCATGATTTCGCGCGGCAAGGTGGTGGAAAACTGGGGCACATCGATGGCGGCCCGCAGGCCGGAACCCACGATGGGCGCAATCCACTGGAACTTCAGCCCCCCTGCGGGAATGCTCACTGTCACCCCTTGGCAGCTGCTCGTGGTGCAGCCACTCGGGACCCAGGCAATGTCCACCGCGCTGATCTGTGGCAGGCGTGCCTGCATGTAGGCAAGCACGTTGGCTTGCCGCGTCTGGTCGTCGCACACCACGGCATAACGCGCGCCAGCCCGCGTGGCCTCGCTGGCAGCCCCCCAGGTGTAAAGCATGCGGCTGAAATCCACGATGCCCAGGAAGAACATCAGGAAGATGAGCAATCCCAAGGCAAACTCGATGATCATGGCGCCGCGCTGTGTGAGGTGTTTCATGTCTGTGTCCTCATCGTTGCGGAGATGGCGCCAAAGGTAATGCCGCCATTGGTCAGTGGCGTGCCGAACACTCCGTTCACCATCGATTGAAAGCGGTAGCCGGTCACCGTGACAGTGACGGTATTTATCAGCGGAGAGGCTCCAACAGCCTGCCAGCTGCAACTGACGGCGTTGGTCTTGAGCCCCGGCGCCAGCGGCGTGCTGCCGGCGACTGTGCTGCCGTAGACCACCAGGTTCTGCGCGTTGCCGCACAAGGTGTTGGGTGTCTGTGCCGACAGATAGCGGACCGCATCGCGTACCGACTTGGTCACCGTGTTGTACTCGTACAGCGCACGGCCGAACTCGATGACGATCAGGCTCAGCAAGAGCATCAAGGGGATGATCAGCGCCAACTCGATCAGCGCCGCTCCCATTTGTTCACGGTGTTTGCGCATGTGCTCACCTCACTAACGTGGGTACCAGCGGGCCGATCGTGCCGCCCGGCAGGCCGGTGGTGGTGCAAGGGCTGTCGGGTTCGCCTGCGTGGCCACGGAATTCGAGCTGGATGTCGTCCTTGACCGGCGTGGCTATGGGCTGCAGCATCAGCATGCAGGCGAAATCCACCACGGTGCCGCCGGCACTGACCACCGGCAGCAGTACCAGGCGGCGGTCAGCGCCATAAACTTGGAGTTGGCCAGCCCCTAGCGCGACTTCACTGCCTTGGGCAGGACAGTTGGGGCCGCAAGGTGCAAAGACCTGGCGTTGCGCCCTGAAGTCAGCGTATGCATCGCGCCCGGCAAGCCAGTTGGCGGTGGGCCTGCTGGGCGTGGACACGGCGTTGTAGCTATAGCCCGTGAAATCCGGGCGGCCCGCACTCGGGTCATTGGCTGGCGTTCCGGCATTGTTTTTGTAGATGCCAAAGCGATGATTCCAGTACTCGAAGACCGAGGCTTTCACGCCAGCGGTGCCAATGGGATCGCCCAGCTTGGTGCTGCAGTACTTGCCTTCCATTTCTGCCCATGTTTCGGTTGCACTGGTGCTTCCATCCAGGTTGGCCCAGCCAAAATCGCTGCCGCTGGCTCCTGATTTATCCAGAACAACGACCCAGTCGCCCTTGTTCAGGGTAGCGAACTTGGCTTGCTTCAGTTGCACGGGAATCGGGCAGGCGCTTTGTGCAACAGCCCGCGTGGCCACCGCGCGCGCGCCGACGGCGCCCGTACTGGGCCAGGTGACGCTGTCGCCCGTAAAAGCCCCCATGGCCTGCAACAGCCAAAGCTTGATGCCGTTCATGGTGAACTGGCATTCGGCATACCGGGCCTGACTGCCCGATGTGGTGGCGACGTAATTCAGATCGCGGAAGGTAATGTCGGTGGCGGTGAGTTGCCCCTGCCCGCTCCAGGTGGCGGATTGCAGATTGGCGCGGTTGCCGTTGCCGGCCACCATGCCCGCGCTCCGGGCGCGAACGATGGCGTCAGTCTGTCCGTTGAGCTCGCGCGCTGCCGCCAGGGCGCAACTGTCCATGGCGGTCTGCAACTCGGACTTGACGACGAACAGCCGGCCAAAATCCAGCGCGATACCCATGAACCCCAGCAGGAACAACAACGCCAAGGCCAGGGTAATGATGAAGGCCCCGAACTGCTGGCGTCTTGGATGGCGACGGCCGTTTCCTCCAGCGCGCTGCGCCAAGGTCGGGGCAAGAATTCGGGTGCTCATGGTGTTTTCTCGTAGTACAAGACACAACAAACACAGGTCTGCCGGAGGCGGCATGGCAGCAACGCTGCCATGCCGGGGCCGCAGGAAAACCTGCTACTGCACGCAGCTAGCGGGCGTCGAAAGGCAGGTACTCACCTTGGTCATCCAAGTGCTGAATCCACCGCCGCTATCCGTGAGCGCCTTGAGCGCCACGATCAATGCCAAGGACACGACGGCGATGATCAATGCATACTCGATGATCTGTGCGCCTTCCTCGTCCTGCATGAAGTGGCGCAGCTGGCTCTGCCATTGAGAAAGTCGGAGCATGGAGCTCTCCTTCCATATGCTTTGAGAGACTCGGGCGGCGTTATTGCGCGCAGCTCGCTGGAGTGCTCAGGCAGGTCGTGACCTTGGTGATGAAAGTGCTGAATCCACCGCCGGAAGCCGTGAGTGCCTTGAGTGCCACGATCAACGCCAGGGACACGACAGCGATGATCAGTGCGTATTCGATGATTTGCGCACCTTCCTCGTCCTCGAAAAAGGACTGCAGGGAATTACCAAATTGTTGAGCGATATTGGTCATGATGACACCTCAAAAGTGAATGAAAGGCCGGAAACATGTGCATGTGCTGCATGCCGGTTTGCCGAGCCGGCGGCTGATGGCGTGCAAGGCCGGTATGCGGTCTGGACTCCTTTCGCTTTCAAACTCAATCCACTGAATAGGCAAGCCTGTGGGCGGAAATTTCACGGGCTATGGCGCTCCGCTGCTGCTGTTGTTGTTCAGCGAGCCGCCGATATTGATGACATTGACCGCCTGTGGCGGGCTCTTGTAGCTTTGCTCATAGCGCTCCATGGTGTGGCGCGTGGCCCGGCCGTCCATGCCGGTGGCGCCATCCGCGCCCAAGCCCACGGCCGTGCCTGCATCGGGGTTGATGGTCATTTGCATGCGGGCATTTCGCACCGCTTCGCCAAAACGGGCGTCGTAGTGAGGGGTCATGCTGCCGCAGCCGGCCAGCAACGCGGTGGCGGCCAGGGGAAGCCAGAGGGTGCGAGTGATCATGGCGGACCTCCGTTTCATGAGGGTGGATTCTGTGGATCAACGCGGTCGACCGGAGTCTCGACGGGCGGCATGGGCTGCAGCGGTGTGGGCACTGCGGCTGGAACGGGTGCTGTCGTCGCTGGCATCACAGCAGGCTGCGGTGCCGGCGCTGCGGGCGCAGGTTTGGAGCTTTCGAGTGCGCCGTTGAAGTACACCTCGCCGCGCGAAGGCGCCACATGGTTGTCGGTGGGTACGCGCGGTGCTTCGGCCAGTGCCTGCACCAGGCGTGGAGTGATGACGAACATCAGCTCGGTCTGGTCGGTCTGGAACTCGGTGCTGCGCGCCAGCGCGCCGAGCACGGGTATTTCGCCCAGCCCCGGAAAGCGCTTGACGGCTTCGGTGATGTTGTTCTTGATGAGGCCGGCGATCACCAGGCTTTGTCCGTCATTGAGCTGCACCGTGGTGTCCGCGCGCCGCACGGTGAACGAAGGAATGATGGAAGTGACGCCGTTGATCGAAGTGAAGGGCGAGCCGGTCTGCGACAGGTCGGACACTTCGGACACCAGTTTGAGGTTGACGCGCGAGTTGCCCAGTACGGTGGGCGTGAACTTGACGCCGATACCGAACTCCTTTTCCTCCAGCGTCATTACCGGTATGCCGTTGGTATTGGTCTGCGCCACGGGAATGAAGATCTTGCCACCCGAAAGAAAGCTGGCCTGCTGGCCGCTGATGGCCATGATGTTGGGTTCGGCCAGAATGCGTACCAGGCCGTCGTCCTTCTGGCCGTCGATGCTGAGCATGCCCCTGCCTATGCGCATGGCGCTCAGCAGCCCGCCACCATTGCTCAGGAAGTTGGAGATGATGGAAGAGGTGTTCATGCCGCCGCTGCTGATGCGCTGGGCATTGATGCTGGCGCCGAGCTTGTCGAGCAGGGTCTTGCTGACTTCAGCGATCTTCACTTCCAGCATCACCTGATGGGGCGAAGTGCTGCGCATCAAGTTGACGATCTTCTTGTTGTCGTTGTAGGCGCTGGCCAGCATCATCACGTCATCCAGACGCAGCGGATTGCTGATTTCACCGCTGAGCACCAAGGCGTTGTCGGCGCCTTGTACACGGATGCCGCGCTCCTCGGGCATGAGTTCGCTGAGTTTGGCCTGCAGCGGGCCCGGGTCGATGGTGACGACCACATCCTTGATGAAGCAGGTACCCTGGGCGTTCTGCAGGATGACGTTCATCGCACCGGACTTGCGGCCGCGAAAGAACAGGTCCCGGGGGCTGAGCAACTGCACTTCGATATCGCCTATGCCGTCCTGTACCGGCACCTGCGCCTGGGCCTGGCCACCCGTCGGTAGGGGCGCACCCGCCTGTGCGGATCCTGGCGTCTGCCCACTGACCAGAATACGCGCCATGGGAGCGCTCAACGGGATGACGACGGACTTGCCCAGCGTGACGGTGGCGGGGTCTTCCATGCGTATGGCCGTGCAATGCCTGGCGGGCATTGCGCTGCGCGTTGCAGCGGGAGTCGCCACGGCCGTGGTGCTTGCCTTGGTAGGAGCAGCCGCAGGCGGGGCGTCGGCGGCCAGGGCCGGGACGGCGCTGGCTAGCAGCAAATAAGCTGCCTTGTACAGGTGATGGTTATGCACGGCCGGCCTCTCTGAGTTGTTGGTTGTTCGAGAATCAGAAGCAGCTGAAGCTGCGGGATCCGCCCTGGATGACCTCGACGCAAGTGGCTGCCGAGGGCTGAGAAGCGGGCCGGGCGCGCTGCACTGCCGGCTTGGCAGCTGCTGCGACCTTGACCGGTGCGCTTGCAGGGGCTGGTTCGGCGGTGCCAAACAGCTGGTTCTTGGTGATGCCGGCCGTAGTCACCGCGTCCTTGTCGATCTGGTTGCGCAGCACCAGCGACAGACTGCCTACGCTGCGTGCCAGGTCCAGCTTCTCGGCATCTCCGGGGCTGAGTTCCAGCGTGACGGCGCTGACGACCTTGGGCTTGGTCTCGTCACGGCCCGCTTCCTGCGCCACGGCCAGGACCAGCACGTTTTCCAGCACGGTCATGCTGATCTGGCGCTTCTCCTGCGGCTTGCCGCCCTGCTCCTGCTCGGCATTGACCAGTACGTCCACGTAGTTGCCGGGAAGGGCAAAGCCCGCGACGCCGACGACATCGTTGACGCGCACCGACATGGCCCGCTTGCCCGGAGCGATGATGGCGGCCAGCCCGCCCTTGGTCCCCTCGGGGGCCAGCTTGCCCTCGAGCACGGCTTCGCCGCGCAGGACGCTGACCTTGACGACGCGATCCTGCAGCCGCTGTATATCCTTGAAGGCACCTTCAGGAACCGAGCCGCGCGGCCAGTCCGAGGTACTCAGCATGGTGGGAATGATTTTGCTGCCCAGCGGAATGTCGGTAGCCGCGACGACCACCTTGTCGGTGTCCATGCTGCCCCGCCCTGCGACCCAACTCGCCGCGTAAACCGCTGCTGCCAGGCTGACGAGCGCAGCCAGGACGAACAGACCCAGAGCTTTGATGTTTTTCATGGGAACTCCCTGAGAAGTCGTTGTACGTGTTACACCCAAGTGAACTGCCGGGCCACCAGGAACGCCGCGGTCCCCAGGGCGATGCTGACGCCGTAAGGCAAACTGCCTATCGACTGCGCCGTGCTAGCACGGGCGTCGGGGCGCATGCCCGCGGCGACCGTCATGAAGAAAAGTTGCACCGTCTGCTCCGTGTTGCGCAGCAGCTTGCCCATCACGCGGTGCCACAGCGCATAGACCACGGCCAGCAGGCCGCCCACGATGAAGACGAAGATCACGGCCTCCCAGGCGCCTTGAGGACCGATGAAGCTGCCGGCCATGGCCATCAGCTTGACGTCGCCGGCCCCCATGGCGCGCAGCAGGTACAGCGGCAGCATGAGTGCCAGCCCTATGCCCAGCCCGCCCAGCGCCCACAGCAGACCGCCGCTGTGCGCGGGGGCCACCAGGCTGTAAAGCAAGGCCGCGGTGGTGCCACCAAAAGTCAGCCAATTGGGGATGCGGCGGGTGCGCAGATCGCAGATGGCAGCTGCCAGCAAAAGCGAAAGCAGGGTCAGCGAGCGCGGTTCGGCAAAAAGCGTTCCCACCAGCTCGGCTGCGGCTCGGAGTTCTGAAAGTTCCACGGCCAACCTCCAATCGTTCTGCCCAACGGGCCGCGTGTGCAGCGTCGACGATGCCATGCGGCTGGCTTGCCGCCTTGCAACCATCGGTGCTGTATTCACACGCTTTGATTTGCAGTTTCAACATGCAACAAAATAGATAATTTCTATCAATAATTGCAAGTTGTTTTATTTAGAAAAAATCCTATTCCGCTGTTTTTGTTTGTCAAGCAGATTTCGCGCAAGTATCCCCAGGCGGGAAAAAAATCCGCCTGCTTCGCTTGCGATTCGCGTTGCCACAAGCGCCCCCAAAAATCCATACCAGATCTCACAATGGTGCTCATAAATCAGGTAGGCGATAGCGCTTCCACGGGTGCTTTCCGGGCGAAACATCGAAAACGTAAATCAGTCCGTTGACGGGGGATTTTCTCGATTGACCATCTATGAGCAATGGATATTTCCGGCCCTGTTTTGCAGCGAACAGGACGGCAAAAATAGCCTCGGCGCCTCACGCCACAGGCTTGGTAGCAATGGCCTATCGGGTAGCGCGAGTGCGCATCGCAGGCGGATTGGCTACCAGTGGTTACCGGAATTTTCCAAGGAGCTGGCCTGGGCCCACTCACAGACCTTGGCCGCCACCCGCCTGCCAGCCGCCGCCCAGCGCCTGGTACAAGGCAATCACGTTGTCCAGCTGCGACTGGCGCAGGCGGATGACTTCCTGCTGTACCGCAAAAAGATTGCGCTGCGCGTCCAGCTCTTCGAGGTAGGAGGCATAGCCCGCCTGGTAGCGGTCGTGGGCAAAGCCCAGGGAACGTTGCAGCACCTGCTGGCGCTCCCGCGCCTGTGCCATCTGGGTCTGCAGCAGCTGGCTTCCCGCCAAGGCGTTTTCCACCTCGGCCAGGGCCTGAATGACCACGCCGCGGTAGGCATAGGCGGCCTGGTCGCGTTGCGCCACCGACACGCCAAACTGGGCTTTTAGACGCCCGGCATCGAACAACGGCGCGAGCACGCTGCCGCCCAGGCTCCAGACCGTGGCCGGGTTGTAATCCAATGCATTGATCAACAGACTGCCCGCGCTGGCGCTCAGCCGTACTTGCGGCAGGAAAGCCGCGCGCTGGGCGGCCAGGCTTTGATCGGCCGCGGCCAGCTGCCACTGCGCGCGCGCAATGTCGGGGCGGCGCTCCAGCAGTTGCGACGGCAAGGCCACGGGCAGCCGCGGCAGTTGCAGCGCCTCCAGGTCCGGCGCGCCCTCCCCGGGCCAATGCAGCGCGGCCGTGCCCGGTGCGGCGCCATCGGGCGCTTCCCAGCCCACCAGAATGCGCAAGGCATTGCGCTGGCGTGCCAGAGAATGCCGCAGCAGTTCGATGCTTTGCAGCACGCTGTGGTACTCGGACTGGGCCTGGGTGAGCTGCAGCTGCGAGATGTAGCCGACGCGCGCCTGGTCCGCCGCGAGCTGCAAGGCATGCTCACGCGAGACCAGCGTGGCCTGGGCGCTGCGCAACTGGGCCTGCAGCGACAGCAATCCCACATAGGCCTGGGCCGTGGTGGAGGCAACGCTCAGCGCAATGGCGTCCCGGTCGGCCTGGCTGGCCTGGTAACGCAGATCCGCGGCGCGGCCCAGCGCATCGAGGCGCCCCCAGAGATCGATTTCCCAGCTGGCCTGCACGCCGGGCTGCAGCGAGCGCAGATGGGTCATGCCCGTACTGCCCAGGCTGCGGCCGGAGGACATAGGCAGCACGGCGTCCAGCACGGGCCGGCCGGCCGCGCCCGCCAGCTGGATCTGAGCGCGCGCCTCGTCGATGCGGGCGCGGGCCGCGAGTACGTCGTTGTTGTGCGCCAGGGCCTGCTCCACCCAAGCCGACAGCTGTGGATCGCCCAGCGCCTGCCACCAGCGGGCGTCGATTGCCGCCGTCTCTGCGGTGCCCGTGGGTGCCTGCCACTGCATGGGCTGGGGCGGCTGGGCCGCGGCCGGCACGGCCGGGGTCAACGGTGCGCAGGCCGTCAGCGTCCAGGCCAGCACGGCCACCAGCGCGGGCGTGCGCAGCGCCGTCATGGTTGCACTCCCTTGTCGGCGGCGGATGCGGCCTGGGTGTCCAGGTGCACGACCACCGACATGCCGGCGCGCAGACGCTTGGCCAGATCCTGGTCGGGATCGATGGCGATCTTGATCGGCAGGCGCTGCACCACCTTGGTGAAGTTGCCCGTGGCATTGTCGGCCTTGAGCACGCTGAATTCCGAGCCCGTGGCGGGCGCGATTTCCTGCACCTTGCCGCGCAGCTCGGCTCCCGCCAAGGCATCAACGGTGAAGCGCACGGGCTGGCCCAGCTGCATTTTCGCGGTCTGGGTTTCCTTGAAGTTGGCGATCACCCACAGGCCCGGCGGCACCACGTACAGCAGTTGCGAACCCGCGGCCACGTACTGCCCCTTGCGTACCGACACTTCGCTGACCTGGCCGTCGCTGGGCGCGTGCACGGTGGTGTTGTCCAGGTTGATCTGCGCCTGGCGCACCAGCGCATCGGCGATCGCGACCTGGGCTTGCAGCGCTCCACGGTTCACATTGGTGGCCTTGATGGTTTCGCTGTCGATGGCGATCTGCGCCTGGGCCTTGGCCACATTGCTCGCCGCCAGGCGCGCCGTGGCGCGGACCTTGTCGCGCTCGTTGAGCGACACCGAGCCGCGCTGGGCCAGCTCCTCCACGCGCTGGAGTTCGGCACGGGCGCGCTCGGCCTCGGCCTGCGTCGCGCTCAGGCTGGCGTGGCTGGCCGACAGACTGGCGCGGTTTTGCGCTTCGGTCTGAACGGCATTGGCCAGCAAGGCCTGGGCATTGGCGCGCTGCGCCTGGGCCTGGGCCAGCGTGGCCTCGTAGCTGCGTGCGTCGATCTTGACCAGCGGCTGGCCGGTCTTGACGGTCTCGTAGTCCTTGACCAGCACGTCGGTCACATAACCGCTGACCTGGGGCGCGAGTATGGTCACTGCGCCGCGCACATAGGCGTTGTCGGTGGACATCACCGCGCTGCTGAACGGCCACAGGCTCCAGGCCCGCAGCACCAGCACGATGCCGACCAGTGCCACGACCAGCGCCACCATGACGCCGGCGAATGAAGGCCGGATGGTCTTGGGGCTGGGCGACGGACCTGCGGCAGATGCTGCAGGTGCCGCAGCCGGCGTGGCTGGGGAAGAGGAAGTGGGCTGATCACTCATGGAAAGCCTTGGTAGAAAAATGCAAAAACAAACATGGCGGGGTTCATGCCGGGCGCTCAGGGGCCGGTGCCGGTGCCCGCGCCGGCATCCGTCGCGCCAGCGGCGGCGCGCTGGTCACTGCTTTTCAGACTTTGCTGATTCAGCAGCGCCGCGGTCCGGCGCGCATGGCCGGCCAGCGCCAGCGACCACAGTAGGTACAGCACGGCGATCAGCGCCGTCAGCGCAAACACATCGTTGTAGGCGCGCACATTGGCTTCACGCCGCACGACTTGCGCCAACTGCGCCATGCCCTGGGCCGCGCGCAGGCTGGGGTCGGTGATCTGCCGCGCATAGAGTTGCTGCTGCAGCTTGAGGCGTTCGGCCACGACGGGCCGGGTCGGGTCCAGCCCGGCCACGATGCCGACCGAATACACCTGTTCGCGGTAGGTCTGGTAGGTACTGAGCGTGGCCGCCCCCACCAGCGCGCCCATGGCCTGGGTCATGGAAATGGTCAGGATGCAGGTCACCATGTAGTTGGGCCCGAACTTCAGCCCCTGCACCACGCCGGTCAGCATCAGCGGCCCCATGAACATCCCTGCCCCCACGGCCAGCAGGAACTGGCTGACGAAAAAGTCCTGCGGGCGCGCCAGGCTGGTGCGGTTGTAGTCGAGCAGCGCCGCGACGGCAAACAGCACGATGGCGGCCAGCAGCTGCTTGCCCAGATGCGGCAGGCCGAACGTGGCCGCCGACAGGATGATGCCCACCACGGTGCCGATCAGGATCACCACGAACAAGGGCTGCATCTGGTCGATGGTCATGCCCAGCGTGCGCTGCAGTCCGACCACGCCATAGCTTTGCTCCACGGTCAGGAATCTGAGCAGCAAGGCGCCAATGACAAAGCGCAGCGTCTCGCCCTGGGTGAACCAGCGGGTCTGGAACAGCGGGTTGACGCGGTGGTGCTCGATATACAAGGCCGTTGTCAGCAGCGTGATGGCGCCTATCAGCATCCAGGCCAGGCGCGGCGCGTCCAGCCACCAGAGGTTGTAGCCCTGCACCAGCACGGCAATCAACAACCCCACGCCGGGCACCATCAGAAAGAAGGTGACGAAATCCAGCTTCTCGAAGACCTTGACATAGACGCCTGGCGGCAGCTTGACCAGCACCACGCCGGCAAACGCCAGCAAGGCCAGGCCGGCCTCGAACAGGTAGAGGTTGTGCCAATCCGCATTGAACAGCAGGCTGGGCGAAATCACCCAGGCCAGGGGCGTGCAGATCTGCCCCACCCCGACGCCTATCACCAGCATCTTCAAGGTGTGCTGGCGCGGCATGGATTGCAGCATGTACAGCGTGCCCAGGGTGGCGCAGGTGGCGCCGGCCAGACCGCTGGCCGCACGCAGCAGGATCAGACTCTCATAGCTGCCCAGCACCAGGTGCAGCAGCGTCAAGAGCGCATAAAGGCCCAGCCCGATTTCGGTGAACAGGCGCATGCCGAACTGCTGGCGGAACTTGTACAGCAGCAGGTTGGCCGTCATGTTCATCATCACATAGGCCCCGGTGAGCCAGGCCGCCTCGGTGGCGGTCAGGCCCATCTGGCCCTGGATGGTCGACAGGTTGGCGCTGAGCAGCGCATTGCCCAGCCCGCCGCTCAGGGCCACCAGCATGGCCACCAGCGCATAGGCCACGCGCAGCGCGGGCGTGTGCACCGGCATGGCCGGCGAGCCCGGCAAAGCGGGCTTTTCGTGCTCTTCCCAGTCGGGCGGGCGGCGCAGATAAACAGTGGACATGGGGTGGAGACTCAATGTGCGGGGGCGGCGCGCCACAGGGGCAGCGCGGCCACGGCGTCAGGCCCGCAGACCTTCCAGGATGAAGTGCAGCGCGCGGCGCGCCAAGGCCTGGCGCTGGCTGGGAGTTTCGCCACGCAGCGAGGCGCCCAACATGCCGAACACCAGCAGCAGATCGCTGCGCGACAAGGCCGCACTGCACAGCCCGGCCTCCACGGCGCGCTGCATGGGTGCTTGAAAAACCTGCCACAGACGGTTGCGCGCCAAAGCCATGATTTCATCCCCCCGCTCCACGGTCCGCCAATAATCGACGAAAGGTGGGGAAACCGCAATGCGCTCGGCCACGCGCTGCAGCAGCTTGAAAAACGCCTCGTCGTCGTCCTCCAGCTGATCCGCAACCTCCTGCGTCTGTTGCAGCGAGCGCTCGAGCAGCGCCAGCATGATGGCGCTGCGATCGGGGAATTGCCGGTACAGCGTGGCGCGCCCGACGCCGGCCTGCGCCACCACCAGTTCCAGCGGCGCGGTCACGCCATGGGCAGCAAAAACCGCATCGGCCGCGTCCAGCAACTGGGCACGGCGGGTGGCGGCATCGGGACGTTTGGTGGACATGCCAACGATTATCGGACAATTTTGTCCGTTTTCTCAGCCAAAAAATGCCGCCCTGAAAACGGCATGGGTATCCACGGCAACCACCTACAGAGGCTCAGTGATCTATGGGCGCACGACATTCACCACCTATGAAACTGGCGCGCCCCAGCAAGGGGACACCGAGCAAGGGCCGCCCCGCAGCGACGGTGTCGTCCCCCTCAGGGGGAAGCCGCGTTAGCGGCTCAGGGGGGGGCCTATCAGCCTGCGCCGGCTTTCAAAAGTGCGGCGTTCGCCCGTGCGTGGATCGTCAAAGGCCAGCGAGCGCGCCAGCAGTTGCAGCGGGTTCGAGAAATCGCCCTCGGGCGCGTCGTTGACCTCGGGGTACAAGGTGTCGCCGACCAGTGGCAGGCCCAACGCCGCCATGTGCACGCGCAACTGGTGGCGCTTGCCGCTCACGGGCGACAGGCGGTAGCGCGCCCAGTCGCCGGCGCGCTCCAGCACTTCCATGCGCGTGAAGCTGTTGGGCTCGCCCGCCACTTCGTGCATGCGAAAGAAGTGCCCGCTTTCCTCCATGCGGCTCGCATGCTCGCGCGGAAATTCCAGTGATGCATTCCAGGGAGCGACGGCCTCGTAGGTCTTGGTAATCACGCGGTCGCGGAACATGCCCTGGTAGAGGCCGCGCGTGGCGCGCTGCACCGAAAACAGCACCAGGCCCGCGGTCTCGCGGTCGATGCGGTGGATGGGCGACAGCTCGGGCAGATCGAACTCCCGCT
The DNA here is from genome assembly GCF_025421555.1 of Acidovorax bellezanensis. Lineage (NCBI taxonomy): Bacteria > Pseudomonadati > Pseudomonadota > Betaproteobacteria > Burkholderiales > Comamonadaceae > Acidovorax > Acidovorax bellezanensis. The sequence goes on from NZ_JAODYH010000007.1 coordinate 367,748, forward strand.
TGAGCCTGACCAGCAGGCTGTTTTGCAGGTAACTCCCGGCCGGCACCACGGGCAGAAAATGGGGCTTGTCGGCGACCAGCAGGTGCTCGTCACGGAACAGCACCTGGGCCTGGAACGGTATCGGCGTCTCGTTGTCCAGCGTGCGGTAGTAGTACAGGCGCAGGCCCGGCACCAGCGGCCGCTCCGGGGTTGCGACCTGGCCGTGCTCGTCGACGACTTCGCGCGCCAGCATGCGCGCCTGCCAGGCGGCACGCGAAACAGCGGGCAGGCGCTGGGCCAGAAAATCCAGCATGCTGCCTTCGCCCTGGTGGGGCAAGACAATGCAGCTGGGAGCGACCCCATTGCGCAGGGGCAGAACTTTGGGATCGTGCGGGTTGTGCATGGCGGCGCCATTTTAGGGCAGCCGGGCTGGGCCACTGGCCCGCCACAGGCCTGTGCCTGTAAGCCAATGGCCCGAGCCTGGCCCCAAACCTTGGGTTAGGCCGCCGGGAGGGCTAGGATGCAGACAGCAGCCGTCTTTGGCCGCCAACGCCTGGTTTCTGCCGGCCCGGCCCACCCACCTGTAATGACCCCACCCCTCTCCTCTTCCACTGCCACTGCCTCCAGCGCAACCCCTCAAGCCTCGCCTTCCGGCCGGGTCCGGCTGCTGCGCTGGCTTGGCGGCCTTGCCGTGCTGCTGCTGGCATTGCTGGTCGCTGCCGTGCTGCTGATCGTCTATGCCGACCTGAACCGCGCCAAACCCTGGGTCGAACAACAAGTGAGCGAAGCCACGGGCCGCAGTTTTTCCATTGCCGGGCCGCTGACCGCGCAATGGCAATGGCCGCAGCCGCTGGACACCGGCTGGCGGCATTGGGTGCCCGGCGTGACGCTCACCGCCGAACAGCTGGCACTGGGCAATCCCGTGGACTTCAGCACGCCCGAAGCCCCGCAGCGCCCGGCCACCGGACTGCCCGCCTTGCCCGCGCGCAAGGCGCTGGAGACAGCGCGCGCCCAAGACCATGCCAAGGCGGCCCCGACCGAGCCATCCGCCCGCGATCCGCAGACCATGGGCAGCATTGCGCGCGCCAGTGCCTCGCTGCGCCTGTGGCCGCTGCTCGCGCGCCAGCTGCAAATCGATACCCTGGTACTCGAAGAGCCGGACATCGTTTTCGCCCGACGCAAGGACGGCAGCAGCAACTGGCATTTCGAGCGCCCGCAGCCCCAAGGCCTGCCCTGGCAGTTCGAGGTAGGCCAGCTGCAAATCCTGCACGGCTGGCTGGGCTACGTCGATGGCGTGACCGACCTTTCCGTGCGTGCACGCCTGGCGACGCTGACCGACGCTCCCGCGGACAGCCCCTACGGCCTGGGCTTTGCGCTCACGGGCCGCTATGGCAAGGCCCAGGTCACGGGCCATGGCAAGGCCGGGCCGGTGCTGAGCCTGCGTGCCGAGAAAGTCGACTATCCGCTGCAATTCTCGGCCGGCGCAGGCAGCATCAAAGCCACGGTCGAAGGCATCCTGGCCAACCCCGCGTCCTTGTCGGGCCTGGACTTCGACGTCACGCTCCAGGGCGCGAGCATGGCCGACCTCTACCCGCTCACGGGCCTGGTGCTGCCCAACACGCCGGCGTTTCAAACGCGCGGCCATCTGGTCGGCAGCCTCGCACCGAAAAAAGCCGTCTGGAAGTACGAGGACTTCCGCGGCAAGGTGGGCCGCAGCGACCTGCAAGGCAACCTCACCTATACCTCGGCCCAACCCCGGCCGCGGCTGGTGGGCAATATGCGCTCGCAGCAATTGCGGCTGGCCGATCTTGCGCCCGTGCTCGGCACCTCCGAGGCCCAAGCGGAAAAAGCCCAGGCCACGGGCGGCAGGATTCTGCCCGACGCGCCGTTCGACATAGTCCGCTGGAACGCCATGGACCTCGACCTGCAATTCGAAGGCCAGCACATCGTGCGCTCGGAAAGCCTGCCCATCGACGCCGTGAGCGCGCATGCCGTGCTGGAAAACGGCGTACTGCGCCTGGACCCGCTGCGCTTTGACGTGGCCAAGGGAAGATTCAACACCGCTGTGGTGCTCGACAGCCTCAAGACGCCGCTGCAGGCCCAGATCAAGGGCACGGTGGCCGGCCTCAAGCTCTCTGAGCTATTCCCCAAGGTAGCGCTGATGGACAAAAGCCTGGGCCAGATGGATGGCGCCGTGGCGTTGAGCGGCCAGGGCAACTCCATCGCCAAGCTGCTGGGCACGAGTTCGGGAGAATTCAGGCTCTATGTGCGCAACGGTACCTTGAGCCGGGAACTGCTCAATCTCGCCGCGCTCAACGTCGGCTCCGTCATCGTCGCCAAGCTGTTCGGCGACGACACGGAAGTGCAATTGCGCTGCGCCGTGGCCGATTTTTCGGTGCGCCAGGGCCTGGCGCAAACCCGGGTCGTGAAGCTCGCCACCCCCGAAGCCAATGTCGAGGCCACGGGCAGCATCGACCTGTCGCGCGAACTGCTGGATCTGCGCATCAAGCCCGAATCACTGAAATGGAAGTTTTTCTCGCTGCGCACACCGCTGTATGTGCGCGGCAGTTTCTCCCAGCCCAAGGTGGGCCTGGAAACCGGGCCCTTGCTGCTGCGCGCGGGCGCCGCCGTGGCGGCGGCAGCGGCCGCGCCTTTGGCCCTGGCGCTGGTGCCGATCACCGTGCCGGCCGCCGAAGACGACGTCCACTGCAGCCAGCTGCTGGCCCAGGGTCAGGCCGCCGTTCGCGCCGGCCCGCAAGGTGCCAAGCGGAAGTAGGCGGGCACGACTTCAGTCAGCCGCGTCGGCCTGCCCTGCGCGGGCGCAGGCTTCGCACCAATCGGCCAGCGCATTTTCCACCGGCCCGGTGCGCTCCTGCAGTTGCGGCCAGCGGCGCAGGCAGTCCTGCATGATGGTGTCCAGCTGCCACAAGGCTTCGCGGTGCAGCAGCACCAGTTCGGCCATGCCGTTCACATCGCCGCGCAAATAGCCCAGCAGGTCGGCCAGTTGCTGTGGATGCGACCCCGCCTGAGCCAGCTCCTTTTGCAGGGCTTTGAGCCGCGCATCCAGCCATTCGACGGCGCGGTCCAAAGGCTGGACCGGTCCTGGCTCCGGCGCCGGCAAGCCCGCCCGCAATCCATCCCACAGCGCAAAACTTTCGCCCAGGCGCGCGCCCGTGGAATGCGCCTCGGCGACCAGGGGCTCCATCTCCAGGCCGGATCCAGCCTCGCTGGCCAGCAAGGGCAGGATTTTCTGCACCAGCTCCGTCGGGTAGCGGCGGTGATTCATGCGCAGCATCAGCGACAGGCGCGGGCCGGGCATGTCGGCATATTTTTCATGAAAGGCCGAGACCACTTCGGCCAGTATCAGGATCTGGCCCATGGGTGAAATCTTCTCGCCCGAGAGGCCGCGCGGATAGCCGCTGCCGTCCATGCACTCGTGGTGCTCCAGCACCGCGAGCACCACCGCACGCGGGTACACCTTGTGTTCGCGCAGCACGTAGGCCGCCGTCACCGAATGCGCGACCAGCTGTTTGCGCTCGTCCGTGGTGAGCTTGTGGCGCGAATCGGTCCAGGCCGGCGGCATGTACAGCATGCCGATGTCGTGCAGCAGCCCGGCCACGGCCAGGGGAACACATTCGCGCTCGGTCCAGCCGGACTCCTGGGCCAGGTACAGCGCCACCAGCATCATCTGCAGGCTGTGGCTGTAGAGTTCGGCGCGCTGCTCGCGCATCAGCGTGAGCTTGAAGGCGATGGGCATGGGCAGAGGCACAAAGCGCAGCGGCGCCAGCAGCCGGTCCACGCCTCCCAGCGCCTGGGCCAGGCGCCGGATCAGCGGAATGGTCTCGCATTGCACCAGGGCCTCGGCCTCGATGGATTGCACGCAGACCATGTTGTCCACCATCAAATGGTGATCAATGGCCTCACGCAGCGGAGCCTGCACCAGGCGGTCATACAGGCGGCTGTCGATGCGCGCCCCGCTTTCGACCAGCTTGATGCCTTTGTCGGTGTAGATGGGGCTGTGGGTAATGACATTGTCCTGTTCGGCCAGCTGCGTAATCGCGCGCAGGAAATGCACGCTGTCGCGCAGATCGTCCTGGCCTGGGAGAGCACTTATTGACATTCGTTCTACTGTGTTGGGATAGCCCTCAAATGTACGGCCTCGCCAGGATCTTGCGCAAAGCCCGCCCCAGCGGTCTTACGAATCAGCATTTACTTATAAAGAATCTCTATTTAATGAAAAAAAGTTTTAAACCTAAGATCAAACCCGCAGGCTGACGGCTCCATCGCCGGCCGGCCTTCGCCCGCTTCAGGCGTGCAAGCCTTGCCACCAGACACTTTCTTCGAATCCCATACGCCCATGACACTCGCCTTTCTGCTTCGCTCCCGTACCACGCTTACCGTGGGCGCATTGGCCGCGCTGGCCTTCACCGCCTCCACGGCCTGGGCTGACCAGCTGGCGGATATCCAGAAAAAAGGCGAGCTGGTGATAGGCGTGCTCGGCACCGCCGAGCCCTACAGCTTCATCGATCCGGCCACGCGCGAAATCGTGGGCTACGAAGTCGACATCGGCCGCGCGGTGGCCAAGGCCCTGGGCGTCAAGCCGGTGATCAAGCAACTGGCCGTGGCTGCGCGCATTCCCGAGCTGCAGCAAGGCCATGTCGACCTGCTGGCCGCCGCGCTGGCCAAGACGCCCGAGCGCCAGGAACAGATCGACTTCTCCGTCCCGACCTTCGTCACCGGCCAGAAAGTCCTGGTCAAGAAGAGCAGCAGCATCAGCACGCTGGAACAACTGGCTGGCAAGCGCATCGTGACCGTCAAGGGCGGCACGCAGGAAGCCAACATCAAGAAGGCCGTGCCCAGCGCCTAGGTCGTGACGTTCGAGCAGGCCCCCCAGGCCTTCCAGGCACTGCTGCAGGGCAAGGGCGTGGGCTATATCGATGACGAAGCCGCGCTGGTCGATGCCGTGGCCAAGTCGGGCAAGGCCGGCGAGCAGCTGCAACTGGTGCCGCAGAACGTCAGCACCACCATCGTCGCCATCGGCCTCAAGAAGAACGAAACCGCGCTCAAGGCGGCCGTCAACCAGGCGCTGAACCAACTCGAAAGCTCGGGCCAGGCCGAGAAGATCTTCTTCCAGTGGTACGGCCCCCAGACCCGCCACGCCTACAGCCAGCGCCATTTCAAGTTCGCCGAGCGTTGAGCCCGGCGACCGCCCAGCTGACCTGTGAGCAACACGCCTTGGGGTCGCATGGTCGGCATGGCTGCGTGTTCGCGCGCGGCCCTGCCTGCCGTGAACGCGCCCTCTCTCCTGCTTCGCCATGCCCTCTTTTGATTTCAGCCTGATCCTGTCGGGCCAGTACCACGACATGCTGCTGGCCGGGCTGCGGCTGTCGCTGCAGTTGCTGGCCTTCTCGCTGCTGCTGTCGCTGCCGCTGGCCATCGTGGTGGCGCTGATGCGCATGTCGCCGTCGGCGCCGCTGCGCGCACTGGCCGCGACCTATGTCGAAGTGGTGCGCAGCATTCCGCTGCTGGCCCACATGCTGTTCTGGTATTTCGCCGCCCCCGAGCTGCTGCCAGAAGCCGCGCGCGAGTGGCTTTACGCTGGCCCGGTCGAAGCGATCTGCGCCGTCATGGCGCTGGTGACCTATACGGCGGCCTACATGGCCGAGGACATCCGCAGCGGCATCCGCGCCATTCCCGCCGTGCAGATGGAAGCCGGCCGCGCGCTGGGCCTGGGCTTCTTGCCGACCATGCGCCATGTGATCCTGCCGCAGGCGCTGCGCGCCACCGTGCCGCCGCTGATTTCCCAGACCCTCAACCTGTGGAAGAACACGTCCATCGCCACCGTCATCGGCGCCGCCGAAATGATGTACCAGGCCGCGCAGATGGAAAGCGACACTTTCCGCAGCTTCGAAGCTTTTGGCTTCGCCAGCCTCGCCTACCTGAGCCTGTCGCTCGCCATCACCGGGCTCGCCGCCTGGTTCCAGCACCGCTTCCCGGTGCGCACGATGTAAGAGGCGCAGATGCTGGAACTGATCCAAACCTACTGGCTGTACTTTCTCATCGGCCAATACCCCAACGGTCCGCTGGGCGGCCTGGCGATGACGCTGATCCTCGCCAGCTGCGCGCTGGTGCTGGCCTTGCCGCTGGGCATTGCCTTCGGCCTGGCCCGGGTCTCGCCCTGGCGCTGGCTGCGCTGGCCGGTGACGGCGCTGGTCTATCTGGTACGCGGCACGCCGCTGCTGATGGTGGTGTTCTGGGCCTATTTCTTCCTGCCCAGCATCACCGGCCACAAGACCGACCAGTTCTGGACCATGCTGATCGCGCTGGTGGTGTTCGACGCCGCCTACCTGGCCGAGATCGTGCGCGCCGGCATCCAGGGCCTGCCCAAGGGACAGATGGAGTGCGCGCGCGCCCTAGGTCTGCCTTATCTGGCCGCGATGCGCCGCGTGATCCTGCCGCAGGCCCTGCGCACCAGCCTGCCCTCGCTGGTCAACCAGTTCATCTCGACCATCAAGGCGACGTCGCTGGGCTACATCATCGGCCTGTCCGAAGTCACCTTCATCGCCACCCAGATCAACTCCATCGTCTTCAACAAGCCCACGCAGGTCTTCGTGATCCTGGGCCTGACCTATTTTGTGCTGTGCTTCGGCCTGTCGCGCTTTGCCTACTGGCTTGAAGGCTGGCTCGCGCGCCGCGGCATGCGCCCCCTTTCGAGAACTTCCGCATGATCGATCTGCGCAACGTCAACAAGTGGTACGGCGACTACCACGCCCTGGTCAATGTCAGCGAGACCATCGCAACCGGCGAAGTGGTCGTGGTCTGCGGGCCTTCGGGCTCGGGCAAGTCCACGCTGATCCGCACGCTCAACCGGCTCGAACCCATTCAATCGGGCGAGATCCTGCTGGACGGCAAGAACATCCATGACCGCGACGTCGACGTCAACGTGCTGCGCTCGGGCATTGGCTTCGTGTTCCAGCAGTTCAACCTGTTCCCGCACCTGACGGTGCTCGCCAACTGCACGCTGGCGGCGGTGCAGCTGGGCAAGCTCAGCGCGCGCGACGCGCAGGAGCGCGCCATGGCCCTGCTCGACCGCGTGGGCCTGGCGCACAAGGCCCAGGCCCTGCCCAATGCGCTGTCGGGCGGGCAGCAGCAGCGCGTGGCCATCGCGCGCGCGCTGACCATGCAGCCGCCGCTGATGCTGTTCGACGAGCCCACCAGCGCCCTCGACCCGGAAATGGTCGGCGAAGTGCTGCTGGTGATGCGCGACCTGGCCAAGGACGGCATGACCATGGTCTGCGTGACCCATGAAATGGGCTTTGCACGTGAAGTCGCCGACCGCGTGATCTTCATGGACCAGGGCGCCGTGGTCGAACGTGCGACGCCCGAGCAGTTCTTCAACCGCCCGCAGCACCCGCGCACGCAGAAATTCCTGGCCGATATCCGCTCGCCGTTCGACCGGCCGGCCGCGTAGGCGCCCTCTTCCTCTTTCTTCCTGGTGAACCCGACATGACCCACACCAATGCCCCCGCAGGCCTGCCGCTGATCGACGTCAGTGCCCTCGTCGCCCAGTCGCAAGAACGCGCCGCCGTGGCCGCGCAGATCGGCCAGGCCTGCCGCCAGCACGGTTTCTTCTACGTCACCGAGCACGGCGTCTCGCCCGCATTGATAGAGCGCCTGCGCAGCTTGAGCGAACGCTTTTTCGCCCTGCCCGAAGAAACCAAGATGCGCTGGCGCATGGCCCTGGGCGGGCGCGCCTGGCGCGGCTACTTTCCGCTGGGCGGCGAACTGACCTCGGGCCGGCCCGACTGGAAACAAGGCCTGTACCTGGGCACCGAGCTGCCCGCCGACCATCCGCTGGTACTGGCCAAGACCCCGGTGCACGGCCCCAACCTGTTCCCCGACCTGCCCGAACTCGCCGGCTTCAAGGAAACCATCCTGGAATACATGGCCGCCGTGACCCAGCTGGGCCACCGGCTGATGGAAGGCATTGCGCTGAGCCTGGACCTTCCGGCCGACTATTTCGCCGCGCGCTACACGGCCGACCCGCTGATCCTGTTTCGCATCTTCAACTACCCCAGCCAGGCCGTGCCCGAAGGCCTGGACGTGGCCTGGGGCGTGGGCGAGCACACCGACTACGGCCTGCTGACCATCCTCTACCAGGACGACGTGGGCGGTCTCACCGTGCACACGCCCCAGGGCTGGGTGACGGCGCCGCCGGTGCCGGGCTCGTTCGTCTGCAATATCGGCGACATGCTCGACCGCATGACCGGCGGCCTGTACAAGTCCACGCCGCACCGCGTGACGCGCAATAGCTCGGGCCGCGAACGCTTTTCCTTCCCGCTGTTCTTCGACCCGAATTTCGCAGCGCGCGTGCAGCGCATCGAAGGCCTGGCCGGCGCGCCCGACCGCGACGACAGCGCCGAGCGCTGGGACCAGGCCAACGTTCACGCCTTCAACGGCCGCTACGGCGACTACCTGCTGGCCAAGGTCAGCAAGGTGTTCCCGCAGCTCAGGGACGAAGTGCTCTGAAACGCACGACGGCCCTCGCGGGCCGTCGGGGTCCTATCGGGCCGTCCGGGCCCTCCTGGGCCGTCGGGGTCCTCGCGCAGGCCTCAGCGCAGCAGCGTCACGCCGGTCTGGGCCTGCACCTGGTCGAAGTCCACGCCCGCGGCCAGCTCTATCACCTTGAGGCCCGCGGGCGTCACGTCGAACACGCCCAGGTCGGTGATGATGCGATCGACCACGCCCACGCCCGTCAGAGGCAGAGTGCATTGCGGCAGGATCTTCAGATCGACCGTGCCGTCCTTCTTCTTGGCCACATGTTCCATCAGCACGATCACGCGCTTGACGCCGGCCACCAGGTCCATGGCGCCGCCCATGCCTTTGACCATCTTGCCCGGAATCATCCAGTTGGCCAGATCGCCCTTTTCGCTGACCTGCATCGCGCCCAGGATGGACAGGTTGATCTTGCCGCCGCGGATCATGGCGAACGACTGGTCGCTGCCGAAGATCGCCGAGCCCGGGAGGGTGGTCACGGTCTGCTTGCCGGCGTTGATCAGGTCGGCGTCGACCTGGTCATCCGTGGGAAAGGGGCCGATGCCCAGCATGCCGTTTTCCGACTGCAGCCAGACTTCCTTGTCACCGGTGTGGTTGGCCACCAAGGTCGGAATGCCGATACCCAGGTTGACGTAAAAGCCGTCTTCGAGTTCTTGCGCCGCACGCGCGGCCATCTGGTCTTGGGTCCACGCCATGGTCAGGCTCCTTGCTTTTCGGTGATGGTGCGCTTTTCGATGCGCTTTTCCGGATTCGGGTTGTGCACGATGCGGTGCACGTAAATGCCTGGCAGATGCACGTCGTCCGGCGCGATTTCACCGATCTCGACCACTTCTTCCACTTCCACGATGCAGACCTTGCCGGCCGTGGCGGCAGCGGGGTTGAAGTTGCGCGCCGTCAGACGGAACTGCAGGTTGCCGCTCTTGTCGGCGCGAAAAGCCTTGACCAGGGACACGTCAGGCACCAGCGAACGCTCCATGATGTAGGTCTCGCCATCGAACTCGCGCAGTTCCTTGCCTTCGGCCACCAGCGTGCCCACGCCGGTCTTGGTGAAGAAGGCCGGAATGCCCGCGCCGCCGGCACGCAGCTTTTCGGCCAGCGTGCCCTGGGGCGTGAATTCCAGCGCCAGCTCGCCCGCCAGGTACTGGCGCTCGAACTCCTTGTTCTCGCCCACATAGGACGAGATCATTTTCTTGATCTGGCGCGTTTCCAGCAACTTTCCCAGTCCGAAGCCGTCGACGCCGGCGTTGTTGGAAATCACCGTGAGGTTTTGCACGCCGCTGTCGCGCAAGGCGTCGATCAATGCTTCGGGAATGCCGCACAGGCCGAAACCACCGACTGCCAGCATCTGGCCGTCAGCGACCACGCCTTGGAGCGCTTGCGCTGCCGAGGGGTAAAGCTTTTTCACTCTTGTCTCCTTGAACTGGGTATGCGCTACGATACTACGTAGCGAAGTACGTAGTTTTTCGTAAAGACTTGCACTATGAACAGACCTTATGACTGAAGATTACCGGTTGGCGTTCGAGATGGCGCCCGTGGGTTTGGCCATCTCGCGCAACCGCATCATGACGGACTGCAACCAGCAGCTGTGCGCCATGTTTGCTGCATCGCGCGAGCTGCTGATCGGCCAGTCCTTCCAGATTCTCTACCCTTCGGTGGAAGAATACGAGCGCCAGGGCGCGCGCATGGCGCCCATCCTCAGCGCCACCGGCCTGTATTCCGACAGCCGCATCATGCAGCGGGCCACGGGCGAAGCCTTCTGGTGCCATGTCTCTGGCCGGGCCCTGGAGCGCGGCAGCCCGCATGCCGTCGGGGTCTGGAGCTTTGAAGACCTCAGCGCCCAACGCCCCGTGAAGACCGGCCTCACCGCCCGCGAGCGCGAAGTCGCGGCCCGCCTGCTCGAAGGCCTGACCTCCAAGGAAATGGGCAAGGTCCTGGGCATCAGCCATCGCACGGTGGAAATCTACCGCGCCCGGCTGATGCGCAAGTACGGCGCAGCGACTTCGGCCGACCTGGTGCGCAAGCTGGCTTTAGGTTAGCCCCCACGCTCGCGCGCTGCGCTGCGTCAACAAATTTTCCTATGAATGCCTTATAAACATGCAATGGGTTTTGGCTCGCCAACCCATAGGTTACGACGAATAATTATCAGAACCTGATAGTTATTTCGCAATCCACACCACGAAAGGCCTCGCATGAACAAACTCACCACGGTAGCCGGCGCACCCGTAGCCAACAACCAGGACTCGCTGACGGCAGGCCCACGCGGCCCCATGCTGCTGCAGGACCTGTGGCACCTGGAAAAGCTGGCCCACTTCAACCGCGAAGTGATTCCCGAGCGCCGCATGCATGCCAAAGGCTCGGGCGCTTTCGGCACGTTCACGGTGACGGGCGACATCACGCGCTTCACCAAGGCCAAGATCTTTTCCCAGATCGGCAAGACCACGGAAATGTTCGCCCGCTTCTCCACCGTGGCCGGCGAGCGCGGCGCGGCCGATGCCGAGCGCGACATTCGCGGCTTTTCGTTGAAGTTCTATACGGAAGAAGGCAACTGGGACATGGTGGGCAACAACACGCCCGTGTTCTTCTTCCGCGACCCGCTCAAGTTCCCCGACCTGAACAAGGCCGTCAAGCGCGACCCCTATACCAATATGCGCTCGGCGGAAAACAACTGGGACTTCTGGACCGGCCTGCCCGAAGCCCTGCACCAGATCACCATCGTGATGAGCGACCGTGGCATTCCCAAGGGCTACCGCAACATGCACGGCTTCGGCTCGCATACCTATAGCTTCTACAACGCCCAGGACGAGCGTTTCTATGTGAAGTTCCACTTCGTGTGCCAGCAAGGCATCGAGAACTACACCGACGCCGAAGCCGCGGCCGTGGTCGCAGGCGACCGTGAAAGCTCGCAGCGCGACCTGCTGGGCGCCATCGACCGCGGCGATTTCCCGAAGTGGAAGCTGTGCGTGCAAGTCATGCCCGAAGCCGAAGCCGAGCACTACCGCTTCCATCCCTTCGATCTGACCAAGGTCTGGAGCAAGAAGGACTACCCGCTGATCGAAGTCGGTGTCATGGAGCTCAACCGCAACTCGCAGAACTACCACGCCGACGTCGAGCAGGCCGCGTTCACGCCGGCCAATCTCGTGCCCGGCATCGGCGTCTCGCCCGACCGCATGCTGCAGTCGCGCCTGTTTGCCTACGGTGACGCCGCCCGCTACCGCCTGGGCGTGAACCACCACAGCATTCCGGTCAATGCGCCGCGCTGCCCCGTGCACTCCTACCACCGTGACGGCGCCATGCGCGTGGACGGCAACTACGGCGCCGCCATCGCCTACGAGCCCAACACCAAGGGCGAGTGGCAGGAGCAGCCCAAGTTCGCGGAGCCACCACTGGCCTTGAACGGCGCCGCCGCGCGCTGGAACTACCGTGAAGACGACGACGACTACTTCACCCAACCCGGCGACCTGTTCCGCCTGCTGACGCCCGATGCCCAGCAGCGTCTGTTCGACAACACGGCGCGCAACATCAACGGCGTGTCCGAGCACATCGTGAAAAAGCACATTGACCACTGCACCCAGGCCGATCCCGCCTACGGCGCCGGCGTGGCCAAGGCCATCGCGGCGCTGAAGGCCGGCAAGTAAGCCCGCCGGTATCCACCTCCGTGCAAGCCCCCACCGGCCCAGGCCTGTGGGGGCTTGTTTGTCAGCGGGGTTCCCTTGGGCGATACCCGCCAGCGCCGGGCCGCCCCAAGCTGGCGGACGGCCCCCCTGGGGGGCAGCGGCTACGCGAAGCGAGCAAGCGTGGGGGCGATATTTTCTTACCTGAACCTATGGATTGTTCCCATGGCCCGGAGCTCTGCGCCGGGCTAAGCTGGATCTCCCCTTAGGAGAACACTGCCGATGACGCCCCGCTACCCCTTTCCCGACGTGAACACCCTGCCCGAAGACATCCGCGCGCGCATTCTGGAAGTCCAGGCCAAGGCCGGCTTCATCCCGAATGTGTTTCTGGGCTTTGCCCGACGTCCGGCCGAGTGGCGCGCTTTCTTTGCCTACCACGATGCACTGATGCTCAAGGAGGAAGGCACGCTGACCAAGGGCGAGCGCGAAATGATAGTCACCGCCACCAGTGCCACCAACCAGTGCCTGTACTGCGTCGTGGCCCATGGCGCCATCCTGCGCATCTACGAGAAGCAGCCGCTGCTCGCCGACCAGTTGGCGGTCAACTACCGCAAGGCCGACATCACGCCGCGCCAGCGCGCCATGCTGGACTTCGCGATGAAAGTCTGCACGCAAAGCCATGAAATCGAAGACACCGACTTTGCGCGGCTGCACGCCTATGGCTTTGACGACGAAGACATCTGGGACATCGCGGCCATCACCGCGTTTTTCGGCCTGTCCAACCGCATGGCCAGCTTTGCGGGCATGCAGCCCAACCCGGAGTTCTTCCTGATGGGCCGCGTGCCCAAGGTCAAGGCCTAGGCGTCACGAAACCACCGCGCGCATCCAGTCTGGCAAGGGGCTGGCCTTTTGCAGCGCCGCGTCCACCCAGATCACGGTCGCTCCGCCGGCCGCGCAAACCACGCCCGGCTGGCTTTCGCGCTCTATCGTGCACCAGCTCTCGAACGTGGTGCGGCCCGGGTCGCTGACATAGGTGGTGAGCAGCAGCTGATCGGGATGGGCCAGCTGCTGGTAGAAATTGCAGAACGCATTGACGATGACGGGGCCCTGACCAAGCGGCGCCGGCTGACAGCCAATGGAGCACATCCACTCGATGCGCGCCGTCTCCATATAGCGAAAATGCTGGGAATTGTTGACATGGCCCATGGCGTCCATGTCGCCCCAGCGCACGGGAAAACGCAGTTCGTGGACCCGCTTCTTGACTTGCGGTATTTCGATTTTCATAAGCCTGCCTGTTGATTTTTCATAGCTTCGAGCATCTCAGGGATGGCCCCAGCCAGCCGCCGCACAGGCGACAGGCCACACGGGAGCGGCGCAGAAAAACACCGACGTGACTTGAACGCCCAGGCGCTGCGCATAGAATCAGCCGCTGCTGGAGCGCGCCCAGGAGGGCTGCGCCACGTTACGCCTTCCTTCATGATCAAAAAAGAGACGCCCGATGACAAATGATGAAATCCTGGCCCAGTACGGCCCGCGCGAAGCCATGGAATACGACGTGGTGGTGGTTGGCGGCGGCCCCGGTGGCCTGTCCACCGCCATCCGCCTGAAGCAACTGGCCGCCGAAAAAGGCCAGGAACTGTCGGTGGTGGTGCTGGAAAAAGGCTCTGAGCCTGGTGCCCACATTCTGTCGGGCGCCATCATGGATCCCAAGGCCCTGACCGAGCTGATCCCCAACTGGAAGGAACTGGGCGCGCCGTTGAACCAGCCGGTGACCGACGACGCCATGGTCTTCCTGAGCGAAAAGTCGTCGATGCGCACGCCCAACATGCTGCTGCCGGGGTGCTTCCAGAACCATGGCAACTACATCGTCAGCCTGGGCAATGTGGTGCGCTGGCTGGCCGAGCAGGCCGAAGCCCTGGGCGTGGAAATCTTCCCCGGCTTTCCCGCCGCCGAAGTGCTGTACAACGAAGACGGCTCGGTGAAGGGCGTGGCCACGGGCAATATGGGCGTGGGCAAGGACGGCGAACCCACGGGCGACTTCCAGCTGGGCATGGAATTGCACGGCAAGTACACGATCTTCGCCGAAGGCGCGCGCGGCCACCTGGGCCGCCAGCTGATCTCCCGCTACAAGCTCGACGAAGGGCGCGACCCGCAAACCTACGGCCTGGGCGTCAAGGAACTGTGGGAAATCGACCCGGCCCGCCACCAGCCCGGTTTCGTGCTGCACACCGCCGGCTGGCCCATGGCCTCGGACACCTACGGCGGCGCCTTCCTGTACCACATGGAAGACAACAAGGTCACGCTGGGCTTCATCACCGGTCTGGACTATTCCAACCCCTACCTGAGCCCGTTCGAGGAAATGCAGCGTTGGAAAACCCATCCCAACATCCGCTACTACCTTGAAGGCGACGAAGCCAAGGGCATCAAGCCCGCCAAGCGCATAGGCTACGGCGCGCGCGCCATCACGGCCGGCGGCCTGATGTCGCTGCCCAAGTTCGTGTTCCCCGGCGGCGCGCTGGTGGGCTGCGACGCAGGCTTTCTCAACGTCAGCCGCATCAAGGGCAGCCACGCCGCGATCAAGACCGGCATGCTGGCCGCCGAAGCGGCGTTCGAAGCCATCCAGGCAGGCCGCCAGGGCGACGAACTGAGCGCCTATGTGACCGCGTTCGAGAACAGCTGGCTCTACGAAGAGCTCAACAAGAGCCGCAACTTCAAGGCCTGGTTCAAGAAGGGCCTGACAACGGCCACCATCATGAACGGCCTGGAGCAGTTCGTGCTGCGCGGCAACATCCCCTGGACGCTGCACCGCGACAAGCCCGACCACGCCTACCTCAAGCCCGCGGCCGAGTGCAAGCCCATCGTCTATCCCAAGCCCGATGGCAAGCTCACGTTCGACCGCCTGTCCAGCGTG
Source organism: Acidovorax bellezanensis (assembly GCF_025421555.1). Lineage (NCBI taxonomy): Bacteria > Pseudomonadati > Pseudomonadota > Betaproteobacteria > Burkholderiales > Comamonadaceae > Acidovorax > Acidovorax bellezanensis. Next base: position 382,805 of record NZ_JAODYH010000007.1, read on the forward strand.
TTCATCAGCAACACCAACCATGCGGAAAACCAGCCGGCCCACCTCACGCTCAAGGATGCGAGCGTGCCGGTGGGCATCAACCTGGCGCGCTACGCCGGGCCGGAGAGCCGTTACTGCCCGGCCGGCGTCTATGAGTTCGTGCCCGACGAAGCCAAGGGCGGCGACGCCCAGCGCCTGCAGATCAACGCGCAGAACTGCGTGCACTGCAAGACCTGCGACATCAAGGACCCGACGCAGAACATCGTCTGGGTGACGCCTGAAGGCGGCGGCGGTCCGAACTATTCGGGCATGTAAGCCTCACCCCCTCCAAAAGGCCTGCCATGCAGGCCTTTTTTTTCGTTTGCTCGTCCATTCACCCCTGCTTGCGCCAGGTGGATGGACACCGCTTGAACGGACTGGCCACAGATTTTTCCGGATGCGGCGGCCTCCTACAAATCAAGCCTGCGGCCGCCATCCACACTAGCGCACAGCCATGCAGGCCGGATTTTTCCAACACCTGCGCAGCCACAAGAGGTGTCCATGCCACATTTCTCCCACGATGCGCCTTTCTCCATGCGCAGGCGCGACTGGCTAGCAGGCGCCGCCGCAGCCACGACCCTGGTGGTCATTCCCTGGAAATTCGCGGGCTCGGCCGAGCCGCCCCCAGGCCAGACCGGGTTCATGCGACTGAGCCAATATCTGACAGGGCGCTCCACCCTCGACACCGGGCTGGGCCAGCGCATCTATGCCGCCTTGCTGGGCAACAACCCCCAGTTTCCCGAGCAAAGCCAGCAACTGCTGCGCCTGATCGAAAGCCGCAACCTCACCACCGACAGCCTTGCGGGCGCACTGAGCAGCGAGAAACCGGAGTTGGGCCCCCTGCCCGGCCAGATCATGACCGCCTGGTACCTGGGTGTGGTGGGCTCGGGCGTGCAGGCCCGCGTACTGGCCTTCGAGCATGCGCTCAATGCCCAGGCCGTGGCCGACCAGCTCAAGCCCCCGACCTATGCCTATGGCGCTCCAGGCAGCTGGAGCCTGGCCCCCCACCGTTCTTCTTGAGGCGCTTTTATGGCTGAAACACGTGCTGCAGATTTTGTGGTGATCGGCTCGGGCATCATCGGCGCGCTGCTGGCGCGCAAGCTGGCGTTGGCCGGCGCCTCGGTGCTGATCCTCGAAGCCGGCCCCTGGGTCAAGCGTGCCGAAATCGTCGCGCGCTTTCGCAACTCGCCGCGGCGCAGCGACTGGATGTCGCCCTACCCGCCCGCACTGTGGGCGCCGCATCCGGTCTACCAGCCCGAGGACAACGGTTATCTGGTGCAAGGCGGCCCCTATCCCTACAAGGCCGAATACATCCGCCAGGTGGGCGGCACCAGCTGGCACTGGGCGGCGCAGGCCTGGCGCAATCTGCCCAACGACTTCCACATCAAGTCGCTCTACGGCGTGGGCGTGGACTGGCCTTTCGACTACAAGGCGCTCGAGCCCTACTACCAGGAAGCCGAAGAGATCATGGGTTGCTGCGGCTCGACCGAAACCGGCTCGCCGCGCAGCCAGCCGTTTCCCATGGACCCGGTGGCCGAGCCCTATTCCATGACGCGCCTGCGCGAACGCCTGGCCGGCACCTTCGCCGTGGTGCCCAACACCGTGGCACGCAACAGCCGCAGCTATGGCGGCCGCCCGCCCTGCTGCGGCAACAACAGCTGCCAGCCCATCTGCCCCATCGACGCCCAATACCATGGCGGCATCGCCGTCGATGCAGCGCTGGCCGCCGGCGCCAGGCTGCAAGCCCATGCCAATGTGTTCAAGCTCGAACATGACGCTTCGGCACGCATCGTCGCCGTGCATTACTACGATCAGGACAAGCAGATACACAAGGTCACGGGCAAGACCTTCATCGTCGCCGCCAACGGCATCGAGTCGCCGCGCCTGCTGCTGCTGTCCAAGAGCGACAAGTTCCCCAACGGCATCGCCAATGCGCGCGACATGGTCGGCCGCCATCTGATGGACCACCCCAGCACTTCGCTGACTTTCGACGCCGACGAGGACGTCTGGCTGGGCCGCGGCCCGCAAAGCCCCAACTCGATCAACACCATGCGCGACGGCGCTTTCCGCAGCGCGCACGCGCCCTACCGCCTGGACTTCACCAACATCTCGCGCGTCGACGGAACGACCCGCTCGCTGCTCGCCGAAGGTGTCTACGGCGTGGAGTTCGACAAGCGCCTGCGCTACTCGGCCGCGCGCGAAATGAATGTCAAGAACGTGCTCGAAGTCCTGCCCGACCCCGAGCGCCGCATCATGCTCAGCGACCAGAAGGATGCCTTGGGCCTGCCCAAGCCCATGACCCATTACTCCATCGACGACTACACCCGCGCGGGCCATGAGCGCTCACTGGCCGATTTCAAACGCATCGCCGAACTGATGGGCGCGACCAATCTGCGCCCCAGCAAGGACGGCGACTTTGCCAACAACCAGCATATCTGCGGCACCATGAGCATGGGCACGGATCCGAATGTCTCGATCTGCGACGGCTGGGGCCGCGCCCACGACCACGACAACCTGTTCTTCGCGGGCACGGGCGTGCTGCCCACCTCCGCGACCTGCAACTCCACGCTCAGCGGCATTGCCGTGGCTTTGCGCACCGGCGCCCACATCCTGTCCGAACAGCCTGCCCGCCCAGCGGCGGCATCTGACGCCCCCGCGGCGTTCAAGGGGTGAGCATGCGGTCCATCCATACTTTGACGCCGGCCCTGACCCTCTGCGCCGTGGCGCTGGGCCTGGCCCTGCCGGCGGCGGCCACAGCGGCAGCGCCCGCAGCCGATATCGCAGCCGGCGCCACTTCCAGCGACCCCGTGGCACGCGGACGCTACCTCGCCACGGCTGGGGACTGCGTGGCCTGCCACACGGCGCCCGGCGGCGTGGACATGGCCGGAGGACTCGCCCTGGCCAGCCCCCTGGGGCCGATCTACTCGACCAACATCACGCCGTCCAAGACCCATGGCATAGGCAACTACACGCTGCAGCAGTTCAGCGACGCGCTGCGCCACGGCAAGCGGGCCGACGGGGCCTATCTCTACCCCGCCATGCCCTATACCGCCTATGCCAAGACCACGGACGTGGACATCGCGGACATGTACGCCTATTTCATGCAAGGCGTGCGCCCCGTGGACCGGGCTTCGCCCCCCACCGCGCTGCCGTTCCCGTTCAATATCCGGCTGTCGATGGGGGTCTGGAATGCCATGTTCCATGACGACAAGGCCTACCAGGCCAACGACCAGCAGCCGCCCGAATGGAACCGCGGCGCCTACCTGGTGCAAGGCCTGGCGCACTGCAGCACCTGTCACACGCCGCGCAATGCGTTGATGGCCGAAATCGGCAAGAAGGCGCTCAGCGGCGGCGAAGTAGGCCCCTGGTACGCGCCCAACATCACTTCGGACACCAAGGACGGCATAGGCGAATGGACTCCGCAAGAGCTGGTGGATTACATGCGCAATGGCCATGTGGTCGGCAAAGGCAGCAGCGGCGGCCCCATGGCCGAAGCCATTGACCACAGTCTGAGCCACCTGAGCGATGCCGACCTGCGGGCCATTGCCGGCTACCTGCACACCGTGCCGGCCGTGTCCGAAGGCTCGACCCAGCCCGCGTTTTCCTGGGGCAAGGCCAGCGACCAGCTGGACAGCATCCGCGGCGTGGCCCTGCCCAAGGACATGAATGCCATGACCGGGCCCCAGCTCTACGACGGCAATTGCGCCAGCTGCCACCAGGCCCAGGGCCAGGGCAGCAGCGACGGCAAGCTGCCGGCGCTGTTCCACAACAGCACTTTGGGCCACAAGAACACCAACAATCTGGTGCTGGCCATTCTGGAAGGCGTGCCGCGCCACGGCCGCGACAGCATCATGCCAGCGTTCGCCCACGAGCTGAGCGACCAGCAGATCGCGACCTTGAGCAATTACCTGCTGCAAGCCTATGGCCGGCCCGATGCCAAGGTCACCACCGACCAGGTTCAGCGCCTGCGCAGCGGCGCCCAGGACAACACGCTGCTGACCATGGCGCGCGTTGCCATGGCCGTGGGCGCGCTGGTGTTGCTGGCGCTCGTCATCTGGCTGTTCAGCCGGAGGAATCGGCCAAGCACCCCCTGAGCCGCTGACGCGTCTTCCCCCTCTCATCCTTCGGTGGAGGGGGACGGCAGCTTCGGTGCGGGGCGGCCCTTCCTCGCTGCACCTTGCTAGGGCGCGCCAGTTTCATGGACCGTCGATAGTGCACAGCGCCCCCCATCCAGCCGCTCCGCGAGGGCGGCTGGCCTGTTTCTGGTCCGCGCACGCTGGAAACCACGGGGGTCCGCAAGCTCCGCAAGCTGCCCTGGCTGCAGTAGACTGCGCTAAGAAGCTTTGCATGACAGCGCGCGACTGCGCTGCATGCGCTTCGGCCGCCTTGCCTGGCGGACACAATATTCATTCAGTGGTGGAGATATCAATGAAATACCTGTCTTTGGCGCCTCTGGGCGCAGTGGCCCTGGCCCTGGCATCGATGACATCGGCCTATGCCCAGCAAAAATCGGTGGCCGTGACGGCCATCGTGGAACACCCTGCGCTCGATGCCGTGCGCGACGGCGTGCAAGCAGGCCTCAAGGAATCCGGCTTTGAAGTCGGCAAGAACCTCAAGTGGCAGTACCAGAGTGCCCAGGGCAATACCGGCACGGCCGCCCAGATCGCACGCAAGTTCATCGGCGACAAGCCCGATGCCATCGTCGCCATCGCCACGCCTTCGGCGCAGGCCGTGGTTGCCGCGAGCAAGACCGTGCCGCTGGTCTTCTCGGCCGTGACCGACCCCGTCGCCGCCAAGCTGGTGCCCAGCTGGAACCCCAGCAAGACCAACGTGACCGGCGTGTCCGATCTGCTGGCCCTGGACAAGCAAATGGATCTGGTCAAGCAGGTCGTGCCTGGCGCCAAGCGCATCGGCGTGGTCTACAACCCGGGTGAAGCCAACTCCGTGGTCGTGATCAAGGAAATGCAAAAGCTGCTGCCCACCATGGGCATGACCCTGGTCGAAGCCGCAGCCCCGCGCTCGGTCGACGTGGGCAGCGCTGCCCGCAGCCTGATCGGCAAGGTCGACGTAATCTATACCAACACGGACAACAACGTGGTCTCCGCCTACGAAGCCCTGGTCAAGGTCGGCCAGGATGCGAAGATTCCGCTGGTGGCCTCCGACACCGATTCCGTCAAGCGCGGCGCAGTGGCAGCCTACGGCATCAACTACCGCGATCTGGGCGAACAGACCGGCCGCATGGTGGCGCGCATTCTCAAGGGTGAAAAGCCCGGCGACATCAAGCCCGAGATCAGCACCAAGATGGAGCTGTACGTGAACCCCGGCGCAGCGCAAAAGCAAGGCGTGAAGCTGTCCGACGCGCTGATCAAGTCGGCCGCGCAGGTGATCCAGTAAATCCCCCGAGCGGATAATTCCCCCCTCCGGCGGGGCTCCCATGGCAGGCAGCGTACGATGCGCGGGCCTGCCATTGCCTTTTTTCATTCGCCCTGCCAGCTGAGCTTCATCCCATGTCATTTTTCTCATTTCTTGGCGCCATCGAGATCGGCCTGATCTTCAGCCTGGTGGCGCTGGGCGTCTTCATCTCGTTTCGCCTGCTGCGCTTTCCCGACCTCACGGTGGACGGCAGCTTTCCGTTGGGCGGCGCCGTCTGCGCCGTGCTGATTTCCTCGGGCACCAACCCCTGGCTGGCCACGTTGGCCGCCACGGCCGTGGGTGCCTGCGCGGGTCTGCTCACCGGCTGGCTCAACGTCAAGCTCAAGATCATGGACCTGCTGGCCTCCATCCTGGTGATGATTGCGCTGTACTCCATCAATCTGCGCATCATGGGCGGACCCAATGTGCCGCTGATCAACGACGCCACGCTGTTCACCATGCTGCAGCCTGAAGGCATGCCCGACTACGTCGCACGCCCGCTGATCCTGGCGGTGATCGTGCTGGTCGCCAAGCTGGCCATGGACTGGTTCTTCTCCACCGAGCGCGGCCTGGCGATTCGGGCCACGGGCTCCAACGCCCGCATGGCCCGCGCCCAGGGCGTGAACACCGGCGCCATGATCCTGCTGGGCATGGCCGTCTCCAACGGCCTGGTCGGCCTGGGCGGCGCGCTGTTCGTGCAGACCCAGGGCGGCTCCGACATCTCCATGGGCATCGGCACCATCGTCATCGGCCTGGCGGCGGTGATCGTCGGCGAAAGCATGCTGCCATCGCGGCGCATCATCTATGCCACGCTGGCCGTGGTGATAGGCGCCGTGGTCTACCGCTTCTTCATTGCCGCGGCGCTCAACAGCGACTTCATCGGCCTCAAGGCCCAGGACTTGAATCTGGTCACGGCCGTGCTGGTGGCCGTCGCTCTCGTCATCCCGCAGCTCAAGCACAAGCTGTCCAAGCGCAAGCCGCGATAAGTCGGTCGGAGATCCCATGCTGAGTGCAAAAGACATTTTTCTCACCTTCAATCCCGGCACACCGATTGAAACCCGCGCGCTGCGCGGCCTGTCGCTGGAAATTCCCGCCGGCCAGTTCGTGACCGTGATCGGCTCCAACGGCGCCGGCAAGTCCACCTTCCTCAACGCCGTCTCCGGCGACCAGAGCGTGGACAGCGGCTCCATCGTGATCCACGACCAGGACGTCACGGCCTTGCCGGTCTGGGCGCGCGCCGAGCGCGTGGCGCGGGTCTTCCAGGACCCGATGGCCGGCACCTGCGAAGACCTGACCATCGAGGAAAACATGGCGCTGGCCCAGCGCCGGGGCAGCTCGCGCCGCCTCACGCGGGCCGTCCAGCCTTCCATGCGCTCCGTCTTCAAGGAACGTCTGGCGACGCTGGGCCTGGGCCTGGAAAATCGCCTGTCCGACCGCATCGGCCTGCTTTCCGGCGGCCAGCGCCAGGCCGTGAGCCTGCTGATGGCGGCGCTGCAGCCTTCGCGCATTCTGCTGCTCGACGAGCACACGGCCGCGCTCGATCCGCGCACGGCCGACTTCGTGCTGCAGCTCACGGCGCGCATCGTGAGCGAGGCCAAGCTGACCACCATGATGGTCACGCACAGCATGCGCCAGGCACTGGACGTGGGCGACCGCACCATCATGCTGCACCAGGGCCAGGTGGTGCTGGACGTCAGCGGCGAGGAACGCAAGCGCCTGGATGTGCCCGACCTGCTCAAGATGTTCGAAAAAGTGCGCGGCGAAAAGCTCGCCGACGACGCCTTGCTGCTGGGCTGATCGCCGGCAGTTCAATTTTCCTTAAGCCCCTTTAGGGTCTTGTGGGATTGAGCTGCCGACGCTGCGCAAATCACGCACAATTCCGCTTTTCATCGCCGGGCCGCCCCAAGATGAAACGTGCCCCCCTGGGGGGCAGCGACCACACACAGTGGGAAGCGTGGGGGCCATTTTTCAAGGGCCGCAGCAGTGCGGCCCTTTGCGTTGCCCGCCCACAAAGCGGCCGCGCAATGCCAGGACCACAGGAACAGAACCCATGAGCGACAACGCTTCCCCACCCAGCAGTCCGGCCGAACCCGGCCTGCGCCGCAGCCTCAAGGCGCGCCACCTGTCGATGATCGCCATCGGCGGCTCCATCGGCACCGGCCTGTTCGTGGCTTCGGGCGCCACGATTTCCCAGGCCGGCCCGGGCGGCGCCCTGCTGGCCTATATGGTGGTCGGGCTGATGGTCTACTTCCTGATGACCAGCCTGGGCGAAATGGCCGCCCACCTGCCCGTCTCGGGCTCGTTTGCGACCTATGGCAGCCGCTATGTCGACCCCGGCTTCGGCTTCGCCCTGGGCTGGAACTACTGGTACAACTGGGCCGTGACCATCGCCGTCGATCTGGTCGCCGCGCAGCTGGTGATGGCCTACTGGATTCCGGATGTCAACGGCATGGTCTGGAGCGCGCTGTTCCTGGCACTGATGTTTGGGCTCAACGCCATTTCGGTCAAGGGCTTTGGCGAAGCCGAATACTGGTTTGCCGCGATCAAGGTGGTCACGGTGATCGTCTTCATCGGCCTGGGCCTGGCCATGGTGCTGGGCATCATGCAAGGCGGCTCGCCCGACGGCCTGTGGGGCAATCTGGCCAACTGGACCGTGGGCGAGGCGCCCTTTGCGGGTGGCTTCGCCACGCTGATCGGTGTGGCCATGATCGTCGGCTTCTCTTTCCAGGGCACGGAGCTGATCGGCATCGCCGCCGGCGAGTCCGAAGACCCGGCGCGCAACGTGCCGCGCGCGGTGCGCAAGGTGTTCTGGCGCATTCTGCTGTTCTATGTGTTCGCCATCCTGATCATCAGCCTGCTGCTGCCCTACAACGACCCGCAGCTGTTGCGCAACGACGTCAGCGACATCAGCGTCAGCCCCTTCACGCTGGTGTTCGAGCACGCCGGCCTGCTGTCGGCCGCGGCGGTGATGAATGCAGTGGTGCTGACTTCGGTGCTGTCGGCGGGCAACTCCGGCATGTATGCCTCGACCCGCATGCTCTACAACCTGGCCTGCCAGCGCATGGCGCCGCAGATTTTCCGCCGCATCAACAGCAACGGCGTGCCGATGATGGCCCTGCTGGCGACCACGGCCGTGGCGGCCCTGTGCTTTCTGACCAACATCTTCAGCCCCCAGGCGGTCTACATCTGGCTGCTGAACCTGTCGGGCATGACGGGCTTCATCGCCTGGCTGGGCATTGCCATCAGCCACTACCGCTTCCGCAAGGGCTATCTGGCCCAGGGCCTGGACCTGGGGGCGCTGCCCTACCGCGCGGCCGGCTTTCCGTTCGGCCCGATTTTCGCGTTCATCCTGTGCCTGATCATCACCCTGGGCCAGAACTACCACGCCTTCACCCAGGACCGCATCGACTGGGGCGGCGTGATCGCCACCTACATCGGTCTGCCGGTGTTCCTGCTGATCTGGCTGGGCTACCGCCTGGTCAAGGGCTCGCGCATCGTCGATTACAAGGACATGCAGGTCAAGGCCGAGCCTTACTGAGGCCAGGCCCCGGTTTCCAAGCCAGCACCGCTTTGCCTGTGCTGGCTTTTTTTGCGCCGGCAGGCCACTCCAGCCCTCACGACGGCAGCCGCAGGAACCGGTAGGCGTTCTGCCAGAAGAACGCTTCCCGGTGCGCGGCATAGGCCGGGCGGTCCATCAGCGCCAGAAACACATCCAGGTAGCGGCGCGTGCGCGAGACCACATCGGGCATATGCCAGTCCGAGCCATAGGCCATCTTGTCCAGCAGTTCGTACGGCCGGCCCGCGGCCCGTGCCGACTCGCGCGCGCGCTGGAGATTTCTCTCGAAAACGGCCAGGCGCGCATCGACCAGCAGCTCGGTCATGTAGCCGACTTCGCAATAGACCTGGGGATAGGTCGCGCACAGCTCGGTCACGATGCGCGCGAAGTTGTCTTCCTCCTGCCACTGTGCATCGGTCTCGGCCATCCAGCCCGGCGAATGCAGCGGCCCGTTGGCCATGCGCCCACCGCCCGCATGGCCCAGGCACAGGCGCAGGCCGTGCCAGCGCGGCTGCTGCAGCACTTCGCGCCAGTAGCGCGGGTGGGCGTAGCCGCCGAGCTTGAAACGGGTCTGAAAACCCACGGGGGTGCAGTGCGCGAACACCGGCAGGTCGCGCTCCACGCAGAAGTCGAGGAAAGCATCGACCCGGGCCTGAATCATGGGCTCATTGCCCATGGGCTTGATGCCCATGCCGGGGTAGAACTTGAAACCGACAAAGCCTTTGGCCTGCGCTTGCAGGGCACGCTCCTGCCAATCCACACGCCGCGGATCGAAAGCGCTGAAGCCGAACAAGCGCGCCGGGTACGTGCGCTGCAAGGTCTGCATGCGGTCCTCCTGCACCGGATGCAAGGGATAGAACGGCGACTCGTGCCCGGGATAGGCCAGCTGCATGTCCAGCAGATAGTGCGCCGACTGCAAGGGCGGCAGACCCGGGCCGTAGCCCGCCCAGAGTTTGTGCAGCAACTGGTCTTCCGAATGCAGCAAGGTCAGGAAGAACGCCAGGTAGTTCGTGGCCTCGCCCCAGGCCTGGGGGTCCATCAGCCGGGTCACGATCCACAAGGCCCTCTTGACCACCTGCCTGGCCCAGCCCAGAAAGCCCGCGAACCGCCCGCCCGCCTCCAAAGGCTGCGCCGTGGGCATGGCCTCATCCGTCGGCAGCGGCACGGACCAGCCTTCGGCGGCGTAGTCCACGCGGTCCAGACTGTCGAGGATTTCCATCAGCTCCGATGCGCGCAATCGGTCGAACACCGGCGCATCCAGCGCCTGGTCCAGCAGCGGCGCCGGCCCCAGCTCCATGGCCGCCAGCGAACCGGTGCTGAGCAGCAATTCGTGCTCGGCGACACGCCAGATATGTTCCAGGCACTCCTCTTGCAGCGCATCCAGGGGCGACTGCGCGAACACGGCTTCGACCGGCACCGCCGCATAGGCCGAACCGGTCAAGGCCTGCAGCAGACGCGCGACCTGCTGGGCCAGGCGGCTTTCGTCCCGGCCCATGGCGTGGGCGATCAGGCTGGCCAGCGGCACATAACGCGCATTGAACAAATGCGTGTGCAGATCGAATATGCGTTCGGGCATGGGCATGGCATCTCTCCTGTGAAGAGGCCCGGCCCGCGGGCTAGGCCGGCACGCGCAGCAAGTGCTTTTGTATCTTGCCGCTGGTGGTCTTGGGCAGGCTATCGACAAAATGGTAGCGCCGCGGCCGCTTGTAGGGTGCCAGACGATCGCCCTGCACCAGGTAGGCATCGAGCAAGGTGGCGTCGGCCGGGGCCGCGCCCTTGCGCACCACATGCGCCACCACCACCTGGCCCCAGCGCGCATCGGCCTCGCCGACCACGGCCACTTCCAGCACGCCCGGATGCTCGATCAAGGCATCCTCGACTTCGCGCGGGTAGACGTTCTCGGCGCCCGAATTGATCATGTAGTCCAGCCGGTCGCGTATCCACAGGTAGCCGTCGGCGTCGAGATGGCCCATGTCGCCCGTGTGGTACCAGCCATGGGCCAGGGCGCGCGCATTGGCTTCGGGGCGGTGGAGGTAGCCGGCCATCATGCAGGGGCCGCGCACCAGGATTTCACCGACTTCGCCGACGGTGCAAGGCTGCGCCGGATCACTGGGGCTGCCGTCCGCGGGCAGCTGGGCCACGACCAGGTCATGGCTCAGCGCCGGCAGTCCGGCCGAGCCCGCATGCGACAGCTGCTCGTGCGGATAGAGCACCGACATGCAAGGGCCCATTTCGGTGGTGCCGAACACCTGGACCAGGCCCGAGCCCACCTGGCGCGTCCATTCGCGTATCAGGTGCGGCGCCATGGACGCGCCGCCATACTCCACCAGGCGCAGGCTGCGGGTGTCGCGCGCGGCGAGTTCGGGCGCGTTGAGCAGCATGGAGACCATGGTCGGCGCGGCAAAGAAGAAGCTGACTTTTTCTTCCTCGACCAGGCGCCAGGCCTCGGCCGCGTCAAAGCGCCGCTGCAGCACCAGCGTCGAGCCCACCTGCAGACGCGGCAGGAAACTGGTGTGCAGCTCGGCCGTATGGTTGAGCGGCGCCAGCGACAGGCCTACGTCTTCGCGCCTGAACTGCATCACCTGGTGCATCAAGGCGTTGTGCGCGATCTTGCTGCGGTGGGTGTGCAGCACGCCCTTGGGCCGGCCCGTCGTGCCGCTGGTGTACATCAGGATGCAGGGGTCGGTTTCGTCCACGGCGATGGCCGGCGCCTGGCTGGATTGGCCTGCGGCCAGCGCGCTCAGACGCGCTGTCGTGCCTGCGGGCGAGACATCGCCAACTCCCTCGTCGGCGTAAATCCAGTGGGCCACGCCGGCGCTCTCGCCCGCCAGCAAGGCCTGGGCACGGGCCACGACTTCGGCGCCTTCGCGCTCGAACACCAGAGCGCGGGCCTGGCCGTCGCCCAGGATGAAGGCCAGCTCCTGCGGCGCGAGCCGGTAGTTGATGGGATTGAACACGGCGCCTATGCGCGCCGCGGCCAGCAAAGTGAAGACAAAGGCCGGCGTGTTGTAGAGAAACGCGGCCACCACATCGCCGCGCGCCAGGCCCAGCGCCTGCAAGCCATGGGCGTGGCGGTTGACCTCGGCTTCTAGTTGCGCATAGGTCCAGGCGCGGCGCTGGCCCCCATCCCAAGCCACCAGGGCCGTCTTGTGGGGCAGGTAGCGCGCAGGCCATGACAGGGTGTCGCCCAGGGTGAGTGGCATTGCAAGTCTCCAGAGTATTGGCAAAATCTGGCGCCAGTGTAGGCACTGCCTTATCGCTGGCGGGAATTTGCATATGGGCAGGAAACCGGCGGTCCGTGCGCCCGGAATGCGCGCGAAGCCGGTAGAATTTGCGCTGTCAGGAGAGAGTGCTGCGCGGCCGCTGGCTGCACGTCGCACCGCCGAAGGCGCAGGAGCTTCCCGCCCCAAACGCTCAGGCAAAAGGACTGACCAACGTCCGCCATCGCGCGGGCGTGCCTGGCTGGAGAGAGGCGGCCGCCGGACACGGCACGGTCGCCCACCGAAGGAGCAAACCCACGCCCACCGGCGTCGGTGAATCTCTCAGGTAAAGCGGACAGCAGGGCATTCGATCGCCACGGACTGTGCCATGCTTGTGCATGCGCGGCCCCGGCGCCGTGCCTGCCTTGGAGAGACCGACCATGACCGCTGTGCCCTGCCCCTCCGCTCCCCATTTCCCCAGCGCCGCGCCGGGCGAGCTGCTGCACACACCGCTGCACTCCCTGCACCTGGAACTGGGCGCGCGCATGGTGGAATTCGCCGGCTACCACATGCCGGTGCAATTCCCGGCCGGCCTGATGGCCGAACACACCCAGACCCGCCAATCCGCGAGCCTGTTCGATGTCTCCCACATGGGCCAGCTGCGCCTGGTCGGCGGCGGCGCCGCTGCGGCGCTCGAATCGCTGATGCCCATGGACCTGCAAGACCTGGCCGTCAACCGCCAGCGCTACGGCCTGCTGCTCAATGACCAGGCCGGCATCCTCGACGACTTGATGCTGGTCAACCGCGGCAACGACTTCCTGCTGGTGGTCAACGGCGCCTGCAAGAAGGCCGACCTGGCCCATCTGCAAGCCCGTATCGCCAACCTCTGCGAGATCGAGCCCCTGGGCGAGCAGGCCTTGCTGGCCCTGCAAGGCCCGCTCGCCGCGAGCGTGCTGCAGCAGTTGGTGCCCGGCGTGCAGCAGCTGCTGTTCATGGACGGCGCGGCCTTTGTCTGGGAAGGCTGCGAGCTGTTCATCACCCGCAGCGGTTATACCGGCGAAGACGGTTTTGAGATTTCCCTGCCCGGCCCGCTGGCCGAAGCCTTTGCCCGGGCCCTGCTGCACCACCCCGAAGTCGCGCCCGCGGGCCTGGGCGCGCGCAACTCGCTGCGCCTCGAAGCCGGCATGTGCCTCTACGGCAACGAGCTCGACGCCAGCACCACCCCGGCCGAAGCCGGCCTGCTGTGGGCCGTGCAGAAAGTGCGCCGCTCAGGCGGTGCGCGCGCCGGCGGCTTTCCCGGCGCCGACCGGCTGCTCGCGCAAATCGACCAGCCCGCGCTGCGCAGCCGCCAGCGCGTGGGCCTGCGGGCGCTGGAACGCATACCGGTGCGCGAGCCTGCGCCCCTGCACGACGACAGCGGCCGCCAGATCGGCCAGGTCACCAGCGGCCTGCTGTCGCCCAGCCTGAACCAGGCCATTGCCCAGGCCTATGTGGAGCCCGCCTTTGCCGCGCCCGGCACCCGCCTGCACGCCCTGGTGCGCGGCAAGCCCGTGCCCATGGAAGTCATTCCCCTGCCTTTTGTGCCCAGTCGCTACCACCGCGGCTGAGCATGTCCGAAATACCCCCGGCGACGGGATACAGTGCGGACTGGCTTTTCTCACCCTGTCTTTTTTGCTTTTTCTTGGAGTCTTCATGAGCGTTCAATTTTCCAAAGACCATGAGTGGATCAACGCCGCCGACCAGGCCGCTGCTGTCGTCGGCATCACCGTGCATGCCCAGGATGCGCTGGGTGACGTGGTGTTCGTCGAGCTGCCCGAAGTCGGCAAGACCTTCGCCCAGGGCGAAGTCGCTGGCGTGGTCGAGTCCGTCAAGGCCGCGGCCGACATCTATATGCCCGTGAACGGCGAAATCGTCGAAGTCAACGAAGCCCTGCGCGACGACCCTTCGCTGGCCAATTCCGATCCACTGGGCGCGGGCTGGTTCTTCAAGATCAAGCTCAGCGATCCGGAGCAGCTGTCCGCCTTGCTGGACGAGGCCACGTACACGGCCTTTACACAAGAGTAATCCCCGCGGGGGAGCCGGGCTCACACCCGGCGGTCTGCTTTCGGTCTTTCGCTGCTTTCACAGGTTCTGCCATGACGATGCCTTCCACTCCCGCGCTACACACCCTAGAGAACCCCGCCGAGTTCATCGCCCGCCACATCGGGCTGAGCCCGGAAGATGAAGCGCTGATGCTGGCGGCGATCGGCGCCGAGTCGCGCCGCGCCCTGATCGAGGAGATCGTGCCGCCAGGCATTGCGCGGCGCCAGCCCATGCGCCTGCCCCCAGCCGTGGGCGAAGCCCAGGCGCTGGCCGAACTCAAGGCCCTGGCCGCTGGCAACCAGGTGCTCAAAAGCTTCATCGGCCAGGGCTATTACGGCACCCACACACCGGGCGTGATCCTGCGCAATGTGCTGGAGAACCCCGCCTGGTACACCGCCTACACGCCTTACCAGGCAGAAATTTCCCAGGGCCGGCTCGAAGCGCTGATCAACTTCCAGACCATGGTCTGCGACCTGACGGCCATGCCCATCGCCAATGCCTCGCTGCTCGACGAGGCCACGGCCGCGGCCGAAGCCATGACCTTGGCGCTGCGCATGACGGAGTCGACCAGCCGGCGCTTTCTGGTGGCCGGCGACACCCACCCGCAAACCGTGGAAGTCATTCAGACCCGCGCCGCGCCGCTGGACATTGAAGTGGTGCTCACGGATTCACCCCAGGCCTGGAGTAAAGCACTGGCCGGCGACTACTTCGCCGCGCTGGCCCAGTACCCGGGCACCGACGGACGCATCCGTGACTTCAGCGCCGACGCCATCCAGGCCCACGCACGCCAGGCCGCGTTCATTGTCGCCACCGACCTGCTGGCCTTGACTCTGCTGACCCCGCCCGGCGAATGGGGCGCCGACATCGTCGTCGGCAGCAGCCAGCGCCTGGGCATGCCCATGGGCGCGGGCGGCCCGCATGCGGCTTTCATGGCCTGCCGCGACAGCTACAAGCGCTCGCTGCCCGGGCGGCTGGTCGGCGTCAGCCTCGACAGCCAGGGCCAGCCGGCCTATCGCCTGGCCTTGCAGACGCGCGAGCAGCACATTCGCCGCGAAAAGGCCACCAGCAACATCTGCACCGCCCAGGTGCTGCCGGCCGTGATCGCCAGCATGTACGCGGTCTACCACGGCCCCCAGGGCCTGGAGCGCATCGCCCAGCGCGTGGCCAGCTACACCGCCATCCTGGCCCAGGGGCTCACAACGCTGGGCCATTCCGTGGCCGACCACGGGGCCTTCGACACCCTGTGCCTGCACACCGGGCGGGCGACGCGGGCCCTGGCCGCGCGCGCCGTCAGTCTGGGCGCGAATCTGCGCCTGCATTCGCCCGAGTCGTTATGCATCGCGCTGGACGAGACCACGACCCGCGCCGACATCGAACTGCTGTGGCGGATCTTTGCCGCGCCCGGCCAGGCCCTGCCCCAGTTCGCAGCCTTTGAAGCCGGCGTGGCGCTGCGCATTCCCGCCGCCCTGCGCCGCCGCAGCCACTTCCTGACCCATCCGGTGTTCCATCGCCACCATGCGGAAACGTCCATGCTGCGCTATATCCGCCGGCTGTCGGACAAGGACCTGGCGCTGGACCGCAGCATGATCCCGCTGGGCTCGTGCACCATGAAGCTCAACGCGACCAGCGAGATGATTCCCATCACCTGGCCGGAGTTCGCCCATATCCACCCGTTCGCGCCCTCCGAGCAGTTGGCCGGCTATCGACAGCTCGATGCCCAGCTACGGGCCTGGCTCAGCGAAGCCACGGGCTATGCGGGCATCAGCCTGCAACCCAATGCCGGCTCGCAAGGCGAATATGCGGGGCTGCTGGCGATCCGCGCCTTCCACGCGGCCCAGGGCCAGGGCCAGCGCGACATCTGCCTGATCCCGTCCAGCGCCCACGGCACCAACCCGGCGAGCGCGCAAATGGTCGGCCTGGAAGTGGTGGTCACGGCCTGCGATGCCCAGGGCAATGTGGACCTCACCGACCTGGCCGCCAAGTGCGTGCAGTACAGCGAACGCCTGTCCTGCGTGATGATCACCTACCCCAGCACCCATGGTGTGTTCGAGCCCCAGGTCGAGGCGCTGTGCGCGCTGGTGCACCAGCACGGCGGGCGCGTCTATGTCGACGGCGCCAACATGAACGCCATGGTGGGCATTGCCGCGCCCGGCGAATTCGGCGGCGATGTCAGCCACTTGAACCTGCACAAGACTTTCTGCATTCCGCATGGCGGCGGCGGCCCGGGCGTGGGCCCGGTCTGCGTGGTCCAGGACCTGGTGCCCTTCCTGCCCGGCCATGCCTCGACCGGTCTGGTCTCGGGCGTGGGCGCGGTGAGCGCCGCCCCACTGGGCAATGCCGCCGTGCTGCCCATCAGCTGGATGTACATGCGCATGATGGGCGCCGAGGGCCTGCGCCGCGCCAGCGAAACCGCCATCCTCAGCGCCAACTACATCAGTTGCCGCCTGCAGGCGCACTACCCCACGCTTTATGCCAGCGCCAGCGCCCCGGGCCTGCCGGCGCGCGTGGGCCACGAATGCATTCTGGACCTGCGCGGCTTCAAGGCCACGAGCGGCGTGATGGCCGAGGATGTGGCCAAGCGGCTGATCGACTACGGCCTGCATGCGCCCACGCTGTCGTTTCCCGTGCCCAACACCTTGATGATAGAGCCCACGGAAAGCGAGCCGCTGGCGGAAATCGAGCGCTTCATCGACGCCATGATCGCCATCCGTGAAGAAATCCGGCAGATCGAGTCCGGCGACGCCGCGCGCGAAGGCAACCTGCTCAAGAACGCCCCGCACACCGCCGAGCAGCTGCTGGCCGCCGCCTGGCCCCATGGCTACAGCCGCGAACAGGCGGCCTTCCCCGTGCCGGTACTGCGCCACGCCAAGTACTGGCCGCCAGTGGCGCGTATCGACAACGTGCATGGCGACCGCAACCTCTTTTGCAGCTGTATCCCTCTGAACGAGTATTGATGCGCCCCTTTCCGGGGCGCGCTGCTTGCATGGGCCATGGATAACTGAGTGGGTTGTCCGCCTTCTACCCTGCCGCGCTTGTGGTGATTGAGGGCCGGGCTTACACTGCGCGGCGTCTGCGAGTTCCTCTACCGTACGGCCACTGCCCCACCATCCATGAGCCGTCCCGACCTGTCCTTTCTTCTGCGCAAAGACGACCCGCTCGACTTGCACACCCTGATGGGTCCCGGCATCGACGAGATGCAGGAACTCCCGTCCCGCCCCTGGTCGCTGGAGCCGGTCGTTCCCGTCGCCGATGACCCGCTGGACACCCTGGTAGCGGAGCTGCGCAACTACCAGCACGAGCTGGAAATCCAGAACAAGGTGCTGGATTACAGCCAGGCCGTGGCCGAAAGCGCCTCCGAGCGCTTCGAAGCCTTGTTCGCCAGCATTCCCCTGCCCCTGCTGGTGCTCGACGAGCACGACATGGTGATCCAGGCCAATGCCATGGCGCACAACGCCTTCCAGCCCACGGAACGCGACCGCCTGCTGGTCTCTTTCATGCCGCTGGTCTGCGAAAGCCATGCCGATCGCGTCTGCAATGCCTTCATCGCCGCACGCGAACGCGGCGGCAGCGAGGTGCATGAAGTGGTGTTCATCGTCAATGACGATGTCCATCTGTGCGGCGACCTGCACATTGCCTGCATCGAGATTCCGCAGAAAAAAGGCCCGCCGATCGCCCAGTTTCTCTGCGCCGTGGTCGACCAAGGCCCTTTGCTGGCCGAGCGACTGGCGCTGCAGGAACGCAACAAGCAGCTGTTCGCCAGCGAGCGCCGACTGGAGTCGGTGATCAATTCCAGCCTCGACGCCATTCTCTGCGTGGACAACGCGCAGCGCATCACGGTGTTCAACCCCACGGCCGCCGCGCTGTTCACCTGCGCCTCCGAGGACGCGCTGGGCAGCCCGCTGGAACGCTTCCTGCCCGATGCGGCGCAGGCGCTGGCGTTTGCCTCGCTGACCACCCAGGCCGTGCTCGGCGAGATGACGGCCTGCACCGCCAGCGGCAAGCAACTGGCGGTGGAAGTGAGCGTGGCTTTCGTGCAGCATGGCGGCGGTGAAACCACGACCACGGTGTTCGCCCGCGACCTCACCAGCCGCAAGAAAGCCGAAGCCCATCGCAGCGAGCTCGAAGCCCAGCTGCGCGAGTCCCACAAGATGCAGGCCGTGGGCACCATGGCCGGCGGCATTGCCCACGATTTCAACAACATCGTCGGCGCCATTCTGGGCAATGTGGAGCTGGCCCGGACCGACTGCCCCGAAAGCTCGCAAGTCCTGGAAAGCCTGCTGGAGATCGAAAAAGCCGGCCGGCGCGCGCGCGACCTGGTGCGCCAGATTCTCACCTTCAGCCGCAACGAGCCGCCCACGCGCTGCGCGGTGCCGGCCGCCGAAGTGATTTTCGACACCGAGCGCCTGCTGCGCGTGACCTTGCCGCCGGCCATCGCCCTGCATTCGCACATCGCGCCCCAGCTGCCGGCGCTGCTGGGGGACGCCACCCAGGTCGAGCAGGCGCTGTTCAACCTCACCACCAATGCCGTCCATGCCATCGGCGACGCGCGCGGCATGATCCAGGTCACCGCCAACCTCGCCCTTCCCGACCAGCGGCTCAGCGATCGCCTGGGGCTCCCGCTGGCCAGCTATGTCGCCTTGAGCGTGCAGGACAACGGGCCGGGCATGGATGCGGCCACCGTGCAGCGCATTTTCGAGCCCTTCTTCACCACCAAGCCCGTGGGCCAGGGCACGGGCCTGGGCCTGGCCGTGGTGCATGGCGTAATGCGCACCCATGGCGGTGCCGTGGACGTGGTCAGCACGCCGGGCGAAGGCAGCCGCTTTACCCTGTATTTCCCCGTGGCCGGAAGCTCGGTGCCGGTGCTGGCCACGCCTGCACCGCGCCGCCCGGCGCTCAACACCGGCCCGGTGGACGGTGCGCCCAGCCGGCATGTGATGTATGTCGACGACGACCAGGCACTGGTGTTTCTGGTACAGCGCCTGCTGCGCCGGCGCGGCTATGAAGTCAGCGGCTTCACCGATCCACGCGAAGCCCTGGTCGCGCTGCAAACCCAACCCCAGCGCTACGACCTGCTGGTCACCGACTACAACATGCCGGGCTTTTCCGGCGTGGACCTGGTGCATGCCGCCATCGCCCTGCGTCCGGAGCTGCCGGTGGCGCTGGCTTCGGGCTATGTCACGGCCGAAATCGAAAAAGCCGCACTGGCCGCGGGCGCGCGCGCACTGATCCACAAGCCCAACGACGTGGAAGAGCTGTGCACCACCGTGGACCAGTTGCTGAACACGCCGGCGCGCAACTAGCCGTGGAGCAGCATCTGGCGCAGATGGACTGCATCGCCGCGGACGAGGACCTGTTGGTGCTGGACAAGCCTTCGGGCCTGCTGTGCGTGCCCGGGCGCGGCGAAGACAAACAGGACTGCCTCAGCGCACGCGCCCAGGCCCGCTGGCCGCAGGCGCTGATCGTGCACCGGCTCGACATGTCGACTTCGGGCCTGGTGCTGATGGCCTGCTCGCTGGCCGTGCAGCGCCAGCTGAGCCTGGCTTTCGAGCAGCGTGCCATCCACAAGCGCTATGTGGCCATCGTCCACGGCCTGCCCGGCCTGGATGCCGACGGCGGCTGGCAGACCATCGACGCGCCGATAGCGGCCGACTGGCCCCGCAGGCCGCTGCGCATCATCGATGCCGCGGGCAAAGCCAGCCAGACGCGCTGGCGCGTGCTGGAGCACAACCCGCCGGGCTGGCCCGGCTGCACCCGGCTGGAACTCGAGCCCATCACCGGCCGCACCCACCAGTTGCGCCTGCACCTCGCGCACATCGGCCATCCCATTCTGGGCGACGCCCTCTACGCCAGCGAAGCCATCCAGGCGCTGGCGCCGCGCCTGCTGCTGCACGCACAGCAATTGGGACTGCAGCATCCGCGCCACGGCGACTGGCGCGAATTCACTTCGCCCGCGCCGTTCTGACGCACGCCCTGGCCCGGACAAACCCGGGGCCGCGGCCGGCCTGCACAGCCAGCCATCTTCCACGCGCAAGCACACCCCCGCACATACCCTATTGCGGCCTTCTGGCGCCGGCATAAGCTGATCTCCTGGGGCCAGAAACCATCTCTCATGGCTTCTGGCATACCGCATCTGCTTAACCAAAGTCCAAGGAGATCGCCATGCACACGCCTTTTCGCCTGCACACCATCGTCGCCGCCGTGGGTCTGGCTGCCGCCAGTCTGTTGCCAGTGGCCCACGCGCAAAACATCCGCATCGCCATGGTCATCCCGACCACCGGTCCGCTGACCCAATACGGAGACATGGTCAAGGAGGGCGCGTCCACCGCGGTGGAAATGGCCAATGCCGCCGGCGGCATCAAAGGCAAGCAGATCGAGCTGGTGGCCGTGGATGATGCCTGCGAACCCAAGCAGGGCCCGGTGGCCGCCAACCGCGTGATCAACGCCAAGATCGGTTACGTGGTCGGCCCCGTCTGCTCGGGTGCATCGATTGCCGCCGCCCCGATCTACAACAACGAAGGCGTGGTCGTCGTCACGCCCTCGGCCACTTCGCCCGCGCTGACCGACGGCAAGAACTACCACTACATCTTCCGCACCATCGGCCGCGACGACCAGCAAGGCCCTTCGGCCGCCAAGTTCATCATCAACAAGGCCAAGCCCAAGAAAGTCGCCGTGGTGCACGACAAGCAGTCGTACGGCCAGGGCATTGCCACCTCGGTGCGCGACGACCTGAAGAAAGCCGGCATCAACGTCGTCCTGTTCGAAGGCATCAATGCCGGCGACAGCGATTATTCGGCCGTGATCACCAAGCTCAAGAGCAATGGCGTGGACTTTGTCTACTACGGCGGCTACCACCCCGAAATGGGCCTGCTGCTGCGCCAGGCCGCCGAGCAAGGCCTCAAGGTGCGCATGATGGGCCCTGAAGGCGTGGGCAACCCCGAAGTCAATGCCATCGCCGGCAATGCCGTCGAAGGCATGCTGGTGACCCTGCCCGCCGACTTCGCGGCCAACCCCAAGAACGCCGCCGTGGTCAAGGCCTTCCAGGACAAGAAGCGCAATCCTTCGGGCGCTTTCCAGCTGACCTCCTTTGCCGCCGTGCAGTCCCTGCTGGAAAGCATCAAGGCCGTGGGCGACAACCCTGCCAAGGTCGCCGACCACCTGCACAAGGCCAGTTTCGACACGGCGCTGGGTACCATCGGCTGGAACAAGCAAGGGGATTTGAAAGCATTTGACTTCCAGGTGTTCGAGTGGCACAAGGACGGTAGCAAGACGCCAGCGGCCAAGTAATTCCGCGGGTTAGATAGCAACCTCTGGATGGTGCTCAGCTTGCCTGGGCACCATCTTGTCGCATCTAGATGCTGATTTCTTGTGGAAGGTGGATGCACCATGGACGACTTTTTACCCCAGCTCATGCAACAGCTGTTCAACGGGCTGTCGCTGGGCGCGATCTACGCCTTGATCGCCATTGGCTACACCATGGTCTACGGCATCATCGGCATGATCAACTTTGCCCATGGCGATATCTACATGATCGGTGCCTACATCGGTCTGGTCACCCTGTCGGCCGTGGGCACCCAGGGCGGCGTGCCGATCTGGCTGGTCATCGCCCTGATGCTGACCGTGGCAGTAATCATCACCGGCATCTACGGCTTCGTGGTCGAGCAGGTGGCCTATAAACCGGTGCGCAACAGCCCGCGACTGGTGGCACTGATCTCGGCCATCGGCATGTCCATCTTTCTGCAGAACTGGGTCGCGCTGGGCCAGGGTGCGCGCGACATGGCCGTGCCTTCGCTGCTGCCCGGCGCGCTGCAGTTCGGCGGTGCCAACGGCAGCTTTGAAGTCTTCATTCCCTATACGCGCATCATGATCATCGTGGTCGCCGTGGTGCTGATGGTGCTGCTCACGCTCTACATCCGCCACTCGCGCATGGGCCGCGCTTCGCGTGCCTGCGCGCAGGACATGCACATGGCCAACCTGCTGGGCATAGACACCAACCGCGTGATCTCGTTCACCTTCATCCTCGGCGCGGTGCTGGCCGCCGTGGGCGGCGTGCTGATCGCGCTGGCCGTGGGCAAGCTCAACCCCTTCATCGGCTTTCTGGCCGGCATCAAGGCCTTCACCGCGGCCGTGCTCGGCGGCATAGGCAGCATTCCCGGGGCCATGCTCGGCGGCGTGCTGCTGGGCGTGGCCGAAACGCTGGCCGCGGCCTACATCTCCTCGGAATACAAGGACATCGTGGCCTTCACGCTGCTGGTGCTAATCCTGCTGGTACGCCCCACCGGTCTGCTGGGCAAACCTGAAGTGGAGAAAGTCTGATGGCAGCCCAATCCACCACACGCCCTTCCCTGCGCAGCAACCTGCAAGGCGCACTGATCTCCACCGTGCTCACCGCGCTGGTGGTGATTCCCATCTTCGGCCTGCACCTGGAGCGCGCGGGCGGCCACACGGTCGTCGTGCCGCGCTGGGACACCGTGGCCTGGGCCTGCGCCCTGGTGTTTGCCGTGCAACTGCTGCGCCCCTGGCTGGCGATGCTGCTGCCTAGCCTGACCCACCTGCCCCGCCCCCAGTTGCCGGCCGTCACCAGCCGCCAGCGCCAGGGCCTGCTGCTGGCCGTGGCGCTGATGGCCGTGTCCTGGCCGTTCTTTGCCGGCCGCAACGCCGTGGACATCGCCACCCTGGCCATGATCTACGTGATGCTGGGCCTGGGCCTGAACATCGTCGTCGGCTTTGCCGGACTGCTGGACCTGGGCTTCGTGGGCTTTTACGCCGTCGGCGCCTACACCTATGCGCTGCTGTTCCACTGGCTGGGCTGGAGCTTCTGGGAAGCCCTGCCACTGGCCGGCGCCGTGGCCGCGACGTTTGGCTTCGTGCTGGGCTTTCCCGTGCTGAGGCTGCGCGGCGACTACCTGGCCATCGTGACACTGGGCTTCGGGGAAATCATTCGCCTGCTGCTGACCAACCTCAACAGCTTCACCGGCGGGCCCGACGGCATTTCCGGCATTCCCAAGCCCACGGTCTTCGGCCTGGAGCTCACCCGCAGTCCGACGACCGAAGGCGGTACCACCTTCCACCAGTTCTTCGGCCTGGAATTCCAGTCGATACACATGGTGATCGCCCTGTACCTGATGGCACTGATGCTGGCCGCGATCACGCTGTGGATTTCCAGCCGCCTGATCCGCATGCCCATAGGTCGGGCCTGGGAAGCGCTGCGCGAAGACGAAATCGCCAGCCGCTCGCTGGGCATGAACCCGATGAAGATCAAGCTCTCGGCCTTCACGCTGGGAGCCATGTTCGCCGGCCTGGGCGGTGCTTTTTTTGCCGCCCGCCAAGGTATCGTCAACCCCGAGTCCTTCACGTTCATCGAATCGGCGCTGATTCTGTCCATCGTCGTGCTCGGCGGCATGGGCTCGCAGCTGGGCGTGATCATCGCCGCCATCCTGATCACCGTGCTGCCTGAGTTGGCGCGCGAGTTCTCCGAGTACCGCATGCTGATGTTCGGCCTGGTGATGATTCTGATGATGGTCTGGCGTCCCCAAGGCCTGCTGCCCATGAAGCGCCACCAGGTGGAGGTGCCGACATGAGCGAAGCCTTGCTGGAAGTCAATGCGCTGAGCATGCGCTTTGGCGGGCTGCTGGCCGTGGACCAGGTGGCGTTCTCGCTGCAGCCCAAGGAGATATTTGCCATCATCGGCCCCAATGGCGCGGGCAAGACCACGGTCTTCAACTGCATCAGCGGCTTCTACCAGCCCAGCGGCGGCGGCATCACGCTGGCCGGGAGCAGCATCGCTGGCCTGGGCAGCCACAACGTGGCCCGGCGCGGCGTGGTGCGCACTTTCCAGAACGTGCGCCTGTTCAAGTCCATGACGGCGCTGGAAAACCTGCTGGTCGCCCAGCACCGCCAGGCCCGCACTTCGTTCCTGGCCGGCCTGTTCAACACCGCCGGCTACCGCCGCGCCGAACAACAGGCCCTGGACAACGCCTTGCACTGGCTGGATTACATGGGCCTGCGCGCCTACGCCAACCGACCGGCCGGCAACCTGGCCTACGGCCACCAGCGCCGGCTGGAAATCGCGCGCTGCATGATCACCAAACCCCAGGTGCTGATGCTCGACGAGCCGGCCGCCGGTCTCAACCCCCAGGAGAAAAAAGACCTGCAGCATCTGATCGACCAACTGCGCCAGCAGCATGGCGTGGCCGTGCTGCTGATCGAGCACGACATGGGCCTGGTAATGGGCGTGTCGGAGCGAATTCTGGTGATGGAATACGGCAAGCCGATTGCCATGGGCACGCCCGAAGCCATACGCCACGACGAACGGGTCATCAAAGCCTACCTGGGAGAAGCCTGATGGCTGCGATGCTGCAATTCGAACATGTCTCCACCCACTACGGAGCCATCTGCGCGGTCAACGACGTAAGCCTGGAAGTACACCCTGGCGAAATCGTGACCTTGATCGGCTGCAATGGCGCGGGCAAGACTTCGCTGCTGATGACGCTGTGCGGCACGCCGCGCGCCACCAGCGGCCGGGTGCTCTTCGAAGGCGAAGACATCACGCGCCTGCCCACGCACCTGATCATGCGCAAGGGCATCGCCATCTCGCCCGAAGGGCGCCGGGTCTTCCCCCACCTCACCGTGACCGAAAACCTGATGATGGGCGGCTTCTTTCTCAGCAAGGAAGGCATACGCGACGGCATGGAGCATGTCTTCGGCCTGTTTCCGCGGCTGCGCGAACGCGCCCAGCAGCGCAGCGCCACCATGTCCGGCGGCGAGCAGCAGATGCTGGCCATAGGCCGCGCGCTGATGTCCAAGCCCCGGCTGCTGCTGATGGACGAGCCCACGCTGGGCCTGGCGCCGCTGATCATCGCCCAGATCTTCGAGATCATCCAGACCATTCGCGCGGCCGGCGTGACGGTATTCCTGGTCGAGCAGAACGCCAACCGCGCGCTGCAGATCGCCGACCGCGGCTACGTGCTGGAAACCGGCCGCGTGGTACTGCAGGACACCGGCGCCAACCTGCTGCGCAACGACGCGGTGCGCGCCGCCTATCTGGGCGCGTAGGACAGGCCCGCCAGTCAAGCCCACGCCCGCTCCAGCGCCGTTACCATCATGGGCATGACATCCCATCTGATTATTCTGACCGGCGGCTCGCGCGGCATGGGCCTGGCCATGGCCCAGCAATTGCTCGACCCTCACCACACCCTGATTTGCCTGGCGCGCAACCGCAGCGAGGCACTGGCCCAGGCCGCGACGGCGGCTGGCGCCGAGTTGCAGCAATGGCAGGTCGACCTCGGCGCGCCCGCCGCGGTCGCGGCGCAACTCGGCGACTGGCTCAAAAGCCAGCCGTCGGGCCGCTATGCCCAGGCCACGCTGATCAACAACGCCGGCGTCATGCCGCCGATCGCGCCGCTGTCCTCGCTCACGCCCGAAGAGCTGACGCCGGCCCTGCGCGTCGGGCTCGAAGCACCCATGCTGCTCACCGCCGCCTTCCTGGGCGCGACCGAGCACTGGCCTGCGCAGCGCAAAGTACTCAACATCTCGTCGGGCATGGGCCGGCGCCCCATGGCGTCGCAAGCCGGCTATTGCGCGGCCAAGGCCGGCATGGACCACTTCACGCGCTGCGTGGCGCTGGAAGAAGGCCTCAAGCCCCATGGCGCCAAGCTGTGCTCGCTGGCGCCAGGCGTGATCGACACCGACATGCAAGTCCAGCTGCGCAACGCCGACCCGGCCGCGTTTCCCGACCTGCAGCGTTTTGCCGCCCTCAAGGCCAACGACAACCTGACTTCCCCCGAGGAAGCCGCGGCCCTGGTGCTGGCCTGGCTGCAACGCCCGGACTTCGGCCACGAGCCAGTGGCGGATGTGAGAAATTGAGGCCCCCCCTGAGCCGCTGACGCAGCATGGACCGCCCCGGCTAGGGACAAAACCGTCACGACAAGATGGCGCTTAAGCCCCCTTGAAGGTGGTGGCTACGTTTGCTTTCGGTACCTTCTAGCGCCCCCTGATGTCGCCTGTAAGTCGTCTGCTGACAGGGCCCCGTTGCTGGCCGGGCTGCATTGAGGTCGGCGGCACCGTAGGAGCCACGGCTAGCACCACCTAGATGCGCGAACACAGACAGCCTTTTTCATCCAACTGCATCGATCAAAAAAAGACCTGCTTCCTCAAAGAAGAAGCAGGTCACTGCTAGCCACTTTTTTTCTTAAACCGGCACTAGCATCGGGAAGGCCTTAAAGCCGTAACTGCGTGCCCAAATACGCCGCCCGTTCCGCAAAGTTCGATAGGGTCGAAACACTATCTTCATGTTTGTAGGAATCGGGAAATCGAAAGTCATCTGCTTACCCATTCTTCGGTACCTCCTTTCCCAGACGAAATTTGCCCCTGGAAAAGTGAACTGAGATAAACTCGCGGTCGCCAAACACGCATTGAGACCTCAGTGCAACTTCCTTGACACCCGTCGTCTGACAAGTGTCCATAGGATGACAATGGGCCATACGCTTACGCTTATGGCCCATTGTTGTTTCTGCCTTAAACATAGCGATCCATAAAGCGATCAAGCTTCTTGCCTGCATGCAGCATCCAAATGCCCAGTGCAACTGAAGCCATCAGTAAGGCAAAGCTAACTGGGTGTTCAGGAACCCACCATGTCGGCATGCCAGGGACTAGCTGCTCAATTGCCACCTGTGGATCTTTTGAGCCCCGAGCTGCAGGCGAAACAATTGATACGGCAAGAATTCCCGCTTGGGCATACAAGCCAGCTGCGAGCCACAGGAGCGCAATGTTCCTGGTGCAAGCTCCCAGCAAAACGAGCCGCTTAGGCTTGCTCTCAAAGTAGTTCTGAAGAGCCTCGAGCAAGTCATCGATCATCACTTGCGCTCCTTGCGAACGCCTTTAAACGGCTCCATGCTGGACGTTTTCACGTCCATAAAGCGCCCCGACGCGCTATCGCGTTTGACGTAATTACCAGCCGGAGTCTGGGTTTGACTTCGCTCACGCACAGCACCAACGCGGTGCCCATCGCCGACAGGTGGATTCTTTGCCATAGAAACTCCTTAAAAGCACGACCAATGCAGTCGTATAGATTAATGTATGTGGTCAAAACGATCATGTCAACAGGTCGTTTTTTCACTACATTCCTCCAAATGCTATGATTACAAACATGCCCAGCACACAGAACTTAGAGTACGAACAAGGTGCCGCACTCACGCACAAACAACGTGAACGTTTAGCGTTTATTGACTTCCAGCTTTACTTCCTGGGAGAGCTGCGTCGCAGTGATTTGATGGAGCGTTTTGGGATTTCACCAGTTGTTGCTACGCGTACGATTGCGCAGTACCTCAGCTTGGCACCAGGCAACTGCAAACTAGACAAGCAAAAGATCTACCGCCCAACACCTGAGTTCAAGCCATGGCATACGCATTCGGCGCGCCAAGCCCTAGCGACTCTTGCTCAGGGACTCACGCTCAGCCTTGGACATGATCAAGGCCCCCTACTGTCGTGCGAGCTTCCATCTGAACTGTCAATGCCTAAGGTCGAAATCTTGGCCCTCGTAGCCCGAGCAATTCATCAAGGCAAGGTCATCAAGATCAGATATGTCTCCTTTAGCAGCGGAGAGACAGAGCGGGAAATTATTCCATTTGCCCTTGTCAGCAATCGAGTTCGCTGGCACGTACGGGCTTTTGACCGCAAGAACGAGAAGTTCCTAGACTTTGTTCTGCGTAGAATTCTTTCAGCGAGCATCTTGGAAGATGACGAAATCGCGAAGCATGAGAGCGCTGTTGCTGACAGCGAGTGGAATCGGATCATCAATTTAGAGCTGATTCCACATCCAAGTCTCAAACGACCTGAAGTGGTACTGCTTGACTACGACATGCCAGACGGCGTACTGAGAGTCGATGTTCGAGCTGCGAATGTGGGATATCTGATGAAGCTTTGGGCGATAGATTGCTCACCCGACCATTCCGCATCCAAAGAAAACAAAGAAGAATTCCATCTCTGGCTGCGAGACCCACTTTCCATTTATGGAGCACCAAGCGTAACCCTTGCACCAGGTTATATTTCACCGACATTGGCCAAAGCCAGTTGAGGCACCCAAGATATGGTGCCCCTAGCTAAGTAGCATGCGAGATATCCAGATAGCCCTCAGAAGCCCTAGATACGTGAATTAACCAGTTTTTTACAGTTCGATCAGAGCCTGACGCCCAGGCAAGCCCAAACGTCTCCAAGCCGGCTCGGCCCAGGTGACCGCGACAGACGATCTCCTCAATTTTTCCCAAAAAACCACGCAGTGGCCTTTGTGAAGGTTGGAACCTGCTGAATCTGAGCCGCCGCTCAACACGCTGGAGGCCCTAAACCCCTCCAGGCAGCCGAGCACCGCACCTGCTCCCGGCCAGGCAGTAGGCGTGAGAACCGCTGACCGCACCCTGGTTCTGGGCCAACAGCGGCAAAGCCAATCGTCACCGGCAGCACCTGCTTGATCTGGTCAGTCCAACAACAACGTGGAGCTGGCAACCCTGGCCGTCCTGCTTGAAGGCAAGCCCGGTCGCTGGCCAAAGCACTACAGCCTGAGCCGGCCCACTGCGGTGCAGCACACGGACGGCTCAGGTCGACAGGCCTATCCAGCCTCTTTCGCCTGCCGGGGTAACAAAATGCAGTAAGCTGTCACCCCCAGCCCGCACCCCTGGGCCACGGCAGCGCAGCCCTATCGGCCACGCTGTCCGGCGATCGCGCAGTCGGCAACCCCGCTGCGCACGGCGCGGGCTGTGAGACGGTCAAGGCTTTGCGCTTGGCCGTGCCTCTACGACCTAGAGACAAACACCCATTGATGGCGGAAACACCCTCCCCGATCATCGAAACTGCCCACTTTGTTCCAGTCAACGGCCCCGGCGCCAGTTGCTATCCGCAGCTGTGCGTGTCCGAGGTGGCCGTTCTTTTCGATCCGTCACGGAGTTTGTTGTCCCATGTTTCGTCCATTGATTTCCGCCTCCATCGTGGCCTGCGCCTTCGCGGCCAGCTTCACGGCCGCCGCCCAGCCTCCAGCCGCCGACTACCCGACCAAAGCCGTGCGCATGGTCATCCCCTTCCCACCCGGTGGCGGCACCGACATCCTGGCGCGCGTGGTGGCCAACAAGCTGACCGAAGTCAGCAAGTGGACCGTGGTACCCGAGAACAAGGCCGGCGCCGGCGGCACCATCGGCATCTCCGATGCGGCCAAATCGGCGCCCACGGGCTATGACATGGTCATGGGCCAGAAGGACAACCTGGTCCTGGGCCCTTACCTGTACAAGAACCTGCCCTGGGATCCCATCAAGGACCTGACGCCCGTCGCCCATGTGGCCTACACGCCCATCGTGATCGCCACCAGCGTGAACTCGCCCTACAAGACCATGGCCGACGTGATCGCTGCCGCCAAGGCCAACCCCGGCAAGGTCACCTATGGCTCGCCGGGCAACGGCACCAGCATCCATATCGCCGGCGTGCTGCTGGAAAAGGCCTCGGCCATCCAGCTGACCCACGTGCCCTACAAGGGCTCCAACCCCGCGCTGATGGATGCGCTGGCAGGCAATGTGGACCTGCTGGTGTCGTCCGTGCCTTCGGCCATCGGCCAGATCAAGGCCGGCAAGCTGCGCGCCCTGGCCGTGACTTCGGCCAAGCGCTCGACCTCGCTGCCCGACGTGCCCACTATGGCCGAAAGCGGCATCAAGGGCTTTGACGTCAGCACCTGGTACGGCCTGTTCATGCCCGCCGGCACGCCCCCAGCCATCGTGAACAAGGTCAACGCCGAAGTGAACCGCCTGCTGGCCATGCCCGAAGTCAAGGACGCCATCCAGGCCCAGGGCGCTGAACCCCAGGCCATGAGCGTGGCCAACTTCGACAAGATGTTCAAGGCCGACTTCAAGGCCTCCAAGCAGCTGGTCGAAGAATCGGGCGCCAAGATCCAGTAAGGCGCAGCCGGGCAGGCCCGGCATGCACCCGCGCGAAAGCGCCCGCCTTTCAGGGGCCGGGCGCTTTTTTCATGCCCGGCGCCAGGCACTGCTCAAGAAAGGCGAGAAACGCCTGCACCTTGCGCGAATGCCGGCGATTGGGCAGATAGGCCGCATGCACGCTCACGCGGTGCTCGCGTGGATTGATCTCGTAATCCGCGAACAGCCGCTGCAGCCGCCCCGCCTGCACGTCGTCCTCGACCAGCCAGTGCGACAGCAGCGCGATGCCGCAGCCGCCCAGCGCAGCTTCGCGCAGGATGTCGCCACTGTTGGCCGCAAGGCGTCCGTTGACTTCCACGCCCAGTTCTTCACCAGCGTGCAGAAAAGACCAGCGCTGCGGTCCGGCCTGGTACTGGTAGGCATAGCGCAGGCACTCGTGCAGACCCAGGTCGGCGGGCTGGGCCGGCGTGCCGTGGCAGCGCAGGTACTGCGGGCTCGCGACCACATAGCGGCGGTGCTCGGCCAGCGCGCGCACGATCAGCTGGGGCTGGTTGTCCGGCACGCCAATGCGCACCGCGACGTCGATGCGCTCCGCGGCCAGATCGACATAGGCATCGGACAGCACCATGTCCAGCGACACGCGCGGGTGGGCGCGCAGGAAGTCGGCGATATGCGGCCCCAGGCACAGTCGCCCGAAAGTCACTGGCACCGACACGCGCAGCGGGCCCACGGCCTCGGCGCCGCCATCCGAGACGCTGCCATCGGCTTCGTCCAGATCCGACAGCAGCCGCGCAACCTGCTCGAGGTAGGCCGCGCCCGCATCGGTGAGCGTCACCCGGCGCGTCGAGCGCGTGAGCAGCGCCACGCCCAGCGAGGCTTCGAGGCCATCGATCAGGCGCGTCACCGACGAGGTCGCGACACCGCGGCGCTGGGCGGCCTTGGAAAATCCCCCGGTTTGCGCGACGTCCATGAAAGCGCGCAGGGCGTGCAGCTTGTCCATGTTCAATATTTGCGCTATCCGCAACCGCAGATTGCGAATTCAGCATATTCATTTAATCGGACGCAAAGATTAATCTCGGTACCTCGCCAGCGCAAGCATTTTCAGCATGCAGACTTTGCCTTCGGCCCCCACCACCGATTTCCAGGAACCCACCATGTCCTCCCCACCCGTCTCCCTCCCGGAAACAGCGCCTTCAGCCGCGACCGGACTGCCCCTGTCGCTGACCCTGCTGCTCGCCAGCGGCGCGGGCCTCGCGGTCGCCGCGCTCTACTACAGCCAGCCCATGCTGGGCGTGCTGGGCACGGACATCGGCGCCTCCACGCAATCGGTGGGCCTGCTGCCCACACTGACCCAGTTCGGCTATGCGCTGGGCATTCTGTTCCTGGCGCCGCTGGGCGACCGGCATGACCGGCGGCGCATCATTCTGGGCAAGGCCGGCGTGCTGTGCGCGGCGCTGCTGCTCGCCGCCATTGCGCCCTCGCTGATCACACTGCTGGCCGCGAGCCTCGTCATAGGCCTGTCGGCCACGCTGGCGCAGGACATCGTTCCCGCCGCCGCGACGCTGGCCCCCGCGGCGCAGCGCGGCAAGGTCGTGGGCACGGTGATGACCGGCCTGCTGCTGGGCATTCTGCTGTCGCGCGTGGTCAGCGGCTTCGTGGCCGAGCAATGGGGCTGGCGCGCGATGTTTGCTGGCGCCGCCGTGAGCATCGCCCTGCTGGGACTGGCCGCCTGGCGGCGTCTGCCGCGCTTCGCCGTGACCACGCAGCTGCCGTATTTCGCGCTGCTGGCTTCGCTGGGCGCGCTGTGGCGCCAGCATGCCGAGCTGCGGCGCGCGACCTGGGCGCAGGCGCTGCTGGCCGTGGGCTTCAGCGGGTTCTGGTCCACGCTGGCCGTGATGCTGCACGGCGCCCCTTTCCACCTGGGTGCGGCAGCCGCGGGCGCCTTCGGCCTCGCGGGCGCGGCCGGCGCCCTGGCCGCGCCGCTCGCCGGACGCATTGCCGACAAGCATGGGCCCGGCATCGTGACGCGCCTGGGTGCGGGTCTGGTGACGCTGTCGTTCGCCACCATGGCGCTCGCGGCCTTCATTCCGCCCGGCGCGCAGCTGTGGCTGCTTGTCGCCACCGCCATAGGCTTCGACCTGGGCATTCAGGCCGCGCTGATCGCCCACCAGAGCATCATCTACAGCCTGGACGCCGCCGCGCGCAGCCGGCTCAATGCCGTGCTGTTCACCGGCATGTTCATCGGCATGGCCACGGGCTCGGCAGCGGCCGCGATGCTGTTCGCGCAGTTCGGCTGGATGGGCGTGACCGCGCTGGCCACGGCCACGGCGCTCGCGGCCTTCATCCTACGCATGCGCCGCTGATCAGAAGGGCAGAATCCCCGGCAACAGCGGCCTGTCGAGCCGCTGCACCCACCACTTGAGCGCCTCGCCCATGCGCTCGGTGCTCCAGGCCAGCCAGAACGTCTCGGGCGGGCGCGGTTCCTCGACCTGCAGCTCCACCAGCACGCCCTGCTCCAGGTCGGCGCGCACACAGGCCCGCGGCAGAAAACCATGGCCCAGCCCCGCGGCCTGGGCCGCGATCTTGGCCTGCATGCTCGGCACGGTGATGCGCCGCTGGCCCAGCAGCAAGCCCACCGTGCGGTCCGCGGACGAGCGCGCCCCATCCCCCACGACGATGGCCGTGTGTTCCAGCAAGTCGTTGCGCGTGAGCAGGCGCTGCAGGCCGACCAGCGGGTGCGTGGCCGTCACGCAGAAGGCGAAATCCAGGCTGCCCACGGCCACGGCCTTGTAGCCGCCACCGGGCGGGCCTTCGCCCGCGGCAATGATCAGGTCGGCCCGTCCCTCGCGCAGCATCTCCCAGGTGCCGGTCAGCGCTTCGCTGCCTATGCGCAGGCGCGTGCCGCAGTTCAAGTCCTCGAACGCGCAGATGTCGGGATTGAACGCGCTGGTGGGAATCAGCGAGTCGTGCACCAGCCGCAGCTCCGCCTCGAAACCCGTGGAAATCTGCCGCATGCGCGATTCGAGCTGGCGCGCCGCCGCCAGCAGCCAGCGCCCTTCCTTGAGCATTTCCTGGCCCGCGGGCGTCAGCGTGACGCGCGGGCCGTTGCGCACGAACAGCGCCAGCCCCAGCTGGGTTTCGAGCTTGGAGACCGCATAGGAAATCGTCGACGGCACCTTGCACAGCCGCTCCGCAGCGGCGGCAAACGAGCCGTGACGCGCAATCGCGTCGACGATTTCTATGGCTTCAAGAGATAGTTTCAGCATGTTCGAAATTATCGATGATGAACAGCCAAAACCTTCAATCTGCACAGCATGCAAAAGCGAGAAACTTCATTCATGGCAGCAAGAAACGCAGCAATAACGCCGCAGACCTTGCATGAATTTCATCGAACGAAAAGGACACATCATGATCGATATCCGCAAAGCTGACCACCGGGGCCGCGCCAATCACGGCTGGCTGCAATCGCGCCACACCTTCTCGTTCGGCAGCTACCGCGATGCGCGCCAGCAAGGCTTCTCCGACCTGCTGGTGATCAACGACGACCGCGTCGCCCCGGCCCAGGGCTTCGGCACCCACGGCCACCGCGACATGGAAATCTTCTCCTACGTGCTCGAAGGCGCGCTGGAACACAAGGATTCGATGGGCACGGGCTCGGTGATCGTACCTGGCGACGTGCAGATGATGAGCGCTGGCAGCGGCGTGCAGCACAGCGAGTTCAACCACTCGGCCGAGCAGCCCGTGCACTTCCTGCAGATCTGGATCGTGCCCAACGAACGCGACGCCGAGCCCCGCTACCAGCAGGTGCACTTCGAGCAAGTCGAAAAGCGCGGCCGCCTGCGCCTGATCATCGCGCCACAAGGTGAGCAAGGTGCGCTGGCCGTGCGCCAGGACGCTCGCGTCTACGCCGGCCTGTTCAACGGCGACGAAGCCGCAACGCTCGATGTTGCCGCCAACCGCCACGTCTATGTGCATGTGGCCCGCGGCAGCCTCGAAGTCAACGGCGAGCGCCTGGAAGAAGGTGACGGTGCCCGCATCCGCGACGCCGGTTCGCTGCGCTTCGACAAGGGTGAGAACGCGGAAGTGCTGGTCTTTGACCTGCGCCCCAACGAGCTGCCCGGCATGTAAGCCCCCCCCCTCTTTCAACGATTCAATCAATTTCTGGAGATTTCAAGATGACCAACACCACCGTCGCCCAACCCGTCGCCTTCGCCAAGCCCGGCGCCTCGCTGCTCAACGCCGACGACCACACGCTGGTGATGATCGACTTCCAGTCGCAGATGGCCTTCGCCACCCATTCGATAGACGCCGTGACGCTGCGCAACAACGCGGCCCTGGTGTCCCACGCCGCCGCCGGCTTCGGTGTTTCGACCATCCTGACCACGGTGGCCGAGAAAAGCTTCAGCGGTCCGATGTTCGAGGAAGTCACCGCGCCCTTCCCCGGCCAGGCCCTGCTGGACCGCACTTCGATGAACACCTGGGAAGACGAGGCCGTGATCCGCCGCGTCAACGAAATCGCCAAGCCGCGCATCGTGCTCGCCGGTCTGTGGACCAGCGTCTGCATCGTCGGCCCCGCGCTGTCGGCGCTGGACCAGGGCTTCGAGGTCTATGTGATTGCCGACGCCTGCGGCGATGTCTCCACCGAAGCCCATGACCGCGCCATGGACCGCATGGTCCAGGCCGGCGCCCGCCCCCTCACATCGCTGCAGTACCTGCTGGAGCTGCAACGCGACTGGGCCCGCACCGATTCCTACGACTTGACCACCGGCATCGCCAAGCGGTTCGGCGGCGCCTACGGCATAGGCATCAACTACGCCAAGAGCATGTTCAACGCCCACGAAGGTTGATGGGTTGAGCCCCGGGCATTAGGCTCGGGGCGTCCAGCAAAAACAAAGCGGGCCAGCGCGCCCTGCCAACTCCAGGGACCACCATGCCAACGCCCTCCTCGCCAGACCTCATCCTGTTCAACGGCCGCTTCACCACGCTGGACCGCGCCAACCCCACGGCCAGCGCCGTTGCCATCACCGACGGCCGCTTCGTCCACGTGGGCAGCAACGCCGAAGTGCTGGCGCTCGCGGGGGCCGGCACGCGCCGCATCGACCTGCAGGGCCGCAGCGCGCTGCCCGGCCTGATCGACAACCATTTGCACATCATTCGCGGCGGGCTGAACTTCAACATGGAGCTGCGCTGGGACGGCGTGCGCAGCCTGGCCGACGCCATGGCCATGCTGCGCGCCCAGGTCGACATCACGCCCGCGCCGCAGTGGGTGCGCGTGGTCGGCGGCTTCACCGAGCACCAGTTCGTCGAGAAGCGCCTGCCCACGCTCGCGGAACTCAATGCCGCCGCGCCCGACACCCCCGTCTTCATCCTGCACCTCTACGACCGCGCCCTGCTCAACGGCGCCGCGCTGCGCGCCGTGGGCTATACCCGCGACACGCCCGCGCCCCATGGCGGCGAAATCCTGCGCGACAGCGCGGGCAACCCCACGGGACTGCTGCTGGCCAAGCCCAATGCCGCCATCCTCTACGCGACGCTGGCCCTGGGGCCCAA
Organism: Acidovorax bellezanensis; assembly: GCF_025421555.1. NCBI lineage: Bacteria > Pseudomonadati > Pseudomonadota > Betaproteobacteria > Burkholderiales > Comamonadaceae > Acidovorax > Acidovorax bellezanensis. The sequence goes on from NZ_JAODYH010000007.1 coordinate 418,531, forward strand.
GCTGCCGCGCGAATACCAGGTCAACTCCACGCGCCACTTCATGCGCGAACTCAACCGCCTGGGCGTGACCGGCGCGATCGACGCGGGCGGCGGCATGCAGAACTACCCCGACGACTACGCGGTGATCGAGGAACTGGCCGCGGCCGACCAGCTCACCATCCGCCTGGCCTACAACCTGTTCACGCAAAAGCCCCAGCAGGAGAAAGAAGACTTCCTGAACTGGACCGCGACTTCGCAATACAAGCAAGGCACGGACTACTTCCGCCACAACGGCGCGGGCGAAATGCTGGTGTTCTCGGCCGCCGACTTCGAAGACTTCCGCCAGCCGCGCCCCGAACTCGCCGCCGGCATGGAAGATGACCTCGAGGGCGTGGTGCGCATCCTGGCGCAGAACCGCTGGCCCTGGCGCATGCACGCCACCTATGACGAAACCATCAGCCGCGCGCTCGACGTGTTCGAGAAAGTCAACCAGGACACTCCGCTCGCCGGCCTGAACTGGTTCTTCGACCACGCCGAAACGATTTCCGACCGCTCCATCGAACGCGTCGCGGCGCTGGGCGGCGGCGTCGCCGTGCAGCACCGCATGGCCTACCAGGGCGAGTATTTCGTCGAGCAATACGGCGCGCGCGCGGCCGAAGCCACGCCGCCCGTCAAGCGCATGCTGGAGATGGGCGTCAAGACCTCGGCCGGCACCGATGCCACGCGGGTCGCAAGCTACAACCCCTGGGTCTCGCTGTCATGGCTGGTCACGGGCCGCACCGTGGGCGGCCTGCAGCTCACGCCGCAGCGCAACTGCCTGGACCGCGAACAGGCGCTGCGCATGTGGACCGAGAACGTCACCTGGTTCTCCAACGAGGAAGGCAAGAAGGGCCGCATCGAAGTGGGCCAGCTCGCCGACCTGGTCGTGCCCGACCGCGACTTCTTCGCCTGCCCCGAATCCGACATCGCCGACACCTCGGCGCTGTTGACCCTGGTCGGCGGCAAGGTGGTCTACGGCGCGGGCGACTTCGCGCAGTTCGACGACGCCCCCCTGCCTCCGGCCATGCCCGACTGGTCGCCCGTGCGCCGTTTCGGCGGCTACGGCGCCTGGGGCGCGAAGGACAGCGGCCCGCTCAAGAACCTGGCGCAACAAGCCGCAGCGGCCTGCGCCTGCGCGAGCGCCTGCAACCTGCACGGCCATGCGCACGGCGGCGCCTGGAACACGCAACTGCCCACGTCCGACGCCAAGGGTTTCTGGGGTGCGCTGGGCTGCGCCTGCTGGGCGGTGTGAGCATGAGCAATACCAATACCCCTCCCGCAGCGGGCAGCTTTGCGGCGCTGCGCCAGCCGGTGTTCGCCGTCCTCTGGGCCGCGACCGTGCTCGGCAACACCGGCAGCTTCATGCGCGATGTCGCCAGCTCCTGGCTGGTGACCGACATGTCGGCCAGCCCCACGGCCGTGGCGCTGATCCAGACCGCGGCCACGCTGCCCATCTTCCTGCTCGCCATACCCGCGGGCGTGCTGTCGGACATTCTCGACCGCCGGCGCTTTCTGATCTTCGTGCAGCTGATGCTGGCCGCCGTGAGCGGCACGCTGCTGCTGCTGTCGCATACCGGCGCGCTCACGGTGGAGTACCTGATCGCGCTGACCTTCATTGGCGGCATAGGCGCGGCGCTGATGGGGCCGACCTGGCAGTCCATCGTGCCCGAGCTTGTGCCGCGCGAAGACCTCAAGGGCGCGGTGGCGCTCAATTCGCTGGGCATCAACATCGCGCGCGCCATTGGCCCGGCTGCCGGCGGCCTGATCCTCGCGAGTTTCGGCGCGGCCGCGACCTATGGCCTGGACGTGCTCAGCTATGCCTTCGTGATCGCCGCCCTGGTCTGGTGGAAGCGCCCGGCAGCGACCGACAGCGCGCTGTCGGAGAACTTCCTGGGTGCCTTTCGTGCCGGTCTGCGCTACACCTGGGCCAGCCAGGAACTGCATCGCGTGCTGCTGCGCGCCGCCGTGTTCTTCCTCTTCGCCAGCGCCGTCTGGGCCTTGCTGCCCCTGGTGGCGCGCCAGATGCTGGGCGGCACCGCGGGCTTTTATGGCGTGATGCTGGGCGCCGTGGGTGCGGGAGCGATTGCCGGCGCACTGCTCATGCCGCGCCTGCGCCTCTGGCTGGACGCCGACGGCATGGTGCTGCTGGCTTCGCTGATCACCGCCGCCGTCATGGCCGCCTTGGTGTTCGCCCCGCCCCAGTGGCTGGCTGTCGCTCTGATGCTGCTGCTGGGCATGGGCTGGATCACGGCGCTGACCACCTTCAACAGCGTGGCCCAGGCCATACTGCCCAACTGGGTGCGCGGCCGTGGGCTCGCGGTCTACCTCACGGTGTTCAACGGCGCGCTCGCCGCCGGCAGCCTGGGCTGGGGCCTGTTCGCCCGCTCACTGGGCCTGCCCACCGCGCTCGCCACCAGCGCCGCCGGCCTGGTGATCGTCGCCCTGCTGTTCCACCGCGCCCGACTGCCGTCCGGCGAAGCCGACCTGCAGGCCTCACACCACTGGCCCGAGCCCCTGCTGTCCGAACCGGTAGCCCACGACCGCGGCCCGGTCATGGTGCAGATCACCTACCAGGTGCGCGCCGAAGACCGCCCCGCCTTCCTCGCCGCGATCCGCCGCCTGTCGCACGAACGCCTGCGCGACGGCGCCTACGCCTGGGGCGTGGTCGAACACAGCGCCGACGCCGAACATGTCATGGAATGGTTCCTCGTCGCCTCCTGGGCCGAGCACCTGCGCCAGCACCACCGCGTGTCCAAAGCCGACGCCGATCTGCAAAACGAAGTGCTGCAGTTCCACAGCGGACCGGAGAAGCCGGTGGTGCATCACTTTCTGTCGATCTAGCGACAGCGGCGAGATCAGCAGATGCGCAGTGCCGTGGAGCCAGGGCTCAGCACCTGCGCCATACGCTCGCCAGCCAGGGCTGTTGCTCGATCGGCAGGCCCGCCGGACGGTAGAAGTGTTCCAACTCCTCGAAGCCGGCGGCCGTCACCAAGGCGCGCCAGGTGGGCCAGTCGTGAAACACGCCATAGCGCTCACCACTCCAGCCCTCCTGCCCTGCCCCGCGCGGGTTGGAACTGAACAGCACCCCGCCCGGCCGCAGGCAGGCGTGCAGTTGCAGCAGCACCTGAGGCAGCACCTGGCTGGGCACATGGAACAGCACGGCATTGGCAAACACACCATCGAAGCGCTGCGCTGGCAGGTCGAGCTGCAGAAAGCTCTGCTCCAGCACCTCGCAGCCGCTATGCGCGCGCGCCATCGCCGCCGAACTGGGCGCGCCCTCCAAGCCCACAGCACGGTGGCCCATCTCTGTGAAGGTGCGCAGGTCTCGCCCCGGCCCGCAGCCGAAATCCAGCAGGTCAAAGGGCGGTGATCCGGCGATGTGCCTGAGCAACGCCGCGATGTTCTGGCTGACATCGTGGTCGCGCGTACCTTCCCAGAAGCTTTGGGCGTGCTGCTCATAGTGCGCCAACGTGCGCGCGGCAATTTGTTGCAGGTCTTCGGAACTCTGTGTCATGCGGCATCATTGCATATGGAAGCGTCTGGAGCCGGAACACCGGACGTGAGGTCGTTGCCCGCAATGCACCAAGAACCTGCTTGATGGTGTCTTGCCGATAGCCGACCTTGCTAGCTAGCCGAGGACAGTCCCCAATTGGTACACAGGAGCGAGCCAACGTTTTTCTTGGACGACCGCTTCAGGCTGAGAACAGCCAGCCCCGTGCAGCCGCTCTATAGCCCTTTAAGTCCTACAGCGGCTTTTCACTAAGGCTGCAATCATGACCCTGCTTTGCTTCCACGCACAACAAGAAGTGACACAATGCCAGTATTTGAATAAACCATGAGAAATCTCGCCCGATCAGGCGGGGAAGGACGAGACCGAAGTGATAGGAACTAGTAGCGAGGCCTTCCGTTTCGTCGACCTCTTCGCTGGACTGGGTGGCTTCCACGTCGCCCTTGATGAGTTGGGTGGACGTGGCGTGTTCGCTGCTGAGTGGGAGCCCAAGCTGAAGGCCCTCTACAAGGTCAACTTCGGTATCGACGCTTGGGGTGACCTTAACGACCTCAGCAGCGACGAGATCATCGCCCGTAACCTGCCCGATCACCACGTCCTTACCGCGGGTTTTCCGTGCCAACCATTCTCCAAAGCAGGAGATCAACTGGGCTTCAAGGACACCAACCAAGGCAATCTCTTCTTCAAGGTTCACGAGATCCTACGTGTCAAGCGGCCGCGACACTTCATCTTGGAGAACGTGCCCAATATCCTCAAGCACGACGGTGGCCGCACCAAGGCCACGATCATCCGCATGCTGGAAGAGCTTGGCTACTCCGTCGACGTCGAGCACTTCTCTCCCCACGATTTCGGCATTCCGCAGGTGCGGGACCGCGCCTACTTCGTGGGTTCGCTCGAGGGGCTCGATCATTTCGAGTGGCCGGCGAAGCACAAGGATCCCACCGAAATCCACTGTGTACTGCGCCACGACGTACCTTCCAGCCGCGCCATCCCGGAACAGACGCTGCGAGCCATCGACATGTGGGGCGACTTCCTGCGCCACTCTCCGGCTGAGTTGAAGCTGCCTTCCTTCCCGATCTGGGCGATGGAGTTCGGGGCGACCTACCCCTACGAGGACGAAACTCCGCCAGGGATTTGGGCTCGCAGACCTATGTGGGGTCTTTGCCAGATGGGCTTCAAGGGTAGCTTCGGCCAATCCCTCGAGGGCACGGTCGACGAACAAATCACGAGGATACCGAGCCATTCCAACCGTGCAGGCGACTTCGATTTCCCCCAGTGGAAACGGACTTTTATCAGGCAGAACCGTGAGTTCTACCAAGCCAACCGCTCCTGGATTGATCCCTGGCTTGCAAGGTGGCGCCCCCAAGATTTCCCCTCCAGCTTCCAGAAGATGGAGTGGAACGCACAAGGTGAAGAGCGCGACATCGACAACTTCGTGCTGCAGATCCGTGCGTCTGGGCTGCGGGTTAAGCGTCCCACGACCTCCCCAAGCCTCATAGCCTTCACGCAGACCCAAGTGCCCATCCTCGGTGCTAACCTGACTGGAAAACGTCGCTACATGACTCCAGCCGAGTGCGCTGAACTTCAGTGTCTCGGCGGCATCCAGTTGCCCGCGTCCGACCTCGACGCGTATAAGGCCCTGGGCAACGCAGTCAACGCCCGCGTCGTCAAAGCAATCGCCGAACGATTGTTGCACGGGCTCATCCGGCCCACATCAAGCATCACCTCTGACATCGAACCTTTGCGGGCTACTGCATGACCGACCACATCGAAGACGATTTTGACGAGGAGGATCCGCGGATCCAATTGCTGGAGAGCCTTGCCGACGGGATGGCAACTCTTTCGGAGGCTTCAGACACGCCCGACGGGGTCACCCCAGTATCTTCAATGTTCAGTAGCGGTGACGTCGACTTTTCTTCTGACGCATGGATGAATCAACTGGCCGAGATCCAGGGTTGGCTGAGCCTCAGCAAGGATCTTCCGCTCACGGGAGGCAAATCCTTCCTTCAGGCGCTCATCGCTGAGTTCGAACTCGATCCCGTCGACTTGCTCGCCCCAGGGACAGCGTACCCGCCGCTGAGTCTCCGCGCGCTGGAACGTCTCAACGAGCGCGTGGATACCGCCGGGCGGTTGCAGATCGACTTTCTCGAAGATCTTGAGACCAAGGGCACCGGTCGTGCTTCGGCCACCCAGTCTTGGGCTGACGCGTGGGCGGAAATTGACGCGGGTGAGGGGGCGGTGAGTCCGGAACCGGTCACAGCAAAAGCCGACGTCTGGCCGATCTTCCAACTCACTAAGAAGCCGCCGAACCTAACGCCGTCCTACCAGCGCGGAGACGTCTGGCGTAATGGTGACCGGCAGTCCCTAATAGAGTCCATCCTTCGGGGCGTCCCCCTGCCCTCCATCATCCTGCTCCGCAGCAAACCATCCATTCCGCACGAGGTCGTCGACGGCAAGCAGAGGCTCACGGCCATCCTTCGGTTCGTGGGCAAGCACCCTGTCGCCAAACAGAAAGTTGCGGAGGTCGCTGCCCGACACAGCGGCAAGAAGTTCAACAAACATGGACGGCTCGACGACCACGGCGACCAGAGCCTGGCTGATCTGTTCAACACCGACTATCCGGCCTTCCGTCTTGCGTGGAAGGCGCTAGAAGGTCACGCACTCAAAGCCGAGCATGAGAACGAGTACTACTTTCCGTTCAAGCTGCGCACAACCGGAGACGGCGGGCTGGTCGGTCGCAACCTTGAACCTCTCCGCGGCAAGTATTACACGCAAATCAAGCGCCACGAGATCAACGTCGCTAGCCAGCAACTCGACGTTGAGGAACTGTTCGAAGGCGTCGTGGAGTACAAGATCCCCGTTATTGAGTACACCCAGGCCTCTCAGGCTCAGATTCACGAGGTTTTCCGCCTTTACAACAAACAGGGCGTGCACCTGAACGCGGAAGAGATCCGTAACGCCGTCTACCATGAGGCCGAACTCACCCGCGCAACGCTCGCCGCGGCCGGCGACGCCGACCCAAACACTGATGTCGCCAAAATTGCCAAGTCGCTAGCCGGTGTCGCGAATCTTGGTCGCCTCGGCCAGGCACTGACGAACTACGGCTTCGGCGACACGCGCTACAAGCGCACTAAGGTTCTGGCATGGGTCATCTCGGTCTTGGTGCATGACACCGCTGGAAGGGATCTGGCATCGACCAGCCGTAACATCGACCAATTGCTGATCGCGGTTCAGAAGAACCCGTCCCACCCGCTAGCCCAGTCCTCGACCTTGACCAGACTGTTCTCGCTGCTGCTGCACGCCGTAGAACTCCACTCATCGCACGATGAGTTGTGGTCCGAGCAGTTCATGGACGGTGGCAAGGGCGCTAAGTGGCAGGAGCTCCAGCTTGTGGGTTCCCTCGTGGGTCTTGCTATGGCCTTGGCGGCCTCGCCGGACGACATCAAGGACCGCATTGAGGCGCATGGTGATGCCATCCGCACAGCGAGCGAGAAATCGGCGGACTGGAGGCGCCCCGGTAAGACGCAGACCAGGACCCAGTGGGACTACATCGCCAAGATCAGCAAAAGTCTCCTCGAACTACTGGGCATCGACCCTGCTCAAGCTGCTCAAGCCGTACGTCAGCAGTTCGGGTCATCCGGGTACGATTCGTTGCAGCGGATGCTTATCAAGCCGAAGAGTTGAGAGCTGTGCCGGGAAGAGCCCCACTCGTCGAGCATGTCTACTTCAATCCGCCCGCTCCTCAGCAGGCGGACTCATGGTGGGCCCGCTACAAGGCCCAACTCACCGGCCTGACCGACTCGGCACGTGCCTCAGTTGAAGCAGACTCCCGCTACATTCTCCGGCGCGGAGTTCTGGCGGCCGACACCGCGAAATCCGAAGAATGGTCCTCCCGCCGGTCACGCACCGGACTCGTCATGGGTTCGGTTCAGTCTGGCAAGACCGCTTCCATGCTGGGTGTCTCAGCCCTGGCCATCGACGGAGGCGTTGACATCATCATCGTACTCGCCGGGACGCGTCTCTCCTTGTGGCGCCAGACCTACGAGAGACTGGTGCAACAATTGGATTCGGGACAGGAGGACGCACAGAAGATCAAGCGCCGCCTGCTGTGCCCACCGCCGGGCATCGCACTGTCGGAGCAGACGCACTCGCTGGCAACCACCTATCGCCTGCCACCGGCTCAGGTTCGACAACGTCTGAGTCAGGGCAGGCCACTGATCATCGTGGCGATGAAGCAGACCGATCATCTGCACGCCTTGGCAGCAAGCCTGCGCGCAAATGTCTTCAGCGTGGTTAAGGAGCTTGGTCGCACGGCCCACATGCTTGTACTGGACGACGAGGCCGACGACGGCTCGATCCTCGATGCCGTTGTAGAGTCCTCGCAGGACCCCATCTACGGCAGGCTAAAGCAGATCCCGCGTGCGATTGCCAACCTTTGGGACCCTCCCCAGGGTTCTCCTGATAACCTGTTCTCGACCTACATCGCCTACACGGCGACACCCCAGGCCAACCTCCTTCAGGAGGACCACAACCCCCTGGCGCCGCGAGACTTCCTGATCTCTCTTCGCACGCCGCTCGACGTTGGCCATCCTGTAGACACAACCGCCCCTGGCAACCTCAACGCCCCTCGCTCATCGACCTACCCCGAGGCGGAGGGGATCCGTTCCTACTACACCGGCGGTGAGGTCTTCTACCGCCGCGCGAAGGCAGCCAAACTGTGCGTGCCTACCACCAACTCTGTGCAGCAGGACCTCGCCGACGCCGTCCGAGCTTTCTTGGTGGCGGGCGCCATCCGCCTGCACCGCGCTGGCAGGCTTGGCCCGGCGTCCGCCATCACTACCCAGTTCGACACCGAGCAGGAAGCCTTTGCCTACGTGGCTCCGCCGCACTCGATGCTCTACCACCCCTCAGCGGCGATCCTGGATCACTTCCGGGGTGCTGAGGACGTCCTGCTCTGGGCAGGAATCCAGGACCGGGCGACAGCTCGAAATCTGCTCGACACAGGCGTCGCCCGGCTCCCAGACACCTTGGTGGACGACCTGCAGGCGGACCCCGCCCCGTGGGCACAATGGCTCGACAAGTACGTTGCCTCCGCCCGAGCAATCGAGGACGAGTTCGACGTTCTGCCGCCGAAGAGCTTCCCGGACTGGCAGACCGTCGAAACCCTGCTTGTTAACGAGATGATCCCGGGAACTAGGGTCGCCGTGGTCAACAGCGACCCCAACGCTGATGACCGTCCTGCCTACGCGCCGAGCCAGGATCCGGGAACCGGCAAGTGGAGGGCCGCCCGCGACATCAGCACGATCTTTGTTTCAGGTAACGTCATGGCCCGGGGACTGACGCTGGAAGGGATGACCACGGCGTTGTTTCAGCGTTCGTCGGCTAACCCGCTGGCCGACACCCAAATGCAGATGCAGCGCTGGTTTGGGTACCGCGGGTCCTATATTGAGCTGTGCCGCGTATTCACCTCCAGCGACCAACTCGCCCTCTTCCGCGCGTACCACGATGTCGACGAAGCGGTTCGCGCCGCAATCACTGAGCGCATGGTGAGCGGCGCCCCTGATCCGACTGTCTTGCAAGGCTTAAACTTTGAGGCCACTGGCAAGATCGCGGGCGTCGGCAACTTTCCCCTGTCTCCAGGCGCTCGCCCCTTCGTCACAGTCATAAATTGCGGTAAGCAGGCGGATCCCAATGCAGACGTCTTGGCGGATCTCTTCGCTCGTCCATCCAGCGATGTCACTGTCGCCAACGTGCTGCGAGGCCGGATCTTGAACGTGCCACTCGAACTTACCGAGGCCGCAGAACTTTTGGACCGCCTCACTTTCTCCGACTACCAGCCTGGGCGCGAAGGTTTCCAAGCGGACATCTGGAACCGCGTCCAAGCCCGAGCACACGCAGTCGCGCCACTCCCAGATCCGCCGTTCTACCGCCCGCCCGTGAGGTACGGGAAGGGGGATGTGCCCCGGCGTGCCTGCCCCTATGCCATCGCCGCCTATCTTCGACTCTGGTTGGCGAGCCTAACTCGCTCGATCACGGGGCTCTTTGTCACCGGCCACCCCGGCGACCTGTGGTCCTACGCCGACCTCGGTCGAAAGACCGTTGAGCAGCCACGGTTCTGGGTCGGCATTCGTTACGGAGATGGTGCCGCCGTGTCCAACAGTTCGCTGGCACGGCTCCCGTTCAACATCTACGCAACCCGTAAAACTGTGGCCGGAGGCGAACTCAAGACGACATGGGGAGCGAGCGACCCCAGCGCTGGCCCAAGCCAGTTTCGCGGCGACGTCTACTTCGACTACTACCACCGCAACCTTGCTGTTCCGATGAGCAGCGACACGGCTTGGCGACCCAGCGGCTCTGACGGTCAGATCCTCTTCTACGTCAACCAACATCCGGGCGACCTCTACCCCACGGTCGCAGTTGGAGTCTGCCTGCCTGCGGGAGGTCCCGAGCAGTTCGCAGCTACCCGTGCTGGGGTGGCCATAGTGAAAAGGAGCCTCCCATGACCAACTACGAAGAAGTTCTCGAGCAGATAAACGCCGTTCCAGCGGGTGTCACCGGAAATGACCGATCCATCACTTGGTTGACCGACGCGCAGGTGGTCGGTCTCGCCCGGAACCATCGCGGACACCTGGAACTGTTCCTTGCAGGCGACCAGCTGAAGCCCCGGACGGGCACCGTGAAGTCTGCGATGCACTACCACTCGTGGCACCGTGACACCCAGCCGCCGCTGAGCGCGAACCGAATTCTCTTACCCGCTCTGGGACACTTCGACCAGGTCGGTGCATTCATTGCCGCTGAATTACTGCGTGAGAAAGCTGACGCCAATCTGGAGCGCGCATTCGTCGTCACTGAGCCTCTGATCGAACTCGCCATCAAGCGTTTGGAGATCTCCGAGAACGCCATCCTCGGACTTGTCGGAGAACTGCTCCTTCTCGACGCTCTCTGCCGCCGCGCAGATGATATGCACGTCGGGCTGGTCGTCCAGGCTTGGGATGGCTGGCGCCGCTCAGCAAGGGACCTCACGTGGGAGGGTACGGGCGTGGAGATAAAAACCACAACTCGCACTACCTCAAGTCACGCCGTCCATGGCGTGCACCAGATCGAGCCTGCCGCTACCACTGATGACGCCCCCGGGGAATCGCGCCTGCTCCTCGTAAGCATCGGTCTGCGACAGACAGATCCCAACGTGCCTGCCTCGTCGATACCATCCCTGGTGGAGAGCATCGTCGCGCGACTCACCGTAAGCGGAGCTAGCGGTTTGGTCGATGAGTTTCTTAAACGCGTAGCCATGTACGGCTCGGAGTCGGGTATCGGATACGAGCATGCCACGATGGCCAACGAGGCTCCGTTCACAACCCCGTTTAGCGTGACCTTCATCCGGGGCTACGACATGGCAGACCCGGCAGTCGAGGTGCTGCGGCGCGATGACGTGGTCGCCCACCAGCATGTGGACGCCCAGTCGCTCACCTTCCGCGTGGAACTTCCCGCGACGATCAGCTTGAACAACCCCATCGCAGGTGCCCGACGCGTCGCGGAGGCAATCCTGGGCCTGCACAGTTAGGGACGCGCTGAGAGGTACTCCAGTGCCCGGTCATGTACCCCACCTACCACCTCTCCTATGCAACGCTCAACGATTCCCTGGCGCTGGTCGTACAGGCGTTGAGCGGCTCCGGAGAGCCCAATCAGAGCGCGGCGCAACTAGTCGAAAGGACTTGGCAGGCTCTTCGCGACGAACTGCTTTGCCCTCCAAACCCGTCGCCCGTAATTTGGTTGCGATCAACTGCTCCCGCTGCGAAGCAGCCATCGGCAGAGTCAAGCTTGACCCCTTCCCTGCTTGCCCGACGGCACTTGTGAAGCTCAACTCACGACAAGGGCCGCTTATCACGCGCTACCTAAGCCAAACATGTGCCCAGCTGCGGCCCATCGCTGCCGTAGGCAGGTCCGCGCATACAGCCATTGTGGTGAGCCGAGCAGTTGCCAAAATAGACCTCTGCGGCGCCACCCACTCTGGCCGTATTTCAGGACCGTCCAACAGTTCAAGAACGGTCGCTTTGACATTGCGACACCGCATTGCCGAACAAAGCCGTATGGGCCGGCACTCCAAATTGCGCACCCGCAGGCTGACTTCGCGCCCACTGCATGGCCTGCTTGCAGGACTCCAAGAACCGCCCAAGCATTCCCTGCCCCGTGAACGCCACGCCGCCCTCGCTCATCCTGTAGGACGCCACCTACTGCTGATCGAGAGAAAATGCTGCAGCGCAACATGCACAGCTCAACGACAGTGCAAGGAGGTCAACCGTGCAAGCTCTTGACCGGGTACTGGCCTCGGAAATCCAACGAAAGAATGCGTGAAATATCTGCTTCGACAAGCGTGGGTGCAGGCCGGAAAATGGGTCCGTAAGATCCAGCGACAGGCGAAAAAACCCGCCAAATCCCGGGCTCCCAAGCTGCGCCAACCCACGGATGCGCCAGCGGGCCCGCCGAATCCCCCCTCCAGGCTTGCTCCGAGCGGGGCCGCGTTGGCCAAGGGCCTGCCGCGCAACAGCGCCACTGCGCCTGCCCGCCACGCGGAACAATGGATCGATGGAAAGTTCACGCACCGGGGCCGCACGCTTGCCTACAAGCTTTATCTTCCGCCGAAGAAGACCAGTGAAGCGCTGCGACCGATGGTCGTGATGCTGCACGGGTGCCGCCAGGATGCGGCGGATTTTGCGGCGGGGACTCGAATGAACGCCCAGGCGCGGGCGTCAGGCGTCGTGGCCCTGTACCCCGAGCAAAGCCGGCGCGGCAACCTCCAGAAATGCTGGAACTGGTTCAATCCGCTGCACCAGCAGCGGGGCCGCGGGGAGCCCGCCGTGTTGGTGGCGCTCACGCTGTCGATAGCAGCGAGCCACCAGGTGGATATGTCACGCATCTTCGTTGCCGGCCTGTCCGCTGGCGGTGCGATGGCGAACATTCTCGGGATCGGCTATCCGGAGGTGTTCGCAGCCATCGGCGTGCATTCCGGGCTGCCCAAAGGCTGTGCCACGGATTGGGTCTCGGCGCTGACGGTCATGCGCATGGGGTGCCTGCTTCCGGCGGCAACGCCTGCCGCAGGCCCCTTCCCGCCAACCATCGTCTTCCATGGCGATGCCGACAACACGGTCCACATCAACAACGGCATTGCCGTCATCACCGCGGCATTGGCGGCCCGGGGGGCACAGAGCGCGGAGGCGCGATGGGTGGAAGGGCAGTCCGCGCAGGGACAAGGCTACAGCCAGACCATCTACCAGGACAGCGCCGGCCGCACCTTGGCCGAGTTTTGGCAGTTGCACGGCGCAGGGCATGCATGGTCGGGCGGTCATCCGGACGCGAGCTATACGAATCCCGCCGGTGTCGACGCGACCGCACAAATGCTGCGCTTCTTTCTGGAAAATCCCATGTCCTGCGCGATCCCTGTGCCTGAACAGGAGCAACCCGCAGCCCATGTGTCATAGACGTGGCTTTCAACCGGCTGTACAAGGCCGAGTTGATCCAGCGCCGGGCAGCACGAGGACCGCTCAGAGTGAAGACCCATGGAAACGGGTCTATTTACCGCAGCGGATTGCCCCTGACCAGGTAGACAAGCCTGCGAAGCGCATCGCGAGCGGGGCTGGGCTATCTGCGTCCGATGCAGTACGAGCAACGCTGGTACGCGGTGCAGCGTAAAAAGGCCGCGTCAACCGTCCTCCAAGTGCTCACCCAGGTCAGCGGCTCAGCGCCAGCAGCCAGGGAGTTCACGAATCACGGGGCGGCCTGACCAGACGACGAACATGGTCAGGCCAATTCGATCTCAGAGAAAACTGGCCTGACAAAACCGCCCCTCACAGCCTCACGCGGTCAGGCCAAACTCTTTCAGGGCGTGACCCAGCGCTCCGCCGCTGCGCGAATGTGGGAACGTATGGCCGCTTCCGCCGCAAGAGGGTCGCGCGACTGCAAGCAGCGCAGGATCTGCTCATGCTCGCTCAAGGCAGCATTCCACACCGGCTCGCCCTCGAGGAGGGTCCGCATGTGGTTTGCCAGTGGTTCGCGGCGCATATCGAACAAGGTTCCGACCAGGCCGACCATCACCGAATTGCCCGTCATCTCGGCGATGCGCACATGGAATTCCCGGTCGTGATCCAGCACGTCGCGGCCGGCGGCGATGTCGGCGCGCATGCTCTCCACGCTGTCCTGCACCCGCGCCAAGCCCTGCGGCGTGGCATGTACGCAGGCTTGCACGATCACCGCCCCCTCGAAGGCTGCGCGCGCATGCATCACCTCGACAGGACTCTCGCCCATGAAGGCTGGCAGCCGGTTGCGCCACGTGCCACGCTGACACACGTATACCCCCGACCCCATGCGGATCTCCACCTGGCCCTCGATCTCCAGCGCGATGAGCGCCTCGCGCAACGAAGGCCGCGATACGCCAAGTTGTTGCGCCAGCTCGCGCTCTGGCGGCAGGCGCTGCCCTTCCTTGAAGTCACCCTGCTGTATCAGCAGGCGCACCTTGTCGGCAATCAACTGGTAGAGGCGCCGTGAGGCGTCGGTCGGCTTGAAGGATTCGTCCATTCGGCAATGAAGAGTGAGTACAGGTTCAGGGGGAAGCAGGCGACAGGCGCCGAACTGAGTATCGGCCTTACCAGTTGGCGGGCGCTCAGGGTAAATACGGTAAGGCCAAATTCTCTCATGCGTTAAATTGGCCTTACCAAATTCCAATAACAGACAAGCGGTTGCGGCCGAGCACGGATCCCCCATCTTGAAATACGACTTCGACTTCAGCGCCCCGCTGGCCTATTGGCCTGACCTGCTGGCCGGCGCGTGGACCACACTGGCCCTGTCCCTTGCCTCCACCTTCTTCGGTTTCCTGCTGGGCGTGTTTTGCGCGCTGGCCAGCACCGGACGCAGCCTGTGGCTGGCGCGGGTGGCCACCGTCTACATCGAGGTGATCCGCAACACGCCGCTGCTGGTGCAGGTCTTCATCGTGTATTTCGGGCTGTCTTCGCTGGGCCTGCAGGTGGACGCCTTCACCGCGGCTACGGTGGCGCTGGTGGTCAATGTGGGCGCCTACACCAGCGAGATCGTGCGGGCCGGGGTGGAGTCCATCCCCAAGGCCCAGCTGGAAGCTGCCGACACCCTGGGCCTGAGCCGCTGGCAGACGCTGCGCCACGTGGTGCTGCCGCCGGCCATCGAGCGCGTGTTCCCGGCGCTCACCAGCCAGTACGTGCTGCTGATGCTGGCCTCTTCCGTCTGCTCGCAGATTTCGGCCGAAGAGCTGACGGCGGTGGCGAACCGCGTGCAGTCCGACACCTTCCGCTCGGTGGAGACCTATGTGCTGGTGGCCGCGGCCTATTTGCTGATGTCGCTGGTCATGCGCGCCGTGTTCTGGCTGGTGGCGATGGTGGCCTTCCCCCGCCTGCGCCGCCTCGGCACACCCCTTTGAACGGAGCAGCGCCATGGGTTTCCTGAACGCCGCACACATGCAATTTCTGTTCGACGGCCTGCTGTGGACCGTCGGCCTGTCGCTGATCGCCTTTGCCGGCGGCGGCGCCCTGGGCTTTCTAGTGGCGCTGGGCGCCTCCTACGGACCGCGCTGGTCGCGCCTTCTCGTCTCGCTCTACGTCAAGCTGATCCAGGGCACACCGCTGCTGGTCCTGCTGCCGCTGGTGTATTTCGGTCTGCCTTCGCTGGGCTTGAACATCGCCCCGCTGGCGGCCGCCAGTCTCGCGCTGTCGGTCTACGTGTCGGCCTACCTGGGCGAGATCTGGCGCGGCTGCCTGGCCTCCGTGCCGCGCACCCAGGCCGAAGCCGCCGAATGCCTGGCCCTGCGCTGGCACCAGCGGGTGCTGCATGTCCTGCTGCCGCAGGCCATCAAGATCGCCACGCCGCCCACCGTGGGCTTCATGGTGCAGATCGTGAAGAACACTTCGCTGGTCTCGGCCATCGGTTTCGTGGAGCTGGCCCGCGCGGGCCAGATCATCAACAACTCCACCTTCGAGCCCTTCGTCATCTTCATGATCGTCGCGGCCCTGTACTTCGCCTTGTGTTATCCGCTGTCGGTGCTGAGCCGCCGCCTGGAGAGGAGCTTCCATGTCGCAAATCGTTGAGATCAAAAACATCTCCAAGTGCTTCGGCAGCACCCGTGTGCTGGAGGACGTTTCCTTCACCGTGAAAAAGGGCTCGGTGGTGGCCATCATCGGCCAGAGCGGCTCGGGCAAGAGCACCGCGCTGCGCTGCATCGACCGGCTGGAAACCGTGGACCAGGGCCAGATCCGCGTCTGCGGTCATGAGGTGACCGCCCCCGGCCTGGACCTGCACCAGTTGCGCCGCGACGTGGGCATCGTGTTCCAGAGCTACAACCTGTTCCCCCATCTCACGGTGGAGGAAAACATCATGCTGGCGCCGCGGCTGGTGCAGAAAACCAAGAAGGCGCAGGCACGCGAGCGCGCCCTGCAGGTGCTGACCCAGGTGGGCCTGGCCGAAAAGGCCAACAACTATCCCTCGCAGCTCTCGGGCGGCCAGCAGCAGCGCGTGGCCATTGCCCGCTCGCTGGCGATGCAGCCGCAGCTGATGCTGTTCGACGAGGTCACTTCCGCCCTCGATCCCCAGCTCACCGGCGAGGTGCTGCGGGTGATGGAGAAACTGGCCGCCGACGGCATGACCATGATTCTGGTCACCCACGAGATGGCCTTTGCCCGCAAGGTCGCCGACGAGGTGATCTTCATGCACAAGGGCCGCGTCTGGGAGCAAGGACCGGCCTCCATCCTCGACAACCCGGCCACCACCGAGCTGCGCGACTTCGTCGGCAACGGCCTCTGATTTCCCCGCCCCCGTTCCACCACACAGGAGACAACTATGAAAAAGACGACTCTTCGCTTCGCCACCGTGGCCGCCGCTGCCGTCATGCTGCTGGGCACGGGCGCTGCCCGCGCCGACCTGCTCAAGGACATTCGCGAGGCCAAGAAAATCCGCATCGCGCTGGACACGGGATCGCCGCCCTACGGCTTCGTCAACGAAGCGATGAAGCCCGTCGGCTCCGACGTGGAGACCGCCCAGATGCTGGCCCAGGACCTGGGCGTCGCGCTGGAAATCGTGCAGACCACCAGCCCCAACCGCATCCCCTTCCTGCAGACCGGCAAGGCCGACATCGTGGTGGCTTCGCTGTCGGTGACGCCCGAGCGCGAGAAAGTGATCGACTTCTCCACCCCCTACGCCCAGATCCTGGCCGTGGTGGCGGGCCCCAAGGGCGTGACCCTCAACGGCTTTGACGACCTCAAGGGCAAGCGTGTGGCCACCACCCGCGGCTCGAACAACGACAAGGTGGTGACGACCGGCGCCAAGGATGCACAGATCGTGCGCTTCGACGACGACGCCACCCTGGTCACCGCCGCCGTGAGCGGCCAGGCCAACATCATCGCCACCTCGCCGGCCATCGTCAGCACCGTGATGCTGAAGTCGCCGCAGAAGGACATGGTCACCAAATTCACCATGTCCACCGTGCCCCTGGGCATAGGCCTGCGCAAGAACGAGCCTGAGCTCAAGGCCTGGATCAACGACTGGGTCACCAAGAACACGGCCAACGGCAAGCTGGTCGCCATCTACAAGAAATACCACGGCTCCTGAAGCGAGCCTGCGCCTCCCCGCCGGCTCGCCGGCACAACCCCCAAAGCCCCCTGGAACCATCATGCTGACCGTCATCTGTGAAACCCCCGGCACCCTGCGCGCCGAGCAACGTGAGCGCCCCATTCGCGGCGAAGGCGAAGTGCTGCTGCGCGTCAAGCGCGTGGGAGTGTGCGGCACCGACCTGCACATCTTCACCGGCAACCAGCCCTTTCTGCAGTACCCGCGCGTGATGGGCCACGAACTGTCGGGCGTGATCGAGGAGGCGGTGCCGGGCGGCCGACTGCAGGTGGGCGATGTCTGCTACGTCATGCCCTACCTGTCCTGCGGCACCTGTGTGGCCTGCCGGCAGGGCAAGACCAATTGCTGCGTCAACATCCAGGTACTGGGTGTACACCGCGACGGGGCCTTCACCGAGTACCTTTCCCTGCCCGAAGCCTTCGTGCACCGCGCCGAGGGCGTGTCGCTGGACCAGGCCGCCATGGTCGAGTTCCTGGCCATTGGCGCACATGGTGTGCGGCGCGGCGACGTCAAGCCCGGCCAGCGCGTGCTGGTGGTCGGCGCCGGCCCCATCGGCATGGCCGCGATGATCTTCGCCCGCGCCCGGGGCGGCATCGTCACGGCCATTGATGGCCGCCAGGACCGCGTCGACTTCTGTCAACGCGAGCTGGGCGTGACCCACGCCGTCACCCTGGGCGAAGGCGACAGCGAAAAGCTGTCCGCCGTGACCGACGGTGAATTCTTCGACGTGGTGTTCGACGCCACCGGCAACGCCAAGGCCATAGAGCGCGGCTTCAGCTTCGTCGCCCACGGCGGCACCTACGTGCTGATCTCGGTGGTGCGCGACACCATCAGCTTCTCCGACCCCGAATTCCACAAGCGCGAGACCACCCTGGTAGGCAGCCGCAACGCCACCACCGAGGATTTCGAGACCGTGATCGCCGCCATGCGCGACGGCCTGGTGCCCACCGCCGCGCTCAACACCCACCGCATGGCGCTGGCCGACGTGCCGACCGACTTCGCGCAACTGCTCGACCCGGCGCGCGGCGTGGTCAAAGCCATCGTCGAGGTCTGAACAGCATGGCCCAGGCGATCCTCCAATTCGGCACCAGCCGCTTTCTGCAGGCCCATGTGGACCTGTTCGTGCACGAGGCCCTGGCCGGCGTCGCCGGTGCGGGCGATGCGCTGGGCGGCATCACGGTGGTGCAGACCACGGACCGTGCCGACGGCGCAGCGCGCATCGCCGCGCTGGCCGCGGGCGGCGGCTACCCGGTGCGCATCCGCGGCCTGGCGGGCGGCGAACGCATAGACCGCAGCGTCATGTGCACCGCCGTACGCGAAGCCTGGCAGGCCAGCTCCCAATGGCCCGCGCTGCGGGCCGCGGTGGAGGGCGAGGTGCAAGTCATCGTCTCCAACACGGCCGACAAGGGCTATCTGCTCGACGAACGCGACGGCCCGTCTTCGCTGGCCGCCGACAGCGGCGCGCCGCACAGCTTCCCGGCCAAGCTGCTGGTGCTGCTGCACGGCCGCTGGCAGTCGGCGCCGCAAGCGCCGCTGACCCTGCTGCCCTGCGAGCTGATCGAACGCAACGGCGAGGTACTGCGCGACGTGGTCGCCGGCCTGGCGCGCGATTGGCAGATGCCCCAGGAATTCATTGACTGGCTGTCGCAGCACTGCGTGTGGGCCAACTCGCTGGTCGACCGCATCGTGTCCGAGGCGATCGAGCCCGTGGGCGCGGTGGCCGAGCCCTACGCGGCGTGGGTGGTGGAGCGGCAGGCGCGGCTGGTGCTGCCCTGCACCCACCCCGCCATCCTGCTGACCGACAACCTGGCTTTTCACGAGCGCCTCAAGCTGTTCCTGCTGAACGCCGGCCACACCTGGCTGGCCGAACGCTGGCTAAGCCAAGGCCTGCCTGCCGGTTTGACAGTGCGCGAGGCCATGGCCGACGACGCCCTGCGTGGCGGCCTGGAAGCGCTGTGGGCGCACGAGATCCTGCCGGTGTTCGACACCCTGGGCGCCGCCGCGCGCCAGCAGGCCGAGGACTACTTGGTGGATGTGCGCGAGCGCTTCGCCAACCCCTTCCTGGACCACCGCATCGCCGACATCGCGCAAAACCATGCGCAAAAGAAGCAGCGCCGCCTGGGCCCCATCGTGGCCTTGGCCGCCGAACGCGCCCCGCAGCTTTCCCAGCCCGGCCTGAAGGCGGCGCTGGCCTCTCCTCTCTGACCCGATTCGCCCACCTCCAGCCCCGACGATGAAGCCCGAAGAAACCTCCCCGCCCCAGGCCATTCAGTTGGCGGCTGCCGACAACGTGGCCGTGGCACGCCAGGCGCTCGCGCCCGGCAGCACCGTGCTGGTGAACGGCCGCGCCGTGACCGTGTCCGAGCCCATTGCCTCCGGCCACAAGCTGGCCCTGGTGCCCATCCCCCGGGGTGAGCCCGTGCTGAAGTACGGCCAGGGCATAGGCGTTGCCACCGCCGACATCGCCGCCGGCCAGCATGTGCACGTGCATAACGTGGGCATGGCCGAGTCCAGCCACGCGCATGCCGCCGGCGCCGGCTACCGGCCCACCGAGCCGGCTGTCACACCACTCACCTTCGAGGGCTATGTGCGCGCCGACGGTCGGGTGGCCACGCGCAACTACCTGGGCGTGATTTCCAGCGTCAACTGCTCGGCCACGGTCTGCCGACACATCGCCGACGCGTTCAAGGGCGAAGCCCTGGCCGCCTTCCCCCATGTCGACGGCGTGGTCGCCATCACCCATGGCAGCGGCTGCGGCATGGGTGGCAATGGCGAAGGGCTGGAGCTGCTGCAGCGCACCCTGCGCGGCTATGCCAACCATCCCAACTTCGCCGGCGTGCTGGTGATCGGCCTGGGCTGCGAGGTCAATCAGATCGCCCCGCTGGTCGAGACGCTGCAGGCGCGTGCGCCCGGCATGTTCGCCACCCTCACCATCCAGGACGAGGGCGGCACCCGCGAGACCATCGCCCAGGGCAAGCAGCTGATAGTCGAAATGCTGCAGCAGGCCAACCAGGCCCGGCGTCAAACGGTGCCCCTTCGCCATCTGGCCGTGGGCCTGCAATGCGGCGGCTCGGACGGCTATTCGGGCATCACAGCCAACCCGGCATTGGGCGCTGCGGTGGACCTGCTGGTCAGTCACGGCGGCACCGCCATCCTGTCCGAGACCCCCGAGATCTACGGTGCCGAACACCTGCTGACCCACCGCGCCGCCACGCCCGCCGTCGCCGACAAGCTGCTGCGGCGTCTGTCGTGGTGGGAAGACTACGCGGCCCTGCACGGCGGCGATCTCAACAACAACCCCTCGCCCGGCAACAAGGCCGGCGGCATCACCACCATCCTGGAAAAGTCCCTGGGCGCGGTCGCCAAGGCCGGCAGCAGCGGTCTGATGGAGGTGCTGGAGTACGCCGAGCCGGTGCGTGCGCACGGGCTGGTGTTCATGGACACCCCGGGCTACGACCCGGTGTCGGCCACCGGCCAGGTGGCGGGCGGCGCCAACCTCATTTGCTTCACCACCGGCCGCGGCTCCACCTACGGCTGCAAGCCAACACCCTCGCTCAAGCTGGCCACCAACACGCCCATGTTCGAGCGCATGCGACTGGACATGGACTTCGACTGCGGCGGCATCGTCGAAGGCCGTCAGACCATCGAGGAAGCCGGCGCAGCGCTGCTGCGCCTGATGATCGCCACGGCCTCGGGCCAGGCCAGCAAGAGTGAGGAAAACGGTCTGGGCGACAACGAATTTCTACCCTGGCAACTTGGAGCGGTAATGTAATGGCCAGTCCGAACGACACACTCTTCGACGTACTCACCGTGGGCGAGCCCATGGCGCTGTTCATGGCCGCCGAACCCGGTGAGTTGCACGCAGTGCATGACTTTCGCCGCGCGGCGGCCGGCGCCGAGCTGAACGTGGCGACCGGTCTCGCCCGCCTGGGCCTGCGTACCGGCTACATCACCCGCCTGGGAGATGACTCCTTCGGCCGCTTCCTGGCAAACGAATTGGCCCGCGAGGGCATAGACCGCAGCTTTGTGCAAGTCGACGCCAGCCGCCCCACCGGCTTCATGCTCAAGACCCGGGCGGCCGACGGCAGCGACCCGCAAATCGAGTACTTCCGCAAGGGCTCGGCGGCCAGCGGCCTGGGCCCGGCCGACGCACCCGCAGGCGTCTTTCCCGCCCGCCACCTGCACCTGACCGGTATCACGCCCGCACTGTCGCCCCGCGCGCTGGAGCTGGTTTTCCATCTGGCCAGGCAGGCACGTGCGGCCGGGGCCACCATCTCTTTCGACCCCAATCTGCGGCCCCGCCTGTGGCCGAGTCCAGAAGTCATGGCGGAAACGATCAATGCCCTGGCGGCGCTGGCCGACACCGTCTTGCCCGGCCTGTCCGAAGGCACGCAGCTCACCGGTCACACCACGCCCGAAGCCATTGCCGACTTCTACCTGGAGCGCGGCGCGCGCCAGGTGGCTGTGAAGCTCGGTCCCGAGGGCGCGTTCTACAAGCACAAGGACGGTGCCAGCGGCTTCGCGCAGGGCATCGCCGTGGAACGCGTCGTCGACACCGTGGGTGCCGGCGACGGCTTTGCCGTCGGTGTGGTCAGCGCCCTGCTCGAAGGTCTGGACCTTCCGGCCGCCGCGGCCCGCGGCAATGCCATCGGCGCCCGGGTCGTGGGATTTCCCGGCGACTCCGACGGTCTGCCGACCCGTGCGCAACTCCACCCTGCTCTGCATTCCTGACCGATGATGAACCCTTCTACCCAGCGGCTCAGCGCCGAAGACGTCATGCGCGACGCCCCCGTGATTCCAGTGATCGTGTTGCACGATGTGCGGCATGCCGTCCCATTGGCGCGCGCCCTGATCGCTGGCGGGATCCGAATGCTGGAGGTGACTTTGCGCACACCCCAGGCGCTGGCATGCATAGAAGCCATCGCCAAGGAAGTGCCTGACGCGTTGGTGGGTGCCGGCACAGTCCGAAGCGCAGCCGACGCCATCGCAGCCAGTCAAGCCGGCGCACGCTTTGCGGTCAGTCCAGGATTCACGCCGGCCCTTGGCCGCCAATGCCGAGACCTGGACCTGCCGCTCTTGCCTGGCGTCGCCACCGGCAGCGAAATCATGATGGCGCAGGACGAAGGCTTCAAGGCGCTGAAATTCTTCCCCGCAGTGCAAGCGGGTGGACTGGCCATGCTCAAGGCTTGGCAAGGCCCCTTCGGCGATGTGATCTTTTGCCCAACGGGCGGCATTCATTCTGGTAACGCCCATGAGTTCTTGGCACTGCCGAATGTCGCATGTGTGGGCGGATCGTGGCTGGTCACAGGTGATGCCTTGGCGCGCAGCGATTGGAGCTCCATCACGTCATTGGCGCGAGCTGCCTGTGGATTGAAGCAGTAGAGGCGAAGGCAGATAGCATTGCTGGCGCCGCCCCCATATCCGGGCACTTCTAAACGGGAATCAGGCTGCTTCTGACGATAAGGGGCGTTTCTAGCAAACCAACAGGGGCCCCTAAAGCCCAGCGCACAAATGCAGGCGCTGGTTGAAACCTCTGCGGCTACACCAACCGCAACCCAAACGCTCGACAGGACGCCTTCAAGCGCTCACCTCATGCGAGCGGTTTGTGCACGGCGCCGAAAGCTGGTTGCGTCATTCGGACAGTGCCGATGTCAGCGTAAAGACCACCTTCACCCATCGCGCCTGCGCTCTTTGCATCATGGTTTCCTTCAAGAATAGTTCACACCAGAAGTGATTCAAAAACGACTTCGATGAACTGATTCAGCGGCGCATCGCATTTCTCCGCCCGCATGCGCAGCAGCGCGCCTTCCCAGCTGTTCAGGAGAAATGGCGCCAGTACCGCTGGCGGCAGGGGGTTGCGGATGGCGCCTGTTTTCTGCGCCTCTTCGATACAGGCTTCGAAGAGTCCGCTCCAAGTCCGGAAATGCGCGCAAAGCCGCTCACGCATCAAAGTGCTGTGATCGGCCACTTCCAGACTGAAATTGCCCAGCAGGCAGCCTTTGGCATAGCCCCCGGCCCGAAAGCCACGGGCACGGCTTTCAAAATAGTGGCGCAAACGCTCCAGGGGACGCGTGTTTTCGTCCGATAAACGCTCGCGCAGTTTTTCGACACCGCTGTCGAAAAAGTAGTCGATCGCTTCCTTGCCGAAGGCTTCCTTGTTCTCGAAATAGTTGTAGAAGGAGCCCTTGGGCACCTGCGCGGCATCGACGATGTCCTTGATGCCCGTGCCCGTGAACCCACCCTCGTGCAGCATCTTCACGCCTACGCGCAGCAGGTTTTCACGCACATGCGGTTTGGGCTTGGGGCCTCGGCGGGCGCCTGTTGATGGAGTTTCCATGGGCGGCTCCTGAATGACGAACAACAGTCCTTGCGCTTATGCGCTGACAGCCATCGGGTCTGCCGCGCGCGGCGCCGGCAATGGGCGCTTGCCACCCCAGGTGATGGCGAGGGCCGCTCCCAGGTTCAACAGGCCGCAAAGCAGGAGTGCGGGACCATAGCTGCCGAAGCTGGCGCGCAGCAGCCCGTACAGCGTCGGGCCCAGCGCCATGGCCAACTGTGTCAGTGCCGCGGCCGTACCGAAGACGACACCAAACGACGCGGCACCAAACTCCCGTCGGATGATCATCGGGGCCAGCGTCGTGACGTTGCCAACGGTCAAGCCGAAACTGACGCTCATCGCCATCAGGGCCCAGGGGCCCGGAATCAATGCCATGGCGACGAGTGAAGCCGCCGCCAGCAGAAACACCCAGCCAGCGAGCCGGCGTATGTCCACCTGGTCGGCATAACGCGCCAGCAGTAAACGACCCAGGAAGGCGGCGACGGCGGCCGAGACCACTGCGGTGGCTGCGCCTTGCGTGCCCAGCGCAGGAATCGCAATGGAAACGTGATGGCTCAAGAACCCCACTTGCACCATCAGCCCCACGCCGAATGCGACCACATGGCTGCGAAATTGACGGGTCGCCATGGCGCTGCGCACGCTCCATTGCACCGACGCGGACGCCTTACCCTGCGCCGCGCCGACCTCGCCGTCCTGCCATTGGCCGACGTCCTGTGGCCGTGTCTTGAGCACCCATGCGGCCAGCGGCAGCACCACCACCACGGCGGCGACCGCGGCGATGGTCGCGGTCGTCTGGAATCCCCAGGCGCGAATGCCGCCCATGAACAAGGGCGTGGCAATCATGCCGCCAATGCTGGCGCCCAGCATGGCGGTGGACATGGCGCGGCCCTGAAGCCGCTCGAACCACGGTGCCAGCGTGCTGCCCACCGTATTGGTGGACAGGCATGTCATTCCCACTCCCAGCATCAGAAAGGCGGCATACACCTGCCAAGGCTGCTGGCAGTAGGGCAAGGCTGCCACTCCCAGGGCCATCGCCAGTACACCCGCCGCGACGACCGGGCGCGGCCCCCTGCGTGCGATGAGACGCCCCACGCTCACCATCAGCACGGCGCTGACGACATAGGCCGTGGTCACGGCGGTGGACACCGTGGCGATAGAAAAGCCTTGGCCGCTGGTCAGGGCGTACACGTAGACGCCCATACCGAAAATACCCAGCGACCAGCTCACCGTGACCCACAGCATGCAGGCGATCACGATCCGCCAGCCATAGAACGCCGTCTTCATGACAGCGACACGCCATGGGCGATGGCCTGGCGACATGGGGCAAAAAGAGACGTAAAGGACATCCGCAAGCTCCTGAAGAAAGACGACACGCTCTGGACCCATTCGCCGAGCGAAAATTTCAATGCTGAAATTATTATATGACCGGTCGTCTTGAATTGTTCTTCAGGATGAAAGACGGTGCTCCAACTGGAGCACGATCCCCACATCCTTGGCGCACCGCGAATCCCCGGCGCGCCTTGCGCTGACTAGGCGCGCGACTTTCTCGCCGCCACGCGCGCGTTCCACCAGAAGCCCAGGATCACCAGCGCCACCATCAGCAACTGGGCGAGCACGCTTTGCAGCGAAGGATAGATACCCAGAAGGTCTATGCGCGGCCCGCTGAAGGTCGAAGCGCCCAGCCATCCCGCCTCCTGGAGGGCGGCGATGCCCTTGCCGGTAAGCACTACCGCCAGCAGCGCGACCAGCGCGGAGCTCCAGCTGAAGAACTTGCCGATGGGCAGTCGCGCGCTGAAGCGCAGCAGCGCCATCGCGACGATGGCCAACACGACCGCGCCGCTGACCAGCCCGGCCAGCACGGCGTGGTGATTGCCCTGCTCCCACAAGGCGGCGTAGAACAGAATGGTTTCAAACACTTCGCGGTAGACGGCAATGAACGACAGGCCGAACATGAACCAGGCGGACTTGCGGCTCAAGGCCGTGGAGAGCTTGTCGTGGAGGTACTGCTGCCATGCGCCCGCCATGCTCTTCTGGTGCATCCACATGCCTACGCTCAGCAGCACGACGGCGGCAAAGAGCGAAGAAAGCCCTTCGGTCACTTCGCGGCTCGCGCCGCTGATGCTGACAAAGTAGGTCGCTATGGCCCAGGTTACGGCGCCCATGGCCAGCGCGCCCGCCCAGCCGGCATGCACATAGCGCAGCATGTCGCCGCGTTCGGCCTTGCGCAAGAACGCCAGCATGGCCACGACCACCAGCAGCGCTTCCAGCCCCTCGCGCACCAGGATGGTAAAGCTGCCGAGGAATGCCGCCGTCGCGTCGGCGCTCGATCCCAGCAAGGCATCTGCCTCCTGGAACAGGCCGTCGATGACGGTCAGCTGCGCCTGCAGTTCGGGCATGGCGGCCTTGCTGGTCAGCAACGAGCGGTAGCGGCTCATCGCCGTCTCGATGCGGCCCATCAACGCGGCGTCGCGCGTGGCCAGCGTCGGCTCTATCGGTTCTACGCCATCCAGATAGGCCGACAGCGCGAGATCCGTGGCGCGCGCAGCTTCGCCCTTCTCGTAGGCCTGGACGCTTTGCGCCAGCTTCTGGCGGGCCACGTCGAAACTCAGGCTCAGCTTCTGCACCACGGCCTCGGGGTGCGAATGCAGATAGGCCATGGTCGCCGCCGCGGGGACTTCGCCCACCTGGCCGGCCAGGTCGGCCTGGGTGGTGCGCGACAGCGCATCCAGGCTCGTCAGCTGAGCGCGCACCGCGGCGTTTTCGCCCCAGACCTTTTCGCCGGCTTTGACTTCGGCGTCGTCATGGGCGAACCGGCCGATGAAGAAAGCCAGGGCCCAGCGGTCGGATTCGGAAATCGTGCCGAAGCCCGGCATGGCCGTGCCTTCTATGCCTTGGGAGATGGCCTGGTAGAGCGCAAACGTGCTGCGTTCGCGCGCCCTGTCCTTGTCGGTGAAGGCCACCGGGCGCGGCTCCAGCTGCAGACCCGCAGGTCCATCGCCACGGCCTGTCGCGCCATGGCAGGCCGCGCATTGCGCCTGGTAGACAGCCGCGGCCAGGGCCACTTGCGGAGCGCTGGCCGGGGATGACGCCACGGGGTAGGCCGCGAGCAGATGGTTGGCCAGTGCCTTGGCCAGAATCGCCACCTCGGCGGGAGACTTCTTCGCCTCGATGGCGTTGGACAGCGTCTGCGCCTCGGCGACCAGGACGGCCTGCTCGGCATGGGGCTCGAGCGCAGCCAGCTTGGTCCGGCCCGTTCTGGCGAACTCGCGCATCTCCTCGAACTCGGAGGCGTTGATGACCGCTCCGTCCTTGACCGCGCCCGGGTAATCCACGGCGAGGTAGTCAAGCAATTGCCAGATCCGGCGGACATCGGCCTCGCCGGCATGTGCCGCGGCCGACAAGGACAACATCAGCGCACAGACAAGTGAAGCCCAGACCCGAAACCACGATGAAAACGCCATACAACGAGACCCGCAAAAGAGAATGATTCTAGTTTCGGTTGAAAGAGCCTGCTTCCAACGAGGCGGCAGGCCGCCCGGGGCCGACTAGGCCGCGCCGCCCTTGTCTGCCGCGGCCACGATCCGGCGCACCAGCGGGTGGTGCTGTCCGCGGCGCGACCAGATCGCGTGCACTTCCTCGTGGAGGTCGGGGCACTCGCCCAGCAGACGCAGGCCGCGCACCAGCCCCACGTCCTTGGCGCCCAACTGGCTGACCGGGAACACGCCCAGGCCGCGCGCCGCGAACACGGCCAGCAGCGCGCTGTCTTCGAACTCGCCCACGATGCGCGGGCGTATGCCCAGATCCTGGAACCAGTTGTCCAGCGTGGCGCGCAGCGGCGAATGCGAGGTGGGCAACAGCACCGGCAAGTCCTGCAGCGACTGCGGAAAGCGGTCGCGCACCGACTTCCTGACCAGCGAAGCCGGCCCATACCATTGCAGCGCGGAGCGGGCGATGCGCTCGCTCGACAGCCGCTGGTTGGCATTGCGCGGCGCGGCCTGGCCCGCGAACACCACATCCAGCTGGTGCAAGGCGAGCTCGGACAGCAGTTCGTCCAGCTCGCCCTCGTGGCACAGCAGGCGCAGTTGCGGCGTCGCCAGCACCGGCTCGAGCAAGGCATGGGCCGCGAGCTTGGAAATGCCGTCCGACAAGCCCACCGACAGCCGCGCGACCTGGGCAGTACCCGCTTCGCGCACTTCCTCGGCGATGCTCTGCCCCAGCTGGAAGATCTCTTCGGCGCGCGCATACGCGGCCTGGCCGGCCTCGGTCAGCACCACGCCGCGCCCCGATGGCTTGAGCAACTGGTGACCCAGGGCCTTCTCCAGATCTCGCACCTGCGCGCTGATGGTCTGCACGGCCATCTCCAGGTGATCGGCGGCACGGGCAAAGCCGCCCTGCTTCGCGACCATCCAGAAATAATAGAGATGGCGGAAGTTCAGCATGGACATTCTTTCGTAAAAACCGAATACCTGCTTCGGTTGAACATGGTGTTTTCAAGAACCCGATTTGGCCATACTCGATCATTGCCATTTTTCAGAATTCGATATTTCATGTTTTACGCACTCAGCTGGGTTCTCTCGTTCGCGCTTCTGGCGCTGTGGTCGCTGGCCTGTTGGGGCATGCACGCAGTCACCGTCTGGGCGGTCGCGAGCGCCGGCGCCCTGGCCAGCGGCACCGCCGCCATGAACGCCGTGCTGGTGCCGAACTGGCTCAGCGTCTGGATGCCGCCCGAACTGGCTGGGGAGTTCCAGGCCATGGTCACCGCCATGGGACCCATGGTCCAGTCGGCGCTGGAAACAGTGCCCGCGCTGTCCGGCGCCGTCACGGTGCTGGCCTGGGCGATCTGGGGACTGGGCGCCGTGGCCTTGCTGGCCCTGGCCGTGGGCGCCCATGTGCTGATCGCCGTGCTCAAGCGCCGCGGCACCGCCCCCACGAACTCTGGCAGCGCCCGCGCCGCCCTCCGCTAACGCCCTACTCCGCCGGTTTCGACGGCCGGCGAATGCGCGTGGAACGCGTGGCCACCAGCAGGTCATACAGTTGCTGGGCCGCGGGCGACAGCGATTTCCCCCGGCGTTTGATCAGGCCCATCTGCCGCGTGACGATGGGCTCGATCAGCGGAATGCTCACCAGCGTGGGGTGGTCCTTGCCCGGCATGGCCAGGCTGGGCACGGCCGCCACGCCCAGGCCCGCCTCGACCAGGCCCAGCAGCGTGGTCACATGCTTGGCCTCGTACAGGCACTGGGGGCGGTCGGGCACGTTGGCCAAGGCCAGGTCCATGAGCAGGCGGTTGCCCGAAGTCTTTCCCACCGACATGAAATCGTGCTGGCCCAGCTCGGCCCAGGTGACTTTCTTGCGCTTGGCCAGCACATGGTCGCGCCGGCAGGCCGCCACAAAGCGCTCGGCCAGCACCGGCTTGAACTCGATCTCGGCCTCCTGGCTGCCGATGAAATTGAGGCCGAAGTCGGCATCGCCCTGGGCCACGGCCACCAGCACCTCGTTGGCGCTCGCGTCGTGCACTTTCACGCGGATCTTGGGAAAGCGCTCGTGGTAGCGCTTGACCACCTGGGGCAGGAAGTAATACACGGCCGAAGGCACGCAGGCGATCGTCACCTCGCCCATGCGCCGCGCCGCCACATCGCCCAGGCCCATGAGCATGCCGTCCAGGTCATCGAGCCAGACGCGCGTCTTGCGCGCAAAGTCGCGCCCCACGGCCGTGAGCGTGACGCGGCGCGTGGTGCGGTCGAGCAGGCGCACGCCCAGCGCTTCTTCCAGCTTGTCGATGCGGCGGCTGAAGGCCGGCTGCGACAGATGGATGAAGTCGGCCGCGGCGCGAAAGCTCTGCAGCTCGGCCACAGCGGCAAAGGCCTGGATATCGGCGAGATCGAATTTCTTGTTCATGGCGCGCGCTTTCAAGGCAGGGGTCTGTTGCACGGCGTGCATCAAACGTTAGCAACATTGCAATTCACGGATGTGATTCCACCATGTAATCGGGTGCGAAGCCTATTGCGCCTGGTGCATCAATCATTGCCAACAATGCAATTCACAGAACAGATCAAGCGTCGCACCATGCCAACCCATGAGCTACAACCTTCCTTGCGTACTGATGCGTGGCGGCACCTCCCGGGGCCCGTTCTTCCTGGCCGACTGGCTGCCGCACGAACCCGCGGCGCGTGACCGCACGCTGATCGCCGCCCTGGGCTCGCCCCATGAATTGCAGATCGACGGCCTGGGCGGCGGCAACTCGCTGACCAGCAAGGTGGCCATCGTTTCGCGGTCGGTGCATGCCGACTGCGACGTGGACTACCTTTTCGCCCAGGTCAGCGTGGAAGAGGCCCGCGTGGACACGCGGCCCAACTGCGGCAACATGCTCGCCGGAGTCGGGCCTTTCGCCATCGAGCAGGGGCTGGTGCAGGCATCGGGCCACACCACCACGGTGCGGGTCTACAACGTCAACACCCGTTCCCGAATCGATGTGCAGGTCTGCACCACCGGCGGTCGCGTGCACTACGACGGCGATGTGCACATCGACGGCGTGCAGGGCACGGCCGCACCGGTGCTGATGAGCTTCCTCGATGCCTGGGGCGCGGTCACGGGCCAGATCTTCCCCACCGGCCAGCGCATGGACACCATCCAGGGCCTGCAGGTCACCTGCATCGACGCCGCCCAGGTGATGGTGCTGGTGCGGGCGCAGGACCTCGGCCTGCGCGGCGACGAAAGTCCCGCGCAGCTCGACGCCGATGCCGAGCTGCTGGCCCGGCTCGAATCGCTGCGGCGCGAAGCCGGGCTGCGCATGGGCATGGGTGACGTATCGAACAGCGTGCTGCCCAAACCCGTGATCGTGTCCGCCGGCGACGCGCCGGGCAGCGTCGTCTCGCGCTACTTCACGCCCCTGCGCTGCCACCGCTCGCACGCGGTGACCGGCGCCATTGGCGTGGCGGCCGCGCACGTACTGCCGGGCACGGTGATCTCCGACACCCGCCAAGCCACCACGGCAGGCACGCGCCGCGTGGAGGTACTGCACCCCGCGGGCCGCATTCACGTGGACGTCGAACTCAGCGCAGTCGACGGCCATTTCAAGCTCGTGCAGGCCGCGCTGGTCCGTACGGCACGCAAGATTCTGGAGGGCACGCTGTACGTTTCAGAACACGCATTGACCGACTGATTTCAAGACCAAGACCATAAAGGACAGGAGACAAAAAATGAAGCATTCCACCGCTCGCCCCGCTCGCCGCTCGCTGCTGGCCACGGCCGCGCTCATCGCCGCCGGCTCGGCATTTCTCACCCCGCTGGCCCATGCGGCCTTCCCCGACAAGGCCATCACCCTGGTCGTGCCCACGGCCGCCGGCGGCGGCAACGACGCCATGGCGCGCGTCGTGGCGCAGAAGATGTCGGGCCTGCTGGGCCAGCAGGTGATCGTCGAGAACAAGGCCGGCGCCAATGGCGCCATCGCGGCCGAGCATGTGGCGCGCGCCACGCCCGACGGCCACACCATTCTTTTCGGCTACATCGGCACGCACGGCATGAGCCCGGCGCTTCAGAAGCTGCGCTACGACCCCATCGCGCAGTTCGAGCCGATCGGCATGGTCAGCTATTCGGCCACGCTGATGGTGGTCAACCCCAAGGTGCCGGCCAAGACCGTGGCCGAACTGGTGGCATTGAGCAAGGCCAAGCCGCAGGACTTCAACTACGCCTCCGCGGGCAACGGCACGGCCCCGCATTTTACGGCCGAGATCTTCAAGCTGGAAAGCGGCGCCCAGATGGCCCATGTGCCCTACCGCGGCGCCGCACCGGCAATGAACGACACCATGGCCGGGCAGACGCAGGTGATGTTCCCCAGCCTGTTCTCGGCCTACACCCATGTCAAGAGCGGCAAGCTGCGCGCCCTGGCACTGGCCGGCCCCAAGCGCTCGTCGCTGCTGCCCGACGTGCCCACGCTCGAAGAGGCCGGCATCAAGGGCGTCGAAGTCACGCAGTGGTACGCGATGTTCGCGCCCGGCAAGACGCCCCGCCCCGTGGTCGACCAGCTCAACAAGGCCTTGAACACCGCGCTGGCCGACAAGGACGTGGTGCGGCGCATCGAGGAGCAAGGCGCGGTGGTCGACACCAGCACGCCCGAGCAGCTGGGCCTGACCGTGCGCCAGGAGATCGCGAAATGGAAAGGCGTGGTGCTCAAGGCCCAGCTGACGGCGGATTGATCGCGGCCCGCAATTTCACAACAAGAAGACAGGAGACAGCATGAAAAAAATAGCAACGCTTTGCGCCGTACTGGCCAGCACCTGCGTGGCAGCGCAGACCAGCAACGTCACGCTCTACGGCATCGTCGATCTGGGCGCACGCCATGGCAGCGGCCTCACGGCCGGCAATGCACCCTCGCCGGAATCGACGAGCAGCCTGGGCAGCGGCATCCACACCACCAGCCGCTGGGGACTGCGCGGCACCGAAGACCTGGGCGGCGGCGCCAAGGCCTTGTTCCAGCTCGAAAGCGGCATCAACGCCGATGCCGGAACCTCCGCCAACGCCAGCAAGTACTTCGACCGCGCTTCCTGGATCGCCTTGCAAAAGGACTGGGGCACGCTGGCCCTGGGGCGCCAGACGACCACGCTGGCCGATGCCATCTCGCCCGTGGACCCGCTGGGCATGCGCTTTGCCGGCTTCAACCCCAACATCGGCGTGACGGCGCTGAGCCAGCACGGCCTGGGCATACAGTTCGGCAGCGCGGGAGCGACTTCGGGCTCCTACCGCCTCGACAATGCGCTCAAGTTCACCGGCCGCTGGGGCGGCTTGACGGCGCGGGCCATGTGGGGCCTGGGCGAGGTGGCCGCACACAGCGGCGCTCTGTCCTCGCGCGGACTGGGCCTGGCCTATGCCGCGCGCGGCTTCACGCTGTCCGGCGCCTTCCAGACTTTCAAGGACGTCAACCAGCGCACGCTGGACGGCGCCACGCTGGGCGCGGCCTACCAATGGGGCAGCGTGCGACTGGCGGCGAACGCCGGGCGCAACAAGGCCGAGACCGCCGCCGACAAGCTCACGGTGCAGCGCGTGCTCTCCGCGGGCGCCACCTGGTCCGTCACCCCGCAGGCCGACCTGACAGCGGCCTACTACAAGGTGGACCGCACACGCACCGGCGCCGCCGACGACGGCTATGGCCGCCTGGTGGCTTTCGCGGAATACAAGCTCTCGCGCCGCACCAAGGTCTACGCCGAACTGGACAACACCCGCTGGCGCAACGGCTTCCAGGGCGCGGCCAACAAAGCCCATGCCACGGGCCTGTCGGCCGGCGTAGTCCACGCGTTCTGAGGCGCCGACTGCCCCTTCCGGGGCAGTACCGTGGGGCACAAAAAAAGCCGCTGTCACCAGCGGCTTTTTCACGACGCCCTAGGAGGCATCAGGGGCGCACGACCAGCACCGGCACATGCACCGAGCGCAGCACGCGCGCGGTGACGCTGCCGAGCATCAGTTTTTCCAGGCCGCGGCGGCCATGGGAGCCCATGACGATCAGGTCGGCACCGGAGCTTTCCAGCACCCGCACGATGCCTTCGTGCACCGCATGGCCCTCGCCCACCACGGTGGTCACGGGCAGGCCGGCTTCGTCCATGATCTTGCGCACGGCTTCGAGCGCGGCGTTGGCTTCGGCCGTGGCGGCGCTCAGGTACTGGGCCTGGCCGTAAGCGAAATCAGCGCCCACGCCCGTGAACGGATAGGGGTCGACCACGTAGACCGCCGTCACGGCGCTGCCAAAGATCTTGGCCAGCTCCGCGGCCTTGGAGACTGCGAGCAAGGACGTTGTCGAGCCGTCGACGGGAACCAGAATGTGCTTGTACATGGTGTTTTCTCCTCAGAATGGACTCTGCAGGCCGGGGCTTGGCCTGTTGCTGCCTCCAGTGTCGCACTGCGGCATAGGCTACGCATTGATACTGCGCAAATCACAACAAATTGTCGAACTCCGCCCCCTGAAATCCCTGCTGCCTGCAGGTTACCACCAGCGTGTCGCGATAGCCACCCGCGGTTTCCGGCTGGATGGGCGTGGTCTCGTGGATCATGCGCGCGTCGTCGAGCAGCATCACCGACCAGGGCTCGGTCAGCGTGAAGCGCTGGCCTTGCGGGCCCGACGCTTCGAACACACGGGTCTCGCCGCCCTTGACGCCTTCGCGTGCCACCAGGAACACCGCCACCAGATCCACGCCATCGCGGTGCGCACCTTCGGGCGTAGGCCGGCCTATGCCGTGGGTGGTGTCGATGCGGAACTGGTGCGCTTCGATGAACCACGGCACGGCCTGGCCTTCGGGGCGAAACACCTGGTCGGACAAATGCCCCATCTGCACCAGCAGCTTGCGCCAGGCAGACTGCGCCACCGTGGCATCGCGCATGGGCGCGAACATGCGCAGCATGCCGCCATGCAATGCGTTGTACTCCACCGGCTGCCAATGGGCGCGGTGCGGCACCTGCAGCAATCCATCGTCTTCGACGACAAAGCAGGAATGGCGCCGACGCCGGTAGCGGCCGCCATCCTTGAGGTGCTCGTCGGGCGGCAGATCCATCCAGTCGTTGGCCAGCACCTGCAATTCCTGGGGCGTGGCACCGATCCAGGCCGCGACATCGGCCGGCGACAAGACCGCATACCCCTGGCTGCGCAGCAGGCTGGCGGTCTGGTCGGGGCGGGTATAGGGGGGTGAGAAAGTGACGTGCGTCATAGCTTCCTAGCTTAACGCCGGGGCCGGCGACCTGCAGGCCAGCGCCCGCAATTTTTTGCATGCGCTGGCGCCAGGCGGGGAACCCAGCCGGCCTAGAAGCGCGGCGTCTTGCCGGTGAACGACGGATCGTAGCGGCGCATCTGCTGCAGGTCATCGCGGTTGCGTACGCCGCATTCCAGGTACTGGGAATGCAGCCTGGCCAGGGCATCCTGGTCCAATTCCACGCCCAGGCCTGGCGTCGTGGGCACGACCACGGAGCCCTGCTCGAAGCGGATACGGCCGCCCTTGACCACCTCTTCCTCCTGCCACGGGTAGTGGGTGTCGCAAGCGTAGGTGAGATTGGGCACGCTGGCGGCCACGTGGGTCATCGCCATGAGGCTGATGCCCAGGTGCGAGTTGGAGTGCATGGACATGCCCAGCCCCCACAAGCGGCACATGCGCGCCAGCGTCTGGGTGGCGCGCAGGCCGCCCCAATAGTGGTGATCGGACAGCAAGACCTTGACCGAGCCCATTTCGCAGCCCTTGCGGAAATCCTCCATGGTGGTGATGACCATGTTGGTGGCCAGGGGCAGCTTGGTGTGCCTGGCCAGCTCGGCCATGCCTTCCAGGCCGGGCGTCGGGTCTTCGTAGTATTCGAGGATTTCGTCGAGCGCGGGCGCGGCGGCGATGCTCGCGGCCAGCGACCAGTTGGCGTTGGGGTCCAGGCGCAGCGGCAGGCCGGGAAAGGCTTTTGCCAGGGCCTGCATGCAAGCCACTTCGTGCGCCGGCTCGAACACGCCGCCCTTGAGCTTGATGCTCTGGAAGCCATAGAGATCCATCATGCGGCGCGCCTGCGCCACGATCTGCGCGGGGCTGATGCCCTCCCCCCAGGTGTCGGGCGCATAGGGCTTGCCAATATGTTCCGCATACTTGAAGAACAGGTAGGCGCTGTACGGCACGGCCGGGCGCACCGCGCCACCCAGCAGGTCGACCACGGGTGCTCCGACGATCTGGCCCTGCAGGTCGAGCATGCCGACTTCGAAGGTGCTGATCACCTTGGGCGCGTTCTTCGCGGCATGCGAGCCGGGCGCCAACTCGAACTCCACCGCGCCGGGCACGGCCTTGATCGTCGCGCGCACGCGCTCCTCCATGGTGTTGAGCGCGAAAGGCGACAGGCCGATCAGCAGCGGACGGGCCTGCTCCAGCACCTTGAGCATGGGCTCGTCGCCATAGGTTTCGGAAATGCCGACGCGGCCGTCGCTGGTCTCGATCTCGACGATGGCCCGCAGTGCCCAGGGTTCGTGGATGCCGGCTGCGTTGAGCAGCGGGCCGTCCCGGAAGGCGATGGGCGTGATCCGGACGTGGGTGATGGTGGTATCGCTTGCCATGGTTCTCTTCTGTCTATCTATCGGGCTATCTGTGCATTACTCGGTGGTGGCGCCGGTCTTGCGGACCAGTTCGCCCAGGCGAACGGTGTCGGCGGCGGTGACGGCGGCCAGTTCGGCCGGAGTGCTGCCGACCACTTGCATGCCGAACTGCGTCTCCAGCTTCGCTTTGAGCTCAGGCCCCTTGAGCGCCTTGACGATTTCGGTATTGAGCCGGTTCACGACGTCCTTGGGCGTGCCCTTGGGCGCGTACACCGCCTGCCAGGACACGAGGTCCAGTCCCGGAAAACCCGCCTCGGCGGTCGTAGGTACGTCGGGCGCGAGGGGCGAACGCGTCTTGGTCGTGACGGCCAGGAACTTCAACTTGCCCGCTTTGACCAGCGGCAGGCCCGCGGTGAGCTGATCGAACAGAAACGGCACGTTGCCGGCGGCCACATCCTGCAAGGCCTGCGGGCTGCCCTTGTAGGCGACGTGCTGCATGGGCAGCTTGATCAGCTCGGCCATCTGCGCGCCCGTCAAATGGGTGGAAGTGCCCGCTCCGGACGAGGCGTAGGAGGCCTTCTCCGGGTTCTTGCGCAGCCACGCGACCAGCTCCTGCACGGTGTTCACACCCAGGGCGCTGTTGACCATCAACACATTGGGCACGTAGGCGATCAGCGTGACCGGCTCGAAATCCTTGACCGGGTCGTAGGGCAGCTTCTTGTAGAGCGCCGTGTTGATGGCGTGGGTGCTGATCGTTCCGCCGATCAGCGTGTAGCCGTCGGCCGGCGCCCGGGCCACGGCCTGCACGCCAATGGAGCCGCCCGCTCCCGGACGGTTGTCGACCACCACCGACTGCTTGAGCGCGGCGCCCAGGTCATGCCCCACCATGCGCGCCACGACGTCGGTCGACCCGCCCGCGGCAAACGGCACGACCCAGGTGATGGGCTTGGCGCTGGGCCAGTCGGAAGCCTGGGCGGCGGTGGCGAAGAGGCAGAGGCTGCTGCAGGCGGCAGCAAGCAGGGCAAGGCGACGGTGCATGGATTGTCTCCAGTAATTATTGAAATTCCATGCCATTGAAGCACTAGTATATTAGTCCGTCAATACTGTGACACCCTAGAATCCAAGCTTCTACAGTGACCCCCGATGAAGACAATCCACAAGCTCGATCGCACCCGCCAGGCAGCCCCACAAGTATTCGGATGGCTGCGCGAGGCCATCATTTCGCTGGAGCTGGCACCCGGCACACCGCTGTCCCGCGCCGAACTGGCCGAGCGCTTCCAACTGAGCCAGACGCCGGTGCGCGACGCCCTGATGCAGCTGCGCCAGGAAGGCCTGGTGGACATTTTTGCGCAGCATGCGACCTTGGTCAGCCGCATCGATCTGCATTCGGCCGAACAGGCGCAGTTTCTGCGCTGTGCGATCGAACTGGAAGTGCTGCGCACGCTCGCCTTGGCCGGCGATGCCGCGCTGTTCGCCCGCTTGACGACCATGGTCGACGTACAGGCGGCACTCGCCAGCAGCGGCGCCGAGGAATTCATCGCCGCGGATCAGGCCTTCCATCGCGCCATGTACGAAGCCGCGGGCGTGCCCGACCTGTACGAGCTGGTGCAGCGGCGCAGCGGCCATCTGGACCGACTGCGCCGGCTGGACCTGCCCTCGCCCGGCAACGCGGAGCGCGTGGTGCGCGACCACCGGCGTATCGTCCAAGCGCTGGCCAGCGGTGCGCCCGACGCGGCGCAGGCCGCACTGCGCACGCATCTCTCAGGCACCTTGAGCCGCGTTGCGGACATCCGGTTGCGGCACCCGGAATACATCACGCCGTGACGCGGCGGGTGATGGATGGGGAACAGCGACTCGGCTAGCCAGCCGCGGGCGCGCCGCCCCCTGGCCGCCCCTCAGTCCATTGCCAGGCCCACATAGTTCTCGGCCAGGGCGGTCGATGCGGCGCGCGAGTGCACCAGGTAGTCGAGCTCGGCCTCCTGCATCTTGTGCTCGAACGCGCCCGCCTCGGGGAACCTGTGCATCAGCGAGGTCATCCACCACGAGAAGCGCTCGGCTTTCCAGACACGGCGCAGGCTGACTTCCGAGTAGCGGTCTATGCCTTCGCTGCTGCGCTCCTGGTAGTACTGGGCAAAGGCACGCGACAGATAGCCCACGTCCGAAGCCGCGAGGTTCAGCCCCTTGGCGCCCGTGGGCGGAACGATATGGGCCGCATCGCCGGCGAGGAACATGCGGCCGAAGCGCATGGGCTCGGAGACAAAGCTGCGCAGCGGCGCAATGCTTTTTTCCAGCGACGCGCCAGTGACCAGATGGGCACGCGCCTCGGGGTCCAGGCGCACGCGCAGCTCGTCCCAGAACGCTTCGTCGCTCCAGTTTTCCACCTTGTCGGTCAAGGGCACTTGCAGGTAATAGCGGCTGCGCGTGGCGCTGCGCTGGCTGCACAGCGCAAAACCGCGCTCGGTATGGGCGTAGATCAGTTCGGGCGACACTGGCGGCACGTCGGCCAGCAGGCCCAGCCAACCAAAGGGATAGACTTTTTCGTAGTTGCGGATGCTGCCTTCGGGGATGCTGGCCCGGCAGGCGCCATGGAAGCCGTCGCAGCCGGCGATGAAGTCGCAGGCCAGCTCATACTGCTCGCCGTCCTTGACGTAGCGCACGCGCGGGCGCTCGCCGCCGAAGTCCAGCGGCGTCACGTCCACGGCGTTGTACACGGTGAGCAGGCCCGCGCGTTCGCGCGCCGCCATCAGGTCGCGCGTGACTTCGGTCTGGCCGTAGACCATCACGCGCTTGCCGCCCGTGAGTTCGTGCAAGTCGATGCGGTGGCGCCGGCCGCCAAACAGCAGCTCGATGCCGTCGTGCGGCAGGCCTTCGGCGCGCATGCGCTCACCGGCCTGGGCCTGCTCCAGCAAATCCACCGTGACCTGCTCGAGCACGCCGGCGCGGATGCGGCCCAGCACATAGTCGGCGCTTTGGCGCTCGAAAATGACGTTGTCTATGCCCGCCTGGTACAGCAGTTGTCCCAACAGCAGGCCTGCGGGGCCCGCGCCAATGATTGCCACTTGTGTGCGCATTTGTCTCTCCACTTTGGTTTTATTGACCGCAAGCGTAGAAGCCGAAGGCGCTGCGCGGTCAGGCGGCCCTCGACTTTTGCGCGATGATCGCGCAAACTGCGCGGTGATCGCACAAAATCGGGTGGATGAAAAAATGACGACTTCCGCAGCCGGGGCCTCGGCTCCACGCAGCATCGCTTCGGCGGACTACATCGCCGGCCTGGGCAAGGGCCTGGCCGTGCTGGAATGCTTCGACACCGAACGCCAGCGGCTCAACGCCACGCTGGCCGCGGCCCGCGCCGGCCTCACGCGGGCCGCGGCGCGCCGCCACCTGCTGACCCTGGCCTACCTGGGTTATCTGGAATCCGACGGCCAGCATTTCTGGCTCACGCCCAAAGTGCTGCGCCTGTCGGGCTGCTACCTGGCCAGCGCACGCCTGCCGCGCACCGTGCAACCCGTGCTCAACCGGCTCAGTGCCATGGCAGCGTTTTCGTTCTCCGCCGCCGTGCTGGAAGGCAGCGAAACCGTGATCGTCGCCCGCAGCACGGCCCACGACCACGCCCAGCAGCTGTTCGCCCACGGCCTGCACCTGGGCAGCCGCCTGCCCGCCCACGCCACCTCCACGGGACGCGTGCTGCTGGCCGACCTGCCCATCGAGGAGCTGGACGCCTGGCTGGCCTGCCGCACGTTGCACCGGCTGACGCTGCACACCGCCACCCAGCCCGACGAGCTGCGCGCGCGCATCGCCCAGGTGCGCGCACAGGACTATTGCATTGCCCAGGAAGAGCATGAACTGGGCGTGCAGGCGATTGCCGTGCCGCTGCGCAACAGCGCCGGACGCTGCGTGGCCGCGCTCAACGCCGTGACTTCGTCCCAGCGCCTGTCAGCCCAGGCGCTGGAGCGCAACCTGCTGCCGCTGCTGCGCGACGCGGCCCAGGAGCTGCGCCCCCTACTCTGACCGTTGCAGGGGCCGATCAAAACGACGTTTACCGCGGCGCGGCACGCAAATGTCAGCCGCCCGCCGCCGTGGGTTGGCGCAGGCCCGCTTCCAGACACAGGCCGCGCAGCAGCTCGGAGGTACGGCGGATCAGCGGCGTGCTTTTTTTCTTGGCCGACTGGGCCAGGCACAGGGTGCTGACGATGCCGGGCGATTCGATGGGGATGCAGGCCAGTTCGTCCTGGCTGTCCTGGCTGCTCAAGGCGCTGGCGGTGAGCGCGGCGTAGCCATAGCCGCCACGCACCAGGTCCAGAATGGCCGGCACGCTGGAGACTTCCCAGACCACGTTCAGCTTGACCTGCGACAGCGTGGCCTGGGCTTCCATCAGCTTGCGAAAGATCTGACCGCGCTGGGGCATGATCAATGGGTAGTCCGACAGCTCGTCGAAACGCACGGACGTCCGGCCTTGCAGGCTCGCCGGCCCGATCAGGCACAGCTGCTCTTCCAGCACCGGCGTGACTTCCACATGCGGCTGGGGCTCGGGGGTGTAGACCAGGGCCAGGTCCATGCGCCCCGTGGTCAGCCACTCGGCCATGTTGACCGAAAAGCCTTCGACCACCGCCAGCCCGGCTTTGGGCATCTCATGGCTGAACGCATCGATCAGCGGCAGCGTGAGCCGCCGCGCCAGGCTGGGCGGCAGGCCGACGACGATGCGCCCCACGGGCTCGTCGCGCTGGCTGCCCAGGTCTTCCTTGGCCAGGGCCACGCGCTGCAGGATGGCGTGGCCGTGCTCCAGCATGCGGCGCCCGGCGTCCGTCAGCGTCACGCCGCGGCCGGTGCGCAGCAGCAATGTTTCGCGCAGCTCCGTCTCCAGGGTGCGCACCTGGCGGCTCAACGCGGGCTGGGCAATGTCCAGAAGCAACGCGGCCTTGCTGAAGCTGCCGGTCTCGGCCACGTGCACAAAAGTTTCTATCTGCTGAAGATTCATGGAAAGTGCATGGTGTTGCCATGCTTTTTTGCTATAGCTGCTAGCGACGCACTAGTCTAGGCCAAGCCGGCAGCCCTGCCCACAATACTTGCAGAATCGACCTGCGCTGGGTGCGAAAAAATGGTCAGCGCGCAAGCCCGACCATAGGCCGCCCCCAGAATGCGGAACTACAGCGCCAGCAAGACGCGATACGCCGAATATCAGGAGACAACATGAGCAACGACATCCGCCACATGAACCGCCGCAACGCCGGCCTCGCCCTGGGCGCACTGGCGCTGGGTGCCATGGCCCCAGCCCGCGCACAGACGCCCGCGCCCTCCACCTGGCCCACCCGCCAAGTGCGCATCATCAACCCCTTCCCCGTCGGCGGCGGCCCGGATGGCACGTCGCGCCTCGTGGCCGACAAGCTTTCGCGCCTGTGGAACCAGCCGGTGATCGTGGAAAACCGTCCCGGTGGCAACGGCTTCATCGCCATCGACGCCTTCAAGCGCGGCGCCACGGACGGCACGGACATCATCCAGCTCGACAACGTCCACCTCGCGGCCTACCCGCATTTGTTCAAGAAGCTGCCCTACAACATCGACAAGGACTTCGAAGTCGTACTGCCGCTGTTCCGCACCTACTTCTTTGTCTGCGTGGCCACCGACAGCCCCTACAAGAACATGGCCGACCTGATCGCCGACGCCAAGGCGCGCCCGGGCAAGCTCAACTACGGCTCCTGGTCGGTGGGCAACCCCGTGCACCTGGGCTCGGCCCTGCTGGAATCGCTCACGGGCACCAAGATGGAACACGTGATCTACAAGGAAACCAGCCAGCTCTACACCAGCGTGGCCACGGGCGAGCTGTCGTTCGCACTGGGCTCCTCGGGCACGGCCGGGCCTCTGGCGCGCTCGGGCAAGGTGCGTTTTCTGGCCGTTCTGGCCCCCCAGCGCCTCAAAGGCTATGAGGACGTGCCCACGGTGGCCGAGTCGGGTGGCCCGGCCAACGCCCTGGTCACAGGCTGGAACGCCTTTGCCGTGCCCAAGAGCACGCCCGCGGCCGTGGTGGAAAAAATCCGCCGCGACACCATGAAAGTGCTGGCCGAGCCCGATGTGCAGCCCAAGTTCCAGACTTTCGGCTACGAGAACTACTTCCCCAACCCGCAGGAATTCAAGACCTTCATGGTCGAGGAAAACAAGCGCTTTGGCGATGTGATCCGCCGCGCGCATCTGGAGCTGTAAGCCCGAGCCGCGCAAAAAGCCGCTGCAGGTGACTGCAGCGGCTTTTTCACATGCCGCACAGCGCGCGTCTCACTGCAAGTAGTCAAGGGTGTAGTTGAAGCCGTCCGCGAAATGCTCGCCCAGCGTCAGGCCTATAGGGACAAGCTGCTGGCCCGTCGACTGCAAAACGGCTAGCTGCATCACATATTGCGCATCCGAGTAAGTGGTGCTTGTCGGGTCCTGTGGCACCTCATCAGTCCCCGGCACAGGCGAGTCACGCTCCTGCGTCGCACCACCGAACGAAATGCTGCCGTCACTCTCCTGATAAATGTTGGCGCGCTCATCGATGCTCAACGACCGCATTTCACTGGCGTCAGGCCTTTCTGAAGCAGCGGTCGTGGTGCGCACGGCGCCGCTGCGTGGCGCTTGGGCGAAATCCAGAAGCTCCGCACAGGCGTCATAGGTCTGATCCAGCGCCGAATCGACTATCTGGGTGGCCTGCAGCAAGGACTGTCGCAGGGCTTCGATATCGATGGTGATGCGCGTGGCATGCAAGGCCTCCGTGGCGGCCGCGAGTTCATACCTGGCGGAGTAGCTCGACCGCATACAGCTGTAGTAATGCTGGTTGGCAACCAGGCAAGCCATTTGCGATTCGAAGAGCTGCGCGGCCAGCGTGGCAGCCTCTTGCGGATCCCTGTCGACCGGGTGGGCATTGACAAAGGCATGCCAGGCACTGAAAGCGGAACCCTGGGCCAGCGTCCGTTCATTGAATGCTTCTTCTGCCTGGTAGACGGCCTCATACGCCCCAGTAGCCGCCGACGCCCGGTTGAGCGCAAACTGCATCGCCTCATCCAGATCGCTGCGTGCCGCATTCCAAGCGCCATGGGCATCCTCCAGCCCTGCTTCGGCATACCCTTGCTGGATAAGGTGAGCATGAAAGACTTGGCATGCGGATTCAATCGAATTGACAGCGGGCTTGACGACGGGATGGACGTGGGTGTTGACGGCGGTGGAGTTCATCGGTTCCTGTGACTCGAGGCATGGTGAATGGAAAA
Organism: Acidovorax bellezanensis; assembly: GCF_025421555.1. Classification (NCBI taxonomy): domain Bacteria; kingdom Pseudomonadati; phylum Pseudomonadota; class Betaproteobacteria; order Burkholderiales; family Comamonadaceae; genus Acidovorax; species Acidovorax bellezanensis. The sequence continues at coordinate 461,295 of NZ_JAODYH010000007.1, forward strand.
GCAGCGGGAATTCTTCGTTTCGGGCTGCTCGCTGGCAGCAGTTGCCTTGCTGCGCAGAAAACATCACCAAAACAAATGAAATCCATCTATCGATAGTTTTTGACTATTATACAGAAAACTGTTCCACACTGCCTTCACCTCACCAGCCCGCCCGGTCAAGCCGCGACGGTGAATTCCTCGGTATCGACTTCCTTTTGCCCCTGCAGCGCATAGCGGTGGCCGGCGATGGCCGAAGGCTGGAACAGGCGGTCCAGCGCTTCGAGCTGCTCAGCGGTCAGCTTCACCGACGCGCCGCGCAGGTCCTCGTCCAGATGCTTGCGCTGCGTGGTGCCCGGCAAGGCGATCACATGCTCGCCCTGGCGCAAGACCCAGGCGATGGCCAGCGTGGCCAGGCTGCAATCGGCCTGCTCGGCGATCTCGCGCATGGGGGCCAGCAGCCGCACATTGCGCGCGTAGTTCTCGGCCGAGAAACGCGGCATGGCCGAGCGCACGTCCTTTTCGCCCAGCGTGGCCGCATCCAGGATGCCGCCCAGAAAGCCGCGCCCCAGCGGGCTGAATGCCACGTAGGCGATGCCCAGCTCGGCGCAGCGCTGCAAGGTGCCCAGCTCGGCATTGCGCGACCACAGCGAATACTCGCTTTGCAGCGCCGTGATCGGGTGCTCGCGGTGCGCGCGGTCCAGCGTTTCGACCGAGACTTCCGACAGGCCCAGCGCGCGCACCTTGCCCTCCTGCAGCAGACGACCCATCTCGCCCACCGATTCCTCGATGGGCACGGACTTGTCCCAGCGGTGCAGGTAGTAGAGGTCGATCACGTCGGTGCCCAGGCGCTTGAGGCTGTCCTCGCAATTGCGCCGCAGCGTGGCAGGACGGCCGTCGATCACGCGGCGCGTCACGCCGTCGTCACCGACCACGCCCGCCATGCCGCCCTTGCTGCACAGCGTGATGCGATCACGGTGCGGGGCCAGCACCGGGCCGACCAGGCTTTCGTTGGCGCCGAAACCGTAGAGCGCGGCCGTGTCGAACAGCGTCACGCCCCGGTCCAGGGCATGGGCCAGCAACTCGCGGCCCTGCTCGGCGCTGGGCGGCGTGCCGTAGGCGTGGTTGAGGTTCATACAGCCCAGGCCGACGGAAGTCACGTCGAAAGAGCCGATTTTGCGTGTCTGCATGGGTCAATCCTTGAAAAGGCAAAGCCAGCGCATGCTGTTTCACATGCGCTGGCCATGGGGTGGCGGGGTCAGGCAAGCTTGCCCGAAACTTTAGCTCAATTGCTGTTCAAGTTGATGCAGCACCTGGTAGCAAGGCAGGACCTGGGCCACGCTGGCATTGGGCTCGCGGCCTTCGCGGATGGCGGCGAAGAATTCGCGGTCCTGCAGCTCGATGCCGTTCATGGACACCGCGACCTGGGACACGTCGATCTTCTCTTCCTTGCCCGTGAACAAGTCATCGTAGCGTGCCAGATAGGTGCCGGTGTCGCCGATGTAGCGGAAATAAGTGCCCAGAGGGCCGTCGTTGTTGAACGACAGGCTCAGCGTGCAGATCGCGCCGTTCGCGGCCTTGAGCTGGATGCTCATGTCCATGGCAATGCCCAGCACCGGATGGATAGGCCCCTGGATGGCATTGGCCTGCACGATGGGGCTGCCGGCCTGATAGGCGAACAGGTCCACGGTGTGGGCTGCGTGGTGCCACAGCAGGTGGTCGGTCCAGCTGCGTGCCTGGCCCAGGGCGTTGGTGTTGGTGCGGCGGAAGAAATAGGTCTGCACATCCATCTGCTGCAGATTCAGCTCGCCCGCGGCGATCTTGTGGTGCACCCACTGGTGGCTGGGGTTGAAACGGCGCGTGTGGCCGCACATCGCGACCAGGCCCGAGGCCTTCTGGACAGCGACCACGGCTTCGGCGTCGGCCAGGCTGTCGGCCATGGGGATCTCGACCTGCACATGCTTGCCGGCCTTGAGACACGCAATCGCCTGCGAGGCATGCATCTGCGTGGGCGTGCACAGGATCACGGCATCGACTTCCGGCAGCGCCAGGCTGTCAGCGAGGTCGGTGGTGACATGGGCTATGCCGTATTTGGCGGCGACTTCGCGCGTCTTTTCCAGGTCGCGGCTCACCAGGGAGACGACTTCCACGCCGTCAATGTTCTTGATGCCGTCGAGGTGCTTGATTCCGAAGGCGCCGGCGCCGGCCAGCGCCACTTTGATGGTCTTGCTCATTGGTTCTCCAGGATCAGGTGGCCCACGGCCGTGTTCGAAGCGGGCACATGGTAGAAGCGGTGCGCTACCTTGGGCACGGGTGCGGGGCTGTCGATGTCGCTCATCGCACCGCGCGCGATCAGCCACATCACCAGCTCTATGCCTTCCGAGCCGGCTTCGCGCACGTAGTCGATGTGGGGCATCGTGGCCAGGCCGTGGGGGTTGTCGACCAGGCGGTCGAGGAAGTTCAGGTCCCATTCCTGGTTGATCAGGCCGGCGCGCGCGCCCTGGAGCTGGTGGCTCATGCCGCCCGTGCCCCAGATGTGCACGTTCAGGTCTTTGTCATAGCTTTCCACGGCCTTGCGGATGGCGCGGCCCAGGTTGAAGCAGCGCTGGCCCGAAGGCACGGGGTATTGCACGACATTGACGGCAAACGGAATCACCGGACAGGGCCAGCCTTCCTCGGCCGTGGGCTGGCCGCACATCAGCGACAGCGGCACGGTGAGGCCGTGGTCCACATCCATCTTATTGACGATGGTCAGGTCGAAATCCTGCTGGATCACCGAATGGGCGATGTGCGAAGCCAGGTCCGGGTGGCCGATCACGGTGGGCACGGGGCGCGGGCCCCAGCCTTCGTCGGCCGGCGTGAAGCGATCCGCCGTGCCGATGGCGAAAGTCGGAATCATGTCCAGGCTGAACGCCGTCGCGTGGTCGTTGTAGACCAGGAAAATCACGTCGGGCTTGTTGTCCTTCATCCACTGCTTGGAAGGCTCATAGCCCTTGAACAGCGGCTGCCAGTATTCCTCCTGGGTCTTGCCCAGATCCAGGGCCGCGCCGATGGCGGGCACGTGCGAGGTGTAGACGGATGCGGTGATGCGGGCCATTCAGTTGCCCTCCTTCTTGGCGGAATTTCCTTGGGGCTGGCGGTGGGCCTGGGCGTCGCCGTCTTCACCGACGAAGCGGTTGCCGTTGGCCGAGCGGCCGCCGGCGAGCATCATGGCGCGGTACTCGTCTTCGCTCATGCCGGTCATGGAGCCGGCCATCTGCTGGAAGCTCTTGCCGTCGGTCGCGCCTATCTTGGCCAGGAAATAGATGTTGCCGCCTGTGCGCATGCACCAGTTGAGATCGCGGGCCAGCACGGCCTGCTTTTGCTCTTCGCTCATCGCCCACTCGTCGAGGTAGGCGCGTTCGTCGGCCTTGAAGCGCGCGCGGTTGTCGGCCTTCATCAACGACATGCAGAACTGGTTGAGCCAGTAGCCCTTGCGGGACTGCTCGGCGTCAAAAATGATGGTGCCGGGCACATCGGTATAGGGTTTGTCCAAAGCCATGATCAGGCCTCCTTGCGAGCTTCTTCGGGCCAATAGAGGCGCATGGGATTGTCCACCAGCATCTTGCGCTGCAGCTCGGCCGTGGGCGCGATGTGCGGGATGAAGTCCACCAGCAGGCCGTCGTCGGGCATATGGTCCTTGAGGTTGGGGTGGGGCCAGTCGGTGCCCCACAGCACGCGGTCCGGGAACTCCTCGACCACGCGGCGCGCGAACGGCACTACATCGCGGTAAGCGGCCTGCTCGCCGTTCAGCGCCTTGGGGCCGGTGACCGACAGGCGCTCGGGGCAGGACACCTTGCTCCAGACATTCGGGTGCTCACGCATGAACTGCAGGAACAGCTCGAACTCGGGGCCGTCAACCGGCTTGCTCACATCGGGCCGACCCATGTGGTCGACCACCACCGTGGTCGGCAGGCTGCTGAAGAAGTCCCACAGCTCGGGCAGGTCCACGGCCTCGAAATAAATCACCACGTGCCAGCCCAGCTTCTGGATGCGGCCGGCGATTTCCATCAGCTCGTCCTTGGGCGTGAAGTCCACCAGGCGCTTGACGAAATTAAAGCGCACGCCGCGCACACCGGCGGCATGCAAGGCCTGCAATTCCTCGTCGCTGACGCTGCGCTTGACGGTGGCCACGCCGCGCGCCTTGCCGCCCGCGGCCTGGCAGGCATCGACCATGGCGCTGTTGTCCGCGCCGTGGCAGGTGGCCTGCACGATCACGTTGCGGGCAAAGCCCAGGTGGTCGCGCAGGGCGAACAGCTGCTGCTTGCTGGCGTCGCACGGCGTGTACTTGCGTTCGGGCGCGAACGGGAACTCGTTGCCCGGGCCGAACACATGGCAGTGGGCATCGACGGCGCCCGCGGGCAGCTGGAATTGGGGCTTGGCCGGGCCGGTGTACCAGTCGAGCCAGCCCGGGGTCTTTTCAAAATTTGCCATCTTGTTCAGTCTTCTCAGTCGATATACCGCAGACCGGCTTTTTCCAGCGGTTCGCGCATCTTGTACATGTCCAGGCCCAGCACGCCCGAAGCCAGCTTAGCGCGCTTTTCGCCTTCGAAGCTTTCGCGCTTTTGCGCGGCGTCCAGCGTGACGGCTGCCTTGGCGCGCGGCACGCAGACCACGCCGTCGTCATCGGCGACGATCACATCGCCAGGCGTGACCCACATGCCCGCGCAGACCACGGGAATGTTGACCGAGCCCAGCGTGGCCTTGATCGTGCCCTTGGAGGAAATCGCGCGGCTCCAGACCGGGAAGTTCATTTCCTGCAGCGTCTTCACATCGCGCACGCCGGCGTCGATGATCAGCGCGCGTGCGCCCCGGGCCTGGAAGCTGGTCGCCAGCAGGTCGCCGAAGTAGCCGTCCGTGCACTCGGAAGTCACGGCCGCGACCACCACGTCGCCCGGCTGGATCTGCTCGGCCGCGACATGCATCATCCAGTTGTCGCCAGGCTGCAGCAGCACGGTGACCGCCGTGCCCGAGACCTGCTGGCCCGCATAGATGGGCCGCATATAGGGCTTGAGCAGGCCTACGCGGCCCATGGCTTCGTGCACCGTGGCCGAGCCCAAGGCTGCCAGCGCGTCGGCCACAGCCTTGTCGGCACGTTGAATATTGCGGTAAACCACACCGAGTTCGTACATAGGAATCTCCTGTTCGCTGGTGGCCTGCTTACAGGCCTTTTTTCTTGAGCGCGGCGTCCATGCGCGAGAACACGCGGCGGGCATTGCCTTCGTAGACCTGGAAACGCTCTTCGGCGTTCAGGTTGACCGTGTCTTCGATGTAGCGCTTGGTGTCGTCGTAGTAATGGCCCGTGGTCGGGTCGATGCCGCGCACGGCGCCAATCATCTCGCTGGCAAACAGAATGTTCTTGACCGGGATCACCTTGGTCAGCAAATCAATGCCTGGCTGGTGGTAGACGCAGGTGTCGAAGAAGATGTTGTTGAGCAGGTGCTCGTCGAGCAGCGGCTTCTTCAGCTCCTGCGCAAGGCCGCGGAAACGTCCCCAGTGGTAAGGCACGGCGCCGCCGCCATGGGGGATCAGAAACTTGAGCGTGGGGAAATCCTTGAACAGGTCGCTGGTCAGGCACTGCATGAAGGCCGTGGTGTCGGCGTTCAGGTAGTGCGCGCCCGTGGTGTGGAAGCAGCTGTTGCAGCTGGTGCTCACGTGGACCATGGCCGGAATGTCGTACTCGACCATCTTCTCGTAGATCGGGTACCAGCTGCGGTCGGACAGCGGCGGCGACGTCCAGTGGCCGCCCGATGGATCGGGGTTGAGGTTGATGCCCACGTTGCCGTATTGCTCGACGCACTTGACCAGCTCGGGAATGCAGGTCGCAGGGTCGACGCCCGGCGACTGGGGCAGCATGGCTGCGGGAATGAAGTGGTCGGGGAACAGTTCGCTGACGCGATAGCACAGCTCGTTGCAGATCGCGGCCCAGGTGGCCGAAGTCTCGAAGTCGCCGATGTGGTGGGCCATGAAGCTCGCGCGCGGGCTGAAGATGGTCAGGTCCGAGCCGCGTTCCTTCATCAGCTTGAGCTGGTTGTTCTCGATGGTGTCGCGGATCTCGTCGTCGCTGATCTTCAGCGCGCTGGCCGAAGGGGCCTGGCTCGGATCCTTGAGACCGGCGATCTGCAGGTCGCGCCAGGCGCCAAGAGCCGCCGGAGCCGTGGTGTAGTGGCCGTGTACGTCGATGATCATTGCGGTGCTTTCCTGAAAGTCACAAAAATTGAAAAGTGGGCGGCTATCGAAAAGATACGCTCAAGAACCGTCCCGGACTGCGTTCGGCAGCATCACTTCGCCGCGCCTCTACCACCGCACCGTGCGCAGCAGCGCGGCCTTGGTCACGGCGGCAGGCTGGGCCTGGGTCGAATGACCATTTGCATTGTCTCGTTCGGTGATTACTGCCTGATTTTCAACAATTGCGTGCCGCTGCACTAGGCGCATGGCCTGCTAGCAGCTATAGCCATCAGGCATAACCCGCAAGGCCCAGCCGTTGCATGTCATGGGCATCTTGCGCGGTATTTCCTACGCCATTTTTCTGGCGGCTCCCGCCGGACTTCCGAACCTGCGCGACCCGCTGCCCTCGCAACATGGTCTGCATGGGTGCGAGGTGCATCAAGCCAACGTGTGCGCAAGACCTGAAGACTGATCGGCTTGTCTGCTTCAGGCTGACTCCGGTCCTTCACGGTTTTTTCTCTGCAGGCAGCTTCCGACCCTAAGCAGAAATGCGGATGTGCATTAGAGACGTCTGCTTTACAGCGGATTGCAGCCGTTCATCAAGACCTGGCGGAGCCAAGCTAACGCAGGATCACGGTCTTTTCGAGCATGCCAAGCCTGTTGGTATGCCATCTTCGGCAGTTGCAGCTGACGAGGTGGGGCAAACTGCCGCAGATCTCTAAATGAGCGTACAGGCCCGACCGCTCGACGAGCAATGGTCAAAACCAGATCGGTTCCTGGCAGCAACTCTACCGCAGCGCTCCAGTGCGGCAGGGTCACGGCAATTCGCCTTTTCAGCCCCTTGGCCGCAAGTGCTCGTTCAATTTCATCGTTGGCATCAGGCTTCAACGCGAGCATGACATGAGGTCGCGCCAGCCATTCCTCTAGTGACAGGCTACCTTTTTCCCGAATGGTGGCTTTATCTGCGAGGCAGATGAAATCTTCTTCAAACAGTGTTTCAACCCGGATGTCCTGAGGAAGCTCAGGAAAGATGCCCAGCGCCAAGTCCAGTTCGCCATCGGCGAGCTGAACCAGCATCGCATCGCGGCTGGCCTGACTGATGGCGAAGTCAAACCCAGGCGCATGTTGGCGGGCATATCGCATCAGATCCGGCATCACCAAACGAGCGGCATAGTCAGATAGCGACAACCGGAACCGCCGCTGTGCATGCAGCGGATCGAACTGCGGTGTTCCCAGCAAGGTATTGAGGTTGGTCAATGCCTCGGAGAGTGGCTGCAACAGCGCATTGCCGCGTGTCGTTAGTTCCAGCTTTCCCTGCTTGCGCACTAGCAATGGGTCGTTGAAATGTTCACGCAGTTGAGCCAACGAATGGCTCACAGCTGGCTGGCTCTTATGCAGTCGCAGTGCTGCCCGAGTCACGTGCTTTTCCGTCAGCAAAGCATGCAGTGCCAGCAGGAGATTGAGGTCGATTCGGCGCAGCTCATCCATGCGACGAATAGTACACGTGCATACAAACGATTTCCATAATTAATTCATATGCGAGACCATTCAGGCATTGGTTTTTAACGCTTGAAGGAGTCGCAGATATGAACAGCAAGATGGCTTTGATGACGGTCGCCTCACTGGGCATAGCCTTGCTCGCAGGGGCCGTCCTGCCCTTTCAGGCCGCCGCAAATGCAAACGTGGGCAGAGCCCTTGGTCACCCATTTTGGGGTGCAACGACATCGTTGCTGATCAGCCTGGCCGTGATGGTGCCTTTGTTGGTTCTGGCTAAAGCACCTATGCCGAATTTCGCCAATGCGTTTCACGGTCCCTGGTGGCTGTGGATCGGCGGTGTCCTGGGTGCCATTTACGTGGCCAGCGCTACAGCGCTGATACCCAAGCTCGGTGCCGGCGGCTTTTTGGTGGCCGTGGTTGCAGGACAGATGGTTGCAGCCGTACTGGTGGACCACTTCGGCGTGATGGGACTTGAGCCCAAGCCCATCAACTTGATGCGCGTGCTGGGTGTGCTGCTGATTCTGGGTGGCGTGTTTCTGATCCAGGGCGGCGGAGCGAAGAAGCAAGTCGCCGCACCGATCCCCGTCACCTCCAGCGTGAGCCTGTCGTAAACACAACTATTGATTTACCCCCTGGCGCTTCTGCGCTGAACACTCCTCGAAAGGAAATGAAAATGCAAGAAAGCAATGCAAACAAACTGGGTCTGACTGCTGTGGTAGCGGCTGCCGCAATGAGTCTGGCACCTGCGGCCCACGCAGCGGACTTCGTCAAACTCCAGTTCAGCGATGGCCGTCCTGACGTACATGGTTTGGAGAACGTCAACGCAGTTCTGCGAGCAGTGGGCGTCCGCGCCAGCACCGTGGCCATCCCTGATGCAGTCAAGCCGATCTTGAAGGCCTCGCAAACTCTCGCCACCAGCGAAGCAGATCAAAAGACGCTGCTCAAAACCTTTCAGCTGAATCGTGCAGAGCTGTTGGAGCAGATCCGCCTGGCCGGACGTACCCCTGAGGTGGCCCGTGGCGGCCTGCTCGGCACCCGTGAAGGCGACACTGCGCCTTACCCCAAGGTCTATGACATGAAGGCCTTGACCCCAGACATGCAAACCTGGGCACTGAACCGCTACGGTCGTCTGCATGTGAATTCCTCTGACGCGGGTCCAGGCATCGATGAAGTCATGACGGTCGTCTCTGGTGGTCCCTTCACCTGGATGTACATCCTGCCCGATGCAACGGTGGCACGCCTGACCGTAGACCGCATCGCAGAAAACGGACCCGCTGTGCGCTTGAGCTACCCCGGCATGGGAACCCACGCAGGCTATATGGACCCAAAGGACGGTCTGATCGTGGCCTACGCCCATGGTCCTGAGAGCTTTGTGATTCGCTTTGACGAATCTACTGCGCCTCACGCCGAACTGCTCAACACCAACCCTTGGGTGGATTTCACTGGCCCTGTTCCCACGTTGCGTAAAAAGGTCAACTAATTCGACTCCAATCTGACGCGCTGCGATCCAGTGCGTCTTTTTTCTTTGGGAGACAGAAAATGATGAGACTCAAATCCTTGCTTGCAACTGCTCTTGCAGCATTTGCGTTTGTGGCCAGTGGCATGGCCCCTGCCTATGCAGCCGACGTGGTGCGAATGAAATTCAGCGATGGGCGTAGCGATTTGGTCGGCATTGAAAACGTCAATGCGGTTCTTCGAACCGTAGGCGTAAGGGCCAGCCAAGTAGACATTCCGCAGGAAGCAAAGCCTGTGCTGCGTGCCATCAAAGGCCGCACCTTTACTGACCAGGAAAAAGCACAGCTTTTAAAGAGCTTCTCGCTCAACCGAGCACAGCTATTGGAGCAGGTGCGTCTGGCAGGCCGGCAGCCCGCTGCTCCACGCGGGGGATACCTGGAGATTGAGGCGGTGGATGCGGGCATGTACCCGAACGTGAATGACCTGAAGACCTTGACCCCTTCGGTTCTGGCCCAAGTGAATCAGCGATTTGGCCGGCTTCATGTGAACACCTGGGAAGATGGGATGGGTATTGACGAGACCATGACAGTGATCGCCGGCGGTCCCTTCACCTGGTTCTTCGCCCTGCCAAATGGCGTGGTGACCCGGGTAACGGCTGACGCCGTTGGGCCGGATGACAAAGCGTTTCGAATCAGCTACCCCGGCCTGACGATTCATGGCGGCTTCATGCCTGTGGACGGTGTGGCAGTGGGTATTGCACATGGTCCCAAGAAATTCGTGATTCGCCACGAGGAGTCGAGTGTGTCGAACGCTCAGCTCCTGGGCACCAATCCATGGATTGACTACCGAGGCGACATGCCTCGCCTAAACGACAAAGTGAAGTAATCGACGCGCATGCAGCCCAGAAATCAGAGAAAGCGGCTTTCATGAGCACGCTATTCACCCCAATCCAAATTTGCCGCAATGAAGTGAAAAACCGTTTGGCCATGGCTCCCATGGCTCCCATGGCTCCCATGACTCGCAGCCGTGCGAACCGTGACGGTACTCAAACCTAATTGATGGGCCAGGAATACTTCCAACGTGCAGGCATCGGCTTAATCCGAACTTGATGGCTGCTCTCCGCCTTGAAGCGGTCAGTCTCAGAATTACACTGACTGGCCTTTTCTGGCCGAAAACGCCAGTTCGTGGCTCGGCCAGGAAGCAGCCACCCGGCGAGCGAGTCGTTGCTACCCAAGGTCAGTTTCCGAGGAGCATGCCGAAGTCACACTATCGGCGGCGGAAGCGGAAGTTCAATGCGGGCCGTTCTGAGATGGCCGGGACGAAGTAACTGAATCCAGCAGGCTGCGCACCGCCCTCCGCCGAGCTTCAGGACATGAATGTAGATCATGGCAGTGGCCGTGTTGGCTCGTACCAGCAGCTCTTACTGCATGCGAATGTCGCGACCTTTCAGGGGCGCACCGTCCACATGCTCAGGTCAGTTCAGAATGAGCACCTCTATCTGCTCGATGGTCGGCATGGTCGCCTTGCCGTCATCCGTGAGTTTCAGACGCAACACCCGGGTTCCAGCCGGATTGCCACTGCTGCTGGTCACCAGTGCCTCGTAGGCGCTGCTAGCCTCGGGGACGGTGGTGTGGGCGAACACCTGGTGCACGTCGCCTCCCAGCGCGGCACGCAACTGCCCGTCTGACACTGCGATACCGCCGAGTGCGGCATACACCAGCGTCAGTACGCGGTTGGTCGCCCAGGATGTCTCGTAGTCGGTCCGGGTATTGCCCAGGATAGGCGTCTTGTCGAGCGTGATGAACCGCGCGCCATCCGGGGTGAATTCGATCCGTGTCTGGTAGCTAATGATCGATCCGTGTACGCCCGATTCGACCGGTGATTGGTAGGCCACGACCATGTTCAGCAAGCCGTCACCATCACTGTTGTCATCAATGGCGGTTGAATACGTGGAATGCACGATGTGGTGTGAACTGATCTCATCGGGCACGGTGGCGAACCAGGCCTTGAGGCTTTCGTGGTCGCGCGCAAACAGGTGGTTCCCCCGGCTGCCGGAGAGCCGTACCTGCGGATGGAACATCGTCAGATGAGTGTCGATATCGCCTCCTGGTGCTTCCAGAAAGGCGAACCATCTGTGCGCGAGGTGCAGTGCGACATGGTGCCGGCTGAGCATCGGCACCTTTTCGTTGATTTGTGCCGCCATCATGCGTATGCGCTCTCTTTAGTTGGCTCGGCGCCAGCGCTTTGCGCAGGCGCCGCGTTCATCGCTGCAATGATGGTGTCAATGGCGCTCAGCCGTGCCGATTCTCCCGGCATCATGAGGTTGATCATGACTTCCTCGGTGCCGTAGGCGCTTGCGAGGTCGCGCAGTTGCTCCACGACCTCGGGGGCAGTTCCGGAGATCAATCGGCCTTGGTTGCGCTCACGCACCGCCCTTTCATTGGGCGTCCAAAGGTGAGCGCGTGTGGTCGCAAGCGAGGGGACCCGGTTAAATGGCTTCCCGCTCTCGGCGTACATGAGCCAAAGATGGAAGGCGTCAGAAAATTCCATGGCTTCTTCCTCTGTATCGCCGACCGCTACGAAGATGGACACAATCACCGACGGTTTTGCAGAAAAATCCGTGGGCTCGAACGCGGCGCGGTATGCCTTGGCGGCTTGTGGCCCATCGCTGCCTGGATTGATGAAGTGTGCAAATGTGAAGCCAAGACCTTCCTTCGCGGCGAACTCCGCTGTGGAGCCGGAAGCCCCCAGCACGAAGGGTTGAGGCTTTTCGCGTGTCTCGGGGTGCGCGCGCATCTCGGTGTACCGTGAATCGGGCATGTGGCGCCCTGTCAGGAAGCCCAGCAGGTCTGCGACCTTCTGAGGGTAGGGGATGGTCCCTCTCTTTTCATCATTGAGCGCGGCTCCAGTGCGCTGATCGGCGCCGGGTGCGCGGCCGAAGCCTAGATCGACCCGGTTCGGAAACAGCGCCTCAAGCAGCTGGAAGTTTTCGGCAATTTTCAGGCTGCTGTAGTTGGGCAACAGCACAGCGCCAGAGCCTACGCGGATGGTCTTGGTCGCCGATGCTATGCGCGCCATGAGGATCTCGGGCGAGTTGCTGGCGGCGGCGGGCATTCCGTGGTGTTCGGATACCCAGTACCGGCTGAAGCCCTTGTTTTCGGCGTGCTGTGCTAGCCGCACGGTTGCCGCCAGTGCATCGCTCGCGAGAAGTCCTTCATCAACGGGCGAATAATCCAGAATGCTCAGTTTCATAGAGTTGGACATGGCTTACACCTCTCTCGTTTGGTTAGCAGGTTGTGCGCTGGCGTCATTGCGTTCTGGCCACACGACTTCCAGGTGGGTGCTGGTGATGCGCCATTGACCATCGATACGTCGGTACTCGTCGGCATAGAGGCCGAGAAGTAGCAACGGATTCGGGTCGGGCTTGGATGCAGTCTCAAAATCGATCAGGTAACAGCGGCCTTGCGCGGTATCCGGCCCGGTCAGCTTCACCCAGTGGTTGGTGATCGCGTGCACAAAGGGATAGCGGCCGCGGTGATCGCGATCAAATAGTTTGAAGGCATCGCTCAGGCCAGCCTGTATGGCGGCGATGCCTTCCATCTTGCCGACGGTGACCTCCACCACCGCATCGATCGAAAAGACTTGATCGAGCGCGGCAATGTTGTTGCTGTCCAGGTGTTGTGCGTAGAGGATTCGCAGATCGCGAATTGCTTCGCGGTCAAGCAATGCTTTGATTTCTGAGTTCATTTCTGTGTTCATTCATTTGTCCTTGGTATCAGGCGCGGACGACACCGATATCGAACGCTGGTGCGTCGGCGTCGGTGAACCAGCCTGGGCGGTAGTCAAACCAGCAAATGCGCCATTGGCCATCGTCCTCGCGCCGCGCGCGGATCTGGTAGTGGGCGCCGTAGAGCGTGTGCCCGGCTTCATCGACGGGGCGCTCCGGGACAATGCGTGCCACGATCATTCGTGCATGGCGGCCATCGGCTTCGAGCTCCAGCCGCACCACGTCGGCAAAGTGCTGCATCCACGGCCAATGCCGGCGGAAGCTCTTTTGCTGGCCGATGATGGCGTGCCGTCCTTGCAACGGCCCCATCGGCGTGAACCCGCCGGCCGCGTCATCGGTATAGCTGTCACTCAACAGCGCAATATCGTTTTGGTCGATGGCCCATGAATACTTGCTGTAGAGCTGTCGTACGGCGTCTTCGGCGCTGGCTTGTGGTAGTGCGTCGCCGATCAAGGCCCAGGGTGAATCCAGCTCGCTGACGATCGTCGGCGGGGCGTCACCCAGCTCCCAACCGGCGTCGCTCGGCGGTAGCCGCCAATGCGTTGCCAAGGACGGCTCACCTTTGCTCCAGTTCACGTGGATGCGGGCGCCGAACAGCGACCAGTCACTTTCCGGTCCATGAGGCCGGAACCGGAGTACCACACTGGCACCGAATAGCAGATGCTGCTGTCCATGGCGAAACAAGCCGATGACGTAGGCGCTGGAGGCGGCTTGCCCGTTCTTGCCGACGAGGTTGGCGTGATTGCTGGTACGCATCCACACCAAGGCGCGGGCATCGGCCGCCAGCAAGCGTTGCCAGTCGGCCTCGCCTCGGCCTTCGCCATGTTGGCTGCTGGTCAGCACGGCATCCTCGCCCAGACTCGGTGCAAGGGCCTGCCATTCGCCGCGCGACCAGGCTGCGAAGAATGCGTCCCGCAAGGCGGCCAGCTCCGGGCGGGCGTTGATTTCACTCATTGCCGCTCCAATGCCGAAACGACATTGGCTCGATCCGCATAGCGGGGGTAGTCGGTGTAGCCGCGCGCGCCATGCAGGCCGTAGAGAGTGTCGCGCTGCGCCTGGGCCAGCGGCCAACCATTGGCCATGCGCTCCACCAAATCCGGATTGGCGATGAAGGGCTGTCCGAAACCAATCAGATCCGCTTTGCCGGCCTTCAATGCCGCCTCTGCACTGTCCTGGTCGAAGCCGCCTGCCACGATCAGCGTACCGGGATAGGCCGTGCGGAAATCAACAAAGAAAGCTGCCTCGCAATCGGCACCGATCGTGCGCTGATCGCTCAGGTGCACGTACGCCAGGTCACGCTGGCCCAGCTCGGCCGCGAGCGCTAGCCAGGTCTGCTTCTCGTCGTCGAACGGGTGCATGTCGTACAGCCGGCCAAACGGCGAAATGCGAACGCCGACGCGACTCGAACCAATCGCCGCAATCAGTCCGTCGATGGTTTCAAGCAGCAGTCGCAGACGATTTTCAATGCTGCCGCCGTAGCGGTCCTGGCGGGTGTTGAGTTCGCCATTGATGAACTGCTCGAACAGGTAGCCGTTGGCACCGTGAATCTCCACACCGTCGAATCCGACCTCCATGGCCCGCCGCCCCGCGGCGACGAAATCACCAACGACAGCCGCCACTTCGTCGGTTCCCAGTGCGCGCGGTTCGCTGGTCGGGATGTGGCCCGGCAAGCCAGGCGCGGCCCAGGCATAGGCATTCACATCGCGGGGGCGGCGCGCCACCGAGGACACGGGTGCGCTACCGTCCTTCTGCAATGACACATGGGAGTTACGGCCTACGTGCCACAGCTGGGCGTAGATGCGTCCGCCTTGGGCGTGAACAGCGTCGGTCACGCGCTGCCAGGCCTCGCCTTGCTCTTCGGTGTACAGACCCGGCGTGAACAGATAGCCGGTACCTTCCTGCGAGACAACAACGCCTTCGCTGATGATCAAGCCAGCCGAGGCGCGCTGGCTGTAGTAGCGTTCAGTCAGCACATCTGGCACACCGTTGGCGGCACGAGAGCGCGTCATGGGCGCCATCACGACACGGTTTGACAGGCTCAAACCTGCCAGGTCGTAAGAGGTGAAAAGTTGGTTCATGGTTTTCCTGATGAGATACGTGGCGACGGGGCGTCATGCCGGGGCCGGAACTGTGGACTGCCACTGCTCGGTGGCCCGATCTGCGGCACGCCCGGTGAGAGATGCCGGCTTGGCCTTTACTTCCAGAGAGAACACGGCAGTCCCAGATCACTGAAGCGTTGACTTTAATGCTCTTCAAATGAAAGATAATCTAGGCTTTAGTTCAATCATTTGAGACTGGGAGGACGAAATGGAAGCTGCCGTTGATCGCTTCGCTGGAATCGATGCGTTTGTTGCCACGGCCAAGGCGGGCAGCTTCACTGCGGCAGCTCAGGTGCTGGGCATGACGCCTTCCGGGGTGGCCAAGAGCGTGACCCGGCTGGAAGCCCGGACCTGCCTGAAGCTGCTGCACAGAACCACCCGCAGGATCACCCTCACACCGGAGGGGGAGGCCTACTTGGCCGCATGCTTGCGTGCCATCGACGAACTAGATGTGGCCGAGACCGGCCTCGCCCCCAAAGACTGGGTTCCACAAGGGCGCATCCACGTCGGCCTTCCGGGCGCCTTCGGCCGTCGCCACGTCTTGCCGGGATTACTGGCGATGGCCTCCCGATTCGATAAGCTCGATCTGTCTGTCTCATTCACCGAACGCACGGTGGACTTGGTCCAAGAGGGCCATGACCTTTCGGTCCGGATCGGCGAGCTGGCGGATGACGGCAATTTGGTGGCCAAACGGCTCGGCACCCAGCGCTTGGTGATTTGCGCTGCCCCTGCCTATCTCGAACGACATGGTCCAATCCGCACGCCAGAGGAGCTGCGGCGGCGTGATTGCATCATTGGCTCGCGCCGTCAGCAGAAGCAAACATGGCTGCTACGCACCTTGGAAGGCCGTTTGGTCCAGCAGGAAATCCACGCCCGCCATGAGTTCAGTGACGGAGAAGCCATGCTCGCCGCCGGGCTGGCAGGCTGCGGCATCATGCAGATGCCGACTTGGTTGGTCGACGATGACTTGAACCGGGGGAGGCTGGTGCCGCTATTGGAAGATTTCGCGGGCGGCGAAATGCCCATCCACGTGGTCTGGCCCAAGTCTCATTATTTGCAGCCCAAAGTCCGAGCCGTCATCGACATGCTTCAGGTCCTGGCGGCCAAAGAGGACTCAGGCTTCGAGCCATAGACGAATTTCCCGGGGCCGCAAATTTTGTTCGCTGAATGCGAAGCCACTGGACGAACTGCTGCTCGGCAACAGTGCGCGCGTGGTACGGGCCGAAGGGTCTGTCAATGTGCTGATCCGCTACTACCGGGCGGAATTGACGTGCATTGAGCGTTGAACGATTGCTCTCCGGCAACGGGATCCGGCGCGGCGATCGGCTGCAGAGGGACCAGAGCACCAGTTCGCAATCGGAGACAGCGGACATTCAAAATGAAGTCTCGCAGCGGCGGGTTCCCGACGTCGGCTGTACACCTGAAACCGGCCGAAGGGCCTGCGGGGATCGCCGGCTCTCCGATGACCGCTGCTGGACGCAGACCGTGAGGTCACGGTGCGGCCATGGACGGCAGCTCCCGCTGCACAGCAGACATTGGGCAATGAAGCTCGAACGACAGCAACGGGTCGCGAGTGACAGTGCCAGATCTCACTCTGGACTACCCCCATTCCAGTAGACAAATCCCAGCCTCCCACCGCTTGCCACTCCCGCAGACGTCTCCAGCACGCCATGCCACCGCCATCGCTTCAAACTGCCATCCTCTGCCCCCCCCTCTCCTTGACCACCCCCTGCGCGCAATCCACCAGCAACCGAATCAAATGCAACTGCGGCGACGAGCGCAGCCACAGGGTCCCGAAACGCCGTGACTCGGTCTGGCCGGGCAGCGCCAGGCGCACGACGTTGTGCCCATCGGGCCAGTTGAGGGCGGTGTCCGGCACCACGGCCACGCCCAGGCCGCGGTCCACCATCATGGAGATGGCCACCAGCGAGCTGAGCTCGAAACGCTCGCGCGGCGTGATGTGGGCTGCGCGCAGATAGCGCTCCACCATCTGGCCGCCGCCCAGGCTGCGGTCGTAGCGGATCAGCGGCTCGGAGCGCAGCAGGGCCAGCGGGTCCTGGTCGGCCAGATGGCGGGGCACCAGCAGAAGCAGCGACTCCTCGCGCAGCGGCGACCAGTCGAATGCCTTGGACAGCGCAAACGACGGGTACAGGCACACAGCAGCATCCAAAGCGCCCTCCTGCACGCCCTCGTACAACTGGCGCGTGGTGCCCGATTGCAGAAACACTTTGACTTCGGGGCGCTGGGCGACGAAGCGCGCCAGGATGTCGGGCAGCAGGCTGTGCAGCGCGGTGTTGATGCTGCCTATGGTCAGCTCGCCCACCAGGCTTTCCGCGTTCACATGGGTCTTGGCGTGGGCCAGTTCGCGCAGCAGCTGGGGCACGGTCGCGGCCAGGCGGTGGCCGGCGGGCGTGGGGGCGACGGTGCGCCCAGCCCGCGCCAGCAAAGGCGTGCCGAACTCGCGCTCCAGGGTGCGCATCTGCTGCGCCACGGCGGCGGCGGTGAGGTTGATGCGGCGTGCGGCCTCGGCCAGGGAGCCGGTCTCGATCACCAGAAGAAAGCTGCGCAGGTATTGGGTTTCCATCACCACATTATTTCTTTCTTTTGAAGAAAGATTGCATGTGTGTTTTTTGTTTTTAACGCGCTCCACAATCGGCGCATGAGAAGCAAACTGTTTGTCCCCGCATCCCGCCCCGAGTTGTTCGCCAAAGCGCTGCTCAGCGCGGCCGACAGCATTTCGTTCGACCTGGAAGACGCCGTCGCCGAAGCCCGCAAGGACGAGGCCCGCGCGCTGCTGCGGGATTTCCTGCGCAGCCCCGAAGCGCTTGCCGGCCACGGCAAGACGCTGATCGTGCGCATCAACGCCATGGACACGCCCCACTTCGAGCGCGACGTGGCCGACATCGTCTGCCCCGCCGTGCACTGGATCAACCTGCCCAAACCCGAAAGCGCGGACGACGTGCGCGCCGCGGCCCAGGCCGTGGAGCGTGCGGCGCGTGCCGCGGGCATGGCCCAGGCCCCCCGGCTGCTGCTGAACATCGAAACGCCGCGCGCCCTGCGCCTGGCCCACGAGATTGCCAGCGCCCACCCCCTGGCCATAGGCCTGCAAGTGGGGCTGGGCGATCTGTTCGAGCCCTATGGCGTGAACCGCCGCGAGCCCGCCGCGATTGCCCAGGTCCTGATGAGCGTGCGCATGGCCGCGGCCGAAGCCGGCATTGCGGCCTACGACGGCGCATTCGCCAACATCCAGGACGCCGAAGGCTTTCGCGCCGAAGCCGAGCTGGCCTGCCGCCTGGGCTTTACGGGCAAGACCTGCATCCACCCCAGCCAGGTTGCCACGGCCAACGCCGTGTTCCAGCCCAGCGCCGCCGACCTGGCCAGTGCGCTCAAAGTGGTCAGCGCCGCGGCCCAGGCCGATGCGGATGGCGTGGGCGCTTACGTGGTGGACGGCAAGATGGTCGATCGCCCCTTCGTGCTGCGGGCCCAGGCCATCGTTGCCCAGGCCAAAGCCCTGGGCCTGACGGTCGGCAACAGCTGATCGCGCGGGGCTTTCACGCCCACATACCTATTACAACAAGGAGACAAGCATGCAAATTTCCAACCCCAAGCCACAGCTGCGCCGCGGCTTCATCCTGACGGCCGCCGCCCTGGGCGTGGCCAGCCTGGCCTCGCTGGCCCAGGCCCAGGCGCAACCCGCCTATCCGACCAAGCCCATCACCATGGTCGTGCCCTACCCGCCTGGCGGCTCCAACGATTCGTTTGCCCGCCAGATCGCCAGAGAGCTGGGCGAAGTGCTCAAGCAGTCGGTGATCGTGGAAAACCGCCCCGGCGCCAGCGGCAACACCGGCACGGGCCAGGTCGCCAAGGCCCCGGCCGATGGCTACACCCTGGTCGCCGTCTCGTCGAGCATGACGACCAACTCCGCCGTGCAGCCCAAGATGCCTTTTGACCCGGTCAAGAGCTTTGCGCCCGTGGCCATGTTTGCGCGCGGCCCGTTCGTGGTGGCGGTGAACAACGACTTCGCGGCACGCACGCCCGCCGAGCTGCTCAGCGCCGTCAAGGCCAACCCCGGCAAGTTCAACTACGCCACGTCGGGCACGGGCAGCGTGAACCACTTCGCCACCGAGCTGCTGCGCTCCATGGCGCCCGGTTTCGACATCACCCATGTCCCCTACAAGGGCCAGGGCCCTGCGCTCACCGACGTGATCGGCAACCAGGTGCAGCTGATGATTTCCAGCGGCCCGTCCATCCTGCCCATGGTGCGCAACGGCAAGCTGCGCGCCATCGGCATCACCAGCCTGCAAGCCAGCCCCATCGCACCCGATCTGATCCCCATGGCCACGGCCGTGCCTGGCTACGAGTTCGATCTGTGGTGGGGTCTGCTCGCGCCCGCCGGCACGCCCGCCCTCATCGTCAGCAAGCTGAACCAGGCCGTGAATCAGATCCTGGCCACCCCGCAGGTCAAGGCCAACTTCCTGCGCGAAGGTGCGCTGACTTCGGCGGTGACGCCCCAGCAGTTCGCCGAAGTGATCCAGAAGGACGTGGTGCGCTGGAAGAAGCTCGCCCAAGACCGCAACATCGTGGTCGACTGAACGGTCGCCACCTTTCCCCCTGGCAGTGCGCAGCCCTCGGGGCCGTGCACTGCCGCCATGGGCCCAGGCCCATGGGATTTCCGCAAGAGACGAGACACCATGCAGCAAGACCTGTCAGAACAACGGCCCGGCCCGCGCGGCCCACTCAGCGGCATTCGCGTGCTGGACCTGAGTGCCTATATCGCCGGACCTTATGGCTGCTCCCTGCTCGCCGATCAGGGCGCCGAAGTCATCAAGATCGAACCGCCCGTTGGCGACAACCTGCGCAAGTACCCTTCGACGCTCGAAGCCGAAAGCCGCGCCTTCGTGGGCGTGAACCGCAGCAAATGGGGCATGGTGCTGGACTTGAAACAGCCCGAGCAACTGGCCACGCTGATGCGCCTGGTGCGCGACGCCGACGTACTGGTACACAACTTCCGCCCCGGCGTGCCCGAACGCCTGGGCATCGCTTTCGAACAACTGACGCAAATCAATCCACGCCTGGTCTACTGCAGCGTCACGGGCTATGGCGCCACGGGACCGCTGCGCGCCAAGGCCGGCTACGACCAGGTGCTGCAGACCATGACCGGCATGTGTGCCATGCAGGCCAAGGCCGACGGCCCGCCCGAAATCCTCTACGGCTCGGTGGTCGACTACTACGCCTCGGCGCTGGTCGCAGCGGGCGTGTCCTCGGCCCTGTACGAGCGTGCGCAAAGCGGTCTGGGCCAGCATGTGGGCGTCTCGCTGCTGCGCGCGGCGCTGACCATGCAGTCGGCACGCCTGGTCTGGGCCGAAGGCGAGCCGCGCGACATAGGCCGCGACATGCGCTCGGGCGGCATCACCGGCATCCACCCCACGCGCGAAGGCCATATCTACATCTCGGCCAACACCGCGCATTTCTGGAAAGCCCTGTGCGAGAAGATCGGTCTGCCCGAGCTGGCCGACAACCCGCGTTACGCCAGCGTGCGCCTGCGCGCCCAGCACCATGCTGAACTCGTGCCCTTGCTGCGCCAGGCACTGTCGGCGCGCTCGGCGCTCGAATGGGAAACGCTGTTTGGCGAAGCCGTGCCCTGCGCGGCAGCGCGCGCGGTGGAAGACATGTTCGACCACCCCCAGGTCGCCGCCGAAGACATGATTGCCGAGTTCCAGCACCCTACCCTGGGCAGCTACCGCGGCTTCACGCGCGCCATCGCTTTCGACCGCACGCCCGGCCCGCAGCCGTTTGCCGCGCCTACCCTGGGCCAGCACACGCAGATGCTGCTCGACACGCTGGACCGCTAACTCAATCCTCCTGCAGCGCCGCGAAGCGCTCGGCCAGGAAATCCAGCAAGGCCCGGACCGAAGGCAGCAGGCCGCGCCGCGAAGCGAACACCGCGTGGATGATTTCGCGTCGCGGCGCCCAGCCGGGCAGCACCTCGACCAGTTCACCGCGCTGGCAATGCTCCGCGACCATCATCCGCGGCAACTGCACGATGCCCACGCCGGCCACGGCCGCCGTGCGCAGCGCCAACATGCCTTGGGTGATGAAGCGCGGCTGGTGGTGGATGCTGGCCTGCGCGCCGTCCGGGCCGATCAGAGCCCACTGGTGGTCGTTCTGCGGCCGGCCCAGATCCATGCTGGGCAGGCCCGCCAGGTCGGCTGGGTACTGCGGCATGCCGGTTCTCTCCAGCAACTGCGGGCTGGCCACCAGGCACTGGTCACGCTCGCCCAGCACGCGCATCACCAGATCGCTGTCGTCTATCGGCGGCGGCCGCACGCGGATGGCCAGGTCCATGCCCTCCCCCACCACGTCCACCCGGCGATTGGTCTCTTCGAGGTGGATCTGCACCCGCGGATGCTGGGCCATGAAAGCCGACACCATGGCCCCCACGCGGGCATCCAGCAGCGCGCCCGGACAGCTCATGCGCACAATGCCGCAAGGCTCGGCCTGGGTCAGTGCAATCGCTTCCTCGGCCGCATCGGCCTCGACCAGCATGGCCTTGCAGTGCGCGTAATAGGTCTGACCGATCTCGGTCACGGCGAAGCTGCGTGTGGAGCGCTGGATCAGGCGCACGCCCAGGCGCTCTTCGAGCAGCGCAATGCGCCGGCTGAGCTTGGACTTGGGAACGCCCAGCGCGCGGCCGGCGGGCGCGAAGCCGCCGTGCTCCACCACCTGCACGTAGTAATAAAGGTCGTTGAGGTCTCTCATGGTCACCATTGTTCATGAAATAGAACGATGAAGGCAAATATTGGGGTCTACCGCCTGGTTCGTTCTGGAATTATTCTTACTACATGCATTCGAGGCACCGCCTCGTGCCACAGGAGAAAACACCATGAAGAACATCGTCGGAACCTACAGCGCCCCCCGCTCGCATTGGGTGGGCGATGGCTTTCCCGTGCGCTCGCTGTTCAGCTACGGCAGCCACGGAGCCCATTTGAGCCCCTTCCTGCTGCTGGACTACGCCGGCCCGGCCAACTTCCCTCCGGCCAGGAAGCCGCGCGGCGTGGGTCAGCACCCGCACCGCGGCTTCGAGACCGTGACCATCGTCTACCAGGGCGAAGTCGAGCACCGCGACTCCACGGGCGCCGGCGGCCTCATCGGCCCGGGCGACGTGCAGTGGATGACGGCCGCTGGCGGCATCCTGCATGAAGAGTTTCACTCGCAGGCCTTCACCGAGCGCGGCGGCGTGCTGGAAATGGTGCAGCTGTGGGTCAACCTGCCCGCCAAGGACAAGCTGGCCCAGCCGCGCTACCAGACGCTGGTCGATGCGCAGATCCCTGCGGTGGCGTTGCCCGATGGCGCCGGCCAGGTGCGCGTGATCGCCGGTACGTTCGACGGCCACCAGGGCCCGGCGCAGACGTTCACGCCGGTTGACGTCTGGGATGTGCGACTCACGCAAGGCCATGCCGCGCGTTTCGACACGCCCGACGGGCATACGCTGGCCATGGTCGTGCTGCACGGCACGGTGCTGGTCAACGGCAAGGAAGTCGTGCGCGAAGGCCAATTGGTGCAGTTCGACCGCATGGGCAGCGGCGTGGAGATCGAAGCCAACAGCGACGCGACCCTGTTGCTGCTGGGCGGCGAGCCGATCGACGAGCCCATCGTGGGCCACGGGCCGTTCGTGATGAACACCGAAGCCGAGATCGTGGAAGCGATCAACGACTTCAACAGCGGCCGCTTCGGCCAGATGCACGCCTGATGCCGCCAGCGACCCGGGCTTCACCGCCTGGGTCGCTGGCGGCATCAGATCCACGCCCTGACGGGCATTCATCGGTAGTTTCAAGGAAAAACAGCATGTCCAAACCCTACACCCGCCTCGACAAGAACGACGTCGCCGTGCTGCTGGTCGACCACCAGACCGGCCTGCTGTCCCTGGTGCGCGACATCGACCCCGACAAGTTCAAGAACAACGTGCTGGCACTGGCCGACATCGCCAGCTACTTCAAGCTGCCGACCGTTCTCACCACCAGCTTCGAGGACGGCCCGAACGGCCCGCTGGTGCCCGAACTCAAGGCCCAGTTCCCCGACGCACCCTACATCGCCCGCCCCGGCCAGATCAATGCCTGGGACAACGAAGACTTCGTCAAGGCCATCAAGGCCACGGGCAAGAAGCAGTTGCTGATCGCCGGCGTCGTCACCGAAGTCTGCGTGGCCTTCCCCACCCTGTCGGCCTTGGCCGAAGGCTTCGAAGTCTTCGTGGTCACCGACGCTTCGGGTACTTTCAACGAAATGACGCGCCAGGCCGCCTGGGACCGCATGTCGGCCGCGGGCGCCCAGATGATGAGCTGGTTCGGCGTGGCCTGCGAGCTGCACCGCGACTGGCGCAATGACGTCGAAGGCCTGGGCACGCTGTTCGCCAACCACATTCCCGACTACCGCAATCTGATGAACAGCTATGCGCAGCTGACGCGCGCCAAGTAAGCGCAAGTCTGGGTCCGGGCGGTTTCTCCCGGACACAGGCCCGGCACTTTCCCGGCCATGTCGCAGAGCTCCCGCTACAGGCTCAAGGCTGCGGGCGGATCACCTTGTCCGGCGATTCGCCGTAAGGCGGGCTGTAGATCACCAACAGCTTCACCGGGGTGTCGCTGGTCACCGTGAAGACATGCATCTGGTCGGCCGGAAAAAAGCAGGTGTCGCCAGGCACCATCTCGAAAGACTGTCCGGCCACCTCGACATGGGCCGTGCCCTCGAGCAGGTAGCAGGCCTGTTCGATCCCTGGATGGGCATGGGGCAAGGCGCCGCCGCCCTTGTGCAGCGTTCCCATCAACACTTCCATCTGCTGGGCGCCCACGGTTTCGGGGCCGATCAGCCGCTGGTTGAACGTGTGGTGGTGGTTGGCGGGCTGATAGGCCGGTACATCGGCGATGCGGACCAGGTAATTCGGATGCATGGGGATCTTTCTTTCAGGTATCGGTGCGGCAGGCGCCCTGCGCCAGCAGCGCGGCGATGCGCTCGTGGGTGTAGCCGGCTTCTTCCAGGAGTTGCAATGTGTGCTCGCCCAAGCGTGGCGCGGGGGACAGATTCCGCGCGGGCGGCGTGGCCGACCACTTCGTGGGATGGGCCAGCGTGTGCATGGGCCCTTCCGTCGGGTGCACCGTGTCGCTGACAAAGCCCGTGGCGCGCAGCTGTGGGTTGGCCAGCAGGTCCTCCGGGCTGTTCATCGGCATATTGGGTACGTCGGCGGCGTCCAGCAGCGCGCGCCATTGGGCCGTGGTGCGGGTGCGCATCAGGCGAGCGACTGCTGCGTATACCGCGTCGATATTGGCGGCGCGCGCGCTGTGGCTTGCAAACCGCGGATCGCGCGCCAGGCCTTCGGTCTCGCCGATGGCGGCAAAAAAGCGCTTCCAATGCAGGTCGTTGTAGATCAGCACGCACAACATGCCGTCGTTGGTGACATAGGGCTTGCGGTGCGGCGTCAGCAGCCGGGCGTAGCCGGGTTTGCCGATCGGGGGCTGAAAAGTCAGGCCTGCCATGTGATCGCCGAGGATGAACTGCGCCATGGCCTCGAACATCGGCACCACCACAGCCTGCCCCACGCCGGACTGGCTGCGCGCGTAAAGCGCCGCCGTGACCGCGTACACCGTGTGCAGGCCCGTCACGCGGTCGGCCAGCGTGGTGGGCATGTAGGCAGGCTCGGGTGAGCCGTATTGCCCCATCAGCCATGGCACACCGGTCGCGCCCTGGATCAGGTCGTCGTAGGCGGGCCGCGCGGCATCGGGGCCGTCCTGGTCGAAGCCGCAACAGCTCACATGGATGATGCGCGGGCTGCGCTGGCGCACGGCCTCGTAGTCCAGGCCCAGCCGGGCCAGCGCCTGGGGCCGCACATTGCTGACGAACACATCGCAGCTTTCGGCCAGCTTCAGCGCGGCCTCGCGGCCTTCGGCGTGCTTGAGGTCCAGCACGATGCTTTTCTTGCCCGCATTGGCATGCAGGAAGATAGGCCCCATGCCCGCATGCTGCATGGGCCCGACGTGGCGCATGTTGTCGCCTTCCGGGGTCTCCACCTTGATGATCTCGGCGCCCAGCTGCGCCAGAATCTGGGTCGCGAACGGCCCCATGACGACCGATGTCAGGTCGAGCACCTTGACGCCCGCGAGCGGGCCGGCGGCGGCGGAATGGGACGCGGCCGAGCTCATTCGGGACGAATGCCGGCCTGCTTGACGAGCCCACCCCAGTGCGCCAGTTGGTCCGCCACGTATTGGGTGAACTCCTCCGGCGTCTTGGTCGGCCAGGTTTCAAAGCCCAGCTGGCTCAGCGATTTCTGCACGCCCTTGTCGGCCAGCACTTCCTGCAATTCCTGGTTCAGTTTGTCCACCACAGGCCGGGGCATGCCCGCGGGTCCGAAGATTCCGTTCCAGGAGGTCAGATCGAACCCCGGGACTTCCTTGACGATGGGCACCGCGTCGGGCATGGACTTCAGCGGCTCTTTCGTGGTCACGCCCAGCACCCGGACGCTGCCCGCATTGATCATGCCCATGCCCGAACCCAGATCGACGACATACATCTGCACCGAGCCACCGATCAGATCGGTCAGGGCCTGCGGGCTCGATTTGTAGGGGATGGCCACCACATCCAGGCCGGCAATCCGCTTGATGGTTTCAGACGCCACCAGCGAGGTGCTGTTCGGCGTGGCGTAGGAGAATTTTCCGGGCTGGGCCTTGGCCTGCGCTATCCACTCCTTGAGCGTCTTGGCGGGGTCGTTCTTGCCCACCACCAGGGCGAACGGCAGTTCGCCCACGCGCGCAACCGGCGTGAAATCCTTGATAGGGTCGTACTTGAGATTGAGGACCAGGCTGGGATTGGCGGAATGCGAGGTATTGGTCGTCATGAACAAGGTGTAGCCGTCGGGCTTGGCCTTGGCCACGAATTGCGCGGCAATCTGTGCGTTCGCGCCTGCGCGATTGTCGATCAGCACCGGCTGCTTCAGACGCTCACCGAGCTTTCTGGCGACGATGCGCGCCACGGCATCGGTGCCGCTGCCGGCCGCAAACGGCACGACCATGGTGACCGGCGCAGAAGGATAGGTCTGGCTGATCGCCGCCGAAGCCGCCAGCAAGCTGGCCGCCAGGCTCAAGGCCCGAGGAAAGATTTTCATGCCATGTCTCCGGTTGTAGTTGGTATGGGCACCGTCTTGTGAAGCGGTGCACCCCCATCTTCCATGGCACAACCATTCGCGTCCAATCCTCATTTTGGTTAGAGTGATTCTTTTTGAGAATCGTTGAAGGCGAATGCACCTTCGACCGCCCGCCCCATGAAGCTTCACTTTCTGCGCTATTTCGTCATCCTGGCCGAAGAGCTGCATTTCGGGCGCGCAGCAGGCAAGCTCGCGATCACGCAGCCGCCCTTGAGCAGCGCCATCAAGTCACTGGAGGAGGAGTTGGAGGTCAAGCTGCTGATCCGCGACAGCAAGCATGTGGAGCTGACCCAGGCCGGCGAGGCCTTTCTGGAGGAAGCACGACAGATTCTGGAACAGGTGGCCCGGGCGTCGAACGTGGCCAAGATCGTCGGCGGGGGCATGCGCGGCAGGCTGGAGATAGGCATGACCGGCTCGCAGGTCTACCGCGAAGTGCCGGAGATCGTCCGGCAGTTCAATGCACAAACGCCTGACGTGGATGTGGTGCTGCGCGAAATGTCCAGCGCGGATCAGGTCAACGACCTGCTGCGCGGTCAGATCCATGCGGGCTTTGTGAATGCCTCCACCGTTCCCCCGCAACTGGCGTTCCTGCCCATGGCGGAAGACGAGTTTCTGATCTGTCTGCCCGCAGACCATCCGCAAGCCCGGTGCGATTCCATGGAGCTGAGACAGCTGGCCGATGCCCGTTTTGTGATGTTCTCGCGCGATGTCGCGCCCGCAAACTATGACAACGTGATCGCCATCTTCTCGCGCGCCGGCATCCACCCGCGCATTGCCCATGCAGCGCGCCAATGGCTGACCATCGTGGCCATGGTCGCCAATGGGCTGGGTGTTTCGGTGGTCCCGCGCTCCTTGGCCCGTTCGCGGGTTCACGGCGTCAGCTTCGTGAAAATCAAGGGTGAACAGGTGCTGGCACCGGCCATGCTGGTCTGGAATCCGGCCTATTCCCCGCCCACGCTGCGCAGCTTCATCGAGTGCGCGGGAAGAATTCTGGTGCGCGACTAGCGCCTGCGCCGCCGTGGTTGGCGCGCAGGCGCGGCCGCTTACTTCAGCTTGCCGCTGGACAAGTCCATGACCATGCGCGTGGCCAGGTACAGGCGCGGCACGATGGTGCTGATGAGCACATATTCAGCGTCGTTGGAATGGGCGCCGAAGCCGCTCAGACCCATGCCTTCCACCACGGCGCCCTTGGTCTTGAGCCCCGCGAAGGCCGCGTCGGTGCCGCCGCCTGTGGCCTGCTCCACCACGGTGAGCGGCAGACCGATTTCCTGGTAGATCACCTTGCCGTGCTCGGCGACGCGCCGCGAGGCCTCTGTGGCTTCCAGCGGTGGGCGGCGCACTTCAAACTTCACCTGCACCTTGGATTCGGGCAGCAGCTTGTTCTGCACCTTGGCCTGCAGCGACTTTTCGAGGCCGTCGAAGTCGGACACCTTCAGCGCCCGGGCGTCGGCCTGCGCCTTGGCCTGCGCGGGAATCACGTTGCGGTTGGTGCCGGCGCTGGCCACCGTCCAGTTCAGCTTCAGGCCCTGCTCGGGCTTGGAAAGCTCCTTCATCTGCAGCAACTGGTGCGACAGCTCGTACAGCGCGTTCACGCCCTTTTCAGGCGCTGCGCCGGCGTGCGAGGCCTTGCCGTCCACGGTGAGGTAGGCCGCGCCGATGCCGCTGGTGGCCAGGCGCAGCGCGCCGGTCGCACCACCGCCTTCAAACGAGAACACCGCGTCCTGGTCGGCAGCCATGCGGGTGATGGTGTTGCGTGCGCCGGGCGAGCTGATTTCCTCGTCGCCATTGATCAGCACCGTGAGCGTGCCGTAGTCCTTGAAACCCAGCTTTTGCAGTATGTCCACGGTATGGATGATGGCGGCCACGCCCTGCTTGTCGTCGCCAATGCCCAGGCCGTAGGCCTTGTCGCCGTCAATGCGGAAAGGCTGATCCTTGAGCATGCCCTTGAGGTAGACGGTATCCATGTGCGCGATGAACATGATCTTTTTCGTGCCCTTGCCCTGGAACTTGGCATGCACCACGGGGCCCACCTTCTCTGGCGTGTCGTCCAGGCGGTAGATGTCGCTGGGCTGCAGGATCTCGACCGTGCCGCCGCGCTGCTGCAGCTGGCTGGCGATCAAGGCCGCGATCTTGGCCAGGCCTTCCAGGTCCTTGCTGCCCGACTCGATGTGCACCAGATCGCGCAGCGTGTTGAGCAACGGTTGCTGCTCTTTCTGCGCCAGCTCGTGCACAGAGGCATAGGACGCAGGCTGCAACTGGGCCTGCGCCAGCGTGGCGACAAAGGCCAACGACAGGGACGCAACCAGGGGCCGCATGACGGAAGGTGCAAGCAAACGAATGGACATGGATCAAACCCTTACGCAATCAATGACGAGGAACGGACGTTCATTATGGACATCACCCCCCGGAAAATTGGTAAAAACTTCATCCGCCATTTTTATGCTAGGACGACCACCAGCCTAGTTCCATCCTATGCATGCCGCTATTGAAGCAATAGCAAATCGGTCGCCACAGCGACACCGTGCCGGCAATGGCTACCGGACCGCGGCCTGGATACCTGCGTACTGCGCCGGCAGCAGTTTGCCCAGATCATCCTGGCTTTGGGCCAGGAAGGCCTTGGCCGCGGGGTTGGTCGGGGCGAGACGCGTCAGGCGCTCTATGGACTGCGCAAACCACTGCGGGCGGTTTTGCGCTTGCATGGCCAGCACGTCACCGGAGGAGACCGAGTGCACCTTGTCAACGAAAGGCTTGCCGTCAAAACCCATGCCAAGGATCGCGCGACCGGTGAACTGTTCCCCGACGAGGAAAATCTTCTGCGGCACGGCCGATCCACAACGCTTTTCATTCACCAGCGCGACATAGCCGGCGCGGACACCGGGCTCGGGCGGCAAGGCGGTGGTATTGCCATCGTGGTTGATCTCCGCGACCCACGTCCGCTCCCACGGAACGATGACGCCAGCGAACACACATTTCCCGGAGCCATCCTCTCGCCAGAACTCCCGCGTGTACGTCATGGGCGTCGCCGTCTCCAATTCCTCCGGGATCTTCACCCGGCCTCCCGCTGGATAAAGCTTGGTCGACAAGGTCGTATCCATGGTCGCATAGGCCAGATGGGCCAGCTCCGCTCCCGCGCAGCCGGTCAGCAGGAGGGTGGCAGCCAGCAAAGGGGCAGCGAGCAGGCGTCTCTTGGCGTTCTTTTTAGAGCTCATAAAATCACTATATGTAACAAATTGCATCTTATACCATGTGATATTTGGTTTTGCCCCTCTGCCCCCCAAGGCGCGCAATGGGTGAGGAAGGAGTCCGCTGACAACGCCGGCGTTCTGTCACCTGCGTGCACGCTACCAGCGCGGCGCTACCCGCACGGCGCCCAACCCATCCGCACAAACACATACGTGCCATACTGGCGCAACCAAAAACCGCTGGCCATGGCCTGCTCAATGATTGAGGGCATGCGCTGTCGATTCATTCACGAGAGTTGCAATGAATATGTCTGTGCCCGAGGCTGGCGAAGTCCGTGACAATGACAACAAGGGCGTGCCCGCCCAGCATGGAACAAGCCGTCAGAGTGCGCTCACCCTGGCGGCGCTGGGTGTGGTGTTTGGCGACATAGGCACCAGCCCGCTTTACGCCTTCAAGGAAGCTTTTTCGGGCTCGCACGGCATGGCGGCGACGCCGGAAAATGTGCTGGCAACCTTGTCGGCCCTGTTCTGGGCCCTGATCATCATCGTGGCGATCAAGTACGTGTGGATCGTGCTGAGCTACGACAACGATGGTGAAGGTGGCGTGCTCTCGCTGACGGCATTGGCGCACCGCATCACTGGTGATCGCTCGCGCCGCTCCCACTGGGTCGTGGGCCTCGGTATCTTTGCCGCCGCCCTGTTTTATGGCGATGCCATCATTACGCCCGCGATTTCCGTGCTCTCGGCGGTAGAGGGCATCAGCATCGCCACCCCCAACTTCGAGCACTTCATTGTGCCCATCACCATAGGCATTCTGATCGGTCTGTTTTCCATACAGATGAAGGGCACGGGCAGCGTGGGCCGTCTGTTCGGGCCCATCACCATCCTGTGGTTCATCTGCCTGGCCTGGCTGGGGGCGCACAGCGTCATCCAGACGCCCATGGTCTTGCAGGCGGTGAATCCCTTGCATGCCTTGCGGTTTGCCGTCGATCACCCGGGCATGGCCTTCTTCCTGTTGTCGGCCGTGTTTCTGGCCATGACAGGGGCCGAGGCCTTGTACGCCGACATGGGGCACTTCGGCAGTCGCGCCGTGCGGCTGAGCTGGTTCGGACTGGTGTTTCCCAGCCTGATCATCAATTACTTCGGCCAGGGAGCCCTGATCCTGCGGGATGCCTCCGCGGCCAGCAATCCCTTCTTTCTGCTGGCGACGTCGTCGCTGTTGATTCCCTTGGTCGTGCTGGCCACGGCGGCGACCGTGATTGCATCGCAGGCCACGATTTCAGGGGCATATTCCATGACGCTGCAGGCCAGCCGTCTGGGTTATCTGCCCCGCGTGCGGGTGCTGCATACCTCGGACCATGAGCAGGGACAGATCTATATTCCCAGCGTGAACTGGCTGATGCTGCTGGCGGTGATTGCACTGGTGCTGGCCTTCCAATCCTCGGGCGCGCTGGCAGCGGCTTATGGCATTGCGGTTTCCGGCACCATGCTCATCACCACGGTGCTGGTGTTCTATGTGGTGCGCCTGGGCACGCGGCGCTGGAAAAGCATTACCCTGCTGGCACTGGTCTGTTTTGCAGTGCTGGAATTCGCTTTCTTTGCCTCCAACCTGACCAAGCTGGGGCACGGCGGCTGGTTTCCGCTCACGATGGGCGCCTTGATCTTCATTGCGCTGACGACCTGGCGTGACGGAAGTGTGCTGGTGGCGGCGCACAGGCGCAAGATCGACATTCCCATGAGTGTCTTGCTGGCCTCGCCCATGCCTGACGTGCCTGTGGTGTCCGGTACGGCGGTGTATCTGACTTCCGATATCAGCCTGGTGCCCAGTGCGCTGTTTCACAACCTCAAACACTTCAAGGTGGTGCACGAGAACACGGTGTTCCTGCATGTAGTCGATGAAAACACGCCTTATGTGCCCAACGCGGATCGCCTGGAACTCAATCGCCTGACCGAAGGCTTCTGGGCGCTGAACGTGCATTTCGGCTTTCGC
The DNA here is from genome assembly GCF_025421555.1 of Acidovorax bellezanensis. Classification (NCBI taxonomy): domain Bacteria; kingdom Pseudomonadati; phylum Pseudomonadota; class Betaproteobacteria; order Burkholderiales; family Comamonadaceae; genus Acidovorax; species Acidovorax bellezanensis. The sequence goes on from NZ_JAODYH010000007.1 coordinate 492,673, forward strand.
GAGCAGCCCGACATCCCCTCCGCCTTGCGGCTGTTGAAGCCTGACGAGTTCGGCGAAAAGCCCAATATCGACCCCATGGTGACCAGCTACTTCGTGGCGCGCGCCCAGATTGTGGACGGCCCCGGCGGCCTGTCTGCCTGGCGTTGCGCCCTTTATGGCTGGATGACACGACAGGCGGCGGGTGCTTCCACCTACTACAAGCTGCCGGCCAATCAGGTCGTGGAACTGGGTACGCAAATCGTGCTGTAGCGTGGCCCAGCGCCAGGCACCCGCGCAGGTCAGGCCGCTTCGGCCATGACCAGGGACGCCACCAGTCGGCCGACTTCCGCCAGCGCCCGGTCGCGCACCGCCTGATCCGCTGCGGTTTGCGTGAGATAGCTGGTCACCAGCACCGGCGCCCGGCCCGGCGGCCACAGCACGCCGACGTCGTTGTTGGTGCCGTACGCGCCGCCACCGGTCTTGTCGCCCACGCGCCAGCCCGCTGGCAGCTGGGCCCGCAGTTTCCGGCCCCCGGTCTTGTTGTCCAGCAACCATTGCGTCATCTGATCGCGTGAGGCCGGCGACAAGGCATCGCCCAGCACCACTTTCTGCAACGTCCGCAGCATGGCTTGCGGCGTGGTCGTGTCCCGTGGGTCTCCGGGCGTGGCCTGGTTGAGATCGGGCTCCATGCGGTCGAGCCGCGTGAATTCGTCACCCAAGGTGCGGGCATAAGCCGTCAGTGCCTGGGGCCCACCGAAGCTCTGGAGCAGCAGATTGGCCGCCGTGTTGTCGCTGCGGGTCACCGCGGCGTCACAGAGCTCGGCCATGGACATGGGATGGCCACCGACCCGCGGCTGGGTCACCGGCGAGTACTCGACGAGGTCGGCCGCCTGCACGGCCACACGCCGGCTCAGTTGCTCCTGCCCCCGGTCTACCCGGGACAGCACCAAGCCAGCCGCCAGAAACTTGAAAGTGCTGCACATGGGAAAGCGCTCTGTGCCCCGGTGGGCCAAGGCCAGGCCCGAATGGGTATCGAGCACGGCCACGCCCAGCCGGCCACCGCTGTCGATCTCGATCTGCCGCACCGCCTGCTGAAAACGGTCGGCTTGCGCCGCCGACGGAAGGCCCCGGTTCCGTGTGGCACAGCCGGCCGTGAGAAAGGTGGCTGCGGCCAGGCCGGCCGCGCGAATGAATGGGCGTCGCTCCATGTTTTCCTTGTGTATGGGGTTTGAACAAATGCCATGGTGCCTGGCTTGATCCACAAGGACAAACAGTAATAATCGGGCTTTGCCCCAAGAAAAACTGGGCCTTATTCGGTGTCACCCATGCATTTGCCCTTGAACGCATTGCGCGCCTTCGAAGTGTCCGCGCGCCACCTCAGCTTTACGCGGGCGGCGGCCGAGTTGCATGTCACCCAGACCGCCGTCAGCCAGCATGTGAAGAACCTGGAGGAGCGCCTGCAGGTGCCGCTTTTCCGCCGGCTTCCGCGGGGCCTGGCGTTGACGGATGAAGGCATGGCGCTGCTGCCGGTGCTGGCCCAGTCGTTCGAGCGCATAGGTCAGTTGCTGGACCAGTTTGGTGACGGCCGCGCACGCGAAGCGCTGACCGTGGGCGTGGTCGGCACTTTCGCCGTCGGCTGGCTGATTCCGCGGCTGCGCGACTTTCAGCAACTGCACCCTTTCGTCGACTTCCGCCTGTTCACCCACAACAACCGGGTGGACATGGCGGGCGAAGGGCTGGATTACGCGATCCGCTTCGGCGACGGCGCCTGGCACGGCACCGAAGCGCAAGCCCTGCTGGCCGCGCCCCTCTCGCCCATGTGCACGCCGGCCTTGGGCGCGGCATTGCATACGCCTGCCGACCTGGCGGGGCAGGTGCTGCTGCGCTCCTACCGGGCGGACGAATGGGTGGACTGGTTTGCCGCGGCGGCCACGCCCTGCCCCATGCTGCGTGGCGCCGTGTTCGATTCCTCGCTGACCATGGCCGAGGCCGCTGCGCAGGGCGCGGGCATTGCGCTGCTGCCGGTGCGCATGTTTGCCCGGGAACTGCAGCAGGGCCGGTTGGTGCGGCCGTTCGAGGCCGAGATCAGCAACGGCCGCTACTGGCTGACGCGGCTCAAGTCACGCCCGGTGACCCCGGCCATGCAGGCCTTCAACGCCTGGCTGGTGCAGGCAGCGCCGATGTGACGGCCGGCCAGGCCGATGGACTAGTCAATCGCTCTGGTAGCCCGTCGCCTTGACGATGGGCGCCCAGTGCGCGCTGAGCCGCTGGCGCATCTGGGTCACCTCCTCGGGCGTGGTTCCCGCCGACGGCTGGTAGCCAATGGTCTGAATTTTCTGGCGCACCTCCGGCCGCGCGAGCACTTTGCGCATGGCTGCGTTCCAGCGCGCGATGTGCTGGCCTGGCGTGTGGGCCGGCGCGTAAAGCGAATAGCCGGAATCGACCACCAGCGAGGGATAGCCCAGCTCGGTGAAAGTCGGAACGTCGGGCAATTGGCCCACGCGCTGCTTGCTGGATACGGCCAGAATGCGCAGCTTGCGACTGCGATGGTGTTCGAGAAACACGCCTATGCCGTCGATGGCAGAGCCGATCTGGTTACCCATGAGGTTGGTGACCATCACCGGCCCGCCCTGGAACGGAATGATGGAAAGGTCCGCACCCGATTGGCGCGTGAAGTCGTAGGCCAGAAAGTGCAGCACCGAGCCCAGCCCCGACACCCCGAGCGCCGACACCTGGCGATCGCCCTTCGCCGCCTTCAGATAGTCCGCCAGCGTCTTGAAGGGCGCGTTGGCGTTGACCGCGATGCCGTAGGTCAATTCGGCCACCGAGGTGATGGGCGCGAAGTCCTTTTCCGGGTTGTAGCGCAGGTTGCTGTAGACCAGCGGCGCCAGCACCATGGTGTCCATCAGCGTCATCAGCACGGTGTTGCCGTCGGGCGCGGCATTCTTCAAGGCCTCGGCCGCAACGCGCGTGCTGGCACCCGGGCGGTTCTCGACGATCACCGGCTGGCTGATCTCGTCCTTGAGTCCATCGACGATCACCCGCGCCATCACGTCGGCCGCGCCACCCGCGGGAAACGGCACGATGAATCGCACCGGTGCGTTCGATGCCCAGGTCTGCGGAGCATGGGCCGCGGCAAGCGCTGCCGCACCGAAGGCCATGGCCTGGCGGCGATTCACGGAGGGGGAAAAATCTGACATGGTGTCTCCAGGACGGGCTCTGTCCGGCGCGGGCCGGCCGCGATCGGACAGGGGGATGAATGGACTGGTCGAAGCTGCAATGCAAGCTGCAGGCCGATCATCTGCACCGCGCACGGGCTTGTCGAATCACGTTTGCAAATAGCCTATCAACAAATCGAATTGGCGCGCGCGGCAGGTGCTGGGCAAGATGGCCTGCAAACACCAGCCCACCCATTCCATGCTCCGCACCTCCTTGCCCACTGAACTGATCGCACCGGCCAGCGCCCCCTCCCCCACCGCCGACATCGCCGTGCTCGGCGCCGGCATCGTCGGGCTCTGCAGCGCGCTGGCGCTGCAGCAAAAAGGCCTCCAGGTCACGCTGTACGACGCCACCGGCGCCGGCAGCGGCGCATCGTTCGGCAACGCCGGGCTGATCAGCACGGGCAGCTGCATTCCCATTTCGCTGCCCGGCATGGCCTGGCAGGTGCCGCGCTGGCTGCTGGACCCGGACGGCCCGCTCGCCCTGCGCCCCGGCTATGCGCTCCAGGCCCTTCCCTGGGTCGTGCAATGGCTGCTGGCCTCCTCGACCGCCCGCGTCACCCGCGCGAGCGCAGCGCTCAGCGCCTTGCACGCCCCAGCGCTGGAGTGCTACCGGGCGCTGCTTGGCGCACAGCAGTTCAGCGCGCTGATCCGCCAGCAAGGCCAGTTGCACATCTGGTCGCAAGTCGACAAGCCCAGCCGCGCGGACCGCCTGGTCGCCGCCCTGCGCCGCCAGCACCAGGTGCCCACCACGCCGCTCGATCAGCAGGAGTTGCGCACCCGCATGCCGGAGATTGCCAGCCACGTTCAATCCGGCATCTGCTTTACCGAACACGCCAACACCATCAGCCCGCATGGGCTGACACAGGCCTTGCTGCAGCGCTTTCTGGAGCATGGCGGAGCGCTGCAGCTGCGCAGCATCCAGAGAATCGAGCGCATGCCGCACGGCTACCGCCTGTGGACCAGCGCGGGGGATGTGAACGTGCCGCGCATCGTGGTGGCCGCGGGGGCGCACACGGCCGAGCTCCTGCGGCCGCTGGGCATCCGCATCCCGCTGGAATTCGAGCGTGGCTACCATGTCGAGCTGCCCAACGCGGGCGTTACTGTGCCGCAACCCTTCATTTACAAGGACAAGGCCGTGGCCGTCACACCCATGCGCCAGGGACTGCGGTTTGCCGGCACGGTGGAAATCGCCGGCCTGCGGCATGCACCCAATCCGCGCCGTGCCGCATCGCTGCTGAACACCGCGCGCGAGCTGTTCCCGGGCATCAACACCGAGGGCGCGACCAGCTGGTTCGGCCTGCGTCCCTCCACGCCCGACAGCGTGCCGGTGATCGACGAACTGCCCCATCTTCCGGGCCTGTATCTGGCCTGCGGCCATGGCCACACCGGCATGACCGGCGCGCCCATGACCGGAGAGCTGATCGCCAGCCTGGTCACGCGCGGCAGCCATCCCCTGGACCCGCAGGCCTATGCGCTGAGCCGCTTCAGCTGACAGCGCCGGAATGCAGTGCTTGCACGCGCTGCATGGCGGCCCGCGCGAGTTCCACCATGTGATCGAGCTCCGGAGTCACCGTCTTGCCCTTGAGGCGGTAAGCGCAGTAAGTGAGCTTGCTGTCGGTCTGGAACGGCTTCACCACCAGCCGCGCGGGATCGAAGATCAGCGACGGCAGCGCGTCGAACAGCGCGAACCCCAGCCCCTGGGCCACCATCGCACAGGCCGCGATCGCAGCCGGGCACTCGATCACCGACTCAGGCATGCGCTCGCAGCCGGCAAACGCCGCCGTGGCGAGCGCATCGACGCCTTCCACGCTGCTGTGCGAAATCATGGGCTCGTCCAGCAACTGCCAGGGATGGATCACGGCCTCGCCGGCCAGCCGGTGCCCGCGCGGCAAATAGCACATGATGGGCAGCGTGCCTATCACTTCGCAGTCCACGCCCGGCACCGCCGGCACTTGCAGCCCCAGCCCGAGATCGCATTTGCCGGAGCTGACCAGCGCCGCCACATGGTGGGCCATGCGCGAATGGACCGTCAGCAGCGTCTGCGGGGAACGCCCCGTGATGCTGGGCAGTATGGCCGCGCAGAACGCAGGCGTGCACACCACCGACAGCATGCGATGCTGGTCCTTGTGCAGCCCCGATGCGAAGGAGTTGATCGACTCCAGCCCGATGAAGGAGCGCTCGATTTCGGTGAACAGCGCTTCCGCATGGGCCGTAGGAATCAAGCGCCCGCCGCGCCGCTCGAACAAGGTCAGCTCCAGCCGCTCTTCCGCATCGCGCAACACGTTGCTGACGGCCGGCTGCGTGACATGCAGGCGCGTCGCGGCGCCCGTCACCGAGCCGGTCAGCACGATGGCGTGAATGGTTTCAATATGCCGAAATCCGAGTTGTCGTCGCATGGTGTGAATGGTCCAGGTCTGTCCGCAAGCCAGCCACCATTCTCACGTCAATGCACGCAGCTCAGGGCATGAAGCCGCGCGCGCCGCACTATGCGTGTGATGCATATGCCTCACGCAGATCCCGCTTGAGCACCTTGCCTATGGCGCTGCGCGGCAACTCGTCTATCCACCGCAGATCGCTCAGGCGCTGGGTCTTGCCGGCCTGCTGGTTGTACCAGGCCATGATTTCCTCGGGCTGGGCGGCATGGCCCGGGCTTCGCACCACATAGGCCACGGGCGTCTCGCCCCACTGCTCGGAAGGCACGCCCACCACGGCGACATCGTCCACGGCCGGATGCGCGCGCAATTGCGCTTCCAGATCACTGGGGTAGATGTTGAAACCGCCGCTGATGATCATGTCCTTGCGGCGATCGAACAGCACCAGGAAGCCGTCGGCGTCGAAGCGCCCCACATCGCCCGTGCGGATGAAGCGTTTGCCGGCGGCATCGAACCATTCGGCCTCGCGCGTCTTTTCCGGCTGGCGGTGATAGCCCGTCATCATTCCCGGCGAATGGCCGACCACTTCACCCGCTTCGCCCGGACCGACTTCCCGCCCCTCTTCATCGATCAGGCGAATGTCATGGCCCTCGGCGGCCTGGCCCACGGTGTGCAGCTTCTCGGGGTGCAGGTGGGCATCCAGAATGCAGGAGCCGCCGCCTTCGGTCATGCCGTAGAACTCGGTCAGGCAGCCAGGCCAGCGCGCCAGCACATCGGCTTTGAGCTCGGCGCGAAACGGCGCGCTGGTACAGAACTTGAACCGGAAGCTGGAAAGATCGTAGTCGCCGAACTGCGGCAGCGCCATGATGCGCTGGTACTGCACGGGCACCAGCATGGTGTGCGTCACGCGGTGCTGCTGGGCCAGTTGCAGATAACGCTGCGCATCGAACTTGGCCATCAGCTGCACGCAGCCGCCGAATCCCAGCGTGGGGAAGAACACCACCAGCGTGGTGTTGGAGTACAGCGGCGTCGCCAGCAGCGTGGTGTTCTTCGGCCCGTAGCCGTAGAGCACGCCACGGCTCACGTGCGCGCTGCGCATGCCGTGCGACTGCACTATGCCTTTGGGCGTGCCGGTGGTGCCCGAGGAGTAGATGATGTTGAACGGCGCCTCCGGGGCCAGCGTCACCGGCTGAGGCCGTGCCTCTTGCGGGGCCAGCCAGTCCGCGAAGCCCAGGCCGGGCGCCACGCCATCGAGCGAGATGCATTGCAAGACCGCGTTGCCTTCGGGCACCAGGTCCTGGGCCGCCTGGTCCAGGAACAGATGGCGCACCTGGGCGTCGCCGAGCATGGAGGCCAGGCTCTGCGCCGTCGACGAAGGCGCCAGCGGGGCCACCACCACGCCGGCCCGCAATGCGCCCAGGAACAGCGCGGCATAGCGGGTCGAGTTCAGCCCGCAGATGGCGATGGCTTCGCCGGGCTGCAGCCCATCGCGCTGCAGCGAGGCCGCGACCCGGTCCATGAGCCGGTCCAGGTCCCGGTAGCTGAGCGTCTGCTGCTCATCACGCAGCGCGGGTTCGTCAGGCTGCTGCTGGGCATGGCCCCGGATCAGATCGGACAGTGACTGCAGCGATGGTTCGAACGACATAAAAAGACTCCATTGGGAAAATTAACGAAGATGCGTCAATCCAGCTTCACGTCCGCCGCGGCGATCAAGGCCTTCCAGATCGGCGTATCCCGCTTGTAGACCTCCTGGAAAGCGGCCGGAGTGCCCATCACCGCCACGCCACCGGTATTCATGATCTGTTCCTGCATCTTGGAATCCTTCGCGATCTCCTGCATCATGCTGTACAGCTGGGCGATCACTTCACTGGGGAGACCCGCGGGCGCGCCCATGCCGATCCAGCCCACGACGGAATAGGCCTCATCGGTCAAGCCCTGCTCATGCAAGGTCGGCACCTTGGGCAAGGTAGGCGCGCGCAGACGCCCCATCAGACCGATGGCCTTGAGCCGCCCCGTATCGACAAAAGGCTTGGCCCCGGCAACACCGGCGAAACACATCTGCAGCTGCCCGCCCAGCAGATTCTGCAGCATGGGCGCTTCGCCCTTGTACGCGACATGGGTCATGTCCGCACCCGTGACCTTGCTCAGATAGGCGCCCGCAAGATGCGCCTGCGATCCCTGACCCCATGAGCCATAGGAGAGCTTGCCCTTGTTGGCCTTCATGTATTCCAGCAGCTCCACCATGTTGTTGGCCGGCACCGATGGGTGCACGACCATCACCACCGGTGCGGTGGAAATCTGCGTGATGAGGTCAAAGTCCTTGTCGGGGTTGTAAGGCAGCTTGGTGTAGAGCAGCTGATTGACCATCATGGACGTCGACAGCGAGACCAGCAGCGTATGGCCGTCGGCGGGGGACTTGGCGACCGCATCCATGCCCAGAATGCCGGACGCGCCGCCCCGGTTTTCCACCACCACGGGCTTGCCCAGGCGTTTGCCCATGGCATCGGCGATGGTGCGCGCGATGACATCGGTGCTGCCGCCGGCGTTGTAGGGCACGATGATGCGGATGGGTTTGGACGGCCAGGCCGACTTGCCGGTCTGCGCCTGCGCCTGCGCAGCCCCCAGAACACCGGCACCGGCCCATGCGGCTGCGCCTTGCAGCACGCTGCGGCGCTTCAGCGCGGGAACGTTGATGGGGAATTTTTGCGGGTCGAAAGTCATGCGGAAAGCCTCGAAATCCAGGGTTTAAGAATATCGGCCGGCGCTGCGCCCAGCCCGCGGCCATGCGCGCGCGGCTGGACTGAAAACGCAAAGGCCCGAAGAGAAAGCCGTCGGGCGCCGGGTGCGCCGCCCGGCTTCAAGCCGCTGCTTCGCTTTCCTGCAGCAGCCGCCACATCACCTTGCCGCTGCCGCTCTTGGGCAGGGCATCGACAAACACCAGTTGGCGTGGCGCCTTGTAGCTGGCCATGTGTTCACGGCACCAGTCGAGAATGTCCTGGGCGCTGACCTGGCCCTTGTGCGAAGCGCGCACCACCACCACGGCCTTGACGGTCTCGCCACGGTAGCTGTCGCGGGCCGAGATGATGCAGGCTTCCTGCACGGCCGGGTGCTTGAACATCAGGGCTTCGACTTCCGCCGGCCAGACCTTGAAGCCGCTGGCATTGATCATGCGCTTGAGGCGGTCGGTGATGAAGAAGTAGCCTTCCTCGTCGACCCGGCCCAGGTCGCCCGAGCGGAAAAAGCGCTTGCCTTCGATCTCGATGAAGGCCGCTGCCGTGGCTTCGGGGCATTTCCAGTAGCCGGCAAACACTTCGGGGCCGTGGATCACTATTTCGCCCTGCTCGCCCTGGGGCACTTCCAGCAGCGTCTCGGGGTCGATGACGCGCGCGTCGGTGCTCATGAAGGGAATGCCCAGGCATTGCTGCTTGGGCCGGTCGGGCGGGTTGTTGTGCGAGGGCGCGGCGGTTTCGGTCAGGCCGTAGCCTTCGACGTAGCGCAGGCCGAACTGCTCCAGCAGGCGCTGGGCCACGGCCTGGGGCATGGCCGCACCGCCGCCGCCGATGTAGCGCAGGCTGGTGAGGTCGTAGCTGTCGAAATTCGGGCTGCCCATCAGGTCGATGACCATGGTCGGGATATTGGTCCAGGTCGTGACCTGGTAGCGCGAAATCAGGCGGCCGGCCAGCTCGCGATCCCAGCGCGGCATGATGACCAGGGTCGCGCCCAGATAGACGCAGGCGTGCAGCATGGACACCAGACCGGTGATGTGGAACATGGGCACCACGGCCAGCGTGACCTGCTCGCAGTTGCCGTTGCTCCACATGGCGGACGCGACGGCGTTGTGCATCACGCTGCGATGGTTGTGCATGCAGCCCTTGGGCAGGCCCGTGGTGCCGCTGGTATAGGGCAGCACGCACAAGTCGTTGCTGCCCACGGTGTGCGCTGGCGGCGTGTCCGTGCAGGCCAGCGCTTCGCCCCAGGCATGGACCTGGCCCTGGGCCAGCTCGGGCAAAGGGTGGCGCGTGCAAAGCCAGTCACGCCATTGCTCGGGCGGGGCATCGGGGCCTTGCACGTCGGTATCGAAGGCGTCGCTGAACTGCGTCACCAGCATATGCTGCAGGCCCGATCCCGGCGGCAAGGCGTTGCTGGCCTTGGCCAGTTCGGCGGCCAGATCGCCCGTGGTGAGGGCCACTTTGGCATCCGGGTCGGTGATGTAGTGCTGCAGCTCCTCGGCCCGGTTCATGGGGTTCACCGGCACCACCACGGCGTTGGCGCGCATGATGGCGTAGTGCGCCAGCGCCAGCTGCGGCGAGTTCTGCATCAACACGATCACGCGGTCGCCGGCCCGCACGCCCAGCCCATGCAGATAGGCGGCCATGCGCTCGACGGCGGCGGCCAGTTCGCCATAGCTTTGGCGCCGGCCGAAGAACACCAGCGCCGTCTTGTCCGGATAACGGCGGGCACTGACCGCCAGATTGTCCCAGACCGATGTGGCCGGAACGGTGATCGAATGGGGCAGCCGATTGGGCCAGAAAGCGTGGTGAGGGCGCATGGATTCTCGGGAGTCAGGTTGCAAGGCGGGAACACCTTCCAGCCTAGGCCAGCCCGGCCGCCTTGGCACTAGGAGCGGCCCTAATTTCGTCACCTGCGCGACCCGTCGGGCCGCGGCTCAGGCGCTGCGACCGCTCACCTGCGCCGCAATCAGCGCGAATTCCTCGGCCGGCCGGCCCGCGACGCAGGCGCGCACATGGTCTTCCCAGATCTGGCCCTGCTGCTCGACCTGGGCCTGGGCAAAGCAGTCGCACATGGCCTGGGCGTCGTCGCAGCGCGTGTAGGCATAGGGGTTGCGCCCGCCCAGCAGGTAGCGCAGCTGCAGCCACAGCGCCTGGCGCGTCACGGCCACGCCTTGGGCGCGTTGCCATTGGTGCAGCAGTTCATGCGCAAACCAGCCCGCGATCTGCGGGTGGGTCAGCCGCAGCGGCTGGCGCGGGTCGCCCTGCGTGAAGCAGATGCGCGGCATGGAGATGCGCCCGCCGTTGACCGACAGCGCGCGCCGCGTATCGCCCACGCGGCGCAGGTAAAGGTGCATGCCGGGCAGCAAGGCGTCGAGCGCCGGGCCGAAATACTGCCGGGCAAAGTCGCGCTCCTGCGGCAGCAGCGGGCGGCGCCAGAACCAATCAAGCATTGCGCTCATTGTCCAGGGTGCAGCGCGCAGCCCATAGCCCATGAAACTGGCGCGCACCAGCATGGGGACACCGAGCAAGGGCCGCCCCGCAGCGATGGTGTCGTGCCTGGGCGGCCCCCCCGCCTCCACCGAAGGTTGAGAGGGGGAAGCCGCGTCAGCGGCTCAGGGGGTGCGTTCATTTCAACAATTGTGCCCAGAGCTTGTCCAGGCGCTTGACGCTCACCGGGTACGGCGTGCGCAGCTCCTGGGCGAAAAAGCCCACGCGCAACTCTTCGAGCATCCAGCGGTATTCCTGCATGCGCGCATCGACCTGGCCCTTGCGGTCGGCCACCAGGCGCCAGTAGCGCTGCTCGTGCGGGCGCAGCTCGGCGAGCCGGGCGGCATCACGCGCGGGGTCGGCACGCCACTTTTCCAGGCGCAGCGTGATGGCCTTGAGGTAGCGCGGGAAGTGCGCCAGTTGCACCCAGGGCGCGGCGGCGATGAACTGCTTGGGCATGAGCTTTTGCAGTTGCTGCTGCGCGTCGGCCGTGGCTTCGGGCGCGTTCTTCGTGTCCTTGATCTTGCGCGCCGCGGCCGAATACTCGACCAGGATGGAGCCGGCCAGACGCGCGACTTCGTTGGCGATCAGCGTCAACCGGCCGCGCCCGTCCTGCACCCGCTGGATGAATTCGGCGGCGTTGGTCGGCAGCGGATCGAGCACGAAGGCCCGGTCCAGCGCCACGTCGATGATCTGCTGGCGCAGCTCTTCCTGCGTGCCCAGGGGCATATAGGCCACGGCCATTTTCTGCAGGTCGGGAATGTTCTTTTCCAGGTACTTGAGCGCGTCCTTGATCTGCAATGCGAACAGGCGCCGCAGACCGGCGCGGTGCTTGGCGGCCGCGACTTCGGGCTCGTCGAAGACTTCGATGCCCACGGCATCGCCCTGGTCGATCAGCGCCGGAAAGCCCACCAGCGACTGCGAGCCCTGGCGGATTTCCATCAGCTCGGGCAAGCTGCCAAAGCTCCACTGGGTGTAGCGCTGGCCGGCCGCCGGCGCATCGTTGGCCGGTTTGGCCGCGGACTGGGCCTTGGCGGGCGCCTGGGCCTTGCCCGCGGGCTGCGGGGCGGCAGCGGCGGCCGGGGCCTTGTCTTCCAGCACGGTGGCCAGCTTCATGCCGGCCAGCGCCTGGAACGCACCGCGCGCCTTGGCGCCAAGCTGGGCCTTGAGCGCGCCCAGGTTGCGGCCCTGGCCCAACTGGCGGCCGTGCTCGTCGGTCACGCGGAAGTTCATGAACAAGTGCGGGCTCAGCATGTCGAGCTTGAAGTCGGCGCGCTTGACGTCCAGCGAAGTCTCGTCGCGCACCTGCTTGAGCAGTGCGTCGATCAAGCCGCCCTGCACATAGCGCTCGGGCTCGCACAACAGCGCCGCCAGGCGCGCGGCGTTTTCGGGCAACGGCACGAAGCGGCTGCGCGGGCGCTGGGGCAGGCTTTTGAGCAGGGCCTGGATCTTGTCCTTGAGCATGCCCGGCACCAGCCACTCGGCGCGCTCTTCGCTGACCTGGTTGAGCACGAACAGCGGCACGGTGACCGTGACGCCATCGCGCGGGTCGCCGGGCGAATGCAGGTACTGGGCTTCGCAGTCCACGCCGCCGAGCTTGATCACCTTGGGGAAGGCCTGGGTGGTGATGCCCGCGGCCTCGTGGCGCATCAGCTCGTCGCGCGTGAGGCGCAGCAGGTCGGGATTCTCGCGGCTGGCCGGTTGGTACCAGCGCTCGAAGGTCGCGCCGCTGAACACGTCCTGGGGCAGTTGCTGGTCGTAGAAGGCGTAGATCAGCTCGTCGTCGACCAGCACGTCCTGGCGGCGCGACTTGTGCTCCATCTCCTCGATCTTGGCGACCAGCTTGCGATTGGCCTGCAGGAACGGCAGGCGCGTGTCCCAGCCGCCGTCGACCAATGCCTGGCGGATGAACAGCTCGCGCGCCGACTGCGGGTCGACCTTGCCAAAGCTGGTGCGCCGGCCGTTGTAGACCACCAGACCGTAGAGCGTGGCGCGCTCCAGCGCCACCACATCGGCACTCTTCTTTTCCCAATGCGGGTCCAGCAGTTGCTTCTTCAGCAGGTGGGCGCCGACTTCTTCCAGCCACACCGGCTCGATGGCTGCAATGCCCCGGCCGTAGAGCCGCGACGTCTCGACCAGCTCGGCGGCAACGATCCAGCGGCCGGGCTTCTTGGACAAATGCGCGCCCGGATGCGGGTGGAAACGGATGCCGCGCGCGCCCAGGTAGCTGTCGCTTTCGTCGCCCTTGTAGCCGAGGTTGCCCAGCAGGCCCGACAGCATGGACAGGTGCAGCGCCTCGTAGCCCGCGGGCTGGGTGTTGATCTGCCAGCGGTGCTCTTTCACCACAGTGAGCAGCTGCGAATAGATATCGCGCCACTCGCGCACGCGGCGGATGTTGATGAAGTTCTGGCGCAGCAGCTGTTCCCACTGGCGGTTGCTGATCTTGTGCGAAGCATCGCTGGCCGGCACGGGCACGCCCACATCGGGCTTCCAGGCCGCCGCGGCAGCGTCCACCGGGGCCTGCGCGCCCGTGCTGCGCTGGGCCACGGGCAGGAAGGCCGCATTGCGCGCCGAAACCTTGGGCGCGGGCGCGGCCTGGGCGCTCATTTCACGCCGGCTTTGCGCCACCACCTTGCCGCCGCGCGCATCTTCCAGCCACTTCCACAGGCGCAGATAGCCGCTGAACTCGCTTTTCTCGTCGTCGAACTTGGCGTGCTGCTGGTCGGCCTGCTGCTGGGCGTCGATGGGCCGGTCGCGCACGTCCTGCACCGACAGCGCCGAAGCGATCACCAGCACTTCAGCCACGGCGCCGCGCGCACGCGCTTCCAGAATCATGCGGCCCACGCGCGGATCCAGCGGCAGGCGCGACAACTCCTGGCCCATGGGCGTGATGTCGCCATGGTCGGTGACCGCGCCCAGCTCGGCCAGCAGCTGGTAGCCGTCGGCGATGGCGCGGCCCGAAGGCGCTTCGAGGAAGGGGAAGTTGACCACGTCGCCCAGGCCCAGCGACTTCATGCGCAAAATCACGCCGGCCAGGGAGCTGCGCAGGATTTCAGGGTCGGTGAACGCGGGGCGCGCAATGAAGTCGGCCTCGTCATACAGGCGTATGCAGATACCGTCGGCCACGCGGCCGCAGCGGCCGGCGCGCTGGTTGGCCGCGGCCTGGCTGATGGGCTCGACCAGCAGCTGCTCGACCTTACTGCGGAAGCTGTAGCGCTTGACGCGGGCCGTGCCGGCGTCGATCACATAGCGGATGCCGGGCACGGTGAGCGAAGTTTCGGCGACGTTGGTGGCCAGCACGATGCGCCGGCCCGTGTGGCCTTCGAAAATGCGGTCCTGCTCGGCCTGCGACAGGCGCGAGAACAGCGGCAGCACTTCGGCGCCGCGCAGCACGGGCTGGTGCTGCAAATGCTTGCGCAAATGGTCGGCGGCCTCGCGGATTTCACGCTCGCCCGGCAGGAACACCAGGATGTCGCCGCCCCGCCCGCCGGCCCACAGCTCGTCCACGCCGTCGGCAATGGCTTCGTTCAGACCGTAGTCGCGGCTTTCCTCGAACGGACGGTAGCGCTGCTCGACCGGGAAGGTCCGGCCCGAGACCATGATCACGGGCGCCGGACCGTCGGCCGAGGCGAAGTGACGCGCGAAGCGGTCGGCGTCGATGGTGGCCGAAGTGACCACGACCTTGAGGTCGGGGCGCTTGGGCAGGATCTGGCGCAGATAGCCCAGCAAAAAGTCGATGTTGAGGCTGCGTTCGTGCGCCTCGTCGATGATCAGCGTGTCGTAGGCCTTGAGCAGCGGATCGGTCTGGGTCTCGGCCAGCAGGATACCGTCGGTCATCAGCTTGATCGTGGTGTCCTTGGACAGCCGATCCTGAAAACGCACCTTGTAGCCGACCACGCCGCCCAACGGCGTCTTGAGTTCTTCGGCGATGCGCTTGGCCACCGAGCTGGCGGCGATACGCCGCGGCTGGGTATGGCCTATCAGCTTGCCCTGGCTGCCGGCCGGGGCATTGCACTTGCCGCGCCCCAGCGCCAGCGCTACCTTGGGCAGCTGCGTGGTCTTGCCGGAGCCGGTCTCGCCACAGACGATGATGACCTGATGATCCTGCATGGCGCGCATGATCTCCTCACGCCGTGTGGAGACGGGCAAGGAGGCAGGAAAGTCAAGGGTGTAGGCGCGCGGCGCTGCAGCGGGCTGCGGATCGGAAAAAGGCATAGCCCGCCATTATCCGCAGGCCGGGGCCCCAGTGCTGGCCGGGCCTGATTTCTTCACGGCCGGCGCGGGACTCTGACCAGACCGGGGCGGCTGGCCGTGACGCCATGACAACTTCTTTGCAATCGGCCGGGCAAGCGCCCTCAGCGTGCTTATGATGCGACTTTTGTCGCGCAAGGCTTTTTGCCCCATGCGGCGCCCACCCGCCCGCACCCGCCGCCCATGTCCACCGTTTTCAACTTCACTTTTGTTCCCTGGTTTCGCTCGGTCGCGCCCTATATCCACAAATTCCGCAACCAGACCTTCGTCGTCGGCATCACGGGCGAAGCCATTGCCGCGGGCAAGCTCACCAGCATTGCCCAGGACCTGGCCATGATCCAGGCCATGGGCGTGCGCATCGTGCTGGTTCACGGCTTTCGCCCCCAGGTCAACGAGCAGTTGCAGGCCAAGGGCCATGCAGCCCAGTACTCGCACGGCATCCGCGTCACCGACTCGGTGGCCCTGGACTGCGCCCAGGAGGCCGCGGGCCAGTTGCGCTACGAAATCGAAGCCGCGTTCAGCCAGGGTCTGCCCAACACCCCCATGGCCGGCGCGACGGTGCGCGTGCTCTCGGGCAACTTCATCACCGCGCGCCCCGTGGGCATCGTGGACGGCGTGGATTTCAAGCACTCGGGCCTGGTGCGCAAGGTCGACGTGAACGCCATCCGCCAGACGCTGGACATGGACGCCATGGTGCTGCTGTCGCCGTTCGGCTTTTCGCCCACGGGCGAGGCCTTCAACCTCAACATGGAAGAAGTCGCAACCAGCGTGGCCATCGAGCTCAAGGCCGACAAGCTGATCTTCATGACCGAAGTGCCCGGCATTCGCCAGCATCCGCTGGAGCCCGCGGGCGACGACAACCCCATAGACACCGAGCTGCCGCTGGCCACGGCCCAGGCCTTGCTGGCCCAGCTGCCGCCGCCGCAACTGCCCACCGACACGGCTTTCTACCTGCAGCACTGCGTCAAGGCCTGTCAGGCCGGCGTCGAGCGCAGCCACATCCTGCCGTTTGCCGTGGACGGTTCGCTGCTGCTGGAAATCTATGTGCACGACGGCATAGGCACCATGGTCATCGACGAAAAGCTCGAAGAGCTGCGCGAAGCCACGCCCGACGACGTGGCCGGCATCGTGCAATTGATAGAGCCGTTCGAGAACGACGGCACGCTGGTCAAGCGCAGCCGCACCGAGATCGAGCGCGACATCACCAACTACACGCTGATCGAACACGACGGCGTGATCTTCGGCTGTGCCGCGCTCTACCCCTATCCCAAGGAAAAGACCGCCGAAATGGCGGCTGTGACGGTCTCGCCCAAGAGCCAGGGCACGGGCGATGGCGAGAAGCTGCTCAAGCGCATTGAGCAGCGCGCGCGCAACCAGGGACTGGAGAGCCTGTTCGTGCTCACCACGCGCACCATGCACTGGTTCATCAAGCGCGGCTTCCAGCCCGTGGACCCGAGCTGGCTGCCCGAAGCGCGCAAGGCCAAGTACAACTGGGACCGCAAAAGCCAGGTACTGGTGAAAAAGCTCTGACGCATGTAATGGCCTCGCGCCCGCTGTTGCTGCGACGCGGGGCTATCATCGGCACACTTTTTTCTCGGCCCCATTCACCCCAGTCCATGACCCTGCCCGTCCTCTACTCCTTCCGCCGCTGCCCCTACGCCATCCGCGCCCGCCTGGCGCTGGCCCATGCAGGCATTGCCTGCGAGCTGCGCGAAGTCAATCTGCGCGCCAAGCCCGCGGCCCTGCTGCAGGTTTCGCCCAAAGGCACGGTGCCGGTGCTGGTGACCAAGGACGGCGTGATCGAGCAAAGCCTGGAAATCATGCTCTGGGCCTTGCGCCAGAACGATCCGGACGGCTGGCTGACCCCGACCGAAGGCAACGAAGCCGAGATGCTGGCCCTGATCCATGACCTGGACACGCGCTTCAAGCCCGCACTGGACCGCTGCAAGTACCCCGAGCGCTACAGCGCCGCCGAAGTCAACGACGCCCAGGCCGAAGCCCTGACCTGGCTGGCCGCGCTTGACGACCAGTTGGCGGATACCGGCTACCTGTTTGGCCTGCACCCAAGTCTCGCCGACATGGCGCTGCGCCCCTTCGTGCGCCAGTTCGCACGCATCGACGAAGCCCAGTGGGCCGAACAACCCTGGCCAGCGCTGCAGGCCTGGCTGCAGCGCTGGATAGACTCCGCACTGTTCGCCGAAGTGATGGAAACCTACCCCGGCTGGCGCGACGGCGAGGCCGGACCGACCTTCATGGCCCAGGTATCGGGCGCGCAGTAAAGAACTGCCGGGCTCAAGGAGAAGGCAACTGGACCTTCTCAAAACCGCTCTGTCCTTGCAGCGTGGTCGTCGTCAGGTTATGGGGTCTGACTGCCTGCGAAACGTCATCGTCATCAGCCACCGTCGGGCGTTGCTTTCGGACTTTGCCAGCCGATGGGGCCGCGCCCGCCTCGCCGTCTTGAATCGGTTCCCTTGACGCAATGGATGCGCTCGGGGCGCTGTTCGCCAAATTGGGACCAGGATGATTGGCGACAAGCATGGTCATATTGGCATCTTGACCGGGCGAAGCGAAACTCTCAGGCTCAATGATCCTGCGCACTGCTTCAGGTATGACCGACGCCACGCCAATATCAATGAATTTTTGAGGGTGATTCTGAATCTCGCCCCACAACTTCAAGAAAAGCGAAATGTTTTTCTGCTTGAGAGCCAGATCCACAGCGTCCCACATCTGGTTTATGGCCAGCATGGGCTTTTGCTTGAGTAAGAAATTGATGGTCGACAAATCCGAGATCATCGCGGCATAAGTCAGTGCAGAGTACCCACTCGCATTCAATTTGTTGACATCTGCACCGGCAGCCATCAGCTTCAGTGAGATAACATCCTTTGCAGCATCCAGGGCAATCATCAACGCGGTAGGGCCACCCGAAGGGGCGAGATAATCCACATAACTGGTGCCGACGTCGCTTTCAAGCAGGATATCAACCATCTTGGCGTCGCGATCTCCCTCGAGACGAGCATTGACCGCAATCATCAAGGCGGTATACCCCTCTGCTGTGCTTGTGACTCTAAGATCCGCGCCCCAGTTTTTCAGATTTCTTACCGAATCAACATCTCCATTTGTCACGCAAATCATCAATGCCGTATATCCATCGGCGTCTTTCACATTGATATCTGCGCCTGAACGTACGGCCTGCTGTATTTTTTCCGGCCGTCTCGCATGGGCAGCATCAACAAGGGCCCTGTTCCATTTCTGCTCATGGATTGGGAAATGTTGCGCCAACACAGATTCCAGCGTTGTTCCTGCGACTGTGGCCATATCAATCTCCAATTGATTGCTGTTGTCAAAATAAGTATTGCAAGCACAAGATCGAGACAGCGCGACGCGCTGCCCCCGACTTTGCTGCTATTAGTGACAAACGCCAGAAATCAGTTTCGCAGGTGTTTACCCTAGCACTTGCTGCCGGGCACATGCGAAAGCCGGCCAGCGGGGCTGGCTAGAACTCGATATCGCCGCGCCCCATCTCGCGCCACTCGCCAGGCGCCAGCCCTTCGAGGCGCAGATTCGCCATGCTTTGGCGCACCAGCCGCAGCGTGGGGTGGCCAATGGCCGCGGTCATCTTGCGCACCTGGCGGTTCTTGCCTTCGACGATGCGCACTTGCAGCCACACATCCTGCACCGACTTGCGCAGCCGCACGGGCGGCTCGCGCGGCGGCACTTCGGGCTGGGGATCGAGCAGAACGGCCTCGCAGGGCTTGGTCTGGTAGTCCTCGATGCGCAGTCCCGTGCGCAGGCGTTGCAATGACTCCTCGGTCGGCACCCGCTCGACCAGCACCCAGTAGGTCTTGGGTTTTTCGCTCTTGGGATTGAGCAGGCGCTCGATCAGCGGGCCGTCGTCCGTGAGCAGCAGCAGGCCTTCCGAGTCCTTGTCCAGCCGGCCTGCGGGGTAGACGCCCTTGGGCAGGCCGAACTCGGCCAGCGAGCGCGCGCCGTCCTCGGGCGTGAATTGGGACAGGACGCCATAGGGCTTGTGGAACAGGAAATAACGGGGCATCGCGGGCAACAGGCAAAACGGTGACGGAGCGCTGATTTTCCCGCATGCGCCGGGCAGCGCTGCAGGCTGCCGGCCAAAGCCCCTCGCCCGCTCAGCCTGCGCTCGGTCCGACGGCCAGCGCCTGCGCCACGACATCGCGCGTGAGCGTGGGCACAAAGCTTTCGATGAAATGGTAGGCATAGCCGCGCAGCCAGGCCCCGCGGCGCAGACCCAGGCGCGTGAGGTTGACTTCGAACAAATGGCCGGCGTCGAGCAGACGCAGATGGCGGTCGCGCTCGGCGTCGACCGCGATCGACGCCACGATGCCCACGCCCATGCCCAGTTCCACATAGGTCTTGATCACATCGGCATCCATGGCCGACAGCACCACGTCGGGCGTCAGGCCTTCGCGCGCGAAGGCTTCGTCGATGTGGGCCCGGCCGGTGAAGCCCACTTCGTAGGTGATGATGGGGTACTGCACCAGTTGCTCCAGCGTCAGCGGTCCTGGGACGTCGAGCAGCGGATGGCCTGGCGGCACGACGATGCTGTGTGTCCAGCGGTAGCAAGGCAAGGTGACCAGCGCGTCATGGCCCGACAGGGCTTCGGTGGCCACGCCGATGTCGGCCTCGCCGCTGAGCAGCATCTGCGCCACCTGCTGGGGCGAGCCCTGGTGCAAATGCAGCACGACCTCGGGAAAGCGGTGGCGAAAATCGCGCACCACCTGGGGCAGCGCATAGCGGGCCTGCGAATGCGTGGCGGCGATCGCCAGCCGCCCCTGCTCGCTGGCACTGAAGTCCTGGCCGGCGCGGCGCAGGTTGTCGGCCTCGAACAGCAGTTTTTCCACGATGGGCATCAGGCTCGCACCCGGCGGCGTCAGGCCGGTGAGGCGTTTGCCCAGGCGCACAAAAATCTGCACGCCCAGCTCGTCTTCCAATTCGCGGATCTGGCGGCTCACGCCGGGCTGCGAGGTGTAGAGCACCTGCGCGACCTCGGTGAGGTTGAAACTCCGGCGCACGGTTTCGCGCACCGAGCGCAACTGCTGAAAATTCATGTGACTGACTCTGCTTCCAAAAATTCGAGCTGATTGCCCGCCGGGTCCTTGAGGTAGAACCGCGAAAATCCGGTCAGGCCCTGGTTTTCCACCAGCGGCCACTGCGCGGCCTGCAGGCGCTGGCGCAGCGCGGGCAGGTCCTGCACTTCGAATGCCAGGTGGGACGCGCTGGGCAGGGACTGCCACTGCGCCACCGCCACCAGATCGATGCGCTGACCGCCGGCCGCAAACCGCAGCCTGGCGCCTGGCTGGGCGCGGTCTGGCGGCAACTCGCCCAGGCCCAGCAGATCACCGTAGAAATGCTGCATGGCCTGCGCGCTGCCGGCGCGAAACGCCAGTTGCAAGTGGTGAACGCCGCTGATGCTCATGCGCCGCCCTGTGCAGACGTGTTGCAGCTGTGGGCCCGCGCCGGGGCGATGCCGCGCAGCGCGATGCGGCGCACCCGTTTGCGCGCGCGCACCGGCGCAATCAGGTTCCAGCTGGCCGCCGTCGTGGCGATCAGCTGCAACGCGGGCCAAGCCGGGCCGGGCCGGGCGATGCCACAGGCTGCGGACTGCAGGCAGGTCTTCATGGGGGTTCTCCTTGCGGCGCCGGACCTTGCCGGCCCCTGCTTACTTGCGGGTATAGATCTGGTCAAAGCTGCCGCCGTCGGCAAAGTGCGCCTTGTCCGCCTTGGCCCAGCCGCCAAATGCCTGGTCGATGGTCACCAGCGCCAGCTTGGGGAAGGTGCTGGCGAACTGGGCCTTGGCCTTTTCCGAAGTCGGGCGGTAGAAGTTGCGACCGGCAATCTCCTGGCCTTCGTCCGAATACAGGTACTTGAGGTATTCCTCGGCCACGGCGCGTGTGCCGCGCTTGTCGACCACCTTGTCGACCACGGCCACCGAGGGCTCGGCCAGGATGGAAAGCGAAGGCACGACGATGTCGAACTTGTCGCGGCCGAACTCCTTGAGCGCCAGGAATGCTTCGTTCTCCCAGGCCAGCAGGACATCGCCCACGCCGCGCTGCACGAACGTGATGGTCGAGCCGCGCGCGCCGGTGTCGAGCACGGGCACGTTCTGGTAGAGCTTGCCGACGAATTCCTTGGCTTGGGGCTCGCCGCCGTACTTGCGCTTGGCAAACTCCCAGGCCGCGAGGTAGTTCCAGCGCGCGCCGCCCGAGGTCTTGGGGTTGGGGGTGATCACCTGCACGCCGGGCTTGATCAAGTCATCCCAGTCCTTGATGGCCTTGGGGTTGCCTTTCTTCACCAGGAACACGATGGTCGAGCTGTAGGGCGCGGAGTTGTGCGGCAGGCGTTTTTGCCAATCAGCGTTCACCTGACCGCCGTTCTTGACCACGGCGTCGATGTCGCCGGCCAGCGCCAGCGTGGCCACATCGGCGTCGATGCCGTCGATGATGGAGCGCGCCTGCTTGCCCGAGCCGCCATGCGATTGCTTGACCGACACCACCTGCCCGGTCTTGGCTTTCCAGTGCTTGGCGAAGGCCTGGTTGTACTCGGCGTACAGCTCGCGCGTGGGGTCGTAGGAGACATTCAGCAGCGTCAAGGACTGGGCCATGGCCGGAGCCGCCGTGAGTGCAAGGCTGGAGGTCAGCGCAAGAAGTACTGGAAACTTGATAAAGTGACGGCGAATTGTCATTTGGGCCTTGATGAAGGTTGCAATCAGCGGTTCTTCGCTGCTGTTTGCATTCTGAAACCAGCCCATCAAAACTTAAACCAATAAGATTTCAGTTCGTTATATCCAAAACATCTGAAGTCAGCACAAGGACCTCTCCCCATGGCACGTACCGTTCACTGCATCAAGCTCGACAAAGACGCTGAAGGCCTGGACTTTCCTCCCTATCCCGGCGAGCTGGGCAAGCGCATCTGGGAAAGCGTCAGCAAGGAAGCCTGGGCTGGCTGGCTCAAGCACCAGACCATGCTGGTCAATGAAAACCGCCTGAACCTGGCCGACGCCCGCGCGCGCCAGTACCTGGCACGCCAGATGGAAAACCATTTCTTCGGCGGCGGTGCCGACGCCGCTGCCGGCTACGTGCCTCCTACCGAGTAAGAAGCTCAGCCCCCGCATTGACGGGGGCACCGGGAGGACGGGATAATCCCATCTTTCTGCGGGAGAGCAAGGCGCCAGGCGCTTTCACCGAAGGCGCAAACTCCCATAATCGCTCAGGTACCCGGAACCGCAGAAATCATTCGCCAACTGGAGAGAAGTCGAGGTTTCGCTCGACTCACCGAAGGGGCAAGCGCTGACCCAGCGCCCAAACTCTCAGGTAAAAAGGACAGCGGGAGAGGCGTGCCAGCACCGTCAGGGACGGACTGGCTTCTACACAAAGTTGTCCTCCGTGTCTTCTCCCCTTCCCGCGCTCCAGCCCCTGGCCACTCCCATCGACACCATGTTGGTGATCTACCTCGTGGCGATCACCGCCGAAGCCATGTCCGGCGCCCTGGCCGCCGGCCGGCGCAACATGGACATCTTCGGCGTCGCCGTGATTGCCTTTGTCACTGCCCTGGGCGGCGGCACCATCCGCGACATGGTGCTGGGCCATTTCCCCATAGGCTGGACCCAGCACCCCGAATACGTCTACCTGGTCATTTCCGCCGGCCTGCTGACCACGCTGATCGCGCGCCATCTGCTGCGCCTCAAGCAGCTGTTCCTGCTGCTGGACGCCATGGGCCTGATCGCGTTCTCGCTGATCGGCTGCAACGTCGCGCTGCAGCTGAACTACCCGCTGGTCGTGGTCATCATTTCCGGCATGCTCACCGGCATCAGCGGCGGTATCCTGCGCGACGTACTGTGCAACCAGGTCCCGGTGGTGTTCCGGCGCGAGCTCTATGCCAGCGTGTCGCTGGCGGTGTGCGTGCTGTTCCTGGTGTTGCGGGCCTTCGAAGTCAACACCGGCATCAGCACCGCCATCTGCTTTGCCGGCGGCCTGGCGATGCGCATGATGGCCATCCACTTCAAATGGCGCCTGCCCACGTTCTCCTACCAGCAGCGCTGGGAGTGAGGCCTTTTCCTGATTTCCATGTCCGAAACCATTGACTGGCTGCCCGACGGCACGCCTTACAGCCCCCGCTTCTCGGACCGCTACCACAGCGAAAACGGCGGCCTGGACCAGGCCCGCCAGGTGTTTCTCGCCGGCTGCGGCCTGCCTGCGGCCTGGGCCCACCAGCCCCAGTGGCGCATCCTGGAAACCGGCTTCGGCTTCGGGCTGAATTTTCTCGTCACCTGGGCCGCGTGGAAAGCCGACCCCGCCCGCCCCGAGCGCCTGCATTTCGTCTCCGTCGAAGCCTATCCGGTCAGCAGCGACGACATGCGCCGCGCCGCGCCCCGCGATCCGGCGCTGCGCCCGCTGGCCGAGCATCTGGCCGACCAGTTCTGGGGCCTGCTGCCCGGCGTGCACCGCCTGTCGTTCGAAGGCGGGCGGGTGCTGCTGACGCTGTACATAGGCGACGCCCGCGCCCAGCTGCGCCAGCAGTTGCCGACCGTGGACTCGGTCTACCTCGACGGCTTCAGCCCCAAGTGCAACCCCGAACTGTGGGATGCCTACACCTTGCAGGCCGTGGCGCGCTGTTGCCGCCGCGGCACGCGCCTGGCCAGCTGGACCATTGCCCGGGCCGTGCGCGACGCCCTGAGCCAACACGGCTTCGAGGTGCAAAAAATGCCGGGCGTGCCGCCCAAGCGCGACAACCTCCAGGCCTGCTTCGCGCCGCGCTGGGAGCCGCGCCGCGCCAGCGACGCCTGGGCCCGGCCCATGGCGCTGCCGCCCATCGACCAGCGCCACTGCATCGTGATCGGCGGCGGGCTGGCCGGAGCCTCCGTGGCCTACCAGCTCGCGCAGCGCGGCTGGCAGGTGCGGGTGCTGGACCAGGCCGAAGCGCCCGCCGCCGGCGCCTCGGGCCTGCCGGCAGGCCTGCTCGCCCCCCATGTCTCGCCCGATGACAGCCTGCTGTCGCGCCTGTCGCGCAGCGGCGTGCGCACCGGCTTGCAACATGCCCAGGCCCTGCTGGTGCCGGGCCGCGACTGGCAGCACTGCGGCGTGCTCGAACACCGCGTGGAAAGCAGCGACGGCCAGATCGGCCTGCCGCGCGACTGGCAGCTCGAAGGCAAGCCCGCCACGGAAGACGCGCGCCCCCACCCCGGCCGCGACTGGAGCCGCCCGGCCGACGCCGCGCAGCGCGCCCTCGCGGGCCTGCACGCCGACCAGCCCGCTTGCTGGCATGCCCAGGCCGGCTGGATACGGCCGGCCCAGCTGGTGCGTGCCCTGCTGGCCCAGCCAGGCATCCATTGGCAAGGCCGCAGCACCGTCGCCCAGTTGCGCCAGTGCGCAAGCGACGCAGCGCCCGCCTGGCAAGCCCTCGACGCCCAAGGCCAGGTGCTGGCCCAGGCGCCGCTGGTGGTGGTGGCCACGGGCTATGGCAGCGACCAGTTGCTGCCCGCCAGCTGGCCTTTGCAGCGCATGCGCGGCCAGGTCTCCTGGGGCACCGAGACCGACGACCTCGCCCAGGCCCTGCCGCCCTTTCCTGTCAACGGCAAGGGCAGCCTGGTGCCGCATATTCCCCTCGACAACAGCCGCTCAGGGGGCACTTCTTCCACCGGCTGGTTCATGGGCTCGACTTTCGAGCGCGACATCGACCAACTGCCACCGTCTCCCGCCGACCAGACCGCGGCCCATGCGGCCAACTGGCAACGGCTGCAAGCCCTGCTGCCCGATCATGCGAAGGCGCTCGCGCCGGCGTTCACCGGCCCGCAGACACCCCAACTGTGGGCCGGCGTGCGCCTGGCTTCGTTGGACCGCCTGCCCGTGGTCGGCCCGGTCGACCCCGTAGGCCAGCCCGGTCTCTGGGTCAGCACGGCCATGGGCGCGCGCGGCATCACCCTGGCCCTGCTGTGCGGCGAACTGCTGGCAGCGCAGTTGCACGACGAGCCTCTGCCCCTGGACGCCAAGCTGGCCAAGGCCTTGTCGACCCAGCGCCTGCCATCGCCCTCGCCGGCGTAAGGGCCGAACTGCGCCTCGCGCGCACCTCAATCGGTCGCCAGGCCGCGCCAGCCTTGGTGCATATGCTTATTCGCATAAAGGAAGCACAAAACAATAGTTTGTTTCCCTTGTGCCGCCCCCTACAGTCGGGCCCATGCAAGTTCTGAGCACACGCCCCCACAGCCGTCCCCCGGCTTTGGGCGCGCGCTCGTACTTACCGCATTCGGCCGGCCCGTCAGAGGCTGGGCTCCACCGGTTTTCCCACTGAACCGCCATGTACCAATACACCCCCTTTGACCAGGAATTCGTGAAGCTGCGCGCCGATCAGTTCCGTGACCAACTCGAACGCTGGCAAGCCGGCAAGCTGCCGGAAGACGACTTCCGCCCGCTGCGCCTGCAAAACGGCTGGTATGTACAGCGCTACGCGCCCATGCTGCGCGTGGCCGTGCCCTACGGCGAAATCGCCAGCCGCCAGATCCGTGTGCTGGCGCGCATTGCGCGCGAATACGACGAGCCCGAAGCAGCCGTATTCCAGGCCGCCATGGAAGGCCAGGGCCTGCTGGGCACGACTTTCCTGCCCAAGAACTGCGCCCACTTCACCACGCGCACCAATGTGCAGTTCAACTGGATTCCGCTGTCCAAGGCCGCCGATGTGATGGACCTGCTGGCCAGCGTGGACATGCACGGCATCCAGACCAGCGGCAACTGCATCCGCAACACCACCACCGACGCGCTGGCCGGCGTGGCCATCGATGAAATCATCGACCCTCGCCCCTACGCCGAAATCCTGCGCCAGTGGACCACGCTGCACCCCGAGTTCGCTTTCCTGCCGCGCAAGTTCAAGATCGCCATCAGCGGCGCCGAGGAAGACCGCGCCGCCACGGGCTGGCACGACGTGGGCCTGCACCTGGTGAAGAACGAGGCCGGCGAGATCGGCTTCAAGGTCTTTGTCGGCGGCGGCATGGGCCGCACGCCGGTCATCGCCACGCAGATCCGTGCGTTCCTGCCCTGGAACCAGATCATGAATTACATCGAGGCCATCGTGCGCGTGTACAACGAGCACGGCCGCCGCGACAACAAGTACAAGGCCCGGATCAAGATCCTGGTCAAGTCCGAAGGACAGCAGTACATCGACGACGTGGAAGAAGAGTACCGCCAGATCGTGGAAATCGACGGCGGCCCGCACACCATTCCCCAGGCCGAGCTCGACCGCGTCAAGGCCTGCTTTGCCGACCCGCAGCTGCCCGACCTGCCCCAGCTCACGCCGGCCCAGATCGAACAGACCCTGCTGAGCCATGCCGCCGCCCACCCCGCGTTCTCGCGCTGGCTGTCGCGCAATGTCCATGCCCACCGCAACCCCCAGCTGCGCGCCGTGACGCTGTCGTTCAAGCGCCTGGGCCAGGCCCCTGGCGATGCCACGGCCGACCAGCTCGACGCGCTGGCCGAACTGGTCGACCGCTTCTCCTCGGGCGAAGCCCGCGTGACCCATGAGCAGAACGTGCTGCTGCCCTGGGTGCCGGTGAGCGAACTGTTCGCCCTGTGGGAGCAGGCCAAGGCCCTGGGCCTGACCAGCGCCAACGTGCAACTGCTGACCGACATGATTGCCTGCCCCGGCGGCGACTTCTGCGCCCTGGCCAATGCACGCTCGCTGCCTATCGCCGAAGCCATCACCCAGCGCTACCAGGATCTGGACGAGCTCGACGACATCGGCCCCATCGACCTGCACATCAGCGGCTGCATCAACAGCTGCGGCCACCACCACAGCGGCCACATCGGCATTCTGGGCGTCGACAAGGACGGCAAGGAGTGGTATCAGGTCACGCTGGGCGGCTCCGACGGCGCCCACCTGTCGGGCGCACCTGTCGCCGGCAAGGCCATCGGTCCCTCGTTCTCGGCGGCCGAAGTGCCCGACGTGATCGAGGCCGTGCTGGCCACCTACCGCGACCAGCGCACGCCCGGCGAGCGCTTTCAGGACACCGTGCGCCGCCTGGGCCTGGACCTGTTCAAGGAAGCCGGCAAGGCCGCGCGCCACCCCGCGCCCATCGAAGTCGAAGCCGAAGCCACGGCCTGAGCCCCGCCACCCTATCCGCTTGAGACCATGAAAATCCTAGCCTCCCACGAACACCTCGCCCCGACCGAGGGCGATGCCAGCCAGGTGGCGCTGGCCAACGATGGCGATGCCATGGCGCTGCCGCTTGAGGGCGTGACGCGCATCGACCTGCACTTTCCCCAGTTCACCGATGGCCGCGCTTTCAGCCAGGCCTACCTGCTGCGCCGCCGGCGCGGCTTCACCGGCGAGCTGCGCGCCACGGGCGACGTGCTGATCGACCAACTGGTGCTGATGCAGCGCACCGGCTTCAGCGCCGCCGTGCTGCGCGCCGATGTCGATGCTTCGGCCGCCCAGCGCCAGTTCGAGCGCTTTGCGCGCTACTACCAGGGCGATGCGGTGCAGACCGCGCCCATTTTTGCACCACAGGAGGCGTGATGAGCAGCGCCACCAGCTCCCTGCTGCCTACCGCGGGCCCCGCCCATGGCCGCCAGGCCGTCAGCCTGAATGCGCGGGCCAGCAGCGACTTTGCCGCAAAACAGGCGCACAGCGAGCGGCTGCTGATCCAGGCCGCGGCCCATGCGGGCGCCGTGACCCAGGCGTCCAGCCTGGGCGCCGAGGATGTGGTGATCACCCATTTGATCAACGCCCTGGCGCTGGACATTCCGGTCTTCGTGCTCGAAACCGGCGCCCTGCATACCGAGACCCTGGCCTTGCTGGAACGCACCGAAGCCTCTTCGCGTGCGCCCGTGCAGGTCTACCGTCCGCAGCACGAGCAGGTGATCCAGTTTGTGCGCCGTGAAGGCCAGGACGCGATGTACCGCAGCCTGGCGCTGCGCAAGGAATGCTGCGCCATCCGCAAGATGGAGCCGCTGGCACGGGCCCTGGCCGGCAAGAGCGGCTGGATCACCGGCCTGCGCCGCGAGCAGTCCAACGCCCGCGCCGACGTGCCGGCCATCGACACCAGCGAAGTCGCCACCAAGGGGCTGACCAAGTTCAATCCCCTGGCCGACTGGACCTGGGGTGACGTCTGGCACTACATTGCCAGTAACGACGTGGACTACAACCCCTTGCATGACCAGTTCTACCCCTCGGTGGGCTGTGCGCCCTGCACCCGTGCCATCAGCCTGGGCGAAGACTTTCGCGCCGGCCGCTGGTGGTGGGAAGACGAGACGGCCAAAGAATGCGGCCTGCACGTCAAAGCCGCCTGAACTCCGCATCCGCCCCAAGACATAGCCCCAAGGTTTTGCATGAACGCCCGTACCGAACCCCAAGTGCTGAGCCAGCTCAGCAACCACCATCTGGATGCGCTGGAAGAAGAGACCATCTTCATCCTGCGCGAAGTGGCCGCCACTTTCGAGCGCCCGACCCTGCTGTTTTCCGGCGGCAAGGATTCGCTGGTGATGCTGCGCTGCGCCGAAAAGGCCTTCGGCGCGGGCCGCCTGCCCTTCCCGCTGCTGATGATCGATACCGGCCACAACTTCGTTGAAGTCACCGACTTCCGCGACCTGCGTGCCCGGGAGCTGGGCGCCGAGCTGATCGTGCGCAATGTCGAGGACTCCATGGCCCGCGGTACGGTGCGCCTGGCCCACCCCGGCGAATCGCGCAACGTCCACCAGTCGGTGACGCTGCTCGAGGCCATCGAGGAATTCCGCTTCGACGCGCTGATCGGCGGCGCGCGCCGCGACGAGGAAAAGGCCCGCGCCAAGGAGCGCATCTTCTCGCACCGCGACAACTTCGGCCAATGGCAGCCCAAGGCCCAGCGCCCCGAGCTGTGGACGCTGTTCAACACCCGCATCGCACCGGGCGAGCACTTCCGCGTGTTCCCCATCAGCAACTGGACCGAACTCGACGTCTGGCAATACATAGAACGCGAGCAGATCGCGCTGCCGTCGATCTACTACACCCACGAACGTGAAGTGGTCGAGCGCCGCGGCCTGCTGGTGCCCGTGACCGAGCTGACGCCGGCGCGCGAGGGCGAGGAAATCGTGCTGCGCGACGTGCGTTTTCGCACCGTGGGCGACATCACCTGCACCTGCCCCGTCGAAAGCACGGCCGCCAGCGCCGCCGATATCGTGATCGAAACCCTGGCCGCCGACGTCAGCGAACGCGGCGCCACGCGCATGGACGACAAGACCAGCGACGCCTCCATGGAAAAGCGCAAGAAGGAAGGTTACTTCTAATGAACAGCATTGCATCCCCCTCCCTGGCCACACTGCAGGACACCCAGTCGGCGCTGCGCTTCATCACCTGCGGCAGCGTGGATGACGGCAAGAGCACGCTGATCGGCCGCCTGCTGGTCGACAGCAAATCGGTGCTGCAAGACCAGCTCGCCGGCGTGCAGCGCAGCGGCGAGACCGATCTGGCCCTGCTAACCGACGGCCTGTCGGCCGAGCGCGAACAAGGCATCACCATCGACGTGGCCTACCGCTACTTCGCCACGCCGGCGCGCAAGTTCATCATCGGCGACGCACCCGGCCACGAGCAGTACACGCGCAACATGGTCACCGCGGCCAGCAGCGCCGACGCCGCCGTGGTGCTGGTCGATGCAACCAAGCTCGACTGGCGCTCGCCCGATCTGGCCCTGCTGCCCCAGACCCGCCGCCACAGCCTGCTGGTGCATATGCTGCGCGTGCCTTCGCTGGTGTTCGCCGTCAACAAGCTCGACGCGGTGGAGAATCCCACCCTCGCGTTTGAACACATCCGCGCCGCGCTGGAAACCTTTGCCCAGGCCGCGGGCATCAGCGTCGCGGCCACGGTGCCGGTCTCGGCCCTCAAGGGCTGGAACGTGGTCACGGCCGAAACCGGCTGGTGCGGCTACACCGGCCCCAGCCTGCTGCAATGGCTCGAAGGCCTGCCCGGCACGCCCGCCGACAGCCACCTGTCCATGGCCTTTCCCGTGCAATGGGTGGAAAAATTCTCGTCCTCGGCCGATACCAGCCAGGGCCGGCGCGTGTTCTGGGGCCGACTGGGCGCAGGCCAACTGAGCGTGGGCCAGACCGTGCAGGTCTTCCCCAGCGGCCAGAGCGCCGTCATCGCCCAGGTGCTGGACCATGCACGCCGCCCTGCCGATGTGGCGGCCGGGCACAGCGCCGGCGTGGTGCTGGACCGCGAAGTCGATGTTTCGCGCGGCGACTGGATTTTGGCGGCCGACGTGCCCCAGGCCGTGGCCGACGATGATTTCGACGCCCCGCCAGCGACGCCCGTGGCCCGCCGTGAACTCACCGCCACCGTCGCCTGGATGGACGACGAGCCCCTGGTGCCCGGGCGCCTGTACTGGGCGCTGCACGGCCACCGCTGGGTCAAGGCCAAGGTGCGCCGCGTGGTACACCACCTCGACATCCACACGCTGGCCGAAGAGCCTGCGGCCCAGCTGCAGGCCAATGCCATCGGCGTGGTCGAGCTGGTGCTGCAGGAAGCCCTGCCGCTGCGCGCTTTCAGCGAGGCCCGCATCCAGGGCGCGCTGATCCTGGTCGATACGGCCAGCCACAAGACCGCTGCGGCAGCGCTGGCGCACTGAATTCAAGGCGCAGCGTCGGGTGATACCCCGACGCTGCGCTTTCCTCATTGCACACTGCGCCCACGAATCGCCCCAGTGAAATAAAATCAGTCAGTACAGACCCTATAACTCCAAAGATCCCTCATGACTCACGTCGTTTCCGAAAACTGCATCCAGTGCAAATACACCGACTGCGTGGACGTATGCCCCGTGGACTGCTTCCGCGAAGGCCCGAACATGCTGGTCATCGACCCGGACGAATGCATTGACTGTGCCGTCTGCATTCCCGAGTGCCCGGCCAATGCGATTTTTGCCGAAGAAGACGTGCCGCCCGATCAGCTCGCCTTCATCAAGCTCAATGCCGAACTGGCCCTGGCCCAGGGTTGGAAAAGCATCACCAAGCGCAAGAACCCGTTGCCCGACGCTGATGACTTCAACGGCAAGCCCGGCAAGATCGCTGCCCTGCAGCGCTGAGTCCCTGACTGCCTGACCACCGCCCGATGACCGACAGCGCCGCGACCGCCACCCCATCCATTGACACCGATGCCGTGGTGATAGGCGCCGGTCCTGCCGGCCTGTTCCAGGCGTTTCAGCTGGGCCTGCAAGGCCTGAACGCCCACTTGGTCGACGCCCTGCCCCATGCAGGCGGCCAATGCGCCCAGCTGTACGGCGACAAGCCCATTTACGACGTACCGGGCATTCCGGTCTGCACCGGCCGCGAACTCGTCGACCTGCTGCTGCGCCAGCTCGCGCCCATACCGGTGCAGTGGCACCTGGGCAGCCAGGTCCAGGCGCTTGAATCCCTGGCCGACGGCCGCTTTCTGCTGACCACGTCCGCAGGGGTTCAACTGCGCACGCGCAGCGTGTTCATCGCGGCCGGCGTAGGCGCCTTTGTGCCGCGCACGCTCAAGATCGACGGATTGCAAGCCCATCTGGGCCGCCAGCTGCATTACCACCCGGCCGATGTCGCCGTGGCCCCGAACGAACACATCGTCATCCACGGTGGTGACGAAGATGCGGTCGCCGCCGCCCTGCGCTGCGCCCAGGAACATCCCACGGCCCGCATCACTTTGCTGCATCGCCGTGACGTCTTCCAGGCCGCACCCGAGCTGCTGGCACAACTGCAGGCACTGCGCGCCACCGGCCGCATCGCCGTGGTCGCGGCCCAGATCAACGCCATCGAAGAGCAGGACGGCCAGCTCGCAGCCCTGCTGCTCACGGATCCGCAAGGTGCGCCCCAGCGCCTGGCGCTGGACCAGCTCTGGGTCTACCTGGGCATTTCCCCGCGCCTGGGGCCCATCGCCGACTGGGGCCTGGCCATGGAGCGCAAGCAGTTGCAGGTCGATGCCGCCACCTTTTCGACCAACCTGCCCGGCATCTACGCCGTTGGCGACATCAATACCTATGCCGGCAAGCGCCGCCTGATCCTCTGCGCTTTCCACGAAGCCACGCTGGCCGCCTTTGCCGCGGCCGAGTGGCTCAGCGGCGACAAGGTGGCACTGCAATACACCACCACCAGCGCCCGGCTGCATGCCATCCTCGGCGTGGAGCACCCTGGCGACAGTGACTGAGACCCAACGGGCCTCTCGCCCGGGGTCAGGGCTGAGCGCGCTTGTGCTCCACCCAGATCAATGCGGAAGTGTCAAACCCCAGCGCATGGGCCTGGTTCTTCAATTGCGTCTGAATCTCCGCATCCAGGCGGGGCTCGCGCGCAAGAATCCATAGATAGCTGCGATCCGGTCCGGCCACCATGGCCCAACGGTATGCGGGATCCAGGGCGATGACGTGGTAGCCGCCATAGAACGGCCCGAAGAACGACACCTTGAGCGAGGCCACGTCCGGGTCTCCCAGGAATTTGGCGCGCCCCTGGGCCGTCTGCCAGCGGCCCTTGGCCGCATCGAAACCGCTGTTGATCACCCGCACGCTCGCATCGGGCTGGATCTCGTAGCGTGCCGTGACATCGCTCAGACCACGCTCGAAACGATGATCCAGGCGGGCGATCTCATACCAGCGCCCCTGATAGCGTTGCACATCGAAGCTGCCCACCGCCTGCAGCCCCTCGGGCACGCCGGTGGCGCAGCCCGAAAGACTCCAGCCCAGGCAGGCAATGCCCAGCCAGCGGAGCCACGCTGGCATCGCATTTTCCATTGCCGTATCCATTTTCATATCTATTTCCTTGGTTCAAAGTGCGCGATCGAAGCCTCTTCCCGGCGCGCTGCTGGCGGCAATGCCCATCAGCGCTGGCGATGGTTCCTGGGCTCCGAAGACAGTAATTTGCGCAGACCCCGCATGACGGCGCCCAGCAGCGGCAGCTTCGAATACAGCTCTTCGGCCGGATCCCAGTAGTCGCGATGCAGCTCCACCCCGCCCTGGGCGGAGAAATGCAGGTGGGATGCGCCGCGTATGCGCAGGACTGCGGCGCCGGCGCGGCGCCGAAAGCTGAACTCCCAGGTCAGAAAGGCATCATCGCCTTGGCACACCTGGGTGGCGACGACGAAGCGCGGCGCATCCAGCGTGTCGAACATGTGCCTGAAGATGTGCTCGATCGCAGGCCGGCCGCAGACCTCGTTGAAGGGGTCCTTGAATCGCGCGTGCTCGCTGTACAGCGCCATCAGCGCCGGCAGGGTTTCCACGCGCAGCCCTTCGTAGGCCGCAACCACGGCGGCGACCCGCGCGTCCGTACAGTTGTCTGGATGCGTCATCGTGCCCCCGTGGCGCGGCGCACCGCAGCAAAATACCAGGCATCGGGCAAGCACCGCAGCAGGCGCATCCAGCGGGTGAAGCGGCGCGGAAAGTTCATCTCGAACCGGCCCTGGCGCCACCCCTCGAGCATGCATTGCGCGGCCTGCTCCGCCGAGATCAGTGCGGGCATGGCGAACAGGTTGTCCGCGGTCAGCGGTGTATCCACAAAACCCGGGTTGATCACCGAAACGCCCAATCCGCGGGAGTGCAGGTCCAGATACAGGTTTTCCGCCAGATTGTTCAGCGCGGCCTTGGTCGGTCCATAGGCCAGAGACAACGGCAAGCCGCGGTAGCCAGCCACGCTGCCCACCAGACTGATGTGGCCGCTTCCCGCGAGCAGCAGCATGGGCAGCAAGGCATCGAGCAGATACAGCGCGCCGCAGTAGTTCACGGCAAGGTGGCGCTGCATTTCGGCCAGGTCGAAGACGGTCGCGCTTTGCGCGCGATAGTGGCCCGCGCAGTACAGCGCCAGCGCAAGCTGGTGACCGGCATGGTCTTGTACCTGCAGTGCCGCGTCCCGCACGGCGTTGGCGTCGCTCACATCCAGCGGCAACGCCAGACAGCCCGCGTGGTCTTTCACGAAATCATCCAACGCGCTCGCGTTGCGCGCCGACACGATGACGCGCGCACCCTGGCTGTGCAGTGCCGCGGCAGTGGCGCGGCCAATGCCCGAGGAGGCGCCTATGACCCAGACCCAACGGCCTGACCAGTCCTGCAGCGGTGGATTGAGGGGGCGTCCGAACAGCGGCATGGCATTCACTCCTGGGACGTTTTGCTCATGACCAAGGTCACTTCACCCAGGTGCAGGCCGAATTTGCGCATCGTGCTGCGGTTGAGCAAGGTGCGCGCGTCCATGCGGTACATCCAGTCATCGAGCGCGACGTTCCACACGCTGCCGTCGACCAGCAAGGCCAGCGTGTACTTCCAGTGGAATGCATTCCCCGCCGCCTCGCCCAGGGCCTCGCCGACGACATCGTCCGCCGTGCCCACATATCGCCCGCCCCCCAGATGCCGCAGGCGCCAGACCCGGCGCTGCGTCGTGCCATCGCTGTAGAGAAAATGCTCATCCAGCGTGCCGTTGTCACCCTCCCAGCGGCCCGTCATCTGCACCGTGAAGCGCTTGACCACCCGGCCGGAACGATCGGTGAAGATGCCATGCGCGGTCAGCGGACCGTTGAAGTACTCGCGCAAATCCATGGTCGGTTGCTGTTGTGCGTAATCCTGCACGTTGGGGCCGGCACATCCCGCCAGTAGTCCCGCCAGGGCAAGACCCAGGCTGGAGCGGAGAAGCCATGAGGAGCGTACGGCGAAGAGGTGGGATAGCGTCATGTCTTTTTTCTCCAGGTGGGATTGCGCCGCTCTGCCTGCCACAGCGCCAGGGCGGCGCAGAGCTTCAGAAGACACGGCAGTCCTGCATAGGTCCAGGCCAGCACGCTGAGGGCCGACGCATCGGTGCTTGCGCTGCGGTAGCCGGCCCATGACAGCAAAGGCAAGGCCAGGCCGCCGGCAAGGGCCAGGTTCAGCTTGCTCGCGCAAGTCCACCAGCCCAGATACCGACCTTCGTCCCGGCCGCCCGCGCCCGCCTGGTGGATGACGCCGGTCAAGAGTGCGCCTGGCAGGGCCAGATCGGCGCCCAGTGTCAGTCCGCTGGCAACGCAGATGATGAAAAACGCCGGCCCATCGCCGGCATCCAGCCAGGGCGTGGCAACAAATGCCAGCACGGCAAGCCCCATGCTGGCGCGCCAGCTCGGAGCCAGGCCCCAACGGGAGACGGCATGGACCCACAAGGGCAGACCCAGCGCCGCGGCGCCGAAATAGCCCAGCAGAAACCAGGGCTGCAAATGCACCGCCTGCAGCCGGTCGGCGACAAAGAACGGCAGCAAGGTGGCCGGTATGGCGCTGGCAATGCCGTTGAGCACAAAAACAAGCATCAGCCAGCGAAAGCCGGCATTCGACCAGGGTGCGCCCTGGGACGGCCGTGCGTCCCCCTGCGCGGCCAGGGCCTCGCCCGGCCTGCGCAGCCGGTGCAGGCTCCAGAGCCCGAGCGCGAGACCCAAGGCCAGCAGGGCGCTGGTCGCGTCCTTTCCCAGCCACAGCGCAAGCCCGCTTGCCAGCAAGACGCCGGTCAATGTGGCCGCCTCGCGCCAGGCCGTCACACTGGCCCTCCAGCGCGGCGCACCGCCCCAGCGCGTGCCCCATGTCTGGTGCAATATGCTGACCCAGCTATAGGCCAGCGTGGTCAGCAGCAGCACGCCCGCCAGCCATGCAAGCATCGCTGTCTGGCTGCCGGCCGGGGGATGCCACAGCAAGGCAAAACCGGCCGCCAGCACGGCACAGCCCAGGGCCGCCGCCCGCCATGGCCTGCCCCCGCCCTGCAGGAACAGACGATCCGCCAGGCGGCCCAGCGCAGGATCGATCAATGCGTCCAGCGCGCGCGTCGCCAGCAAGACCCCGCCCAGTGCCGCCAGCGGCGCTTGGGCCGCGCTGGCGTAATAGTGCGGCAAGCTCACATAAAGCGGCAGCGAAACAAAGGCCAGCGGAGCGGCCAATGCGCCATAGGCCAGCCCCGTGCGCCAATGCAGACTGGCTGTCTGTGGAACGCGGGCCGGGGTGCTCATGCTGCGTCCTGTGTACTCAGGCCGCAAGGCCCAGCAGCGATTTGCGCAGCGCTGGCGCGGAGGACTCCGGCGCCAGCCAGATGCCGAAGAAAAGGCGCGCGTACTCAGCGTCCTGGATGGACGCGGTCAGGCGGCCATTGTGGAAAAACCGCACTTCGCCCTGGCCGTCACTCCAGCCCAGCAACCGGTCCTGCGCAACCACATCGGGAAAGGCGCGGGTCATCAGCTCCAGCCATTGCCGCGCTTGCTCCTCGCTGAAAGCGCCTATGCGCCGCATCTCGGCAATGGAACGCTCCGCGATGGCCGAGCCGTCGAGCTTGCGCTCATACCTCAGCTCCAGCGCGATCGGCTGCCGGGCATAGCGCTCAGCCCGAAAATCCGCGCCCGTCCACAGGCAGGCCTCGTAGACCTGCAGGCCGAAAAAGCGCAGTACGGCGCAACCTATCCTCTGGGCCTGCGGCAGCAGGGCTTGCAGTTCGGAAGGCAGGGAGGGAGCAGACAGACTGGTGTGGGGCATGGCGAACAAGGGAATGGCAAGAAGGCTGCTGGCGTGCCGCAAGATCTGGCGCCTTGTGGCATGGATCCTCATGGCAGCGGCTTTCTCAGGGTGAATTGGATGACATCGGTATTGCCGGTATCGAACGCTGCCTCGCAGTACGCCAGATAAAAGCCCCAGATGCGCGCAAAACGCTCATCAAAGCCCAGGTGCTCCAGCGCCTCGTGTTGCTGCGCAAAGGCATGGCGCCAACGCCTGAGGGTTTCGGCATAGTCGGGGCCGAACGCCAGACGCTGCTCGATCACGAAGCCCGCGCGCCGGGCTTCGGCCTCGAAGGCCGCGCAGCTGGGCAGCATGCCGCCGGGAAAGATGTATTGCTGGATGAAATCCGTGGACGCCTGGTAACGCTGGAACAGGTCGTCGCGGATGGTGATGGTCTGTATGCAGGCATAGCCTCCGGGTCGCAGACAGGTCTGCAGCATCTGGAAATAACCCGCCCAGTACGCCTGCCCCACGGCTTCGAACATCTCGATGGACACAATGGCATCGAAAGGTGCAGCCGCATGCTGCCGGCTCAGGTCGCGGTAGTCCTGGTAGTTCAGTTGCGCCTGGTCGCTCAGTCCCGCGGCCTGGATTCTTTGCTGCCCCCACTGCAGCTGCTCCCTGGACAGCGTGACCGCGGTGACCTGGGCCTGGAATTCGCTGGCAGCGACTTCGGCCAGCCCACCCCAGCCACAGCCGACTTCCAGCAGGCGCGCGCCCGGAGTGACGCGCGCCTCGCGCAGCGCACGCCGTATCTTGGCCTGCTGGGCCGCCTGCAGGTCCGCGTCCTGGTGATTCCCATCCTCGAACCAGGCGGCGCTGTAGTTCATGCTCGGGTCCAGCCAGAGCTTGTAGAAATCGTTGCCCAGGTCGTAGTGGGCGTGGATGTTCTTGGCGCTGCCGGCGCGCGTATTGCGCCGCATCAGATGGCGCAGGCGGTAGGCCAGCCGTCCCCACCAATGGCCGTAGACCAGGGACTCGATGTGCGTGCGGTTGGCGATGCACAGGCGCAGCAAGGCCGGCAGATCGGGGCTGTCCCAGTCGCCGTCAATATAGCTCTCGGCCAGCCCGATGTCACCGGACTTTTGTACGCGCTCGAACATCCTGGGATGGCGTACGTGCAGCGTGGCCCTGGGCATGTCGCCTTGCGCCGTGGCGTTGGGGTGCGAGGGCAGATGCAGCAATCGGTTGCCAGGCAAATGCAGTTCCAGCTGACCCAATGGCAGCCGTTCCAGCAAACGCAGCACGCGGCTGCTCCCGGACGTTGTCTGCGGCGCGGCAGCCGCAGCCTGTAATGGCACTGTGGTGGTGTTCATCGGGATATGAAGTGCTCAGGGGCAGCTGGTTTGGTGAAGAAAGGCAAGCGCTTGCCCCACAGTCGCAGGGCTTGCCAGTGAATGCGCGCAATGACTCCGAACGTCATCAAGGGCATGCCGAAGAATGCGCGGCGCATGCTGGCATGACTGAGCGCGCACAGCGCCCCGCCGACGCTGGTTTGCAGCAAAGGGCCCTCGGCGTCGTGCAGATCGACCCGGACCAGCGTCCGGGCTGGCGGGCCTGACCGCTCGAAGCGGAAGCGATAGTGGCCTTCGACCCCGCAGAAGGGCGAGACGTGAAAGACTTTGCGCGCCATCTGCTCTTGCCCCCAATCCAGTTGAGGGCCGTCCAGCAGATAGGCATGGCGTTCGCCAAAGGTGTTGTTGACTTCGACCAATACCGCGGCCAGTGAACCATCGGCCCGGTGGGCGTACCAGAAGCTGACCGGCTTGAAGGCATAGCCCAGGACCCGTGGAAAGGTGTGCAGCCAGACTTCGCCATCGGCATCCGCAATGCCTTCGCTTTGCAGCATGGCATCGAACCAGGCCAGAGCATCTTCATGGCCTTCACCGTGGTCTGCGTCGTAAAAACTGATCAGCCCGCGGCGGTTGCGGTGCAGCACCGCGCTGGGCTGGCGGCGCAGACTGCGCAGCGGCAGCAGCAGAAAATAGCTGGGATAGACAAACGCATGCTCGACCGGCCGCAAGCGCCGGTGCCAGACATGGCCCATGCCGATCAGCGGCTGGGAATCAAGGCAGTTCATGCCACGCCCTTTTGCAACAGCACCGGTGCATGGAGCAAGGCCTCATGCACCCCTGCCGCGGCCTCCAGACCCGAACGTAAACCGTCCTCATGGAAACCATAGCCCATCCAGGCGCCGCAGAACCATGTGCGCTGCTGGCCTTGCAGGGTATGCATTGCCGCCTGCGCCTCCATCGCCGCCAGATCAAACACGGGATGGGCGTACTCGATGCGGCGATGGACTTTGCTTTCATCGATGGCACGCACGGGATTGAGCGAAACGATCACCGGCTGCTGCCATGGCAAGGGCTGCAGGCGATTGATCCAGTAGTGCAGGCAGACCCGGTCGCTTGGCGCATGTGCCTCGGCGCCTGCGGCCCGCTCATGGTTCCACGCCGCCCACGCCGAAGTCCGTTGCGGCAGGACATGGGTATCGGTGTGCAGGACCGCGAGATTGGGTTGGTAACGGATGGCACCGAGCAGCGCGGTTTCTTGCGGCGTGGCGTCCGCGCCCAGCAATGCCAGCGCCTGGTCGCTGTGGCAGGCCATCACGACCGCATCGAAGACCTCGCTGCCATGGGCCGTCTGCAGCAGCACGCCATGCTCCAGGCGGCGCACGCCCAGCACCGGCGCATGCAGGCGGGCTTCATGATCGGGGCTGTCTTGCAGACGCGTGAGCATGCGCCGCACATATTGGCGGGAGCCCCCGCGCACCGTGTACCACTGCGGCCGTTGGGTGATCTGCAGCAGTCCATGGTTATGGCAAAAGCGCAGCAAGGTGGCGAGCGGGAAGCGCAGCATCTGGTCCGTGGGACAGGACCAGATGCTGCCAATCATGGGCAGCAGATAGTCCTCGCGGAAAGCCGTGCCGAAACGGTGGGCATCCAGAAAATCCGCAACGCAGCCCTGCAATTGCTCTGGCGCCGGACGCTGGGACAGCGCGGTCGCAAGCCGGTTGAAGCGCATGATGTCCGCCAGCATCCGCCAAAAGCGCGGACGCAGCAGATTGCGCCTCTGGGCAAACACCGTGCTCAGGGAGGTGCCGCTCCATTCCAGGCCCTGGCGGCCCTGCGGATCGGTGCATTGCACCGACAGCGACATCTCCGCAGCCGAAGTCTCCACGCCCAGTTGGGCCAGCAACGCCGTGAGCAGGGGGTATGTCTGGTGGTTGAAAACCAGAAAGCCCGTGTCCACCCCATGGCTCACGCCCTCAAGACTGAGGTCTACCGTGTGTGCATGGCCACCAAAGTGCGCCCCCGCCTCGAACAGCGTGACCCGCCGTCCGGCTTGCGGCTCGGCCAGTTGCCAAGCAGCCGACAGGCCTGCGATTCCTGATCCGATAACAGCGACGCTGTGCATGGAGCATTTCCTTGTGGACTTGAGAGATCATTATGTGAACTCGACAGTTCACAATATACCTCACGAGTCCTAAATTTGCACTGCCGCGTATTTAATTTTTGCTTTGGATTTAAAATGGCAGCCTATGGAAACCCGAGCATCGATCAAAGCGCAAATTCAGCGCCTGCGTGAAGAGGCCATCGTGGCCGCCGTCAACCGTTTGTTGGCGAGCAAAGGCTATGACGCCATGACCGTGGATGAGGTCGCGGCGGAAGCAGGCATGGCCAAGGCCAGCCTGTACAAACTGTTCTCCTCCAAGGAAGAACTGGCGGGCGCGGCCATGGTCGGCGTGCTGGACCGTGCGCTGGCATTTGTCGGCGACCTGCGCCAACAGGAAACGGCAGCGGCGCTCAACGGCGCACCGGTGCCCGCCATCGCTCAGCTGCAGGCAGTGATCCGCTGGGCCATGCAGACCCAGCTGGATGGCGAAATGCCCACCCTGCCAGCGCAGAACTCCAGCCTCAGCACCTCGCTGCAATCCAACGACGAATACATGGACAGGCTCATCGCCTTGAGCAACCGTCTGAGCATCTGGATCGCGCAGGCCCAGACAGGCGGCCAGATCCATCCCGGCTTTCCGCCGGAACTGGTGCTCTACACCTTGTTCGCCCGGGCTTGCGACCCGGTCGTGGCCTTGCTCAAGGAATCAGGTGCATACACCCACGAACAGATTCTTGACTGGGTCACACAGACCACGTTCTGCGGACTGGGCACGCTGAGCTCAAATCCATGAGCCCTTCCTCAACCGGCAGCTAGACCCTGGCGACTTCCACCCGGTTGCGCCCCGCATTCTTGGCCGCATACAAAGCCTGGTCCGACTGGCGCAGGGTGTACTCGTAGTCGGGGTGGCCGCTGTGCATGGCCAGCCCCATGCTCACCGTGACATGCATGCGGGCATTGTCGGGCAAGCGGAAAGCCTCCTGCTCCACCAGCACCCGCAAGCGCTCGGCGAATGCCAGGGCACGGGACTCGTCGATATCGACGAGCAGCAGCAGGAATTCCTCGCCCCCGAGACGGAACGTATAGTCTCCGCCGCGGCAGGCATTCGACAGGATGTCGGCCAGTTGCTTGAGCACCATGTCGCCGCCTTCGTGCCCATGGCGGTCATTGATCCGCTTGAAGTGGTCGACGTCCAGCGACAGCACGGCGAAATCCGCCTTGCGCTCGCGGCTGTAATGGATTTCCTTGCGCAGCACCACGGGCAGGAACTTGCGATTGAGCAGCCGCGTCAGCACATCCCGCCCCGCATCGAGTTCACGGTTTTGCTCGAACAAGGCGTCCAGGTGAAACGCAATCGCCTGGCTGTGCTCGCGCATGGCACGCCATTGCTGCAAGCGGCCATGCGCATCGATGACCTGATCGAGCGAAGGCAGCAGGCTGTCGTCGATCAAGTCCATGGTGTCCAGAATCAACGTGGTCTCGATGGCAC
The DNA here is from genome assembly GCF_025421555.1 of Acidovorax bellezanensis. Taxonomy (NCBI): domain Bacteria; kingdom Pseudomonadati; phylum Pseudomonadota; class Betaproteobacteria; order Burkholderiales; family Comamonadaceae; genus Acidovorax; species Acidovorax bellezanensis. Next base: position 534,093 of record NZ_JAODYH010000007.1, read on the forward strand.
CGCGAAACGTGTACGCGCCCTTGTGGCGAAACCACAGACCGAACTCCGAAGCGCCGATGCGCGGCAACTGCAGTGCCTCCAGCCCCATGGCGCGGTCGAACATCAGCTGATTCTCCCAGGCCAGTACGGCCGCGCGCTGGCGTTCGCGCTCGGCGCTCATATCCTGCGCCACGGCGTGCAGGCGGTAGGCCTCCTGGGCGCGTGCGCTGCGATCGTGCGAGCTGGAATAGGCCTGGCTCATGATGGCCATGGCGATATCTATCACCGCCATCCCATAGCTGGCGGCCTGCAACTGCAAGGCCAGGTCGGCGCCCAGCAGCTCGGCCAGCAAGGCACACAGGCCGCGCTTGAGACTGCTGGCACCGCGCAGCACCAGATGCACCGGCACATCGATGCGTGCATGCACTTCACCGATCTTGACTTGCCGGGCCACGCGCTGCGCCAGCTGCTCCTGACCGCCATCGCTGAACACTTCGGCCACCCACTGGCACATGGACTGGTGCAACCCCATGCGGACCTGCTCGTGGCTCAGCATCACTGAGGCCGCGGCGTCGCGCAGCATCTCTTCATAAAAATGGGAGGCCAGACCCCGCTGATGTACAAGGGCCAGTTGCTGCACACATTCCCGTACGGGCAGCGCAACACTGTATTGCAGGCTGCGCCATTCGCTGGCGAGTTGCTCAAGAGAAATTTGGGACATGAAAAACCGACGATCCGAACCATGCGCGCCGCCAGACCTTGCGTCTGTGGGCCAGTGAAAGAAAAACAAGCCCGCCTATCTTATCGGCTGCACAGGCAAGAATGGCGCCCGGCAAGGTCCTGCGCGAAAGCCAGTGCCCTCTTTCTACGCCGCCAGGCGCGACATGACCCTCAACTTTCCCCACAGGCTGCCGATATCAGGCTTATTTGCCACGCCAGACTGGGCCCTATGCACTCCATTACCACTTCAGCGGAAGCCGCTGCGCCTGTCAGCCCACGCAGCTTCACTTTTGAAATGCCCTTGTTTCGCCCCGGTGTGGAAGTCACGGAAAACGGACGCACCGAGACCGTCAGCCATGTGATCCTGCGCCGACGGGAAATGATGGTTTATCTGGTGGGCCGCGAAGAGCCCGTGCGTCCGGACCGCCTGCGCCTGCAGCCGTCGCAGTTCACCACCGCGCGCCGCCCCGAAGGCCTGAGCTGGTTCTTCTAGGAACCGGTCCAGCCTGTTGACCGATACGGCCGGCCTTCGCCGGCCGCGCGGCGTGGTCAGTCGCGCTCGGCCATGGCTTCGCCCAGGCGCACGGCGCTGCCGGCCTGCCACAGCGCATTGAAGTGCAGCGGCCCCTTGGGAAACAGCAGCACCACGGTCGAGCCCAACAGGAAGCGGCCCATTTCATCGCCCTGGCGCAGGCTGGGCGCGTCCTGGCCGTAGCGCCAGCGGCGGATCTCGGCGCTGCGCGGTGGGTTGACCTGGCCGTGCCACACGGTGGCCATGCTGCCGACGATGGTCGCGCCCACCAGCACCATCACGAACGGACCTGCGGCGGAATCGAACACGCACACCACCCGTTCATTGCGCGCAAACAGCCCGGGCACGCCGCGGGCCGTCACCGGGTTGACCGAAAACAGGTCGCCGGGCACGTAGACCATCTCGCGCAGCCGCCCATCGCAAGGCATGTGGATGCGGTGGTAGTCACGCGGGCTGAGATAAATCGTGGCGAAGTGGCCATTCTCGAATTCGGCCGCCAGGGCCGCATCACCGCCGACCAGCGCACGGGTCGAGTAATGGTGGCCCTTGGCCTGAAAGATCTGGTCGCCGGCGATGGGGCCAAGCTGGCTCACGGCGCCGTCCACGGGACAATCCAGCGCGGCCTGGGCCTGCGGGCGCGCGCCTGCGCGCAGACTGCGCGTGAAGAAAGCATTGAAAGTGTCGTAGCCCGCGGGATCGGGGTTGGCGGCCTCGGCCATGTTGACGCCGTAGCGGGCGATGAAACGCTCAATCACCCAGGTCGTCAGCCTGCCCCCCCGCAGATGGGCCAGTCGGCCCATCACAGCTGTCAACGCCTGCTTGGGCAGTAAATATTGGGGGAGCACGGCAAGGCGATCAGACACAGTGTTTTTTTCCAGGTGATTCTAGGCAAGCAGCGCATTCTATGGCCTCACATCCCTGCTTTGCACCACACGCTAACCCGCGCATGCCACTCGGCGCAGGCAAAGACAGGGCCTTTGTTATCCTGCAGCCTTCCCCCCCCATCCGCCGCCTTGCCCGTGTCTGCCCCTCAGCCCCCTGCTCCACCCTCCCGACACCTGACCGCCTTGCGCCACTGGCTGCTGGGCCTGTGGCCCCAGTCCGTCGGCATCGATGGCAAGGAAGCCCTGCGCATGACGCTGGGCGTGGTGCTGGGCCTGCTGGTCACGGGCTTTCTGAGCCGCTGGTGGGCCGGCAGCGGCAACGCCTCCTGGATGATTGCGTCACTGAGCGCCAGCGCCGTGCTGGTGTTTGGCATGCCGGCCAGCCCGCTGGCCCAGCCCTGGCCGGTGCTCGGCGGCACCGTGGTCGCGGCGCTGGTCTCCACCCTGTGCAGCCTGTTGGTGCCCGATCTGGTCTGGGCCGCTGCGCTGGCGGTGGGTGGCGCCCTCGCCGGCATGCTGCTGCTGCGCTGCTTTCACCCGCCAGGCGTTGGCATGGCGGCTTTCGTGGTGCTGGAGCACAGCAACGGCCTGGAACTGATCGTCTTTCCGGTGCTGTTCAACATCCTGGTGCTGCTGGCCTGCGCCATGGTCTACAACAACGCGACCGGCAAGCCCTATCCCCAGCGCAGCCGTGCCCAGCGCAACGCCACGGGCGGGCATTTCCAGAAGTCCGACCTGGACGCGGCGCTGGAAAACTACAACCAGGTGCTGGACATCAGCCGCTCCGACCTCGAAGGCCTGCTGCACCTCGCGGGCCGTGCCGCCTTCCAGCGCACGCTGGGCGAGCTGCGTTGCGCCGACATCATGTCCACCCCTGCGCTGGCCGTCGAAGCCGATGTCCCGCTCAAGGATGCCTGGGCGCTGATGCGGCAAAAAAACATCAAGGCCTTGCCCGTCGTGGACGGCCAGCACCAGGTGATAGGCATGCTGTCCCTGTCGGACTTCATGCGCACCACCGCCCTTGAATCGCCTGAAGGCTGGGGCCAGCGCCTGCGCCAACTGGTGTCGACGCGTGCAAAAAAACCACAAACCGTCAGCGATCTGATGAGTGCCAGCGCGCAAACGGCCTTCTCCAGCCAGCACGTGATGGATTTAATTCCGCTGTTCTCTTCAGGGGGGCACCACCATTTGCCCATCGTGGATGCCGAGCTGCGCCTGGCTGGCGTCATCACGCAGACCGATCTGGTGCGCGCTCTGGCGGCCGCGATCACACCTTCCTAATACACGCCCTGGCACTTGCCGCGCCCTAGGGTTACAATCTGGGGGATTGCGTACAGCGCCTCGCCTGTACAAAGAATGCCGTTCACCGGCCTTCTGTCCGTTCTGCGCCTGGAGCGCAGCGGCTTCCACCGCCTGCCATGCACAGTACTTCAGTGGCCTCTACGGGTCGGTGCTGAGCTGTTGTTTCTCCCCTGAACAGGCGCAGCGACCCAGATTTATATGAGAGATTGAAAATGGCCAAAGAAGAATTGATTGAAATGCAAGGCTCCGTCACGGAAGTCTTGCCCGACTCGCGTTTCCGCGTAACCCTGGAAAACGGTCACCAGCTGATCGCCTATACCGGCGGCAAGATGCGCAAGCACCACATCCGTATCCTGGCAGGCGACAAGGTTTCGCTGGAAATGTCCCCCTACGATCTGACCAAGGGTCGCATCACGTTCCGCCACCTGGCTGGACGCGGCCCAGGCCCGTCGCCCCGCTAAGCGACGCGACGAGTAGCTATTCTTTTTGAATTATTTTTGAATTTTCAAAAAAGTCCATCTGATTAGCCATTAGAATTCTTTTTGTCGGAGCGTAGCGCAGCCTGGTAGCGCATCTGCTTTGGGAGCAGAGGGTCGCGAGTTCGAATCCCGCCGCTCCGACCATTGATTCAAAGACTTAGCTCGAAAGAGCTAAGTCCTTATCAACCCAGTTTGAGAAATTTGTCGGAGCGTAGCGCAGCCTGGTAGCGCATCTGCTTTGGGAGCAGAGGGTCGCGAGTTCGAATCCCGCCGCTCCGACCATTGGTTGAAGGCCTTAGTTCGCAAGAGCTAAGGCCTTTTGTCCTTATAGGCTCGAAATGCCTGCGGCAACAACAAAGCACCTAGGGTGCTTTTTTTACGCCTGCTGCATGCCGCCCTGCTCTGCCGTGTCGCCGCCATCAGCGGCAGCAACCGCCTTTTTCAGGAATGCAGGCGCGTACTTGACCATGGGCGGATGTCAACACCATGCAGCACGCACCCGGCATCACGCCATTTTCGACATCATGCCGGCATGATTTCCGCCCTGCTTGTCTGCCTCGTCGTCAGCATCAGCGACGGAGACACCCTGACCGTGCGCTGCGACTGGCCCGACCTGCAGCGCCAGATACGCATCCACGCCATCGATGCACCCGAGCGCAACCAGCCTTTCGGGCAGCAAGCGCGGCAAAGCCTGGACCGACTGTGCTGGCAGGCGCAAGCCAGAATCCAGCCGCTGGACATCGACCAGTTCGGACGCACCGTAGCCCAGGTCGAATGCCATGGCCGCGACGCGGCCGCGTACCAGGTGCGCCGCGGCATGGCCTGGGCCTCGACCCGCTATGCCCAGGGCCGCGCCGACCTGGCAGGGCTGGAAGCCAGGGCCCGGGCTGCACGCAAAGGCCTGTGGGCCGACACCGACCCCTCACCTCCCTGGCAATGGCGGCGGCGGCACGGCCCGTAGCCGTGCGGCCAATAAAAAAGCCCCGACACTTTCGTATCGGGGCTTGATATGGTTGCGAGAGCAGGATTTGAACCTGCGACCTTTGGGTTATGAGCCCAACGAGCTACCAGACTGCTCCACCTCGCGGTAATTTGGATCGCGCTGGAAGGCAGATCACTCATCCCTTCCAACAAGACTGATAGTACCACAGCTGAATGGATCAACAGTCTGTCAATTCATTCAGTAGACAAAAAAACTGCAAAAAACGATAGCGACACCCCAAAGGCCCGGCGGCAAACCCATTAATAACAGGCTTCGAACTCCTGCTCGGTACCGTGCTCCATGTCCTTGAGCAGCAAAACCCCTGCGCGCTTGGTGAACCTGAAACGCTTCTTGACCAATTGATCGATCGCAAAGCACTCACTTCTCACATCCATGCTGCCATTGACCGCCAGCACCAGATGGGTCGCGCGGCACGCCATGGCATCGAGACTGTTTTCATCCTGGGGATTCAGGAAACCGTACCGGAACTGCGTAGGCTGCACCACAAGGTAGACCGGTAAGGCCTGGTCTGCGCCATTTTGGCGCAGGCAGGACGTGGAGGAGCGCGTAGCCAGGTAGCTGCCGACGAATTCATCGGGAATCCGGTAATCGGCCGCCCACGCCACATGGCCGCCCAAAGCCAGCGCGAGCAGACCGGCGATGATGTGTTTGCCCATACCACTCTCTAGTCAAATTATCAATGAGACTATGTTAATAGTTTTAGGCTATTAAATCAAGCGTGGATGTAGGCACGACAGCGCCCCGCTAGAGGGAAGCCCTGTCCCCCGAGGCAATCAGGCGAATGGCGGCTATCGCTGCCTCGCGCGTCGGCCAGGTTTCGCCATTGAGCAGCACGTTGTGCTCGTCGACCACGAAGCTGGAGAAATACCAGACACCATTCGACTGGCACAGCGTTGCGCTGTAGCTGCTGCCATCGTGTTCGCCGAACACGTTTTCCTCTGGAAGATCGGACATGGGAGGCCTCCTTGGCCCTTCATATTACCCACAGCCGCGGAGAATTCGCAACCCAGGCACTCAGCCCGGCTCTCTCCCTCATCGACAGCGGCAGCGTTGGCTCCAGGCCACAGTCACCAGGGGGGCGAGCGTTTCTTTGGCAGGCTGCCGCTGCAAAGACAATGACGTTGGCACATGTATTGCTATAGTTGTTTTACTAACCTTTTATTACAGGAGCCCCCCCATGAAGAAGTCCTTGCTCGCCCTGGTTGCTGCCCTTGCATGCGCCGGCGCTGCACAAGCCCAAAGCACAGTGCAAATCACCGGTCTGATGGATGTCTATGCAGGCTCCATGCGCATGGCTGGCGACGCCCATCGCACCACCACCGTGGGTTCGGGCGGCATGACCACTTCCTGGATGGGCTTTACTGGCAAGGAAGACCTGGGCAACGGCCTCACCGCCGAATTCCTGCTGACCTCGTTCCTGCGCGCTGACGTGGGCAACTACGGCCGCTTCAACGGCGACCCAACGTTCTCCCGCGATGCCAACGTCGCCCTGTCGGGTGGTTTCGGCACGCTGCGCCTGGGCCGCTCCATGGCCCCCAACTTCCTGCCCACCATCCTGGCCAACCCCTTTGGCGATTCCTTCACCGTCTCGCCGCTGGTGCTGCACGCCAACATCTCCACCGCCGCCTGGGGCTTTGGCAACCTGACCACGCCTTCCGACACCGGCTGGAGCAACCAGGTGACCTACACCACGCCCAGCTTCGGCGGACTCAAGGCCAACCTGCACTACCAGTTTGGCGAGCAGGCAGGTGCATCGAACAAGGCCAACGCCGGCCTGAACGTGATGTACTTCGGCGGTCCGTTGACGCTGCTGGGCTTCTATGAGCGCGCCAAGATCAACAACCCCGTGGTCCTTTCCCCCATGGACACCAAGACCGACTGGATGCTGGGCGGCACCTACGACTTCAACGTCGTCAAGGCCTACGCCACCTACGGCCAGGCCAAAGTGGATACGACCAACTTCAAGGGCAGCACCCTCTCCCTGGGCCTGGACCTGCCCGTGCTGAACAAGGCCGGCACAGTGAAAGCAGCCATGGCGCGCACCAAGGTGGAAGGCACGCTCAACGCCACGCGCACCACGGCCAGCCTGGGCTATGACCACTTCCTGTCCAAGCGCACCGACCTGTACGCCGTGGCCATGCATGACAAGATCACCGACGTGAAGTCGGGCACCAGCCTGGTGCTGGGCATGCGCCACCGTTTCTAAACCCGTGCCACACGCATGCAGCCTGGCAGGCTGCGTGCCCCCCCTCTAGCGAAGCCTTGATGGCTTCGCTTTTTTCGTTCCGGCCCGTGCAGCATGACGCACTGCAACATGACGCGCATTTGTCCGACAGCACATAAGGCCCAGACGCGCTGCAATGGATGGTATGCACCCATGGCAAGACGGCCTGAACGGTGCATCCGTTTGCCCCCTCGCCTTTTCAGGAGGCCTTATGCATGCTGGCACCTCCATTGCTCGCCATCCCCTGATGGCCTTCGCAATCACCATCGCCCTGGCCTTGGCTTCCACGGCCTTGATGCTCTGGATGGACAACGCGGTACAGGCCGCGGACAGCTTTCGGCTGTTCGATCTGTTTGCACTGCTGGACAACTGAAGCCCACCCGCTAGGGCTCAGGGCGTAGCGCCCGCCTGCCCTTGCAGCACACGCACGCGCCGCTCCAGCGCCTGCGCCAGCACCTCATTCCCCGCCGTACGCGCCTGCTGCACGCGCAGCAGCAGCCAGGCCAGCAAAGGGCGGCGCCAGCCTTGCGCCGCCGCCGTGTCCACGGCTTCGGCCAGCAAGGCGTCGGCCGGGCCGCGCGCGCGCAAGACCACCGCCGCGGCCACCAGACGCGACAGCGGCGCCTGCACCAACTTGACTGCAGCCAGCGCAGCGCTGGCATCGCCCTGCGCCGACTGCAGCGCTCGCGCCACCGGCTGCTGGGCGGCTGGCAACAGAGCGATGTCCTGCGCTGACAAGGGCTGGGCCTGGAGATAGCGCGCGTAGGCCTGCTCTGGCGGATCCGCATCCTCGGCCACGGCCGTGAACTCCGCGCAGCCATTCCACTCCAGACTGGCCACTTCGACCGCGCACCGCATCAGCGCCAGCCTTGCCAGCAGCTGCGGGCTGGCCGTGCGCTCGACTTCGCCGCGGGCCTTGCCCCATTCCAGGGCCTGCACCCGCTGATCGCCACGCAGATAGGCCTGGGTGGCCCTGTCGGCCGCAGACTCGGCATTCAGCGCCCAGTCGGGGGCCGGTGGCTGGTTGCCGCAGGCCGCAAGCACCAAGGCGCAGCAGCACAGCGCGGCCCGCGCCATCGACCGTCCGGGGGCAAGACGTGAAAGGCTTGAGGTCATGGCAGTTGGAGCTCCGGCTGGTGCGCAAACGGCCACTTGCGCTGGATGTCGCTGAGCACGCCTTCGATGCGGCGCAAATTGCTTTCCACTTCGGCGCGCAGCGCGCCCAGGTCCGTCGTCGCTTCGCGCGCATTGGCGCCCACGGCCTGGGCTTCGGCCAGCACCGCATCGACTTTTTGCAGACTTTGGCGCGTGTCCGCGAGCAGACCGTTGAGCTGCACCACGGTGGCGCGCACGGCGGGCATCACGCCGTCGGCGTCGAACACCTGGCGGTCAGCGCGCGTCACCAGCTGTTCCATGCGCGCCATCAGCGCCTGGGCTCGTTCCAGCGTGGCCACGACCTTGCGCGCGTCAGCCTCATTGCCCATCACCACGCCCAGGGCGCCACCCGGGCCTTGCAGCCGCGCAGTCAGCGATTGCACCTGGCCCAGCGCACCGCCCAAGGCCGAGTCCTGTGCCGTCATGGCGCTCAGATTGCTCAGCAGCTCCTTGGCCGAGGACATGATCTGTGGAATCTCGGCCGTGGAATCCCCGCGCAGCACCGGCCGCACTGCCCCGTCGGCCAGCGCCGGGTCCGTCAGAATGCCGCTATAGGCCTTGATGGTCGTGCCGCCAACCAGGCCGCGCACCAGCGTGAACACGCTGGTCTCGCGCAGCCAGTGCGCATCCTTGCGCGGCACGTCGACCACGATGCGCACATTGCCGTCTTCGGACAACTCAATGCGCCGCACGCGGCCTATGGGAAAGCCCGAGAAAGTCATGTCCATGCCAACCACGACGCCTTCCGAGTCGTCGGCCGTGAGCACCAGCTCCTGCGTGGCCTCGAAAGCACCGCGGGCATACAACAGGTACAGCGCCGAGCCCAGCAGCAGCGCCAAGGTGAACAGCAGCAGCGCCGCGGCCTTGACCCGCAAATGGGCCACGGGCCGCAACTCTTCGGGCGCCACAGGCGCGGGGTCAGGTGTTTTTGTGTCCATGAAGGTTCCGGGTCTCAATAATAGTTGCCCATCAGCGACAGGATTTCGATCACCAGCAGCACGACAAACATGCGTGCCAATCCGCCCAACTCGCGCCCTTGCTGGCGCAGCCGCGGCAGCGGCGCATACCAGCCCGAAGCCATGGGAATCAAGGCCACGGCCAGGCTGAAAAAACAGGTCTTGAGTATGAACACCAAAGTCACGCCCGGCTTGAATACCTGGCCGAACAGCCGTGTATAGACCGGCAGACCCGCCAGACTGAAGCCATAGACGCTCAGATAGGCCGTGATCAACGCCACCACGCAGCTCAGCGCCGCCAGGGTCAGACAGGCAAACAGCCCGCCCACGGCGCGCGGCATCAGCTCGGTGCGCACCGGGTCGACGCCCCGCTGCTGCAAGGCCGAGATATGTCCGCGCACACGCAATTGCGCCAGTTGGGTGCCGCTGGGAATGGTGCAGCGCATGGCCACGAACAGACAGGCCGTGAGCGGAATCAGCTCCAGCACCAGCACCCGCACCACCATCTCCAGCGCATAGCGCGACAGGCCGTAGCTCAGCGCGGTGACCACCACGATGTGCGTGATCACCGCACACAGCAGCGCCGCCAGCGCCGTGAAGCCCAGCAGCACCGGTCCGGTCTGCACGTACATCTGGTAGGCCATGCGCCCGCGCACCGTGCCGCGATAGCTGGAGGGCGACAGCAGCAGCACCAGCACCACCGCGCCCAGATAAATGCTGCGCCACCAGGCCAGGGCCGTCTCGCAGGCACCGTCCCAGAAGCGGGCGGCAAGACTGACAGTGGCATGGCTCCAATTCATGCGGCCATGATAGCGGGCCGGGCGCCGCGCCCCGGATGTGCCGCGCCCCCGCCTGTGCAAAGACCGAAAAAAAGCGCCCTAAGGCGCTTTTCAATCAGGCTCAACGCGGCCGCAGCTGACGCCACAGCAGGCCCAGCAGCGCCAGCGCCATCAGCACAAAGGCCACGAACGACCAATTGGCGATGGAGCCACCCAGAAAGGTCCAGTCGATGGCCGTGCAGTCGCCCGAGCCACGGAAGATCATGGGAATGGCACGGCTCAAGGGGTAGTTCTCAACCATGCCGTAGAAGTCACGGCCACAGGTAGCGAACTCGGGCGGATACCACTGCAGCCAGCTTTGGCGAGCGGCCACGAAAGCGCCAAAACCCGCGCTCAGCAGCGCCAGCAGGCCCCAGCCTAGCCACCAGCCACGGCCCTGCCGCAGGCTCGCCAGACCGGTGAACACCGCCACGGCGATCAAGGCATAGCGCTGCACGATGCACATCGGGCAGGGCTCTAGCCCCACGCCATACTGCAGATACATGCCAAACGCCAGCATGGCCACGCAAGCCGCGCTGATCAGCGCCAGCACGCGGCGCGGCGCCGTTTCCATCCAGTTCAACCACATCATCTCTTGTCCTTGAAAGGCCGCAGACCACGGCCCTCGAAGTCCGTCAAATGCCTGCAGCCTGGTCGATAAACACCTTGGCTCTACGCGGCGTCACCACCAGCGTCTCACCCTCGCGCAAACCCATTTCCTTGAATTGTTGCGCAGGAATCTGCGCTTCGATCAAAGTATCTTCACCCCCAGGGGCTGATGATTGGTTTTCATCGGCGGGAATTAGTTCCAGCCGCGCAATAGGTCCGACCACAATCGCCCGGCTCAGCTGGGCCACGATGCCGCGCGGGCGGCCCTGGGCGTCGATGTTCTGCCCCGGAGAATAGCGCTCCACGTCCAGGTCGTGCGGGCGCACATAGGCAAAAGCCTTGGCGTCCTTGGCCTGGGCGGCCTCGGGCGCATCGAGCTCGATGCCGCTCATGTGCACCAGGCCGTCGTTGGCCCGGCCATGGAACAGGTTCACATCGCCCAGGAAGCCATAGACAAAGGGGCTGGCGGGATTGTCCCAGACGTCCTGGGGCGAGCCGCTTTGCTCGATCTTGCCCTGGTTGATGACCACCACCCGGTCGGCGACTTCCAGCGCCTCTTCCTGGTCATGGGTCACGAAGATCGACGTCACGTGCAGCTCGTCATGCAGGCGGCGCAACCAGCGGCGCAGCTCCTTGCGCACCTTGGCATCGAGGGCACCGAAAGGCTCGTCCAGCAGCAGCACCTTGGGCTCGACCGCCAGGGCCCGGGCCAGGGCAATGCGCTGGCGTTGGCCGCCCGAAAGCTGGGAAGGATGGCGATCGGCCAGCCAGTCGAGCTGCACCAGCTTGAGCAGATCCATCACCTTGGTGCGGATCTGGGCTTCGCTGGGCCGCTGATTGCGCGGCTTGACGCGCAGGCCGAAAGCCACGTTCTCGAACACCGTCATGTGGCGGAACAGCGCATAGTGCTGGAACACAAAGCCCACGTTGCGCTCGCGCACATGCACGTCGGTCGTGTCTTCGCCGCTGAAATGGATGCTGCCCACATCGGGCGTTTCCAGCCCGGCAATGATGCGCAGCAGCGTGGTCTTGCCGCAGCCCGAGGGGCCGAGCAAGGCGATCAGCTCGCCCGAGCCAATGTCCAGGCTGACGTCGCGCAGCGCCTGGAAACTGCCGAACTGCTTGCTGACGTTGCGGATTTCGATACTCATAGTGCTTCTTCTTTCAGGCGATCTGGGGTGTCGGCCGCTCGGGTGGCAGGCTGGCCGCGGCGGCCTGCTCGCGCTCGGCGCGCCACTCGGCGATCGACTTGACCACCAGGGTCACCAGCGCCAGCAGGGCCAGCAACGAGGCGGCGGCAAAGGCCGCGACCGACTGGTATTCGTTGTAGAGAATTTCCACGTGCAGCGGAATGGTGTTCGTCTGGCCGCGGATATGACCCGAGACCACCGACACCGCGCCGAATTCGCCCATGGCCCGCGCATTGCACAGGATCACGCCATACAGCAGACCCCACTTGATGTTGGGCAGCGTGACCTTGTAGAAGGTCTGCCAGCCGGTCGCGCCGAGCACGATGGCCGCCTGCTCCTCATCGCTGCCCTGGGCCTGCATCAGCGGGATCAGTTCGCGGGCGATGAAGGGAAAGGTCACGAAGATGGTCGCCAGCACGATGCCGGGCACGGCAAAGATGACCTTGATGTCATGCGCCTGCAACCAGGAACCCATCCAGCCGTGCGAGCCGAACATCAGCACGTAGGTCAGGCCGGCCACCACGGGCGAGACGGAAAACGGCAGGTCCACCAGCGTGGTCAGAAAGGCCTTGCCGCGGAACTCGTACTTGGCAATGCACCAGGCTGCCGCCACGCCGAACACCAGGTTCAGCGGCACGGCAATCGCGGCCGTCAGCAAGGTGAGCTTGATGGCCGACCAGGCGTCGGGCTCGCGCAAACCGTCGAGGTAGGCACCAAAGCCCTTGCGCAGCGCCTCGGTGAACACCGCCAGCAGCGGCAGCACCAGGAACAGCAGCAGGAACACCATGGCAATGCCGATCAGCGTCCAGCGCACCCAAGGGGCTTCGGTGGTGCCGGCCTTGGCGCGGCGCGTGTTGCGGGAAGAAGAAACGGCGCTCATGCGGGGGCTCCTGCGTGGCGGCGTTGCCAGGCTTGCAGCGCGTTGATGATCAGCAGCAGCACAAAGGATATGACCAGCATCACCACCGCGACTGCCGTGGCGCCTGCATAGTCATATTGCTCCAGCTTGCCGATGATGATCAGCGGCGTGATTTCGGAAATCATGGGCATGTTGCCGGCGATGAAGATCACCGAGCCGTACTCGCCCACGGCCCGGGCGAACGCCATGGCAAAGCCCGTGAGCAGGGCCGGCGTGATGCTGGGCAGGATCACCTTGGTGAAGATCTGCAGGCGCGTCGCGCCCAGGCTGGTCGCGGCTTCTTCCAGCTCCTTTTCCGCGTCTTCGAGCACCGGCTGCACCGTGCGCACCACAAACGGCAGGCCGATGAAGATCAACGCGATCACGATGCCTGCGGGCTTGAACGCCAGCTGAATGCCCAGCGGCTCCAGATACTGGCCTATCCAGCCATTGCCGGCGAGCAGTGCCGTGAGCGAAATACCGGCCACGGCCGTGGGCAGCGCAAACGGCAGGTCCACCAGCGCGTCGACGATTTTCTTGCCCGGAAACTTGTAGCGCACCAGCACCCAGGCGATCAGCAGGCCGAACACCAGATTGACCAGGGCCGCGATCAGCGAGGCGCCGAACGTCAGCCGGTACGAGGCCATGACGCGCGGTGCGCTGACGGCCTCCCAGAACGCCGGCCAGGTCATGGTGAAGGTCTTGAAGACCAGCGCCGACAGCGGGATCAGCACGATGATGCTGAGATAGAACAGCGTGTAGCCCAGCGTCAGGCCGAAGCCGGGCAGCACACGCTTGGAGCCGCGGCCGCGCCCTGGAGCCGGCGCGGTGAGGGAAGCAGAAGAGGCAGAAACCATGGTGCGGACGCGAACTCCGGCTTACTTGCCAGGGGTGTAGAGCTTGTCGAACTGACCGCCGTCGTTGAAATGCACTTTCTGTGCATCCGACAGCGAACCGAAGTACTTGGCCACGGTGAACTGCTTGATTGGCTTGAAGACATCGGCATGCTTTTTCAGCACGGCTTCGGAGCGCGGGCGCAGCGCATGCTGGGCCGCGATTTCCTGGGCTTCATCCGAGTACAGGTAGTTCAGGTAGTCGTTGGCCAGCGTGGCCGTGCCCTTCTTGGCCACGGTGCGCTCGACCACGGCCACGGGGTTCTCGGCAATGATGGACGAGGATGGATACACGGCCTGGACCTTGCCCTTGCCGAACTCGCGGTCGATGGAGATCACTTCCGACTCGAAGGTGATCAGCACGTCGCCGATGTTGCGCTGCAGGAAAATCGCCGTGGCATCGCGCCCGCCCTTGCCCAGCACGGGCACGTTCTTGTAGAGCTTGCTGACAAAGGCTTCGGCCTGGGCGTCGGTGCCGCCCTTCTCGCGTACCGCGCCCCAGGCGGCCAGATAGGCGTAGCGGCCGTTGCCGCCGGTCTTGGGGTTGACCACGATGACCTGCACGCCGGGCTTGATCAAATCATCCCAGTCCTTGATGTTCTTGGGATTGCCGTTGCGCACCAGGAACAGCATGGTCGACGTCGTGGGCGACGCATCGTTGGGGAACTTCTTGCTCCAGTCCTTGGCCACCACACCCTTGCTGGCCAGGAACTCGATGTCCGTGGTGGTGTTCATGGTCACCACATCGGCCTCCAGGCCGTCGTTGACGGCGCGCGCCTGGGCGCTGGAGCCGGCGTGCGACTGGTCGATCTTCACGTCCTTGCCCGTGGTTTTCTTGTAATGCGCGGCAAAAGCGACGTTGTAGTCCTTGTAGAACTCACGCGCCACGTCGTAAGAGACATTGAGCAGCTGGTTCTGGGCCAGTGCCGCACCGCTGGCGGCCAAGGCAAGGCTGGCCAAAAGGGTCTTGAGTGTCAAAGATTTCATGGTTGCAAGGCCTGGAACGTGAAAGATGCTTGATTGTCTGAAGCTCGCCTTCAAACTCAAACGAATATATTCTTGTTAATTAATCCTCCTGGGGCATATAGAACCCAGGAGCGGCGGCCTCATGCCCATGCGGGCTGAACACTTTCCACAGGCGAAGACCATTCCAGCCCCGCGGTCAGCGACTGCAGCAGCGCCAGGCCCAGCGGCCAGGCGCCATGGCCCGATTCCACATTCACATGGCCGGCGTTCTGCAGCCGCACCAGCTCGCTGCCCCAGGCGCGCGCATACGCTCCCGCCAGGCGTATGGGACAGAACGGGTCATTGCTGCTGGCCACCAGCACGCTGCGAAACGGCAGTGGCGCGCAAGGCGCGGGCGCGAAATCACTGAGCTGGGCGCGGCGCTCGGGATCGGCCGGTGCCACCAGCAGCGCTCCGACCACGCGTGCCGCGGCCTGCGCTCCCATATGGGTGGTGGCGATACAACCCAGACTGTGGGCCACGATCACCACGGGCTCCGGACGCGCCAGCACGGTCTCTTCCAGGCGCCGGACCCAGGCCTCGCGCCGGGGGGTGAGCCAGTCGTCCTGCACCACCCGCTCGGCGCCCGGCAACTGCTCGGCCCACAGGCTTTGCCAATGACCGGGGCCGGAGTCGCGCCAGCCGGGCACGATCAGAATACGGGGGGATGTATGCATGCCAGTTCTCCTTGAACCGCCATTCTCCGCAGCATGGTCCCAAATCCCAACGAACCATTGGTTGTTATCTTATGGCGGTCAAATCCGCGCAAGCCCTTCAAGCGACCAGGCTGCGACCCGGCATGGTCTCCGCGAGAAAATCGAGAAAGCTGCGCACCGCCGGCGACAGCCCCCGGCGCGAGGGAAAGACGGCGTGCACCACGCCCTGCGGCGGCGACCAGTCGGGCATCAGGTGCACCAGCCGACCTTCATTGCACTCGTCGTGGCACATATAGTCAGGCAGCCAGCCCATGCCCGTGCCGGCCAGCACGGCGAACTTCAGCGTCAGCAGGTCATCCGCCACATAGCGCGGCTGGTGCTGCAGCGTGTACTCCTGGCCCTGGGGCCCGATCAGCAGCAGGCTGGAGCGACCATCCACAGCCGACATGGCCAGGCTGTCGAGCTTCTCCAGATCCTGCAGGCGACTGGGCGTGCCCTGGCGCCGCAGCAGGTCGGGGCTGGCCACCAGCACCTGGCGTGACATGTCCAGGCGCTTGACCACCATGCTGCCGCTGTCATCGAGCGAAGCGCGCACACGCAGCGCCACATCAATGCTTTCCTCCACCAGGTTCACCGCCCGGTTCGTGACCTGCATGTCGACGCGCACCAGCGGATAGCGCCGCAGATAGGCCGGCATCAGCTCGCCGAGCACGGTCTGGGCCAGCGTCACCGGGCAGCTCACGCGAATGGTGCCGCGCGGCTCGGCCTGCACCTGGGCCACGGCATCGGCCGCGGCCTGGGCCGCATCGCGCATCACCTGGCAATGGCGCAGATAGGCTTCGCCCACCTCGGTCAAGGACAGCTTGCGGGTGGTGCGCTGCAGCAAGCGCACGCCCAGGCGGGCTTCGAGCTCCGACACCCGGCGCGACAACCGCGACTTGGGGATGCCCAGTGCCCGACCCGCCGCCGCAAAACCACCGCGCTCCACCACTTCGGCGAAATACAGCATGTCGTTGAGATCGTTCATTCACATCCTTTTAATTGTCCCACTGGCAGGACAATCTATCGCATAAAAGCCTGCTTATCAAACATTCATTTCAAATCCATACTCTATACCACGGTCTCAACAAGACCACCACTTTTCACATTTCAGGAGCCACACCATGCAATTGCTGCACATCGATTCCGCCATCACCGGCGACATGTCCGTTTCCCGCGATCTGACCGCACGTACCGTGCAGGCCTGGGTCCAGGCCCATCCCGGCCTCAGCGTCGACTACCTGGATCTGGCACAGGACGCTCCCAGCCACCTGTCCGCCGTGTCCATGGGCTTTCGCACCGGCCAGAATGCCGCGACCGAAGCTGAACGGGCGGAGAACGCCGTTTCCGAAAAGCTGGTGAGCCAGTTCCTGGCCGCGGACGTGGTCGTGATCGGCACGCCCTTCTACAACTTCAGCATTCCCAGCCAGCTCAAGGCCTGGATTGACCGCATCGCCCAACCCGGCCGCACGTTCCGCTACACCGCAGCCGGCCCAGAAGGTCTGGCCAAGGGCAAGACCGTGATCGTGGTGTCCACCCGCGGCGGCGTGTACTCCACGTCCGAAGGCGGCCGTGCCATGGAACACCAGGAAAGCCTGCTGCAAACCGTGCTGGGCTTCCTGGGCGTGACCGATGTGCGCTTTGTGCGTGCCGAAGGCGTTGCCATGGGCCCCGAGTCCAAGGCTGCCGCACTGGAACAGGCCCAGCAAGCCATCCAGAGCCAGCTGACGCTGACCGCCTAAGCGGTCCCGGCGGCGCCACCGGGCGCCAACCAAGGCGGCCCCTGTCCTCAGCGACAGGGGCCGCTTTGCCATGCAAGAGTGCCCTACTCGGCCATTGGCGCCGTCCATGCCGCCGGGGGGCAATTTTTGATAGGCTTGGGTCAATTTGTAAGATTTGTCTTACAATTTACCGCGTAATCTCACGCCCTTGCCTTCTGATTGATCTCGTCCCCATGTCTCCAGCACCGCAGCGCTTTCGCAAAACCACCGATGAATCATTCGTCATTACGGCGGTCGTCGGCGGCCTGGTGGCCTTCATTGTCCTGGGCTATCTGCTGAATACCCACCTGGAAGCCCGGGCTACGCGCGAAATGAACAGCGCCAAGACCGAGGCTTACCAGCAATACCTGCGCAACACGCCGGCCCAAGCGCCCCAGCCTCTGCCCGAAGCCATGGCCGAGCGCTTGAAGGTTCGCGACCAATTGCTGGCCCACCCCAGCGTCAAACCCGGCCCGGGTTTCGCCGCACCCGGCGTGCAAAGCACCGGCAAGATCATCATCGATGCCCTCGACCAGGCGCAGGGCCGCTCCCCCGCCCTGTAATGGCTCCAGGCCAAGCGAACCGCTTGCGCCCTCTCCCACACAATTAACCACGGAACCATTGGTGTTTACGCCATAACGTGAAATTTTGTGACGGCTCTATGGCATTCTTCGGCCATTGACGCTTGCAGTCGGCCGCCACGCCCGGCCACTGCACCCTCCCCTCGTTGAGACCAACCACTGCGCGTGCCCGCGCCAGACTTGGCCGCGCATGTCCGCAGCCAGGCCGGCGCCAGCATTCGCACGAACCAAGATTTTTCGCATGACATTGCACCACCTGCGCTGGGTTGCCGGCCTGCCCGTACTGGTCAGCAGCATGTATGGCGTAGCCATCGCCGCGCCCGCCGCCGACGCCACACTGCCCGCCATCACCGTGCACAGCACGCTGGGCGGCACTTCGCTGGAGCAGACGCCGGCCTCCGTGACGGTCATCGACGCCGAGCAGGCGCGTGATCGCCAGATGCAGGTGAACCTGTCGGAAATGCTGTCGGGCGTGCCCGGTCTGCAGATCAACAACCGCCAGAACTACGCCCAAGACCTGCAACTGTCCATCCGTGGCTATGGCGCGCGCTCCACCTTCGGCCTGCGCGGCGTGCGGCTGTATGTGGACGGCATTCCCGCCACCATGCCCGACGGCCAGGGCGCGCTGTCGCACATCGACATCAGCAGCCTCGAGCGCATCGAAGTGCTGCGCGGCCCTTATTCCGCGCTCTACGGCAACTCGGCCGGCGGCGTGGTCAGCATGTACACCGAAACCCCGGAAGGCCCACCCAGCGTCGAAGGCGGCTACTCCGTGGGCAGCAACGGGCAAAAGCGCCTGTCGGCCAAGGCCAGCGGCCAGACCGCCCAGGGCCTGAGCTATGTGCTGAGCACCAGCCGCTTCCTGACCGACGGCTATCGCGACCACAGCGCCGCCGACCGCAACCTGGCCAATGCCAAGCTGTCCACCGCCATCGGTGACGACGCGCGCCTGACCATCGTCGCCAACACCATGAAGACGGATGCCCAGGACGCCCAAGGCCTGACCTGGCAGCAGTGGCAGGACAACCCGCGCCAGGCGTCCTCCGTGGCCGAAAGATTCAACACCCGCAAGTCGCTGGAGCAGACCCAGGTCGGCGCGACCTATGAGCGCCGCCTCAGCGGCACGCACAGCGTCTCCTTGACCGCCTATGCCGGCCATCGCTCCATGGAGCAGTACCAATCGCTGCCCATCGCCACGCAAAAACCGGCAGGCCAGCCGGGCGGCGTGATCGACATGGCGCGCGACTACGCCGGCCTCGATGCCCGCTGGACCGGCAATTTCAGCAATGCCCCGGTACCGGTGACCGTCACGGCCGGCCTGGCGTTCGACACCATGAAGGAAGACCGCCAGGGCTACGAAAACTTCATCGGCAGCCAGCTCGGCGTCAAGGGAGCGCTGCGCCGCGACGAAGACAATACCGTCACCAGCATCGACCCCTATGTACAGGCCAACTGGCAGCTCGCCCCCAACTGGAGCCTGGGCACGGGCCTGCGCTACAGCCATGTGAAGTTCGAGTCCAACGACCGCTACATCCGCCCAGGCAACCCCGATGACTCGGGCCAGGTCTCGCACAGCAAGGCCTTGCCCATGGTCTCGCTGTCCCACCAGCTCACGCCGGAGCAGACCGTCTACGCCAGCCTGGGCCGGGGCTTCGAGACCCCGACCTTTACCGAACTGTCGTACCGCCCGGGCAGCATCGGCGGCCTGAACCTGCAGTTGCAGCCCAGCGCCAGCACGCAATACGAAGTCGGCTACCGCCAGCGCCTGACCGGTGCCGTCAAGGGCCTGTGGAGCGCGGCCGTGTTCCATTCGCGCACCAGCGACGAGATCGTCAGTGACAAGAACGACAACGGTCGCACCACCTACCGCAACGCCGGCGACACCCGCCGCCAGGGCCTGGAGCTGCAGGCCGACCTGCACCTGTCGCCCCAGTGGCAGCTGCAAGCCGCCTACACCTACCTCGATGCCACGTTCCGCCAGGCTTCGGGCAATGCCGCCGCCGGCAACATGCTGCCGGGCCTGTCCAAGCAGCACCTGGCACTGGGCCTGGACTACCGCGTCACGCCTGAATGGCGTGTGGGCGTGTCGGCCGAGCACGCCAGCAAGGTCTATGTGAACGACGCCAACAGCGGCGCCGCACCCGCCTACACCGTGGCTTCGGCCAGCGTGGGCTACCGCAAGGTGATGGGCCCCTGGACGCTGCGCGCCTTTGCGCGCGTGGACAACCTGTTCGACCGCAAGTACGTGGGCTCGGTCATCGTCAACGACGGCAACAGCCGCTTTTACGAAAGCGCGCCCGGCCGCCAGTGGATGACGGGCGTGAGCGCCGGCTACCAGTTCTGAGCGACACCGCCAGAGCACAAAAAAACCGGTCGCTGGCCGGTTTTTTTGCGTCCACTGTCCGAGCTGCTACGCAGATCTCACCACGCAGCCGCCAGCGCCGGCGGCCCGGGGTGTGAGGGGAAATGCGGCAGCACCTCTTCGGCCAGCTCCTGTATGACTTCCGCGGCCGGGCGCTCGGAGAATTGAATCCCCAGCGCGGCATGGTTGACACCCGCCTGCTGCCATTCCTCCAGCAAGGCCATCAGGCCTTTGCGGCCCGTGCGCAGCACAAAGCCACCGCGCAGCGGGGTGCGCGGGTGGTCGGGATCCTCGACCAGGTCCAGCCATTCATTCGTCATGTGCGGCCGGAAGCCGCCGTCGGGGATCAGCGCACGCCAGGCGCGTATCTTTTGCGCCAGCCGCTGCGGCCCCAGGCGGTTGTGCGTGGCTTCGGGATAAGTCAGCCAGCCATCGGCATGCGCCGCAACCCACTCCAGCGGCTGACCGGACGAGCCGGTGACGATCAGCGGAATCGGGCCCGTGGCGGGCTTGGGCAACAGCGCCGCATCGTCGATGCGGCCCAGTGGCGAATCGATCGCCGGACTGTCCGCCCGCAGAAGCTGGCGAAAGTAGGCCACCGCCTGTGCAAACCGCTCGCCGCGCGCACCATGCTCCAGACCATACGCAGGAAACTCGCTGGGACGGTCGCCGGATGCAATGCCCAGCACCAGACGCCCGCCCGACAGCTGATCGATGGTGGCCGACGCCTTGGCCAGGTCGATGGGATGGCGCAAGGAAAAAATGGCGCTGCCCGTGGCGAGTGCCACCGACTTTGTCCGCGCTGCGAGAAACGCCAGGTAGCTGAAGGGATCGAACACTTGGCCCGCATCCCCGAACGAGGGCGCGAACAAGGGCACATCGCGCACCCAGACGGCGGCAAAGCCGCGGCGGTCGATGTCCGCGACCAGATCCGCCTGCCCGGCCAGCACGCGCATGTCGCCTGCGTAAAAGCGCAGCGGCAAGAAGATGCCCAGGGTCAGTCGCTCAGGGGCGAACATGCGTCTATAGCCCGGATGCGCGGAAAAGGCCGGAAACGATGCACCGGAGGGGGTCTGGAGAAGGCTCATGGCTGTGCTGTGTCGTGTGGAGTTCATGCGCCGGTAGCCGGTGCGGGCAGGGTCACGCCCAGGCGTACGGCAGGCCTGGCCGCCACGCGCTCATGCCAGGCGCTCAGATGCGGGTACTGGCTGAAATCGAAGTCGACGATGCGCGCGATGTGGGTCCAACCGAAGTGGGCGATGTCGGCAATGGAATACGCATCCCCGGCCAGAAAGTGGTGGCGGGACAGATGCTGGTCCAGCGTGGCGAATGCCTCGTTGGTCAACCGGCGGTAACGCTCCATGGCCTCGGCATTCCTGGTGCGGGAGAAAATCTCGAAATGCACGCGCTGGCCCATGAGCGGCCCCACGCTCGCCGCGTGAAACAGCAGCCACTGCATGGCCTGCCATCGGGCCCGCGGCTCAGTCGGCAGCAGGTTACCGGTCTTCTCGGCCAGGTAGAGCAGGATGGCGGCGGACTCGAACAAGGTGATATCGCTGTCCTCGTCCACCAGCACGGGAATGCGCCCATGCGGATGCAGGCGCAAGAAATCGGGCTGTCTGTGCTCACCCGCATCGAGGCGGACATGGTGCAAGGTATACGGCAAGCCCAGCTCTTCCAGGGCAATGGTGATCTTGAAGCCGTTGGGCGAGCTGTCGGTATAGAGATGAATCATGGCTCCCACTATGAATATAGATTAACTAAACTAACGCATTGCCTCTAAAGAATACGTATGATAGTTTTGGGAGTTTCCTAAGGGAAACGATCATTTCTTCTCTAACAATATAGAAAAACTAAACACAATGACCACCTCGCTCCCACTGCTGGCCTTGCGCACTTTCGTGGAAGTCGGACAGCGCGGCAGCATCAAGGCCGCCGCCGAGGCGCTGAGCGTCACCTCCGGCGCGGTCAGCCAGCAGATCCGCCTGCTGGAGGACCGGATCGGCGTGGCGCTTTTCACCCGGGAGCGCCAAGGTCTACGGCTCACCGAGGCCGGGGCCAATGTCCATCCCGCGCTGCTACAGGCTTTCGAGCAGATCGAGAAAGTCCAGCAGACCCTGGAGCAGATCAAGTCCCGCCAGACCCTGACCGTGAGCACGGTCGCCACTTTCGCCGCATCGTGGTTGGTGCCGCGCCTGGGCCGGTTCAACCAGCGTTACCCGCACATCGAAGTGCGGGTCGAGGCGACTTCGGCCGTGGTCGACATGCGCCGGGACCGGGTCGACATCGCCTTGCGGCATGGGCTGGGTGTCTATCCGGGCCTGCATGCCACCCGCCTGATGGCCCCCGTGCTGGTACCTGTGGCTTGCCCCGGCCTGCTGGCCGCTGATGCGGCGCTCAAGGAGCCTGCGGATTGCCTCGATTACCCGCTGCTGCACGATAGCGACCGGGCAGACTGGCGGCTGTGGCTCGCCGCGCATGGGGTCGCACAGGACCCCCGCGCCGAGCGCGGAACGGCATTCGAGGATGACTTCCTGCTGATCCGCGCCGCGGAAGCCGGCCAGGGGCTGGCACTGGTGCCGCTGGAATATGCACGCGAGGAAATCGTGGCGGGCCGGCTGGTACAGGTGCTGGACAAGCCCTGGCCGGCACGCTTTGCCTACTATCTGGTCACGCAACCGGGCGCCTTGCAACGGCCGCAAGTCAAGGCGTTCGCGGACTGGATCCTCGAGGAAGCGCAAGGCGAGGCAGCCGGCCCGGCACTGGCTTGCACATGAAAAAACCGGCCAGTGGCCGGTTTTCTGGCGAGCGCTACGCGATCTCAGGCGTGGCGCTTGACCCAGTCCACATAGCGGGTCAGCCAGGCCTGTACAAAAGCCTTGCTGCCCTCCCCTATGGAGCCATCGGCGGCAAACAGGCCTTCCTTGGCCTGGATGAACATTTCCGGCTGGCCCATCAGCGGCACATCAAGGTAGGCCATGACGTTGCGCAGATGCTGCTGCGCCAGCGCCGTGCCCACCGCCCCCACCGACACGCCCAGCACCGCGCCCGGCTTGCCCGCCCAGACGCTTTTGCCGTAAGGGCGCGAGCCTTGGTCGATGGCATTCTTCAGCACGCCGGGGATGGAGCGGTTGTACTCGGGCGTCACAAACAGCAGCGCCTGGGTGCCCGCGATCTGCGCGCGGAAGTTCTTCACCACCTCCACCTCGTTGCCATCGGCATCCTGGTTGTACAGCGGCAGGTTGTCGATGGCGATTTCCTTGAATTCAAAGCCTTCGGGCGCCATGCGCTCGATCGCCTTCGCCAACTTCCGGTTGAAGGAATCCTTGCGCAAGCTGCCGACGATGACAGCGACTGTGTACTGGCTCATGAAAGCTCCTGGAGTCAAAAATGAAAAAAGGCGTCCCATTATGAGAAGCCCTGAGTGAGGTCGCCAGTGGGCAGCGTCCTACACAGACGCCAGCCTGCTGGCGTACACCGCTTATTGCATGTACGAAGGCTTGGCGTAGCCCTGGAACTTGCTGTTCACCACGGCCTTGTATTCGCTGGAGCGGTAGGCCGCTTCCAGGTCCTTGACCCAGGGGGCATCCTTGTCCACGCGCTTGATGGCCACCACGTTCAGGTAATGGTCGGGAGTTTTTTCCAACGCCACCGCTTCCGTCAGCTTGAGGCCCGAGGAAATCGCGAAATTGCCATTGATGATGGCGTACTCGGTGTCACCCAGCGAGCGCGGCAGTTGCGCGGCTTCGAGCGGAATGAACTTGAGCTTGCGGGGGTTCTCCACCAGGTCTTTTTCCGAAGCCCGCAGCGGGTCGATGCCGGGCTTGATCTTCACCAGCTGGTTCTGCTCCAGCAGCACCAGGGCACGCGCCAGATTGCTGGGGTCGTTGGGCAAGGTCACGCGGTCGCCGGGCTTGGCTTCGGCCAGGGTCTTGCGCGAAGTCGAGTACACGCCCAGGGGGGCGATCGGGCCTTGCACCAGTTCCACCAGATCAAGCTTCTGATCGGCCGCGAATTTCTGCAGGTAAACGCGGTGCTGGAAGAAGTTGGCGTTCAGCGATCCCTGGGCCAGCGCCAGATTGGGCTGCACGTAATCATTGAACTCCACCAGCTTGACCTTGTAGCCCTTTTTTTCCAGGATGGGCACGATGCCCAGCTTGAGCTGGTCGATATTCGAGCCGGCCGTGCCGCCGATCACCAGTTCCTTCTTGGTCTGGGCCTGAACGGGAGCCGCGAGGCCCACCAGGGTCACAGCGGCCACGGCAGCAGCCAGCAAGGAGCGACGTACAACAAAATTCTTCATCACAAACCTCTTCAAAAGGAAAACAAAGCCGCCGCGCGGCAAGAAATGAATGCCCGGCACTGACCGGGCCGGGGCCATCAACCGCGCTTGTCCAGGCGCCGCGCAACGGTGCTGCCAACAAACTGCAGGATTTGCACCATCACCACCAGCACGGTGACGGTGAGCACCATCACATCGGTCTGGAAGCGGTAGTAACCATAGCGAATGGCCAGGTCGCCGATGCCACCGCCGCCGACCACGCCGGCAATCGCCGAGTACGAAAGAAAGCTCACGGCCAGCACCGTCAGCGCCAGCACCAGGCCGGAACGCGCTTCCAGCACCAGCACGCGCCAGACGATTTGCAGCTCGGAAGCACCCATGGCATGGGCCGCCTCGATCACGCCGCGCGGCACTTCGCGCAGGCATTGGTCCACCAGACGGGCGAGATAGGGAATCGCCGCAAACGACAGCGGCACGGCCGCAGCCAGCGGCCCTATCGACGTGCCGGCCACCACCCGCGTAAACGGCACCAGCGCCACCAGCAAGATGATGAAGGGGAAGGAGCGGACCGTGTTCACGATCCAGTTGAGCGTGATGAAGGCCCACTTGTTTTCCAGCGACTGGCCGGGGCCGAGCAGGAACAGCAGCACGCCCAGCGGGCCGCCGATGACGATGGCGGCCGTGAGGCCGATGCCCAGCATCAGGGCCGTCTGGCCTATGGCCAGCCACAGCTCGGGAAGAATGGCGGCAATGTTCTCAGACATGGTGCAGTTCCTGGACTGCCACGGCAGCATTCAATGGGGGGACAGCGGGGGAAGAGGATTGGGCGTCCGGGCGGGCATCCCAGCGGGCTTCGCGCGCCCTGCGCTCGCGCAGGGCCTCGATTTCCTGGCCCAGCACGGTGGTGCGCGCCGCGCTCGGCCCGGTCAGCGAAAACTGCTCGGCAATGCGGCCGCCTTCCACGATGGCCACTTCGCTGCACAGCACTTCCACCACCGACAGCTCATGCGTCACAATGACGATGGTCACACCGGTCTTTTGCTGGATATCGCGCAGCGTCTCCAGCAGTGAACGCGTGGTTTCGCTGTCGAGCGCCGACGTCGGCTCATCGCACAGCAGCACCTGAGGGCGCGGCGCCAGCGCGCGGGCAATCGCCACGCGCTGCTTTTGCCCACCCGACAGCTGCGCCGGGTAGCTGGCGATCTTGTCGGTCAGGCCCACCAGTGCCAGGCATTCGCGCACCCGTGCATCGATCCGGGCCCGCGACGCGCCGCCGTGGATCTTCAAGGGAAAGGCGACGTTGTCGAACACGCTGGCGTTCTGCAGCAGGTTGAACTGCTGAAAAATCATGCCGATGTTTTGCCGCGCTTCGCGCAGCTCGCGCCGCCCCAGGCCCGTCAGCTCGCGGCCGGCGACGATGACGGAGCCCGCGTCGGGACGCTCGAGCAGATTGATCAGCCGCAGCAGCGTCGATTTGCCCGCACCGCTTTTGCCGATCAGGCCAAAAATCTCTCCCTGACGCACATCCAGAGAGACCGATTTGACGGCTTCAAACACGCCGCCGTCGGCAGTGACGAATTTCTTCTGCACATCACGCAAGCGGATGAGCGGCGAGGTTGAAATCGGGTCTGCGGTGCTGTGGCTCATGCAATCGTATTTTTTAACTGAATCTTCGAAGGTCCCGTACCGGCATCTCAGCGGTTGAGATCCCTGGGGCATTGCGTGGCAACTGCGGGGAGCTGCCGTTGCAGCGCACATTTCGCCCGCATGGAACGTGACTGGAGTGTGCCGCCATCCCCGCCATTTACCAACGAAATTAAAAGCGCATGCTTATGCATTTTTGCTACTAAGGATGCCGGCTGCAATGCCTTTCAACCCTAAGACTTTTGCCCATAAAAAAGCCAGTGCGGCGCAAGGCGGCACTGGCGGATGGAAGCGCCCCGGCAACTGCCGACGCTTCTTGGAGAGCTATGCGGTGCTTAGAACGCAGGCACCACCGAACCCTTGAACTGGGTCTCGATGAACTGGCGGATCTCGGGCGACTGGTAGACCTTGATCAGCTTGGCGACCCAAGGCTTGCTCTTGTCGGCCTCGCGCACCACCAGAATGTTCACATAGGGGTTCTTGGCGCTTTCCTGCACGATGGAGTCGGTCTTGGGGTTGAGCCCGGCCGAGATCGCGAAGTTGGTGTTGATGGCCGAAGCATCGAGGTCATCGAGCGAGCGCGGCAGCTGGGCAGCGTCCAGCTCGACAAACTTCAGCTTCTTGGGGTTGGACACCACGTCCAGCGGCGTGGCCTTGAGGCCCGCGCCTTCCTTGAGCTTGATCAGGCCCTGGGCCTGCAACAGCAACAGCACGCGGCCGCCGTTGGTCGGATCGTTGGGAATGCCGAACTTGGCGCCCTGGGGCAGGTCGGCAAGCGCCTTGAACTTCTTGGAGTACAGGCCGATGGGGAAGTTGACCGTGTCAGCCACGCGCACCAGCTTGTAGCCGCGGTCCTTGACCTGGGCGTCCAGGTAGGGGCCGTGCTGGTAGCTGTTGGCGTCGAGGTCACCCGCCGCCAGAGCGGCGTTGGGCTGGACGTAATCGCCAAACTCGACCACCTGGATCTTCAGACCCTGCTTTTCGGCAACGAGCTTCACCTGCTCGAAAATCTGGGCGTGGGGGCCGGCGGTGACGCCGATCTTGATCGATGTCTTGTCCTGTGCCAGGGCCGAAAGGGGCGCAGCCAGGGCCAGGCCCAGGGCCAAAGTGGTTTGCAGAAGATGGCGCTTGTTCACGGTATGCCTTCACTCAAAAATGCAGAATGCGTGCACTGTACGCGCAAATTCCACTGAGTATTAGGAATAATAAATTGATTATTTATTCCGAGTAAGCATAAGAAGATCAGGCCACCTGCGGCATCTCAATCCTCGCCGGGCGCCGGCCAGGCGTCGCGTGCCGCATCGCCGCCCGACTGGCTGGAAAGCACCTGGCGCTGCTTGTGTTCCACATGGTAGGCCGTGAGCACCTGATGGGCGATGGCGTCCAACGCGGGATGCACCACGCCTTGCTTGTCGGTCCAGACCTTGGGTGTGATCGGGCCGGCAATGGCAATCGCATCGCCTTCGCGCAAAGCCTCCAGAGCCGCACAGGGCGCGGCGTCAAAGGCGATGACGTTGACAAACAGGTTTTCACCATCGCCGCACACGGCGCGCATGCGTGCGACCATGAAGGGCTTGCCCGTCTTGCTGGTCCGCTGCTCAGGTGTGCCATAGAGGCGCCCTGCTATCAATCCATCCATCACGGTCAATCCTTTGTTGTTGCATGAAACTAGCGTATTGTGACCTCAGCCCTGAAGGGTCGCCCTGCAACCACAGGGCGACCCTTCAGGGCGCGGACGGCGCAGCACAGGATTCGGCCGTGAAAAATGCCGTGTTACAGGCAGGTCATCGGCCACATCCATCGTTGGCGGCAAAGTCCATGGAATAAAACGGCCCGTCCGAGCGTCTACCAAAGGTCCACTTCAAGGAGTACCTCCATGATCCGCATCGCTTCCTCCGCTGTTCTTGCTTCAGTTCTGCTTGCCGCCTGCAGCATGACCCCCCCCACCCAGAAGGCCCCCTCGCCTGCCACGAGCCTGAATGGCGTGCTAGTCGGTCCCAGCCAGATGACGCTTTACGTCTTCGACAAGGATACCGCCGGCTCCGGCAAGAGCGTCTGCAATGGCGGCTGCGCCACCAACTGGCCGCCGTTGATGGCGCCGGCGAGCGCGGTCCCCATCGGCGGCTGGAGCGTGGTGATCCGTGATGACGGCAGCCGACAATGGGCGTACCAGGGGCGTCCGCTCTACTACTGGATCAAGGACACCAAGCCCGGTGACAAGACCGGCGACGGCTTCCTCAACAATTCCTGGCACGCCGCCAAGCCCTGAGGCAGGCCCCTCGACCCCTGTCTCGTAGCGCAAGAAGGACGACCTGCCCGCTGCAGGTCGGCCCTTCCACCGCATTGGGCCGTCAACCACGGCCATTGCATCCTCCACGCGCCCCATCTCGGCGCAATTTCCTTGGATCAGCGGAATCGGTTGGGTGACTTCCAAGGAAGCTCGCCCTGCGAGACCGTGCCTTGGCGCCGCCTGATCGAGCGCGCGCACGGACCAGGCGAAACCTACGCCCCCTGAGCGGCTGCCCCCCATGGGCAGGCCCTCGCTCCGATAGAAATCAAGACGCTCCCGCGGCATGGCCGACCCCCATCGGCATGCGAGATGGCATCGTCCCGGCCTCCGCCAGGTCCCGGCGCTAGGGGCCGCGCAGTCACCGCCCCGCTCCACGCGCATTCCAGACCACCGGAATGCAGCCCCGGCGCGCGCGCCCCCTCCCCCATCAGCGCCGAGCACTGTCAACGAATTGTCATCGATGGCCCACAGAATTGAGGCATTGCTTGTACTTGTGGATATTTTTGCAAATCACGAAAACACAAGAATGCACTGACTGGCGAGAGACAGCCGTCGCCATTCACCACCGCGCGCCGAGCCGCTGGGCGCCGACAGCGCTTTCACCCCTCGATTCCAAAGCCGGGCGCATGCGCGTCTGGGATTTCCGTTGCCTGACCCACTCATCATGAACCAACCTAGACCTCGATTCGCCCGGGTCGCGCTCAGCGCGAGCCTTCTCGTCCTCTTGGCCGCCTGCGGCGGAGGCTCAGACCCATCGCCCGCCGAGCCGGCCAAGCCAGACCCTGTCGTGCCGGGTACCGCGCGCAGCAAGGCTCTGCTGATCGGGATCGACGGCGTGCAATACGCCGCGCTGCAACAGGCCGTGGCCGCCACGCGCATGCCGACGCTGCAAGGACTGGGCACGCTGCTGCCGGCCTATACCGGCGGCGTCAAGGGAGCAACGACGCAGCAGCAGGCCACCGACGGCCCCGGCTGGGCAACGCTGCTGACCGGCACCTGGGCCGACCGTCACCAGATCCGCTCGAACTACGCAGGCCAGGGCTTCAAGGCCGACAGCGTGTTCAAGCTGCTGAAGGGCGCGCAAGCCGGCGCACGCACCGCGGCCGTTTCGAGCTGGAGCGGCCTGCCGCAACTGCTGCGTGCCGACCGCAGTGCCGGCTACCTCGACCTGGCGAAGGACTGCGGCGGTGACGACACCTGCGTCACCAGCGAAACCTCCGCCGCCATTGCCGGTGGCAGCTACGACCTGATCGTCGCCGACTATCAGGGCCCGCAGCAGGTCGCCGACGTGGCCGGTGTCGGCACCGACTACCAGAACGCGCTGGCAGCACTCGATCGCCAGCTCGCGACGGTGAAGGCCGCGCTCGCGCAACGCCGCCAAGCCGCGCCGAACGAGGACTGGCTGGTCATCGTGACTTCCACGCACGGCCTGGGCGCCACCGGCGTGCCGGACGGCATTCCGGTGCCGTCGAACCTTGCTTCCTTCATTGTTCTGGACAAGACCGCCAACCTGGCCGTCGCCGCGGCCGCGAGCCTGCCGGCCGACATGACGCCGTGGTACGCCTACGCGGGTGCGGCCGATGTGGCGCCCACGCTGCTCGCCCACCTGGGCGCACTGCCCGCCATCGCCGGCTACCCGCTCGTCGGTGGTCCGCTGGTCGGCCCTGCCGCCGTACGCCAGGTACAGGTCGCCAACAACGCGAAGAAGAACGGACTCGTCCTGTCGTGGACCCTGCCCGCGACCGCGCCGCAGGCGATCACGGTGCTGCGCGACGGCGCCGAGATTGCCAGGCTGCCCGGCAGCACGACCGGTTTCGAGGACACCACCATGGCCTTGAACGAGAGCGGAAACTACACCTACGACTACACCGTGGTGGCCGACCAGACGCCGATCGCGACCCGCGCCACGCTCAACTACGTCAAGCCCGTGTTGCTTCTGCCCTCCGTGCAGGCCGGTCTGACCCACCTGTTTCCGCTCTCCGGCACGCTGAGCGACCGCATCGACAACGCGCAGGTGTTCATGCCATGGGTCACTGGCGCCACACCGGTGTACGCCGCGGCCGGCAATGGTCCGTTCGACGGCACCGGCAGCGCGCTGCTGTCGACCAACTACGCAGGCCCCACGGTCTGCGCGGCCTGCGACGGTGGCTTCAAGATTGCTACCAGCAAGGTGAGCAACACCACGGCGTCCTTCAGCTTCGGCTTCTGGTTCCGCTCGGATGCCACGCGCTCGGGCATTCCAGTGGCCTCGAACAAGAACTGGGCGAGCGGCAACAACGCCGGCCTGGCCATCGGTCAGTACGGCAGCGCGCTGCGCTTCAACCTCGGCCGCGGCGGCGCACGTGCCGGCGACAAGGACCTGAGCTTCAGCGCCAACACCTGGGCCTACGTGGTCATGGCTATCGACGCGGCCAAGCTCAGCGCCACCTTCTACGTATACGACCCTGTGCTCGGCACGCAGAGTGCATCGGTCGCCATCACCAGCGCCTACCTGGCCGCGATGAACGGCCTGGACACCTACTTCACGCTGAACGAAGACGGGGACGGCGGCTACGGCCCCAACTACCGCAACGGCAATGCGGCCAACACCATAGGCGGGCGCTTCGACTTCAGCGAATTCGCCACCTGGAACCGGGTGCTGACCAAGGCCGAGGTGGACTCCATCGCGCGCTCGGGCACTTCGCTCACGACGCTCACCCCCTGAAGGAGATGGCAATGAACATGAGCTTACGCGCAGGCCTGGCCGCGCTCGCCACGGCCGCGTTGCTCGCGGGCTGCGGCGGTGACAGCGCCAGCACCCCCCCGCCGGTCGACGGCGGCTCCTCCGGCGTGGTCGTTACGCCGAACGATCCGGCCACCGCCGGGCCACCGCCCGACGCTATGACGCCACCCGGCACCACGCCCGAGCAAAACCCATCCACTCCGCAGCAACGCCCGGCCTCGGTGCGCTGCGCCCCGTGAAGAACGCATCCATGCAAGACGACAAGACCCCCAACAGCCGGCGCAACTTCCTGCGCGGCGCAGCGACCACGGCAGGTGCGGCAGCCGCCATGGGCCTGCTGCCCGCCAGCATCCGCCGCGCGCTGGCCATTCCGGCCGCGACGGACACCGGCACCATCAGCGACGTGCAGCACGTGGTGATCCTGATGCAGGAGAACCGCTCCTTCGACCACTACTTCGGCACGCTGCGCGGCGTGCGCGGCTTTGGCGACCGCTTTGCGGTTCCGCTGTCCAACGGCAAGGCTGTGTTCGAGCAGCCGCCGACCAGCGGCCCGGGCACCTGCATGCCCTTCCACTTCGACACGACGAACACCAGCGCGCAACGCACCACCGGCATGGCCCACTCCTGGCCCGATGGCCAGCAGGCCTGGAACGCGGGCCGGATGAACCAGTGGGTCGCGGCCAAGTCGGCGCGCGCGCTGGGCTACTACACCCAGGCCGACATGCCCTACCAGTTCGCACTGGCAGACGCTTTCACCATCTGCGACGCCTACCACTGCTCGGAGCTGACCGGCACCAACTCGAACCGGCTGTTCCTGTGGACCGGCAGCAACGATCCGCTGGGCCTGGGCGGAGGCCCGGCCATCGACAACACCAACGACGACCTGGCCAACACGCCGGGCTACTCCTGGACGACCTACCCCGAGCGCCTGGAAGCCGCCGGCATCCGCTGGCAGGTCTATCAGGACATGGCGGACAACTACACCGACAACCCGCTGGAGGGCTTCACCAGCTTTCGCAACGCCTACTACGCGACCGCGCCGACCGAGCAGCAGGCATCGCTCAAAGCGCGCGGCCTGTCCACCCGCGCGCTCGACGGCCTGGCCGCTGACGTGATGGCCGGGACGCTGCCGCAGGTCAGCTGGATTGTCGCGCCGGCCAAATACTCGGAACATCCCGGGCCTTCGTCGCCGCTGTGGGGCGCGCAGTACACGGCCGAGGTCCTGGACGCCCTGACCGCCAACCCCGAGGTGTGGAGCAAGACGGCGCTCTTCATCATGTTCGACGAGAACGACGGCTACTTCGACCACATGCCGCCGCCCGCCATTCCTTCGCTCAATGCCGATGGCAGCCAGGCCGGCCAGAGCACGGTCGACACACTGGGCGAGCGCAACACGCTCAAGGCGCCCTATCTCGGCGCGCCTTTCGGCATGGGCTGGCGCGTGCCCATGTACGTGGTCTCGCCCTGGAGCAAGGGCGGCTGGGTGAACTCGCAGGTGTTCGACCACACCTCGGTGATCCGCTTCCTGGAAGAACGCTTCGGCGTGATGGAGCCCAACATCTCGGCATGGCGTCGCACGGTCAGCGGCGACCTGACGGGCTGCTTCAACTTCGCGACCCCCAACCTCGCGCTGCCGGCACTGCCGGTGATCGACGGCGCCGCCGCCGATGCCGCGATCGCCAAGCAGACCACCTACCCGACGCCGGTGGCGCCGCCCCCGGGCACAGGCACCATGCCCGCGCAGAACACCGGCGTGCGCTGGTCGCGCGCCTTGCCCTACGAGCTGCACGCCAGCGGCCGCCCCGATATCGAGCAACGGCTTTACTGGCTGGTTTTCAGCAACACGGGCAAGGCCGGCGCGGTATTCCACGTCTACGATCACCTGGCGCTCGCGGCCGTGCCGCGCCGCTACACGGTGGAGCCGGACAAGATGCTCAACGACAGCTGGGGCCTCCACGCCAACGGCTACGACCTCTCGGTGTTCGGCCCCAACGGCTTTCACCGGCGCTTTCGCGGCACGCTGCCGACCACGCTGAAAGGCGGCGTGGGCTTGCCGGAGACGCGCGTGTGCTACGACGTGGCCAACGGCGGCGTGTACGTGGAGCTGCACAACATCGGCAGCATGAGCTGCAATGTGACTGTCGAGCCCAGTGCCTACCGCGCCGACGGTCCATGGCACTTCGCGCTGGCGCCGGGCCAGAAGATCCAGCAGCAATGGGACCTGTCGCCCGCCAAGTCCTGGTACGACTTCACGGTGACCGCCAACGTGGACGACGACGGGGTCTTCATGCGCCGCTTCGCGGGCCGCGTGGAAACCGGCGCCGACGGGGTCAGCGACCCGGCCATGGGCCTGGGCAGCTGAGACCGGCGCTGCGGCCCGCCGGCTGCGTCCGGCCCGAATGCGGCGCAATACCGCTCGCCAGCGGCCGCATTCTCCACCTGCATAATGGCCGCGGACCCCGCTTTGGCACCTTCTGGCGCAAAGGCGGGCGCCGGCGGCCCACTGCTTTCTTCAGCCCTATCCCAATGCTCCAAGAAGTCCGATTCCAACGCATCCGCAGCCTGCTGGCCACCTTCTCGAGCCTGAGCGTCGATCGCATCGTGCAGGACTTGAAGGTGTCGCGCGAGACCGTACGCCGCGACCTGATCGAACTCGAAATCCTGGGCGACCTGCGGCGCGTGCACGGCGGCGTGGTGACCCCGGGCGCCGTGCCCGAACCGCCGCTGGCGGTGCGCCTGGCGGCCCGGCAAAAGGAAAAGCGCGCCATTGCCAAGGCCGCGGTCGCGCTGTTGCAGCCGGGGCAGACGCTGTTCCTCGATGCGGGCAGCACCAACTTGATCCTGTCCGAGGAGATCGCCACGCTCAACGGCATGACAGCGATCACCAATTCGGTCAACATCGCGCTCAAGCTCGCCGGTGCCGACGAGGCACGTGCCGCCCGCAACAAGATACTGCTGCTCGGTGGAGAGATAGACGTGAAGGCGCAGGCCACATTCGGCGAAGCCACACTGGAGCAAATCCGGCGCTTTCGCGCCGACGTGGTGTTTCTGTCCCCGGTTGGCCTGCACCCGCGGCACGGCGCGATGAGCTTCGAACACCATGAGGCCGCCGTGGCACGCGCCATGGTCGAGCAGGCACAGCTGGTCGTCATCCTCGCCGATCACCACAAGCTCGGCCAAGGCAGCCGCGTGACCTATGCCGACAATGCGGACATCGATGTCATCGTGACCGACGCCGGCGCGCGCGCATTGCCGGCCCTGGCCGCGCTGCGCAAGGGCTCGAGCCGGATCATCGTGGCCTGAGGCCCGGCCCGGCCAGGCCCGGCCAGGCCAGGCCAGGCCAGCTCCATCGATTTCGTTCGGACAAAACAAAACGGGTCAGTTCTTTACAGAACTGACCCGTTGCTTATCAATGGTCGGCGAGAAAGGATTCGAACCTTCGACCCCTTGCACCCCATGCAAGTGCGCTACCAGGCTGCGCTACACGCCGACGAGAATTGAATTATATACCGAAAAAATCCTTACAAAGACAACAAGTCCCTAATCTGCAAAAGTTCCTGTCGCACGGCCCGGGAATCCACGCTGCTGGCGTCGACCTGCTCCACGGCGGCATTGCCGTCCGGCGTTTCCGCGGCGGTCCAGTCCACGGGAAGGAACTCCACTTCCTCGACTTCGGGAGCGCCGGCTCCGCCGCCCGTTTCGCGCAAGCGGTTGCGTGCGCCCTGGATGGTGAAGCCCTGCTCGTACAGCAGTTCCCGAATCCGGCGAATCATCAGCAGCTCATGGTGCTGGTAATAACGCCGGTTGCCGCGGCGCTTGACGGGGCGCAACTGGGTGAACTCCTGCTCCCAATAGCGCAGCACATGCGGCTTGACGCAGCACAATTGCGCCACTTCACCAATGGTGAAATAGCGTTTGGCTGGAATAGCCGGAAGCAGGCAGCCCTCAGACATCGGATACATCTCCCATCATCGAACTGGCAAGACTACCGCAGCTGCAGCCTGGCTGCCATGCGCAATCGCCCTGCCCATGCATGCCCAGCATGCACCAGGAATGCCGCCTACAACGCAGACGACGAAGTCTCGCCGCTTTGGATCTGCTCCTTGAGCTTGGTACTGGCATGGAAAGTCACCACCCGGCGGGCCTGGATGGGGATCAGCTCGCCGGTGCGAGGGTTGCGCCCCGGACGCGGCGCCTTGGTACGGATCTGGAAGTTGCCAAAACCGGACAACTTGACGTCATCCCCCTCGACCAGGCTTTGTGAAACCAGGTCAAAGAAGGCATCCACCATTTCCTTGGATTCGCGCTTGTTCAAACCGATCTGGTCGAACAGCAAATCCGCCAGTTGCGCCTTGGTCAGCGCAGGGCTGTCCAGGCTTTCAATGGCCAGTTCCATAGGGGCTAGCTTTTCTTGGGACATGCTCGCCGACCCCATCATCCGCGCAGGCGCGCGCCCGTGCGCGCCACCAGTTGCTCGATCACCGCCTTCATGGCGGCCTCGATCTCGGCTTCGGTCAGGCTGGCGGTGTCGCTGCCCAGCACCAGCCGCACGGCCAGGCTCTTCTCATTCGGCGCCAAAGCGCCTGGTGCCGGCGTTTCGCCCGCACGCAAAGGCTTGGCACGGAACACGTCGAACAGCACGGCCGAGCGCAGCACGCTGTCGGCAGCCGCTGCATCCACGGCCGCCATGATCTCGGCGTGGGTCACGGACTCGGCCACCACCACGGCGATGTCGCGTTCCACCGACTGGTGCTTGGCCACGGGACGGAACTCGGGCACCTGGCGCAGCAGCACGGCGTCGAGCTCCAGCTCGAACATCACCGGTGCCTGGGGCAGTTCCCAGCCCTGGCGCCACTGGGGATGCAGCTCGCCGACAAAGCCGATGGCCTTGCCGTCCAGCAGCACGCGCGCGCAGCGGCCCGGGTGCATGGCCGGGTGCTGGGCGGGCTCGAAGCTGGGGCGCAGCGGCGCCAGCAAGGCTTCGACGTCGCCCTTGAGGTCGTAGAAGTCCACGGCCTGGTCCTTGCGGCCCCATTGCAGCTGGTCGGCCGGGCCACAGGCCATGCCGGCGATGCGCATGGGCTGATCAAAGCCCTGCACCGTGGTGTCGGTGTTCTGCACGCTGGCATCGCGCAGGAAGACGCGACCGAGTTCGAACACGCGCACGCGCTGGGCCTTGCGGTCCAGGTTGAACTTCACCACCTGCAGCAGCGAGCCCAGCAGCGAGCTGCGCATCACGCTCATGTGGCTGGCGATGGGGTTGAGCAGCTTGATGGGGTTGGCGTTGCCAGCGAGCTCATGCTCCCAGCGCTCTTCCACAAAGCTGAAATTGATGGTTTCCTGGTAACCCAGGCCGGCCAGTTCACGGCGCACGGCAAAGCTGCTGCGGCGGTTTTCGGCACGCAGCTTGGGCGTGATCGGTGCCACGGGCGGCGTCGTCGGCAGTTGGCCATAGCCCAGCATGCGCGCGACTTCCTCGATCAGGTCTTCTTCCAGCGCGATATCGAAACGGTACGACGGAGGCGTCACCGTCAGCACGCCATCGCCCTGCGTCACCGCCAGGCCCAGGCCTTGCAGTGCATCGGCGCATTGCTGCTGGCTCACGGGCATGCCGATCACCTTGGCCGCGCGCGCCACGCGCAGCAGCACGGGCTGGGGCGCGGGCACGTTGACGATCTGGTCGTCGATCGCGCCGCACTCGGTCTCGGGCGTGCCGCAGATTTCCAGCACCAGTTGGGTGATGCGTTCCACATGCTCGGGCGTGAAGCTGGGATCCACGCCGCGCTCGAAGCGGTGGCCCGCGTCGGTCGAGAAGTTGAAACGGCGCGA
Organism: Acidovorax bellezanensis; assembly: GCF_025421555.1. NCBI lineage: Bacteria > Pseudomonadati > Pseudomonadota > Betaproteobacteria > Burkholderiales > Comamonadaceae > Acidovorax > Acidovorax bellezanensis. The sequence goes on from NZ_JAODYH010000007.1 coordinate 570,905, forward strand.
ACGGCCGGCGATGGCACGCGGCCACCAGAAAGCGGCTTCGACGTAGATGTTGCGCGTGTCATCCGACACGGCCGTGGCGTCGCCGCCCATGATGCCGGCCAGCGATTCGATGGCTTGATCGTCGGCGATCACGCCCACATGGCCGTCGACCGTGACGGTCGTGCCGTTGAGCAGCTTGAGCTGTTCGCCGGGACGGCCCCAGCGCACATCCAGGCCGCCGTGGATCTTGTCCAGATCGAAAATATGCGAAGGCCGGCCCAGCTCGAACATCACGTAGTTCGAGATGTCGACCAGCGGCGCCACGCTGCGCTGACCGCAGCGCTCCAGGCGCTCGACCATCCAGGCGGGAGTCTTGGCCTGGGTGTTGACATTGCGGATCACACGACCGGTGAAGCGGCCGCACAGATCCGGCGCGCTGATCTTGACGCCCAGCTTGGCGTCGCTGCCCACGGGCGTGGTCGTGAAGCTCGGCGCCAGCAAAGGCGCACCCGTCAGGGCCGCGACTTCACGGGCAATGCCGTAGACGCTCAGGCAATGCGCCAGATTGGGCGTGAGCTTGAGCGTGAACAGCGTGTCGTCCAGGCTCAGGTAGGTACGGATGTCCTGGCCCAGGGGCGCGTCCAGGGGCAGCTCCAGCAGGCCGCCGTGGTCTTCGGCGAGCTTGAGCTCCTTCGCCGAGCACAGCATGCCGTAGCTTTCGACGCCGCGCAGCTTGCCGATCTTGATCAGAAAGGGCTTGCCGTCTTCGCCAGGAGGCAGCTCGGCGCCCACCATGGCGCAGGGGATGCGAATGCCCACGCGGGCATTGGGCGCGCCGCAGACGATGGTGAGCAGCTCGGCCTGGCCTACGTCCACCTGGCACACGCGCAGGCGGTCGGCGTTCGGATGCTGCAGCGCTTCCTTGATCTCGCCCACCACGATCTTCGTGAACGGCGGGGCGACGGGCGCGAGCTCCTCGACTTCCAGACCGGCCATGGTCAGGGTGTGCGCCAGCTCGGCGGTGCTCAGGGGCGGGTTGCAGAACGCGCGCAACCAGGATTCAGGAAATTGCATAGTCAGACTCTTTGGCTTCAAACGGGCCTGCGCACCAGACGCAGGCGCCAGCGGTAGGTGCGGCGATTACTGGAACTGCGACAGAAAGCGAACATCGCCGTCGAAGAACAGGCGCAGGTCATTGACACCGTAGCGCAGCATGGTCAGGCGGTCGGGACCCATGCCGAAAGCAAAGCCGATGTATTTTTCGGGGTCCAAGCCCATGTTGCGCACCACGTTGGGGTGCACCTGGCCCGAACCGGCGACTTCCAGCCACTTGCCCGCGAGCGGGCCGGTCTGGAACTGGATGTCGATTTCCGCGCTGGGTTCGGTGAACGGGAAGAAGCTGGGGCGAAAACGCAGCACCAGATCGTCGCTCTCGAAGAACGTGCGGCAGAAATCGGTGAACACCACCTTCAAGTCCTTGAAGCTGACGTTCTCGCCAATCCAGATGCCTTCGCACTGGTGGAACATGGGCGAATGCGTGGCATCGCTGTCCACACGGTAGGTGCGACCCGGAGCGATCACGCGGATCTCGGGCATGGCCTGACCGGCATCGATCAAGGCCTGGTATTTCTTCACATGCTGCACCGCATAACGCACCTGCATGGGGCTGGTGTGCGTGCGCAACAGGTTGGGCGCGTTCTCCGAGCCACCTTCGACATAGAAGGTGTCGTGCATGGAACGCGCGGGATGGTCTTCAGGCGTGTTGAGCGCCGTGAAATTGAACCAGTCGGTTTCAATTTCCGGGCCTTCGGCCACGTCAAAGCCCATGGAGGCAAAAATGCCTTCGATGCGCTCCAGCGTCAGCGACACGGGGTGCAGACCGCCAGCGCCACGACGGCGACCGGGAAGGCTCACGTCCAGCGCTTCGGCCTTGAGTTGGGTTTGCAGTTCGGCATCGGCCAGCGCCTGGCGACGGGCCGTGAGGGCCGCTTCAATCGCCTGCTTGGTGACGTTGATGGCGGCGCCGCGCGATTTCTTCTCGTCGACGGAAAGCTGCGCCATGCCCTTCATCAGTTCGGTCACACGACCGGACTTGCCCAGGAACTGGGCCTTGGCATTTTCCAGATCAGCGGGGGTGGCGGCTTGCGCAAACAGTTGTTGCGCGCTTTCGACCAGAGAATCCAACTCGTTCATATCGACTCTTGAAAATAAACAAGGGCTAGCGCCTTTTCAAGCCCTAGCCCTTGTTGTTAGTGCATTAGCAACTACAGGTTATGTAGCTACAGGCCGTGAACTCAAGCAGCCAGCTTGGCCTTGACTTGTTCCACGATGCTTGCGAAAGCAGCCTTGTCGTGCACCGCGATATCGGCCAGCATCTTGCGGTCGATTTCGATCGATGCCTTCTTCAGGCCGTTGGCAAACACGCTGTAGGTCATGCCCAGTTCACGCGCAGCGGCGTTGATACGAGCAATCCACAGCTGACGGAACACGCGCTTTTTGTTACGACGGTCACGGTAGGCATATTGCCCAGCCTTCATTACCGCTTGTTTAGCGATACGGAAGACATTACCGCGGCGACCGCGAAAACCCTTAGCGAGGGCCAGAACTTTTTTGTGACGGGCACGGGCCGTTACACCACGTTTGACGCGAGGCATGTAAGTACTCCTTGTTCGTCAGTTAATTACAAGCCAAAGCCGGGCAGCATTTGTGCGACGGAGGCCATGTTGGTCTCGTGCACAGCAACCGCACCACGCAGGTGACGCTTGTTCTTGGTGGTCTTCTTGGTCAAGATGTGACGTTTGAAGGCTTGACCGCGCTTGACGGTGCCACCGGGACGAACGCGGAATCGCTTCTTCGCGCTGCTCTTGGTCTTCATTTTGGGCATGTGTATGCTCCTATTGATTGTGCTCGTGAGGCGTTCGCACAAAAGAGTGCGAACTTGTTGGCCCCGAGCCACTTCTTTGCCAGCCATTTCAGGCCAGCTTGCAGGGCAACGAACGAATCCGTTGCCCTGCTCCGCTGCATGGCGTGAACCACGCAGCGCAAAAGAAAAAGTGAGCCTTTACGGCTCACTTTTGCTGCAAGCAGAGATTATGCCTCAAGCTGCGGGCGTTGTGGGCGCATCGCCCTGAGCCTTGACAGGTGCTGGCTTTTTCTTGGCCGGAGCGATCATCATGATCATCTGGCGACCTTCCAGCTTGGGGAACTGCTCCACTGCAATGGTATCGGCCAGATCATCGCGAATGCGATTGAGCAAAGCCAAGCCCAAATTTTGGTGCGTGATTTCCCGTCCGCGAAAACGCAGCGTGATCTTGCACTTGTCACCCTCCGCCAGGAAGCGGCGGATGTTGCGCAATTTGATGTTGTAGTCGCCGTCGTCGGTACCGGGACGGAATTTGACTTCCTTGATCTCGATGACCGTTTGCTTGGCCTTGGCCTCGGCGGCACGCTTTTGCTCCTGGTATTTGAACTTGCCGTAGTCCATCAGCCGGCAAACCGGCGGATTGGCTGTAGCGGCAATTTCTACCAAGTCAACGTCCAACTCACCCGCCATGCGCAATGCTTCCATGATGGGAACAATGCCGAGGGGCTCGTTTTCAGGGCCGGACAGGCGCACTTCAGGCGCCATGATTTCACGGTTGAGGCGGTGCTTGCGCTCCTCACGGTGACGGCGATCGCGAAATTCAGTAGCTATGGTTTTCACCCTTGAATCTAAATGGCTACAACAGCGTAGCCTGCTTGCGTGCGCTGTGCACGCAAGCCAGAACCTGACATCTCAGTCAGACTTTGGAGGTGATGTCGCTGGCGATCAATTCGATGAAAGCGTCAACGGACATCACGCCGAGGTCTTTATTGCCCCGGGCGCGCACTGCAACCGCTCCAGCTGCCTTCTCCTTGTCGCCTGCGACAAGAATGTAAGGCAGCTTCTGCAACGAATGCTCGCGTATTTTATACGTAATCTTTTCGTTGCGCAGATCCGTGACCACCTTAAGGTCTTGACCTGGCAGTGCTTTTTGCAGTTTTTCAGCAATTTCACGACAGTAGTCGGCCTGCGAATCGGTGATGTTGAGCACCGCCACCTGCACCGGAGCCAGCCACGCCGGCAAGGCGCCGGCGAACTGCTCGATCAGGATGCCGAGGAAACGCTCCAGGCTGCCAACGATGGCGCGGTGCAACATCACGGGACGATGGCGGTTGCCGTCTTCACCCACGTACTCCGCATCCAGGCGCTCGGGCATGGAGAAGTCGACCTGGATGGTACCGCACTGCCACTGGCGACCCAGTGCGTCCTTCAAGGTGTACTCGATCTTGGGGCCGTAGAAAGCACCGTCGCCGGGCGAAATCTCGAAGTCGCAACCGGAAGCGCGCAGGCTGTCCATCAGCGCGGCTTCGGCCTTGTCCCAGCTTTCATCCGAGCCGATGCGGGCTTCGGGCCGGGTCGCGACCTTGTAGATGATTTCCGTGAAGCCGAAGTCGGCATAGACTTTTTGCAGCAGGCGGCTGAAGGCCAGCACTTCGGGCTGGATCTGGTCTTCGGTACAGAAGATGTGGCCGTCGTCCTGCGTGAAGCCGCGCACGCGCATGATGCCGTGCAGGCCACCCGTGGGTTCGTTGCGGTGGCATTGGCCAAACTCGCCGTAGCGCAGCGGCAGATCGCGGTAGCTCTTGATACCCTGCTTGAAAATCAGGATGTGGCCCGGGCAGTTCATCGGCTTGAGCGCGTAGTCGCGCTTTTCGCTTTCGGTGACGAACATGTTGTCGCGGTACTTGTCCCAGTGGCCGGTCTTCTCCCACAGGCCCTTGTCCAGGATCTGCGGACCCTTGACTTCCTGGTAGCCGTTATCGCTGTAGACGCGGCGCATGTACTGCTCAACCACTTGCCACAGCGCCCAGCCCTTGGGGTGCCAGAACACGGTGCCCGGCGAGTGCTCGTCGATGTGGAACAGGTCGAGTTCGCGGCCGAGCTTGCGGTGGTCGCGCTTTTCGGCTTCTTCCAGACGGTGCAGGTACTGCGCGAGTTCGTCCTTGCTGGCCCAGGCCGTGCCGTAGACGCGTTGCAGCATTTCGTTGCGGTGGTCGCCGCGCCAGTAAGCGCCCGCGACCTTCATCAGCTTGAAGAACTTCAGCTTGCCGGTGCTGGGCACGTGGGGGCCGCGGCACAGGTCTTCGAAGTTGCCTTCGCGGTACAGGCTCACATCCTCATCGCTGGGGATGCTGGCAATGATTTCGGCCTTGTAGTGCTCGCCCAGGCCCTTGAAATACGCCACGGCTTCGTCGCGCGGCAGCACGCGGCGCACCACGGGCTCGTCCTTGGCGGCCAGCTCGGCCATGCGCTTCTCGATCGCCACCAGGTCTTCGGGCGTGAACGGGCGCTTGTAGGCGAAGTCGTAGAAGAAACCGTTTTCGATCACCGGACCGATGGTCACCTGGGCGTCGGGAAACAATTCCTTGACCGCATAGGCCAGCAAGTGGGCCGTGGAATGGCGAATGACGTCCAGGCCATCGGCATCCTTGGCCGTGATGATGGACAGCGGAGTGTCCTGTTCGATAAGGTAGCTGGTGTCGACCACCTTGGCAGCGTCACCGGAACCGACCTTGCCGGCCAGCGCGGCCTTGGCCAGGCCAGTGCCGATGGAGGCGGCAACTTCGGCCACGGTGACCGGGCCGGGGTACTCGCGTTGGGAACCGTCGGGGAGCGTGATGTGGATCATGGAATTCCTTGTCAAACCTTGTTTGGGGGGAGTCGATGCGCGCTCTGCCAAAAACAAAAAGCGCGGATCGGGTCCGCGCTTGAGAGGGAGAGAAAGAAAAATCTCGTGCAGGCGCGAACGGCCGGCCTATTGAGGGCCGACAAACATCTCCGAGGATGTAGTTCGCGGTGTCATAACCAGATTGCCTTTCTCGCCCTTGTACGTTGAAACAGTGGTGCTTATTCGCGCATTTTACATCTGCCGCACAAAGCCTGTATTAGACGATTTTAGCGATGCAAGTGCCTTGTTGCTGATAGGCGCCTGTTGCGGCCTGGATGGCGATGCGGCCGGCGCGGTGCGCGGTGACCTGCATTTCCATCTTCATCGCTTCCATCACGGCAATCACATCGCCGATGGCGACGACATCGCCTTCGGCCACATGCCAGGCATGCAGCGTGCCGGTCACGGGCGCGGCCACGGCCGACGCGTCCTGCACGGCGACCACGGCCTGGCTGGCCAGCATGCCCACGGCGGACGCGGATTGCATTCCGGCCAGCAGTTCGGGCGGCAGGCCCAGGCTCACGCGGCGGCCGTCGATTTCCATGGCCGTGCGGTGCAGCGCCGTGGCACCCATGGGCGTCACGCGGGCAGCGGCCGCCAGGTCGTTCGCGAAGTCGGTTTCAATCCAGCGGGTGTGGACCTTGAAGTCCTTCGCGGTCTGCGCAGTGAAATCCGGCTGATCCAGCACGGCGCGGTGGAAAGGCAGCACCGAGGCCACGCCTTCGATGCGGAATTCCTTCAAGGCGCGGCGCGCGCGCGCAATCGCCTGCTCGCGCGTCGCTCCGGTCACGATCAGCTTGGCCATCAGGGAGTCGAAGGTACCGGGAATGGTCGAACCCGACACCACGCCGCTATCCACGCGCACGCCAGGACCCGAAGGTGCCTCGAAAAGCGTGATCAGGCCCGGCGTTGGCACGAAACCGCGACCCACGTCCTCGGCGTTGATGCGGAACTCCAGCGCATGGCAAGTGGGCTTGGGCGTTTCCAGCACGCGCAGCGGCAGACCGTCGGCGATGCGCAGTTGCTCGACCACCAGATCCATGCCCGTGGTTTCCTCGGTCACGGGGTGCTCGACCTGCAGGCGCGTATTCACTTCCAGGAAAGAGATGGCGCCGTTCTGGCTCAGCAGGAATTCCACCGTGCCCGCGCCCGTATAGCCCGCGGCCGCGCAGATATCCTTGGCCGACTGGTGAATGCGCGCGCGCTGTTCGTCGGACAGGAAAGGCGCGGGAGCCTCTTCCACCAGCTTCTGGTTGCGCCGCTGCAAGGAGCAGTCGCGCGTGCCCAGTACCAGCACGTTGCCGTGCTGGTCGGCCAGCACCTGCGCTTCGACGTGGCGTGGACGGTCCAGGAACTGCTCCAGAAAGCACTCACCGCGACCAAAGGCCGTCACGGCTTCGCGCACGGCCGATGCATACAGCTCGGTCACTTCCTCGAGCTTCCATGCCACCTTGATGCCACGGCCGCCGCCGCCAAACGCGGCCTTGATGGCCACGGGCAGGCCGTGCTGCTTGGCGAAATCCACCACTTCCTGGGCGTCCTTGACGGGCTCTGCCGTGCCGGCCACCAAAGGCGCACCGACTTTCATCGCCAGCTTGCGCGCCTGCACCTTGTCGCCCAGGCAGGCGATGGCGGTGGGCGAGGGGCCGATCCAGATCAGGCCGGCGTCGAGCACGGCCTGGGCAAACGCCGCGCTTTCCGACAGAAAGCCATAGCCCGGATGGACGGCGTCGGCACCGCTTTTGCGCGCGACTTCCAGCAGCTTGGCGATGTTCAGATAGGTGTCCGCGGGACGTTCGCCGCCCAGGCCATAGGCCTCGTCGGCCATGCGTGCGTGCAAGGCATTGATGTCGGCATCGGCATAGACCGCGACGGATTTCACTCCATAGTCGACGCAGGCGCGGGCAATGCGGACAGCGATCTCGCCACGGTTGGCAATCAGGACTTTTTTCATGGCATTCAACTCTTTATTCTGTGAGCTCGGGTGTCGGCTGCGCACTCAGGCCTGGGCCGGTGCAGCGGTCTCGACGACGTCAAAATCGCGGATCACGCGGAATTTCACTTTGGCATTCACCGGGATCTGCCCGGCCAGGTCCAGATGGTGGCTGGCCACGCTGGCGATCACGGGATAGCCGCCGGTCAGCGGATGGTCGGCCAGGAACAGCACGGGCTGGCCGCTGGCGGGCACCTGGATGGCTCCGAGTGCCGTGCCTTCGCTGGGCAATTCCTGCGTCTGGGAGCGGACCAAGGCAGCCTCCCCTTGCAGGCGGATACCGATACGGTTGGACTGGGGCGTGACCAGCCACTCCTGGGCGCCCAGCAGCGCCAGCGACTCCTGCGCGAACCAATCCGCGCGCGGCCCCATCACCACATCCAGGCAGACCACGTCGCCAGCCTTGGGCATGGCAAACGAGGGCTGCTCGGACAGTGCCACGGGCGCCAGAGCGCTACCTGTGCCCACCTGCAATTCGTCGCCCGCCGCCAGCGCCGCCGGTCCCACGCGGGCCAGCGTGTCCGTGGACGCGCTGCCCAGCACCGGCGTCACGGCCCAGCCGCCGCGCACGGCCACATAGTTGCGCGTACCCGCCAGCGGAGAATTCACGATCAGGCGGTCGCCCGCATCCAGCGCCAGCGGCGCATAGGCCTGCACGGCAACGCGCTGGCCCTGCGCCGTCAAGACTTCGATCAAGGCATCGGCCCCGGTCACGGCCACCACGGCGGCCTGCAAGGCCTGCAGCGTCAATCCGCCATAGGCCACTTCCAGGCAGGCGACATCCGCGCCGTTACCGACCACGCGATTGGCCGCGCGCAAGGCGCTGCGGTCCATGGCGCCGGACGTGCCCACGCCCTGCCCGGCCTGGCCATGGCGGCCGGCATCCTGGAACAGGGTCTGCATTCCGGGCGACTCCACGCGAAACGCCGCGGGCGCGGCTGCCGCGCGGTCGGCGTGGACCACGCGCTCGCCCGCGCATGCGGCCATCAACGCCGCCAGCGCTTGAGTGGACAGCGTGGCCACATCGACAAACTGCACGCGGTAGCCGGGCTGCAGCAGCGCAGGCGCCACGCGTTCCAGATCCCACATGCTGACGGGCGTCGCACCAATGATCTGCCAGCCGCCGGGGCTGGCCTGGGGATAGACGCCGCTGAAAGTACCCGCCAGGCCGACCGAGCCGGGCGGAATGCGCGTGCGCGGCGTCTTGCGCCGGGGCACATCCAGCAAGGGATGGCCGCCCGACAGATAGGCAAAGCCCGGCGCGAAGCCGGTGAAGGCCACGGAGTATTCCGCGCCCGTGTGCATGCGCACCACGTCCTGCGGTGTCACGCCCAGCAGCTCGGCGACTTCCTGCAAATCCTCACCGTCGTACTGCACGGGAATCTGCACGCTGTGGCTGGAACGCTGGACCTGCGCGCCTATGCTGCGCCGGCCGACTTCGGCGATCAGCACCGGCAGCGTCGTCACTTCGGGAGAAAAATAGATCAACAGCGTGCGGGCTGCGGGAATCAGCTCCTGCACGCCCGCCACCGGCTCGGTCTGCAGCGATTGCAGCAAGGCCAGGGTCTGGGCCAGATCGTCGAGCTCGACCAGCACCGCGTTCAAATTGACAGGCAAAAAGCGCATACCGGCTTACCCCGCGGCCTGGGCCGTATCCGCCACAAACGAGGCGATTTCCACACCGGCGGCCTGCAGGCGCTCGCGCACGGAACGTGCCATCTCCACGGCGCCCGGGCTGTCGCCGTGCACGCAGATCGAGTCGGCCTGGATGCGCACGTCGTTGCCATTCACGTCGGCGACCACGCCTTCGCTCACCAGGCGCAGCATGCGGGCCGCGACGGCTTCAGCGTCGTGCAGCACGGCGCCCTTTTCGCGGCGCGAGACCAGGCTGCCGTCGGGCATGTAGCCGCGATCGGCGAACGCTTCGGCCACGGTGCGCAGGCCTGCATCCCGGGCCCAGCCAATCAGCGGCGAGCCCGCCAAGGCCACCAGCACCAGGCTGGAGTCCACGGCCAGCATGGCCTTGATCACATCGCGCGCCTGGCGTGCGTCATGGGCAATCGTGTTGTAGAGCGCGCCGTGGGGCTTGACGTAGCGCACGCGCGTGCCGGCAGCCGCGGCCAGGCCTTGCAGAGCGCCGATCTGGTAGATCACATCGGCCACCAGATCCTCGCTGGCCACGTCCATGTTGCGCCGGCCAAAGCCCACGAGGTCGCGATAGGCCACATGCGCGCCCACCGTGACGCCGTTGCGCTGGGCTTCTTTCAGCGTTTGCAAGATACCGGCGGCATCGCCAGCGTGAAAGCCGCAGGCCACATTGGCGCTGCTCACCAACTTCAACATGGCGGCGTCATCGCCCATGCGCCACGCGCCCAGGCTCTCACCCAGGTCGCTGTTCAAATCTATTTTCATCATCTTGTGGTTTCCATCGTTGGTGGCGCAGCCCGTCAGTGAAGCTTTCCAGCCGTTTCCTGCACGTCGTCGCGTACTGTCAGCGCCGTGCGCAGCAGCACCTGTATGCCCTCGACCTGCGTGGACAGCGCCATGCTGGGCGCTCCCGGAATGCGGGCCGCCTGCTGCGGCAGCAGCGGCAGGTGTACAAATCCGCCGCGCGCCGCAAGCCCCTGGCCCGCCAGTGCATGCATCAGCGCGTAGAAAACGTGGTTGCAGACAAAGCTGCCCGCCGTGTTCGAGACCGAGACCGGAATGCCCGCGGTCCGCAGATCGCGCGCAATGGCCTTGATCGGCAGCGTGGACCAATAGGCCACCGGCCCATCGGCCACGACGGATTGGTCGATCGGCTGTGCGCCCGCATTATCGGGAATGCGTGCGTCGTCGACATTGATGGCCACGCGCTCGGGCGTGATGTCCGAGCGCGTGCCGGCCAGGCCCAGGCAGACCACCAGTTGCGGCTGCAGCTCCTGCATCGCCTGGCGCAGCACCTCGGACGCCTGGCCAAAAACGCAGGGCAGCTGCCGGGCATGCACGCGCGCCGAGACACCATCGACCTCCAGCGTCCAGTCCGCGAGCGCACGCGCGACTTCCCACGAAGGGTTCACCGTGTCCTGATCAAACGGCTCGAAGCCGGTGAGCAGGATGTTCGTCATTGGCAGGCCCATGCAGTCGCTCCTCTCAGCGGAACATCAGGAAGTTCAACAGGAAGACGTTCACCACCAGCAGCGCCAGCGCGGTAGGTGCCTGGGCCTTGATGACCGCGTTCTTGTCCGGCAACTCCAGCAGTGCCGCGGGCACGATGTTGAAGTTCGCCGCCATGGGCGTCAGCAAGGTGCCGCAGTAGCCCGAGAACATGCCGATGGCCGCCATCACGGCAGGGTCGCCGTGGTAGACGCCCACCAGGATGGGCACGCCCACGCCGCCCGTCATCACCGGGAATGCCGCGAAGCCATTGCCCATGATGATGGTGAACAGCGCCATGCCCACCACGTAGACGGCCACGGCCACGAAGCGGATGTCCATGTTGATATAGCTGGTCGTCACATAGGCCACGGCCTTGCCCACGCCGGCGTCGGAAAACACCAGCCCCAGCATGCCCAGCATCTGCGGCAGCACCACGGCCCAGCCCAGCGCGTCGATCAGACGGCGCGACTCGCGCATGCCCTGCATGGGCGTCTCGCGGGTCATGTAGCAGGCCATGGCCAGCGCCACGATACAGCCCAGGCCCAGGCTCACCAAGGTGGTGTTCTTGGGGTCCAGCAGCGGCACATCGCCGATCTTGATGTTGTGCAGCCACAGCGTGCCGATGACGGTCACGACGGGAATGGCCAGGGCCGGCATGAACAGCTTGTTGCCCAGGCGCTTGGCGCTTGCCATGTATTCAGAGTCAGTGCGCGGCTTGTGCTTGCCAAAGCCCACGCCACCGAAACCGGCGATCAAGGCCATCACGATGACGCCCACGCCCACCCATTCAGGGGCCAGTTTTTCGCCGATCAGAAAGACCAGGGCATACAGCCCCCAGAACAAGGCACTGCTGTAGCGCTTGGAGTGGCCCTTGTCGGCCAGGGTCATGCATGCGGTGATCGCCAGGATAGCGCCCACCAGGTAGTAAAGATGCTGGATCGAAAGAATCATGATCAGCGAGCCTCCATGCTCTTGCCTGCAGCCGCTTCTTCAGCGACTTCCCTGGCGGCCTGGCCGTTGCCCAGTTCCTTGTCCAATGTCTTGTCCAGACGGTACATGCGCCAGCCGTGGATCACGAAAGCCGCAATGGCGGTCGGAATGCCCCACAGCGCCACATGAATGGGCTCGACTTCGATACCTGCCTCGCGCAGGAAAGTAACCATCAGCACGATGGCGCCAAACGCCACGAAGATGTCCTCGCCGAAGAACAGGCCCACGTTGTCGGTCGCGGCCGAGTAGGCGCGCAGTTTGTGGCGAATGCGCTGGGGCAGCTTGCCGTATTTGGTTTCAGCCGCGCCTTCGGCCATGGGGGCCAGCAACGGACGCACCATCTGCGGATGTCCGCCCAGGCTGGTCAAGCCCACGGCGGCCGTCAATTCACGTGCCGCCAGGTAGACGATCAGCAGTCGGCCGGCCGTGGCCGACTTGATGGAGCTGATCCAGTTCTGCGCGTGCTGGCGCAGACCATGGCGCTCCAGCAAGCCGATCACCGCCAGAGGCAGCAGGATGATCAAGGGCAGATTGCGGGTCTTGATGAAACCCGAGCCGATGATGGCCAGGATTTTCTCGGGACCAAAGCCCGCGGCAAAAGCCGTGGCGATGGCGGTGGCGATTACCACCAGCATCGGATTGAAGCGCAGGATAAAGCCCGCGATGATGACGGCCACCCCTATCAGGGGCCAAAGGCTGACGTCGGTGATCATGAAGGACCTTTCGTTGAACCAAAGCAACTCGGCAGAACGAATCACATGTTGCGCGCGCCACCGCGGTTGCGCTGGCGCCAGTAACTACTGACCCTGTCTGCATAACAACTTTCCCATCCTGCCGACGGCGTATGGCGCATAGGCTGGCTTTTCAAAGCCCGCCTATGCGCCATTTTTGTCGAACAATTAAGAAAGAAGATTGAGCACTTGCTCATCAATAGATGAACAATGTGACGATTGTGAGATCCATTGGGGGCCAAAAAAATAAGTAATTACCCTAGACTTCTCGTAACAGGGCGCGCAACAAGTGCGGGCGAACCACGTGGTTCACTGCACAATGTCCCCTGCCGCCAAAGGGCCGAGCCGTGCCGGACGGTCCTCTGTTCCCCCTGACGACGCACCACACTTCATCCATGACTTCCGCCCCCGAGCTTTCCATCGCCGCCACCAGCCTCAACGAACGTGTGGCGGACATGGTGAGACAAAAAATCGTCCAGGGAGAATTCGTGCCCGGGCAGAAGCTGTCCGAGGCGGCACTGAGCGACAGCCTGGACATCTCGCGCAATACGTTGCGGGAAGTGTTTCGCACACTGACCAAGGAAGGCCTGCTCAAGCACACGCCCAACCGCGGCGTGTTCGTGGCCACGCCCAGCATGGCGTCCATCATCGACATCTACCGCGTGCGCCGCATGATCGAGTGCCAGGCCCTGGCCCAGGCCTACCCCCGCCATCCCGCCAAGAAGCGCATGCGCCAGGCGGTCGACAAGGCCGTTGCCTGCCGCGACGCGGACGACTGGCTGGGCGTGGGTACGGCCAACATGGAATTCCACATGGCCCTGGTCGAGCTCGCCGACAGCGAGCGCCTGAACAATTTCTTTTCCCACCTGCTGGTCGAGCTGCGCCTGGCCTTCGGCGTGCTCAACGACCCGGAATTCCTGCATGCGCCCTATGTCAATATGAACCTGCGCATCATGGAACGGGTGGAGGCCGAGCAGCTGGCCGAAGCGGCGGCCATGCTCAATGACTATCTGGTCCATTCCGAGCGCATCGTGCTGGCCGTTTACGCGCGGCAGATCGCTCAGGCTGACTAAGAGCGTGTTTGGCTTCCAGGTCCCCCTGGACGAAAAAAAGCCATTCCGCGGAATGGCTTTTTTGTTGGCGTCACGCCCTTGCGGGCGCCGCGCAGATCAGTGGAACTGCTCTTCTTCAGTCGAACCGGTCAGCGCCTTCACGCTGGACGTGCCGCCCTGGATCACCGTGGTCACGTCGTCGAAGTAGCCCGCGCCCACTTCCTGCTGGTGCGACACGAAGGTGTAGCCCTTTTCACGTGCGGCGAACTCGGGTTCCTGCACCATGTTCACGTAGTGCTTCATGCCTTCGCCGTTGGCGTAGGCGTGGGCGAACTGGAAGGTGTTGAACCTTCATGGAATACCGTAAGTACAAGATTTCTAACGGTTTTTTCCTGTTTTCAGGTCGCGCTTTCGCGTTCACCCACACATGCCCCACCCCGTCGCGGTGAGCTTTGGCGCACTGATCAACCGAGCTGTCTTTCCTTCAGGTCTGGATGTCCATTCACCCCCACCAACCACCCAGCCCAATGAGGGTGGAGCTATCGATGGTGTGCCGGGGGTGTTTGGCGTTGCCTAAATTTTAGTCAGACTTGAGGTTGCGCGGAGGACTTCCAACTCGCGTCTACCACCTTGGCCGCTGCATCCACGGCAGACAAAAGGGTTTCATCGGCCAAGTGGCTGTAGCGTGCAGTGGTCTTGAGCTGGGAATGCCCCAGCAGCTTGCTGACCACATAGATGGATTGACCCGAGTTCACCAAATTGCTGGCAAAGGTGTGGCGCAGGTCATGCATCCGCAGGTCGGGTAGGCCGACCTCCTTGCGAACCTTGTCCCACGGATAAAACAAGTTGCCAAACGGCTTCTTGGTTTCCGGGTTCGGGATCAGATACGGACAGTCCTTCCAGCGTGGCAAGCTGTTCAGGATTTCCAACACCCTGGCCGAGATCGGGATGTTGCGGGCCTTGCCGCTCTTGGACATGGGAATACGCCAGTTGCGCCGCTCCAAATCGAAATGCTCCCACTTGGCATCCAGCAGTTCACGCTTTCGGCATCCGGACATCAGCAACAAGGCAACGATGTGCTTGAGCTGAGTGTTATCACTTCGGGCCAACGCTTCGTGCAAACGCTGGGTTTCAGCAGCACTGAGATAGCGTTCCTTGGCATTGTTCGGATCGAAAAGCACTACACCGCTGGCGGGGTTGGATTGGGCGCCCTGGATGTCCTTCTTCTTCGCCAGATTGAACATGATCTTGAACAGGATGGGTAGCTTGTTGGCCTGGGCCAACGCATAACCCTTGGCGCGCAGATCCATGTGGGCCTCGGACAGCATATTGGTCGTGATCGCATCCAGGTGTTTGGACCCAAAACGCGGCAGGATGTGGCAGTTGATGAAACTCAGCGTGGATTGGAAATTTCTCCTGTACAGATGGATGTGGGGGATGTAGGTGTCACGTATGAACTCGGCCAAGGTCGGCACCAAACGCAAGGCTTGGCGCTCTTCCAGTGGATTTCCGCCAAGCGCTACCTCAGAGCGTAAACGCTGGGCCTTCTGTCGGGCCTTGTCGTAACTGATAGCGGTGGCGTCTCCAATCTTGTGCTGACGGAGTTTGCCGTGGGCATCCCGATAGCGCAGATGGAAAGTTTTACCACCAGAAGGCCGGGCCTCCAGGATGAAACCCTTGATGGCACTATCGTAATAGTCCACCTTCCCTTTCTCGGGTGGACAAGATGCTTCACGCACAAACTGCGCACTAAGTTGGACAATGGGCATGTACCCTCTCCTTCAAGGTAGTTGTTGATAAGGAACCGCGCCTATTCCGATAGACACCTGGATAAAAGACGCACGAATACCAATCCACATGGACTTGGACATGCACGAAAAACTGAGGTAATAAGAAGGCGGTGCAGCCCCTCCAAGCTAGCCACCGCCGCGCCCGGCATTGATGAAAATCATCGACTTACGAAAAATCCCTTGTAACCAGGGGCAGGCGGCCTAGCCGTGCAGCAGAAGGGGCGACGCCACCTCGCCAAGGGTGATGCCCCGATCAATGTCTTAGAAGTTCGGAATTGGCGGTTTTCCGAAAAGAGGTGGCGCCTTATTTTCCGGTTTTGGCTCATCCTTTCGTTCGGTCAGATAACGCGCAAAAGCATCCTCGAATTCACGCACCTCATACCCCTTTGGCGTGTAGTCCGCTCTCATGCGAACCGTTTTTGTCTTAATTCCATAAGCGCTCATAAACTTCGCCAACTGGCGAGCTTTAATAGGTTGCCCATGGTTGTAACTGCACCAGTCCATATCCTGATTTCCAGTCAACTTATCCAACAGCTCAACCGATGGAATGTGTTGCCGCTCATAGTCAGACAACACCTCGCGAATATCCTCCAGCAATTGATTGGAAGAAGACTTGGGCGGCGTCGTTTCAATGCAGTTCTGTACAGCCGCCGCATGCGCCTTGGCGTACCACTCGTTCCCAAAGCAGTGAGCGATGGCGAGCAATGACTCCCAGTTGTCTTGCTGTCGGTCACTGAGCGATTCCGGCAATTCACTCCATCCTTTCACCAGGGTTGCCTTTTCCGAATCAACCAATTTTTTAATTCGCGAACGCAGATTAGAAAAAACCATTGGATCGGCAGAGCGTAGGCGCTTAACGCTGTCATCCTTTGTTTTTCGCTTCAAGGGAATCTGGATACCTCGACTCATCGTGGCATCCTGCAAATGCCGCTCAAGCATGATCCCGGCCATGGCTTTAGGCCCATGGACTTGATAGGCACACTCGACCAACTCCTTCCCATCAGACTCAACACGCAAGACGACCCCACCGCGCTCATAGCCCTTGTTCACAACGCCTGCCATTTCATTCTTTCCCTGCATGAATGTGTCAGCCTCATCGATAAGCAGAGTCGGCTTATAGTTGTTGATCAATCTAAACAGAGCGGCCAAAGTAATATTTGCCGTTTCTATGGGCTTATGCACCAACATCTCGACCACCTTCAAAAGTTGAGTTTTCCCGCACTCCCTCTCGGGTGCATTGATCAGTAGCAACGGGCAGCGAGCGAACTGCTCATAACACCATGTATTGATGGCCCACAGAGCAACTGCCAAGGCGGCATGATCCGAGATCACCACATAAGTTTTGATAGCGCCGATCAAATCCCTCATCAATTCTCCTCGATCAACCTCATGATCCAAAGGCACGGGATTGTTCACGCTGAGCATTTCAAAAATCATTGCTGAGGCTTTGCTCTTCAATTTAGGCTTCATTCTTCACTTCCCAAAAATCAAGTTGATGTAAAAACGGATTGGCCAATCCTTGGTTCGCTGAGTACAAGCAGCGAATCCGGTATTGAATGTCCCATAAAAATTCGTGCCCATCAACTCGTACCAAAAATCCTCCATGGTCATTTCAAAAAGGAAATAATAAAAATATCAAGAATAGAAATACATAAAATAGGAAATTCAAAATTAATAAGCTACGACCTGCTTCTTGCTGGGAGGAAACTTTTTCCCTAGATAGAGATGCATCAACAAGGGAAATAAAGAAACATGAACAGGGAAATTTCTTGCACACCAAACAAGGGAAATTTGGCGCACTGAGCTTGGCGTGCGTCTGCGTGGGAAGTGGGCTGTTGAGCAGGCTGCAGTTAGCAAAAAAATGACCGTAACAACTTAAAACAATTAAGTCTCACCGGGTGATGCTTTTTGCGCCATCACCCCATGCCACGCGCTGCCACCGCCCCCCACCACCAGCGCCGTCCGCAACATCTGCAACGCCGCAACGGCTTTGAAAAACCAGGGCCTGGCAGGTGTCGGAGTGGCAGATGCGGCGGAATGCGACCGGGGACTCCCCCCCTCGGGGCCGTCGGGAGCGGGCCCAGCAGGCGCCCCTCAACGGATACACACATTGCCCGCTGGTGAGGCCTGCGAGGGGTGGGGATCACCCCCCTACTACCGGCCCCGCTCAGCGTCCCCTTGCCCCACTCTTGTGGCCGCTGGCGGGGAGCACGGCTCCACCCTGGACTTATCTACTTACGAAAGCAGCGAAGCCATAAAGCGATCGCAGCACCAGCCAGGACCAAGACCAGTAACTGGGGATACATAAAGGTCAAGATAGCGGCAGCAGCAATGGACATGGGACGGGTCGCGTTGAACCACATTCCCAGCGCCAATAAAGTGACCAGCGCGGCCAGGATGCGTGGAGTCAAGCTCCACCCTTCGCTTTTCGATGCGACTTCAGGGCGGCATCACCGCTGCCCTTTGCCTTTGGCGGGTTCTGCAGGACCAACTCCAGGGTAGTCATAGGCACATGCTCATGGAGCCGCGTATTCGCCTCACTGGGTCGGATCAACCCCAAGTCCCTTAACGCAGCCAGCACGAAGCCGCCTGTATTAATGGACTTGCCAGGATGCAAACAATGGAAACTCTTTGCCTTGAGCTCCTTAGACCCAATGACGATGGCCTCAATCGCTTCAAATGCAGCCCAGTCCTTGCACCACATCCCGCCACCCGTGTTGCGGGCAATTCGCAGGTGCAAGCCTCCTCTAGCTCCATTTTTGCCAATCTCATAGGTCAACGTGCTTTGTCCCGAGATCGATGCACATTTAGCGGTGTAAAAGCTGCTAATCACTTCACACTGGGACACAGATTCAATCTTCTCAACTTCACTCATAGTTATCCTTGGTAGTTTTACAATTCGATAGATCTAATGCCTATCAAATAAGATGGAAGAAAATTCTCATTCAGGCAATTAAAGTTGCACAAATTAATAAAAAATCCGCTTCATACAGCGGCCTGCCTGGAAAAAATAACACTTTCATGGCAAAAGCAATTCCATCTGTGTATGGCAATAGCTCAAAAGGCTTAGATCGATGCTTGGATTCTTGGGAATAAAGACAATCATCCCCGCACCATCATCACTGAGAACTAGCGTCAATTCAAACCATTCGCAATGGCTTTCAATCACATCGCAATTCCTTTCAAACAGACCAAAACCCAGTGCACCATTCAGTGCCGCTAGCGCATCTGGAGGATCTAGCACAATTACTCTGACAAACGATGGCTCATCAAATTCCGGATAACCCAGCAACTCATCAATACGTCGATCTATAATCGCCCCCAACTCAGCGCCAGAGATTAAACACCGGGCATCCCGAACAGATGCCATACCCTCATAGACTTGCATAAGTTCTTTTCATAAATAAAAAAAGCCCACCTAGATTCAATCCAGGCGGGCAAGAGATCAGCCATAAATAATGGCTTATTTGACTCCCTATAGTGAAACACTATTCACAGGAAGCACACTAGAAATTATTTCTCATTTTTCACTTTCCATAACCTTGAATTTACCTTCCATTTCTTCGCAAGACTCTTGCGCCTTAACCAACAATGAATTGTAGGTACTCCCTACTCCTAAACCAGCCACATAATCGACAACCACAACATCCTTACCTTCAAGAATTTTACTTGCATTACTTTTGCATTGTTCATATTTTGAATAGTTGTCTGGCTTTTTGCACAGAGAAAGTTTATGCCCGCCAACTGCAGGATCTTTCTCTAGCATCGCCTGCTTTTTACATTCCCGGAAGCTCTCTATCAACGTGTCACAGTAAGCATTTTCCTTAATGTTTCTTTTCAACCCCTCAGAAGTCAGTACTCCATCTCTTTTGCAAGAATAAAGAATTTTTGGCGCTGCAAGCAACTTATATTGCGAGCAATCCTCATCGGAAATTCCATCATTTTTACCACAAGCCACTAGCGAAGCAAGCAGCGCTGTCGCGAGTAAAATATTAGTTGATTTTTTCATTTGGCAAACCTCCATTTCATATTTTTCATTAGACAAATTATTTGACATCAACCTTTACCAGTCATAAGACCTTTCTTTAATAATCCTATTTCTATGCAGAAATTATTCACCCATGCCAAAGGCAATATTGTGAAAAAATGGAATAGAGAACTCATAATCCATTCACCACCCTATTGAGAGGAAAGAATCAAGAGGACTCAGACCGACGTCCTGTACAGACTTCACCGGTGCTATCAACTACAGGATCGGCGTTACACACCCTCGTGTAACGTTTTTCGTGACGACAGGCTAGCACGGTGTCACGAGACTCGCTACATGAAGTCTGTGCCCCTGGAGCTCTCTAACGTCGTAGGCCGCCGCATGCGCGCCCGACGTGAAGCCCTGCAGTGGTCTCAGGAAAAAGTGGGGGTGCTCATTGGCATCGATGAGTCTTCAAGTCGTGCCCGCATCAGCAGGTATGAGCTGGGGACGCACGAGCCCCCAGTGAAGACAGCCCGGCAGATAGCCGAAGCGCTAGGCGTCCCACTCGCCTATCTCTACTGCGAAGATGATGAAGTGGCCGAGCTTCTTCTGGCGCTGCGGAAGCTCAACTCGTCAGTTCGCCATCGAATAGTTGCCTCATGGATCGATGAGATGGCTGGAACGTAGCCGATTCATCTTTGCTTTTCTACTTAGCGCTAATCGATCACGCCACTCATCATTGATTGCAGATGCTGCTCTAAGTTGACCGAGACGCTTGAATTGCCCCATGGCGGCAGTCGACCTAGGCTGTGTGAAAGCTCGAAAAAACACGTTTTCGGGAGTAGCAAAACCATTCCTGGCAGCGTGATCGTTGATCTTAGAACGATCTAAGAGGTCGAGTTTTCAACTTTTCCATACACGATGGCTTTTCATACAGTCTCGACCCATAGCTGCCATCCGTGGAAGGCAGCTAACGGCCCCAACCAGTCAGACTGCATCCGCAAAGCAGGCGTTGATCCACCTTCCTTGGGATAAATAAGGTATGGCAGACATCAGCACAGTTGGATGTGATGGGCCGCCATTGAATGCCAAAATGGTATAATTATTGCATTCTGATACAAATCATTCGACAAGCATGAGACGTTTTTTTTGCTTCACACTATTTTTCGTCCTTGTTACTTTTACATCAAGTTTTTTGGGATTTGACTCTGTTGCTGCCCCTGCACCCCAAGTCTCAAAGGTCGATTTAGAAAAATTACGCGATAATTTGCTTAATCTCGAGAAAGATATTGCCATTATTTCGATAAAGGCAGAAGCTCAGAGCAATCGCATTACAGACCTTGGACTGTCGGCAACACATCAGGGAAACCTCATCAGCTGGACCGGTGTGGCTATCTCACTCATAGTCGCCGCTGCAGGTCTAATTACATTTTTCAGCGCGAAGGCAAGAGCTAAAGAAGAAGCCCGCGAAGCTTCGCACATATGGTTTAAGGATAATAGTGCAGAATTAAATCGACAGATACAAGATCTACAGCGAAAAGTTAATTCTATTGTAGAATCCATTGATGTAGATCATGCTCAATTTAAAAATAAGTTAGCTGCGGTCAGCGCTGAATTTGATCTTGCCAAAAAAGGATTTCCAAATAATTCTCAACAAGGGGCATCCAGGGACGATTCATTTCTGAGCATGGAGAACGAAGCCTCACCCCAAGAATCGTCATTGTCGATTAGCGCGCACCAGGTTACGCTAGACTCCGGCTCCCTAAGTGTTACACAGCAAGTCATAGACGTCGAAAAAATCCTTTGCGTTGAAGATTACAACGTCGCTGCAGCACCCAGCCAGTCCGCACGTACTCTTTTTCAAATGGCAGTGGAAATGGGAAGGCTTCACGGCCCTGAGCAGAAAATCTCTGGGTACGATGCGTTGATTCAACGTTTTGAGAAGGACACCACGCCAGAAGTGCAGGAGTGGGTAGCGCGAGCCATCTACTTCAGAGAAACAGAAATTGGCAAACTTCACGGTCCTGAGCGAAAAATCGCGGGCTACGATGCGTTGATTCAGCGCTTTGAGGAAAACACCAACCTTGCAGTGCGAAAATGGATGGCGCGAGCCATGTACTTCAAAGCAGTGGAAATAGGCAAGAGTCACGATCCTGCGCAAGAGATTGCTGGCTATGATGCGGTGATTCAGCGCTTTAAGGCGGACACCACGCCAGAAGTGCGGGAATGGGTAGCGCAAGCCATGTACTTCAGAGCAGTGAAAATTGGCAACGTGCAAGGTCCTGAGCGAAAGGTCGCAGGCTATGATGCGTTGATTCAGCGTTTTAAGGAAGACACCACCCCTGCAGTGCTGAAATGGCTGGCGCGAGCCATGTATTTCAGAACAGCAGAAATGGGAAAGCTTCACGATCCAGCGCAGGTAATCGCGGGCTACGATACATTGATTCAGCGCTTTGAGGAGGACACCACGCCAGAAGTGCAGGAGTGGGTGGCTCGAGCCATGTACTTTAGAACACTGGAAATTGGCAAGCTTCACGGCCCTGAGCAGGAAATCGCCGGATACGATGCGTTGATTCAGCGATTTGCGGATGAAACCGACCCTGCGGTTCGAAAATGGATAGCACGAGCCATGTTTTTCAGAGCAGTGGAAATAGGCAAGCTTCACGACCCTGCACAGGGAATCGCCGGCTACGATGCGCTGATTCAACGCTTTGAGGAGGATATCCTCCCGGAAGTGCGGGCGTGGGTAGCGCGAGCCATGTACATCAGAGCACTGGATACCGGTGTGATAAATGGTCCCGAGAAGGAAATCGCTGGCTACGATGTATTAATTAGACGTTCTGCGAATGACACCGCAACAGAAGTGAGGGAATGGGTGATACGAGCCATGTACTTCAGAGCAGTGGAAATTGGCAAGCTTCAAGGTCCTGAGCAGGAAATAGCTGGCTACGATGCGTTGATTCAGTACTTTGAGAAGAACGCCATTCCAGAAATGCAGGAATGGATGGCGCGATCCATGTACTTCAGGGCAGCGGAAATTGGCAAGCTTCACGGCCCTGAACAGGAAATAGCCAGCTACGATGCGTTGATTCAGCGCTTTGCGGATGACACGACTCCAGAAATACTCGAGTATGTAACTAGAGCAGAAACCCGAAAGGTCTCATTGCTGCAAAGAAATGAAAGCTCAACCGCGTAGTAATGATAAAGTGCTCCTGTTTTTTTTTGATGCAAACGCGGCATACTGAGCATCTTCTGCTCTCATATCGGTCTAGGCTGATCGCGTGCGAATGGTCCGATTTCTCAGGAGCCGTACTTCCGTTCTGGGTTGAAGGCTGTCGGCTACAAGAGGGCTGCTGACTACTCGCAGCCGAATCCAACCAAACCAAAACCACCTGACACCAAAGCATCAAGTGGTTTTTCAGCCTGCCCTACCCCGGCGCCCTCACAAACGCCAGGGGCTGGTCAAGATCAGTGGAACTGCTCTTCTTCGGTCGAGCCCGTCAGTGCCTTCACGCTGGACGTGCCGCCCTGGATCACCGTGGTCACGTCGTCGAAGTAGCCTGCGCCCACTTCCTGCTGGTGCGACACGAAGGTGTAGCCCTTTTCACGCGCTGCGAATTCCGGCTCCTGGACCATGTTCACGTAGTGCTTCATGCCTTCGCCGTTGGCGTAGGCGTGGGCAAACTGGAAGGTGTTGAACCAGTTGATGTGGATGCCAGCCAAGGTGATGAACTGGTACTTGTAGCCCATTGCCGACAGCTCTTCCTGGAAGGAGGCGATGGCCTTGTCGTCCAGGTTCTTCTTCCAGTTGAACGAAGGCGAGCAGTTGTAGCTCAGCAGCTTGCCTGGGCAAGCTGCATGCACGGCCTGGGCGAACTCACGGGCGAAGCCCAGGTCGGGCGTGCCGGTTTCGCACCACACCAGGTCGGCGTAGGGAGCGTAGGACACGCCGCGGCTGATGGCCTGCTCCAGACCGTTCTTGACGCGGTAGAAACCTTCCTGGGTGCGCTCGCCGGTCAGGAATGGCTTGTCGTTGACATCGTGGTCGGACGTGATCAGGTTGGCGGCTTCCGCATCGGTACGGGCCAGGATCAGCGTAGGCACGCCCATCACGTCGGCCGCAAAGCGTGCCGAAACCAGCTTCTCGATGGCTTCCTTGGTGGGCACCAGCACCTTGCCGCCCATGTGGCCGCATTTCTTCACGGCCGCCAGCTGGTCTTCGAAGTGCACGCCGGCCGCGCCTGCGGCGATCATGTTCTTCATCAGCTCGAACGCATTGAGCACACCGCCAAAACCGGCTTCGGCATCGGCCACGATGGGCAGGAAGTAGTCGATGAACCCGGCATCGCCGGGGTTCAGGCCACGGCCCCACTGGATTTCATCGGCGCGCTTGAAGGTGTTGTTGATGCGGCGCACCATGGTCGGCACCGAGTCGTAGGCGTACAGCGACTGGTCGGGGTACATGGTTTCGGAGCTGTTGCCGTCGGCGGCAACTTGCCAGCCCGACAGGTACACGGCTTCCAGACCGGCCTTGGCCTGCTGCATGGCCTGGCCGGCGGAGATCGCGCCGAAGGAGTTCACATAGCCCTTCTTGGCACCGCCGTTGACCTTTTGCCAGAGCTTCTCGGCACCGCGCTGGGCCAGGGTGTGCTCAGGCTGCATGCTGCCGCGCAGACGCACCACGTCGGCGGCCGAGTAGCCGCGCTTGACACCCTTCCAGCGGGGATTTTGCGCCCAGTCCTTTTCGAGTGCGGCGATTTGCTGTTCACGGCTGAGTTGCTGCGTCAGGGATTGGGGCATGTGAATCTCCAGGGTCTCAAGGTTGATGAAATTTGCGGGGGACATTTCTGCCTCCCATGTCATCCACTGTACGGTTTTTCTCGAAAAAAACCTCAAGTCTTATGTCTTATATAAGAGATATTCTATCCATATAAATCAACGACTTACAACGATTTTTCTTAATGTGAAACGAGATTTCTCGTATTGATATTTTTTGACGCGGTGCAGCATTTTTGTTTTTCACAATGTGAAAATGCCATTTCAGCAGGCAAAATTTCCCCGCTGCATCCCGTCGCTGCGCACGCAGAAAGGGGCGACCTCGCGCACCAAGGCCGGCATGGCGGCCCGGTATTGCTTGCTGGTCGGATGTGATGGGTGCTCCGCGCTCCTGTCCTTTGGCAGGACTGGCCACGGCGCAAGGCCAGGCGCGACATTGCGACGCGCTTGTCAGGGCCTGCCCAGTGAAGGCTCAGCCCCGGACTTCCTCGGAGAATATTTCCCAGTGGCTGCCCGCCTTGCGCCAATACTGGCGCAGCGGCTGAAACTTGCCCACTTTCTTGCTTCCTATCTGCGCATCCACGATCCGGATGTCGCCTTCCTTGTCTTTCCAGGCATAGACAGACAAGTTCTGCAGCGAAACATCCGAAGAACGGAAAAGCTCCGTGAGACGGGCTTTGGCAAATGACTCGGTCGTCGGGTCTTGCCCATACATCTTGCTCAGCAGCTGCGGATCGGCCTGGGTCCAGGCCTGCTGCCAGGCAGCCAGCACGGGGGCGAACGAATCCGCTGCCTTTTCCTGCACCAGGTCCGACTGCACCTGCCACTGCAGCTTGTCGCTGAGCACGACCGGCGTCTGGCGGTCCACCGTTTTCATCAGCGCGAGCAAATCGGTGTTGGCCAGCACGATGCAGCCGTCGCTGGCTTGCGGAAGGCGTGCAAACTGGTCCGGCGGCGATCCGTGCAGCCAGATTCCATCGCCCGAGCGATCCTGGGCCTTGTCCCAGTCGTTGGGGTAATTGAGCGTGAGCGCGCCCTTGCCATAGAAATCGGGCAGCTTGGCACCCGCAATCGGCCGACCGATGAAGTAGACGCCTTGCGGCGTTCTCTGGTCGCCTTCCTGTGACTTGCCCATGCCCAGCTTGCCAACAGAGATGTAGTAATCCGCGACCAAACGCAGCTTGCCCTGCTCATGGGAGAACACATACAGCCGGGATTTGCTGGCATCGATGGCCAAGGCATGGCGAACGGACGCGCCCAGCAGCTGAAATTCGCGTGGAATGCTGCCCGCCGGGGGCGAGAAACTGCTGCCGTGCACGCGGCGCTCAAGCTCCTTGCGCAAACCCTGCATCTGGGCTTGCCAGTCCAGGGGTTGCTCGTCCGCAGCCTTGGGCGCAACAGACACCTTCTTCGCCGGCAGGTCCGTGACGCTGGCGCCCGGCGACTCGGCCAGTCCGGCATGCCTGCCGGTCTTGAAACGCAGAAGATCGGCGTACACCAGTTGGGCCGCCAGGAAATTCGGAATATCTTCGGTCAGCTGTGCGACGGCTTGCAGGGCAGCATCCAACTCCTGCCCTTCCACCAGCTGGATGACCCGCAGCAGGCGCGCTTCCGCCGAGGTAGGCGCAGCAGCCACGTTCAGGGCCACCGTTGCCGACACGGCAGCCACTTCGGCACGGTCCGTGGACGCCGGCCGCACGGCTTCCACCACCGTCTCAGGCGACTCGTTGCGCCCATTGGTGCAAGCCGTGGCCAGCAGAGCCGCCCCCATGCCGACAACCGCCATCGCCACCAGCGCGCGACCCAGCTGCTGGCGAAGCAAGGGCCCCGACGATTTCCTTCTATTGACCATATTCACGCAGACGACAGCGGATGAAATACCAAATCAACCGCCCGTGCTCTCACGCACGATGCGCCAAGAGCCTTTTTCATGGCGCAGCGCCAGGGTTTTTCGGGTGGTGCTGTTGAGGCTGCCGGCCACATAGCGCTGACGGAACTTCGCCGTGGCCTGATCTCCATCGACCGACACCCGGACGTTCTGCAGCGCAACCGTGATGTTGTCCTTGCCGACGATGCGCACGCGGCGCGCTTCTTTCCATTTGTCCAGGCTGGTGCCGTCCGCCGGCACGAACTTTTCGCTGTAGGCATTCAGGTAACGCGCCATATCCTGTTTTTGCCAAGCCGCGGCCCAGGCATTGACGGCAGACTCCACTTCCGCGGCCGCCACCTGTGCCGCTGGCTTGGCTGCCACAGCGGGCTTTTCCGCCGGTGCTGGTGCCGCTTCGGCCGCACTGGGCTTGGCGGGCTTGACTTCGACCTTGGGCGCCTCGGCCTTGACCGCTGCAGCCACCACAGGCGCTGCCGCCGCCACAGGAGCCACCACGGCCGGAGTGCTCTTGACCGGCGCTTTGGCTTCCACCTTGGGCGCCGTCTGGGCTGAGGCCACAGCAAGCACTTCAGGCTTCTTCTCGGTCTTCGCCTCCTGCTTGGGCTCGACCTTGGCTTCGGCCTGCGTCGCACGTGGCGCCGATGGCGCCGCGGCGGCACTGGTGCTCGCAGCCGCCACCAGCGTCTTGGCGGGCGTCTGTTGTCCGGGCACCAGCTGCGTGATCAGCGCCAGTTTGGGAGGAATGGCCTTGCGCGAGCCGTCGAGCTGCAGGGCTTTGGAGTAGGCCTCGCTGGCCATGCGCGCATACAGATCGCCCAGATTCTCATGGGCCGTCGTATAGCTTGGGTTGGTGCGAATCGCCTGCTCCAGCGCTTCTGCCGCCTTGCGCTCCTGCCCGTCTGCCGCATAGAGCACAGCCAGATTGTTATACGGCTCGGGCATGTTCGGATAGTCACGGATCAGCGTCGAGAAAATCTTGATCGCCTGCGCACTCTGTTTTTGCTCGGTCGCAATCACGCCTTGCATGAAGCGCATTTCCACATCACCAGGATTTTGCTTGAGGTAGGTTTCCGCCTGCTTGGCCGCCTGCTTGGCATTGCCTTGATCCAGCAGTTGAGCCACTTCATCCACGCTGCGCGATGCATGTGCAGACAGGCTGCACAGGGCAATGCCCCAGGCGGCGAGTACAGCAAGCATGGGGCGCGAAAGACGCGAGGGAGCCGCACTGCGCGCACGCAACATAACTTCGGATGCAATCAGCATATAGCGATCTTCTCTACGCGGTAAAAAGGAAGGGGAGAAATGAGGCGCGACGATTCGCTTGAGCTTGACCAGCGGATCCGTCTGCACGTGCGACCAAGGCTTGTGAATTGTATAGCGCCAATGAGCGCATCCGGGTATCCATGGCCTGACGCCCCGCTGCTCCGCCCTCACATCTCCCGGCCCTGCGCTGCAGCACAAACCCGCACATGACGCGCTGCGCGCCTCCAGGCCGGCCGCTGGATCAACGATACGGCACAAACGCTCGACGTTACGGAACACACGCCGTAACACGCGACCCAAATCGTTTACACACCGCGCCTACCCTATTCAAGAAATTTGAAAAAATCCATTTGAAATCAATAACTTACAAGATCTTCAAGAACAAAAAAACAGAAGAATAAAGCTGGCACACATATTGCTTTTTACCCCTCCAGACGAGCTTCATGGCCCACGCCATTGCTCACCAACTGACTGATCAACCCATCTGGAGCGAGCAAATGACGCCATCTGCAACACAACCATCCGGCATGACTACTGCGCAGTGGACTGCCCCCCCGCTTGCTACCGCCACCACGACGGTTGGAGCGGTGGTCGCTCCCGCGTCCAGTACAGCTCCCGCCATCCTGTCCCAGGCCTCGCCCGGAGTTCAGATCGTTCGCGGTGGACAAACCATCATGGCTGCGGAGTCTGGAACCGCGTTGCAGCTCGGCGACAAGATCGTGGTCCCTGCGAACGGCAGTGCCCAGGCCTTGTTCACAGGCAACACTGGTCAGCAGTTGGTCGGAACCTTTGCAGGCGGCACCGAAGCCACCCTCACCACCAATGGGGGCGTCATGGCACTGGACCTTGCCTCCGGGAATGTGAACGTGGTTCCGGCCAGCGAATCCGATGCCGTGGGCCTGGTCGTGACCCAGGACTCATCCGATGCAGGTGGCTCGGTGCTCGGAGACTTTCTGCTGGCAGGCCTGGTCGGCGCGGGCGCAGGCGCGCTGCTCGCCCACAACAACAACGACGACGACAACCGCCCTGTTCCACCAACAAACCCAACCAACCCTACGGATCCGACCAACCCCACGGATCCCACCAATCCCACGGATCCGACCAATCCCACGGATCCCACCAACCCCACGGATCCGACCAACCCTAC
>NZ_JAODYH010000008.1:0-225646 GCF_025421555.1 Acidovorax bellezanensis
GCCGTGATGTCGGCCGTCACGCCCGTGGCGTTGCTGACCGTGTAGTTGCTGGCCAGGCCCGTGCCGTCGGCCAGCGTGGCGCCAGTCACCGTGACGGTCTTGCCGGCCGCGGCGTTCTGGTCGCTGAAGACGCCCGACTGACCGGACAGCACCAGGGTTTCGTTCCCCACCAGGCCGTTCAAGATGCCGCCGCTCAGGTGGGCTGCCGTCGTACCGTCATAGGTCTTGCTGTCGGCCGTCACGCCGCTGACCGTCAAGGCCTTGGCCGTGATATCGGCCGTCACGCCCGTGGCGTTGCTGACCGTGTAGTTGCTGGCCAGGCCCGTGCCGTCGGCCAGCGTGGCGCCGGTCACCGTGACGGTCTTGCCGGCACCTGCGTTCTGGTTGCTGAAGGTACCCGACTGGCCGGACAACACCAGGGTTTCGTTCCCTACCAGGCCATTGAGCGTGCCGCCCGAAAGCGTGGCATCGGTCGTGCCGTCATAGGTCTTGTTGCCGGCGGTCACGCCGATGACCGTCAAGGCCTTGGCCGTGATGTCGGCCGTCACGCCCGTGGCGTTGCTGACCGTGTAGTTGCTGGCCAGGCCCGTGCCATTGAGCAGCGTCGTGCCGGTCACGATGACGGTCTTGCCGGCACCTGCGTTCTGGTTGCTGAAGGCGCCCGACTGGCCGGACAACACCAGGGTCTCGTTCCCCACCAGGCCGTTGAGCATGCCGCCCGACAGCGTGGCATCGGTCGTGCCGTCATAGGTCTTGTTGCCGGCAGTCACGCCGATGACCGTCAAGGCCTTGGCCGTGATGTCGGCCGTCACGCCCGTGGCGTTGCTGACCGTGTAGTTGCTCGCCAGGCCCGTGCCGTTGCCCAGCGTCGCACCCGTGACGATGACAGTCTTGCCGGCACCTGCGTTCTGGTCGCTGAAAGCGCCCGACTGGCCGGACAACACCAGGGTTTCGTTCCCCACCAGGCCATTGAGCGTGCCGCCCGAAAGCGTGGCACCGGTCGTGCCGTCGTAGGTCTTGTTGCCCGCGGTGACGCCGGTGACCGTCAACTCCTTGGCGGTGATGGTGCCCGTGCCGCCGCTGAGCACGTAGTTGCTGGCCAGGCCCGTGCCGTCGGCCAGCGCGACACCGGTCACGGAGACGGCCTTGCCCGTGCCCACGTTCTGGTCGCTGTAGTTACCGGCCGTGCCGCCGGAGAAGCTCAGCGTCTCGCCACTCACCAG
The DNA here is from genome assembly GCF_025421555.1 of Acidovorax bellezanensis. NCBI lineage: Bacteria > Pseudomonadati > Pseudomonadota > Betaproteobacteria > Burkholderiales > Comamonadaceae > Acidovorax > Acidovorax bellezanensis. The sequence goes on from NZ_JAODYH010000008.1 coordinate 1,224, forward strand.
ACCGCTCAGGGTGGCGCCGCTGAGGCTGGCCGTCGTCGTGCCGTCATAGACTTTGCTGACGTCCACGCTGACCGCACGCTGCGTGACCGTCATGCTGCCATCCACATAGCTGATCGCGTAACCGGTCTGTCCTCCCAGCGAATACAGGCCGCTGGCCGATGCCGTGTAGGTGCCGACATTGACGCCGCTGGCGGAGTAGTTCAACGAGCCTGCCACGTCGCCGTTGATCACATTGGAATAGGTGACGCTGTTGCTGCCGCCCGCGCTGGTGCCGTCGTAGACCTTGGTGCCCGAACCCACCGTGACCACCAGCTGCTTCATGAACGCGCGCAGCATGGGCGCGCTCTGGCCGTCGTAGACCACCCAGGTCTTGGCCAGGTCCCAGTTCGCACCGTTGCTGTCGAAGTTGGCTTGCGTCTGCATGCCGGCCGTGGTCAGGCTGCCACCGCCCATTTCGGAACCGTAACCGGTGCCGACGCCCACATTCACGCCGGTGGTGGCGGCATTCCAGAAGCTGTTGCGGACCGTGCCGCCATAGTTCCAGCCCACGAGTCCACCCAGGGCACCACTGCCGTTGCCTGAAACAGCGCCAGCGGCATAGGAGTTCGCGATCAAGCCATAGCTGAGGCCGACCAAGCCACCGCCGTTGCCATTGGCGTTGACGTTGCCGGTCGAATAGCTGTTCGAAATCGAAGCCTGGCCCCTCAGCACGCCGACCAGACCGCCGACAAGATCCTGGCCGTTGACCGCCGCGGTGCTGAAGCTGTTGGAGATCGCGCCCCAGCTCACGCCGGCCAAGGCGCCAGTGCTATCGCCACCGGTGATGCTGCCGCCATCAAGGCCCAGGTTGGAGATAGTGCCGCCCGTACCGAGTACCCCGATCAGGCCCACCCCATCGACGCCCGACTTGTAGATGTTCAGATCGGAGACGATGTGGCCCTGGCCGTCGAGCGAGCCAGTGAAGCCCGCGCCCGAGGCGGGGCTACCTACCGGAATGAAGCCGGTACTGCCCCAGACATCCTTGGCGCCGCTGGCGGTGCCCGCGGCGCTGAAGCTCGAGCCCAGGGTATAGCTGGCGTCAAGGTCCATCGCCATCAGCTGCAACTGGTGGGCGGAGTTGATGGTCTTGGAATACTCCGAGGCCAGCATGGGCATGGTGCCGGCGGCCGTGGTGCTGCCATTCGCAGCCAGCGTGCCGTCGGCGTTCACCATCACCCAATTGTTTCCGCCGATACCGGCGCTGCTGGTGAAGTTGAAACCGGTGAAGCTCGATGCCTTCTTCATGTCGGCCGTGGTCAGGCCGGTCGTGCCGCCGTAGCCCGTGCCGTTACCGTACATCGAGTAGTAGAAGCCGACGCCGGCGAGGCCAGGATTGAGCGTGGTGTTGTAGTAGGCGTTCGAGACGCTGACGGAATTGGAGTAGCCGAGGATTCCGCCAACCCACGTGCTCGATCCGGCGCTGCGCGAGACGGCTCCGCTCGAATACACCGCGTCGATGGTGCCTGAATCGGCCTGGCCCACGACACCGCCGAGCGCGCCCGCGCCGCTGACGTTACCGGTCGCGTAGCTGTTGCGGACGGTAGCGCCGCCCGCGTAGCCGATCAGGCCGCCGGCCATGTTCTTGCCGAAAACATCGCCGGTGGCGTAACTGTTCTCTACCGTGCCGTAGACGCGCCCGGCCAGACCGCCCGCCGCCAGGTCGCCTGCCGTCAGGCTGGTATTCGTTACCGTGCCGGTGGCGTAACTGCCGCTGATCGAGCCTGAGCTGACCCCGGCCAAGCCGCCAGCGCTGGAGCTGTGGGCGTCGCTTTGCACCGCACCCGTGGCGAAACTGTCGCTGATGGCGCCGTGATTGACCCCGACCAGGCCGCCAGCGCTTTGCGATGCCTGAACCGACATGCTGCTGGAGCTGTTGCTGACGGTTCCGGTCATCGCCGGTTGTCCATAGAGCTGCGCACCATTGAAGGCGGCAATACCGCCGCCGTAGTTGTAATTTTCGCCCGACGCACTCGCGGTGCCGGTGAGGGTGCCGCTACTGCGGCTGTTGTTGATGGTGCCCAGGTTGTAGCCCACCAGACCGCCCAAGCGGGCCCAGCCCTTGGCCGAGAAAGTGCCACTGACCTCGACGTTGTCGATCAGACCCGAATTGACACCGGCAATGCCGCCCGCGCCGTCATAGCCGAAACCGCTGACGTCGAGCGTGAGACGGGTGTTCACCAGGCCCAGATTTCGCACCTGGCCCGTCACTCCGATGTTGCCGAACAGGCCCGCGGCCGCGGCGACATTCCCATAGGTGCCGCCAGTGGCGACATTCATCGTCAGCCCATGGATTTGGTGGCCGAGTCCATCAAAGCGACCGGTAAATGGCGAGGCATCCGAGCCTATGGACTTCCAGCCCACGCCGTTATTCCAGCTGGCCGAAGAGCTCGCGTCGAGATTGCTGCCCAGCACGAAATTGCCCGACAGGTTGCCATTGATGCCCTGCAGGTCGGTGCCGCTGGTGCTGCCCTCGGCACCCATTGCGTTGATGACCCGGTAGTTGATGACCGGGCCGCTGCTGCCTTGCTGGGTGCTGAAATTCATGCCGCTGGGCAGGTCGACTTCTGCGTTGACCTGGTAGCCGCTACCGGTGCCGGCCGCGCTGGACTGGCCGTACTGCAGGGCCAGACTGGCAGTGCCCGTGCCGCGCATGGCCTGGTTGATGGCGATGTCGTTGTGCGCCTTCAGCGTGAGCTTGTTGGCCGACCAGGAGACATTGTCGTTGACGGCGATATTGCCGACGTCCGTGCCACCAGCCGCCGTGGCAATGATGACATCGGTGGTCTTGAGGCTGTTGCTCAGCTCGGTGCCGGTCATGTTGCCGCCCGACGCCGCGATGGTGTAGTTCGTCGGGTCGATCAACCAGCTGCCGGTGATGCCCTGCGGCGCGGCCGTGGTGATCTGCGCAGCGTTGTACTTCACGTTGGCCGCCGAGGTCTCGATGAAGCCACCGTTGCCACCACCGGGCGCGCTCGCGTCCAGCGTGCCACCCACGCCCACCGTGCCCGACTGCATGTCGCCGAGCAGCTTGATGGTGCCGCTGCGGTTGTCTATGGTCTGCGCCTGCACCACGCCGGTGTTGTTGACCAACGTATGGAGCAGATCGCCGGCCGCCTGCGCCGTCATCAGCACCTGGCCGCCATCGGCCTGAATCAGGCCGCCGTTGTGGACCAGCGCATTCACCGCGCCCTGGTTCACGCTCAGGTTGAGCAGGCCGTCGCCGGCCACGTCCAGCGTCACCGCCTGGCCCGCGGCCAAGGCCACCGTGCCCATGCGCGCGGCGATCACCCCGGTATTGCTGACATTGGCGCCCAGCAGCGCGACATAGCCACCGGGCGCGTTGATGCGGCCCTGGTTGCTCACGCCAGCCGTGCTGTGGCCCGAGAACTGGTAGCGCCCGGCCATGAAGTCGCTGTCCGTCAGATTCAGCGTCGAGGCGACCAGGCCGCCGACGTTCACCGATGCGCCGGGGCCGAACATGATGCCGTTGGGGTTGACCAGGAACACCTTGCCGTTGGCCGACAGGCTGCCCAGGATGCTAGACGGGTCCCCGCCTACGACCCGGTTGAGTGCCACCGCATTGGCATTGGGCTGCACGAAGCGCACGGCCTCGCCGGCGCCGATGTTGAAGCTCTGCCAGTTGATCGCCGCATTCTGGCTGCCCTGCACGATGGTGGTATTGCCCGCCGCCGAGGAAATGCTGGCCGAGCCGGCGGTGACCACACCGCCGGTCGGATTGGCCAGCGCCGCGCCACCCCAGCCCAGGCACAGCGCGGCGGCCAATGCCGTCACCGCGAAATGGCCCGGTCCGCTGCTGCTCGAAGATACTTTCTTGCCCCCGCTGACCGCGGTTTCCGCGACAGCGACGTAGGTGCCGAGCTTATCGCTCCAGAGTGAGCGGTAGATGTGGTTCATGACTGGCGATCAGTGAAAAATGTGCGGCCGGCGTGGCGGCGGGAAGCTCGATGCGATGCGATTCGGACTGGGGATCAGAAGTACTTGACGCCTTGCAGCCAGAAGCGGCTGCTGGCTGGCGGTGCGGACGTGGCCTGGGCGCTGCCTATGGTGTGGGCGTAGAACGCCTTGACCACGAAATTGCTGCCCACGACCCAGTTCACGCCTACGCCGCCGCCGCTGAGCGTGCGGCGGTTGTCCGCCGTGGTCCAAGGCTTGCGGCTGATCCGGGCCGTGCCCGTATCGACAAAACCGACGAGCTGGAGCTGACCCGGGAGGTAGGCCGTGAGCTGGCTCAGGTTGTAGCGCGCCTCGACCGAGAGCACGTAGGCCTCATCGGCCTGGGTCTCGCCTTCGGGATAGGCGCGCACGGCGGCGGCGCCGCCCAGGGCCATCTTCTCGGAGGCATCGAGGTTCTTGGACGCCAACTGCCCTCCCAGTGCCACGGAGACATAGGTGTTGCGCGCGACGGCCTGGAGATGGCCCAGGCTGAAACCCAGCTTGCTGAAGTGGCCTGCGGCATGCGAGCTGGCGGCATCGGCGGCGCGCAGCGCGGCGCTTTGCGGATCGAATTGGCCGAAGCTCGCGGCCAGCTGGTAGGTGCTCAGGGATTCGCTGCCGAAGAGGTCGCGCTGGTCGCCGTTGAGGTTGAAGGTCAGCAGCCGGCTTTTCTTCTCGGTCTGACCGCCGGTCGAATCCACGCGGTCGTCAAAACGCTTGTCGTCGAAGCTCACCTGCAGGAATCGGTTGGCATTGCGGCTGCGCAGCAGCGGGTAGCTGCCGAACACGCTCGCCACCTTGGCCGTACCGTGTGCCTGCAGGCTGGAAAACTCCTTGCCCAGGCGGTAGTCCAGGTGGGCGTAGGCCAGGCCCAGCTTGCCGCGACCGGCCTGGACCTGGTAGGAAGCGCGCGCGTACTTGAGGCCGTCACCCGCGGTCAGCAACCGCAGGCTGGCGACATCGCCCAGGCCGGCCGGGTTGTTCAGGTTCAGGACCGCACCCAGCCGCTCGCGGCCGGTATAGCGGTTGCCCTGGTTGTCGGCATCGACGCTGCCACTGACGGCCGCTCCCGGAACGATGTCGACAAAAAGGTCGGAAGTGCCTACGGCCACGCCCGGCGCCAGGGTGGAGCGGATGGCCACGCCGGGCAGGTCGGACAGCAGCAGCAAGCTGCTTTCCAGCGGCGCGCTGCGCACCGGCTGGCCCGGGGCCACATCGCCCATCAGGCCGTTGACCACCGACGAGGAAAGCCGGGACTGGTTGCGCGGCTCAACCTTGCCGTAAGTGCCTTCGACCACCGTGATAGTGACCTGACCGTCGCGCACATCCTGTGCCGGCAGGTAGGCACGTGCCACGAAGAATCCCTCACGCCGGTAGAAGTCGGTAATCCGTACCGCGAGCGCTCGCAGTTGCGACAAGTCGAGCTCGCTGCCGGGCTGGAAACCTGACTGCGCCAGCAATTCGCTGGCCGCGAAGGCCGTCGCCCCCTCGATCTGCACGGACGAGACCACGATTTTCACGCCGCCCTCCACACCAGCCTGGACCGGGGTCTCCGGCGACTGGATACGCAACTCGGGCGCGGGTCGCACAGGCTGCGGCACAGGTGCAATCTGCCGCAACTGGGTGCCCGCGTCAGGCAATTGTTGGGAAAGAACAGCCTGGCTGGACAGACCGACAAGAGAACAGGTCAGAAGCCTGAAATTGCGCAAGTAGGACATCGGGAAAAGTGTGAAATCGTACGCAAATGTAACCCCTGGTTAATCCCAGGCTGTGGTTTGGCCGCGACGATCGACCCATCCCATGAAAAAATAAATCACAGGAAACCATTACATGCGCGGCCTTCCCGCACACCGGATTCAGGATTTCCAGCCGCAGCCTCGCCTTGCGTGCAGGAAAACTGCACGCTCAGCCTCAGCCACATCAGGAAATCGACGCCAGCACCCGCCCCTTGTCACCCCCTACGACGGGCTCTCGAGCGGGCCTGCCGCTTACTTTTCGGCCAGGCCCGTGAACTGGTAAGCCAGCGAAACGCCCACCACCTTGGCCTTGAAGTCGCCGCGCAGCGCCGACATATGCCCTGCGGTGGCCATCACCGACAGTGATTTGGACAAGCGGTAACCCAGGCTCGCATTGGCTTGGCCCACCAGGCCGCCGCCCATCGCCAGACCACCGCCGCCGGCAGCGCCCAGCAGCGCTTCACCTTCCACAAACCAGCGATCGGAGACTGGCAACTGCCCGCCGGCACCGACCAGGCCGGTCATGTAGCCGCCGGCTTTGCCCGAATACGCCGCCAGGGCCTGACCGGTCAGGAACCAGTTGGGCGAGACAAAGTAGTCCACCTGCATTCCGAGGTTGCCGACCGACTGGTCCACATTGCTGCTGCGCCAGTTGGGGCTGTTCTTGAGGTAATTCTGGGTCACCGTGCGCAGGCGCAGCGGCACGCTGTCAAAGCCATCCAGTGCAGACCAGGGAACGGTCGCCGACGTCGCGGCGGGCAGGCCGAACTGGTAGTTCAGCTTGAGCGCCACGCTCTGCGCCTTGAAGCTCTTGGACGGTGCGCGCAGTTCACCCACGGACAATTCCAGCGCAGTGCGCTGCGTCAGCTTTTGTTGCAGGGAGATGCCGGCATCCAGCAGCAGACCACCGCCAGTGTCCACATTGCCGCCACCGGCCGGACCGGCCGCGGCATGGAGCTTGATGGCCGTGCTGCTGGTCAGCGGCAGGCGGTAACCGCCGCCTGCCAGGATTTGCATGTAGCCATTGCTCTTGCCGCCCACGGCGCCTTCGGCTTCCAGCTTCAGGAACCAGCGGTCGTCCAGATAAGACAGCCACTCCACGCCCAGCAGCTGCATGCTGTGGTGCTGGGGCTGACCGCCGTCTTGCACGACGGAGGACGGGATTCTGTAGCTGCGCGCGACCAGGGAGAATTCCTGTGCGTTGGATGCCATGCCGAATGGCGCAGCCGATGCGCTGCCGCCCGACGCCCCTCGGTCCCAGCCATTGCCCAGCAGGCTGTTGAAGGAGTATTCATACAGCAGATAGGGCTGGGTCGTGCTGATCGATCCCGATGGGAATCTGACGTGGCTCACGCCGAAACCCAGCTTGCCATAGCGCCCGGCTTCATAGATCAGACCGACATCGCTGCGCACCATCAGGCCGCCGCCCGCCAGCGCCAGGCTGCTGCGCCCGCTGCCTGCCCCCACAAACAGGCCGACGTGGCCCAGCAAGGAAGGACTGAGCCGCTGCTGCACTTCGCCCGTCATGCCCAGGGTGATGAAACCGCCGCGCTCGCCACGCACGGCGCCATAAGACGCCAGGCCCAGCTTGACGTTGTCGGCCACATCGAACAGCAGATTGCCACCGACCATGCCCATTTTTTCGTTGTTGGGCAGCTTCCAGGTTTCCGAGGTCACCCGCCAGGTCGTGGTCGTGGGGCGCAGTCCGAAAAGGCTGTCGTCCTGATCCTTGGCGAGCCCCGCCAACGGCCAGCCCAGCCCGCCCGCGCAGACGCTGAGCATGGCCAAGGTTCGAAAACAGACGGAGGGGCTCAATGGAGGATTCATGGCAAAAAATGGAGCTTAGAAGCCCACCATGCCGGTGCGTGGTGGACGGGTTTGGGTGGCGCAGAGATGAATCGCACACCCGCCCCTCTCACGACGAAGGACCCATGGATTCATTTCACGCCCGAAGGGGCAGACCCCTAAGGGCCGGCGTACCGCGCCGATTCTAGCTGGCGGTTTTCGCGGCGCAGCGCGGCATGGGCCGCGCCGTGCCAGCAAACCGCGATGGCCCCGGTCGCGCACCACGGCTTTTGTGGCGGGAGGTCGAGCGCTAGGATGATTCGCATGCACGCCCCTGAAGCCATCACCAAGTTCGATCACTCCCGTGCCCAGGAGTACGCCACCCAAAGCCGGATCGCCTTGGCCGGGTATGACGCCTGCCATGAACTGTCGGCCTGCTTGCTGTCGGCCCATCTGGGCGATGGGGACTGGAGCATTCTGGTCGGCGGTGCGGGCGGCACGGGCCAGGAAATCATCGCCGCCGCACCTCTGCAGCCGCACTGGAAATTCGTGGCGGTGGATCCCTCCCTGGCCATGCTGGAGCCCGCCCTGGAACGGATCGCGCAGGCAGGCTTTGCCGACCGTGTGGAGCCGATCGTGGGCACGGTGGATGCACTGCCGCGCGGCAGGCTCTTTGATGCCGCCACCTTGATCGGCGTGCTGCACCACCTGCCCTTGCAGCAGGAAAAGGACGCCATGCTGCGCGCCATGGCGGAGCGGCTGACGCCTGGTGCGCCGTTCATTCTGGCCTGCAACCGCTGTGCCTATGAGTCGCAGCCCTTGTTTCTCGCGGCCTGGGCGCAGCGTTGGCGCATGTCGGGCGCCAGCGACGCCGAAGTCGCAGCGAAGCTGGGAAAAATCCGCCAGGGGGCCGTTCCTCCGAGCTCCGAAGCCGAAGTGGAGTCCATGCTGCTCGCGGCGGGCTTCACCCAACCCGCGCGGTTCTTCTCCAGTCTGTTCTGGAGTGCCTGGATTGCTTTCAAGGACCCGGACGCGGGCTGAGCGCCTCGCCCAGGCGACGGCTGCGGGCATACGATATTGACATACCGACTGATCGGTCGGTATTGTCAAGTCAATGACCGATTCCTTCTCCAGCGTTAAAAAACACGATCTCTCGGCCGACTCGCGGCGGCGCGCGCTGGCCGCCGCCGAAGAGGCGTTCGCGGCCCAGGGCTTTCATGGCGCGTCCTTGAGCTCCATGGCCCGCACGGCGGGTTTGAGCAACCCCGGCCTGATCCACCACTACCCGACCAAGGCCGCTTTGTATCTGGCCTTGCTCGATCAGGTCGGCGGCGAGATCTGCGAGCGCGTGGCGACCGCCTTGGCGGACGTGACCGGCCCCAGGGAGCGCTTGCGCGCCTTGATGGCGGCGCTGGCGACCTGGACGATCGAGCGCCCGCCGGCCGTGCGGCTGATCCTCAGAGAGCTCATAGACAACATGGGGCGCGTGGACGCTGCGCAGACGCTGCCGCTGACCCCTCTGGTGAGCACCCTGGCCCGGGAATTCTCGGCGGCGCAAAACGCAGGGCTGCTGCCGCCCGGCCCGCCCCTGGCATTTCTGACCCAGGTGCTGGGCACCCTGGCCTATGCGCTGGTGGTGCGGCCCACGTTCCACCGCATGCAACTCGACGAGCCCTTGCTGTCGCAGGACGGGCCCTGGATAGAGAAGATCACGGAAACACTTTTTCAGACCTTGATTCGGAGCCATCCATGAAACCAGAAGTTGTTCGCGATTTGCACCAGCGCACGCTCGCCGCGGTGCGTGGGGAGAGGCCGGAGCCTGAGAACGGCGGTGGCACCGTGGCAGTCGAGCCCTACCTGAGCCCCGACCGTCTCGCCCAGGAGGCCCGGCTTTTCAAACGCTTCCCGCAGCCGGTCGCCGCCAGTTCCGAGCTGCCCGCCCCCGGCGCCTGGCGCGCGCTGGACCGCGCCGGCACCCCTTTGCTGCTCGTGCGCCAAGCCGATGGCGCGGTCCACGCCTTCCTCAATGTCTGCCGTCATCGGGGCGCGCGCGTTGTGCCTGTGGGCAGCGGCGAGCAAGCCAAGGCCTTCGTCTGCCCTTATCACGCCTGGACCTATCAAGCGGACGGCGCGCTGCGCGGCGTGCCCGAGGCCTTTGGCTTTCCCTGTCTGAACAAGAGCGATTCCGGACTGCGCCGGCTGGCCGCAAGCGAGCGTGCAGGCCTGATCTGGGTCATCGCCGACCCCGATCTGGCGGACACCGATGTCGATGCCTGCCTGGGGCCGCTGATGGACGAGCTGGAAACGCTGGATTTGCGCGCGCCGGCAGCCTTTGCGCCCCGGTCCTACGAAGTGAAGGCCAACTGGAAGCTGCTGGTGGACGGTTTCTTCGAGGCCTACCATTTCAAGATCGCGCACCGCCAGACGATCGCCCACATGTTCGCCGCCAATACGCAAATCGTCGACGAGTTCGGCCTCCACCGCCGCCTGTACCTCGTCAAGTCGAATTTCGAACGCGACAACCCTCCCGCGGTGGAAAGCTTCGAGCCCCGCAAGCACGGCAACCTGCTGTATTTCTTCTTTCCCAGCACCACCATTCTGGTCCAGCCCGACCATGCCCAGATGAGCACCGTCGAGCTGCAGGCACCGGGCGTCACGAAGATCCATGAAATCACCTTGCTGCCCGCCGCGCCGGACAGTCCCAAGGCGCTGGGCTACTGGAATGCCAACGTCGATCTCTATCGCCGCACCCTGACCGAAGACTACGAACTGTCCGAGTCCATCCAGACCGGCCTGCCCTCCGGCGCCAATGCGGCGCTGACGTTCGGCACTTTCGAGTTCAGCGCGCCACGCTTTCATGCACAACTGAGCGAACAGCTCGCCGCCCTCGAAGGCTGACCCGCCCATCACACCCAAGGAGACAGCTGTGCACGATCAAACCCTGATGGAGACCCTGAGGCGGCAGGTGGCCAGCCGCCCCGACGCCATGGCCTACGCCCAAGGCGACAGACGCCTGACGTTCCAGGACGTCGAGCGCGCGAGCAACCAGATCGCCAACGCGCTGACCGCCATGGGCGTGGTCCAGGGCGACCGGGTGGCGGCGCTGACCCGGCACCACCTCGACTGCATGCTACTGCTGTTGGCCACCTGCAAGCTCGGCGCCGTGTGCATGCCGGTGAATTGGCGGCTGACGGTGGCCGAGCTCGAATACATCGTGGACAACGGGCAAGCGTCTTTTCTGCTGGTCGACGCGGATCTCGCGGGGAGCGCGCTCCAGGCCCGCCTGCCCCGGCTCAAGCAACTGGTCTGCACCGAGCAGGCCGGCGAAGGACTGCCCGGTTTCGAGGACTGGTACAGCCGCTTCGGCACGGATTTCACGCCCGTGCAGGCCGACACTTCCGATGCGGCGCTGCAGCTGTACTCCTCGGGAACGACAGGATTGCCCAAAGGCGTCGTGCTGTCGCACCAAGGCCTGCTGGCCGTGGCCCAGGCCATAGAAACCGACTGGGAGTTCGACCACCGCCATGTGATGGGCAATCCCTTGCCGGTGTTCCATGTGGCCGGCATCTGCGTGCTGGTGGCAACGCTTTATACCGGCGCACGCACCGAAGCCTATTCGAGTTTCGACCCCGCGGCCTACCTGCAAAGCTTCGCGGCCCAGGGCATCACCCACACCTTGCTGGTGCCCGCCATGATCCAGTTCATGCTGCAACACCCCGCAGCGCGAACCGCCGATTACCGGAACCTCCGCCTGATGGCCTATGCCGGCTCGCCCATCAGCGAAGTGGTGCTGCAGCAGGCCGCTGAAGTTTTCCAATGCAAGCTCGTACAGGCCTATGGACTCACCGAAGTGTCTGGCGTGGCGACCTTTCTGTCCTGGGCGGACCACCAGGCCGGCGTACCCGGCTTGTTGCGCTCGGCCGGACGCCCGGTGGGCGGTGCCCGTCTGCGCATCGTCGATCCCACGAACCTGAAGGATTTGCCCGAAGGCGAAGTCGGTGAGATTTGGATAGAGTCCATCCGCAATCTGAAGGAATACTGGCGCAATCCCGAGGCCACGGCGGCGGCCTTTCCCGAAGGCCGCAACGCCAATGGCGGGTGGTTTCGCTCCGGCGACGGCGGCTATCTGAAAAACGGCTATCTCTACATCACCGACCGCATCAAGGACATGGTGCTGTCCGGCGGCGAAAACATCTACCCCGCCGAAGTCGAGAACGTGTTGATGCGACACCCGGACATCGCGGACGGCGCCGTGATCGGGGTGCCGAATTCCGTCTGGGGCGAAGCCGTCAAAGCCTGCGTTGTGCTGCGCCCGGGCGCGCAAAGCAGCGAGCCCGACATCATCGCGTTCATGCGCGCCAATCTTGCCCACTACAAATGCCCCAAGAGCGTGGATTTTCTCGACGCGCTGCCGCGCAACCCCAGCGGCAAGATCCTCAAGCGCATCCTGCGCGAGCCCTATTGGCAGGGGCAGGCGCGCGCCATTGCCTAGCGCCCAAGACGACTCAAGACATTCCATGCACACCATGAAACATCCTTTCGCCGAGCTGATCGACTTGCGCTCCGAAGCCAGCCAGGCCGGCAGCAACACGCAGACCCTGGTGGTCGCGCCCCACCACCTGAACCCGCACCACGTGGTGCACGGGGCCGTGCTCTACGCCATGGCCGACACCGGCATGGGATCGGCGCTCTACCCCACGCTGGCAGCGGGAGAGATCTGCGCCACGGTGGAAATCAAGATCAACTATTTCAAACCGGTGTTTGAAGGCCAGCTGGTGTGCAAATCCGAACTGATCAACCGCGGCAAGACCCTTGCCAATCTGGAGTCACGGCTTTACGTGGACCAGGTCCTCGTGGCGCACGCCAACGGCAACTTCGCCATCTTCAGACCCAAGCGCGCCGAAGCCTGATCATTCCCGCGCGGCGGCTCGCCCTTGGGGCGCATGCACCATGGCCGCGCCCCTGGCCCGCAGCAGTGCGACGATGCGCTGCGCCGCGGGCGACAGCTCGCCCGTGCGCCGCACGGTGACGCCGAGCTTGCGCCGCAACGTCGTGGCCTCGAGCCGCACCTCCTGCAGGTGATCGCCTTCCAGCAGATCCAGGGTATTGCGCGAGACAAAGCTCAGCAAATGGGTGCGCGCGATCATGCGCGGCAGCAGCGCGATGGAGCTGGCTTCAATCTGCACGCTGGGCGTGGCCAGGCCTTGGCTGGAGAACACCATGTCCAGCCACTGGCGGCTGGGAATATTGCGCGCCGGCAAGGCCCAGGGGTAGGCTAGAAGCGATTCCATCGTGATGTGCGGCTGCTGGAACACCGGGTGCGTGCCGCTGGCGGCGACGACCACCACGTCTTCCAGAATGGGATAGGAGACGGTCGTCGGATCGCCGTCTATGGTCAGACCGATCAGCAGGTCGATCTTGCCTTCCCGCAGCTGTTCGCGCAGCTCCCAGCTGGGACCCACGACGATGCTGATCGTCGTCTTGTAGCCGCCTTCCAGCGCCAGGCTGCAGACCTCGGGCAACAGGTGATCGGCCGCCACGGGGCCGCTGCCTATGCGCACATGGCCTGCGTGGCCCTCCGCGAACTCCTGCACCTGTCGCACCACCTCTTGGGCCGTGTTGCGCAGCATGCGCGCGCGCCCCAGCAGCATTTCCCCCACGGGCGTGAGCCGCACGCCGCGGCCTTCGCGCTCGAACAGCGGGCTGCCGAACGCCTCTTCCAGCCGCTGTATGCACTTGGTGAGCGCGGGCTGGCTGCGCGCGAGCTGCTCCGCCGCCTGGCCGAAGTGGCCCAACTCGGCCGCCGTCTCGAAGTAGCGCAAGTCGCGCAGATGCAAGTCCATGGGAGGCCTTATTCCATTACCAAAAGAAATGAGTTCATCAACATTATCGAATAGACCGAATGAATGCGGCTGCGCAGAATGCGTCTTCATCAGGACCTGCCTGACATCCAAGAACGAGACCCCCATGGCATTCACGATTTTTGTCACCGCGCCCCAACTGGCCCCGGCGGGCTTGCGCATCCTGGAAGCGGCCGGCTGCCGCACCATCCTCATGCGCGACGGCAGCAGCACGGCCGAAGTGGAGCAGACCCTGGCCAGCGAACCGGTAGACGCCGTGATCTCGCGCACGGTCGAGCTGTCCGCCGCCGCGATCCATTCCTGCCCCACGCTGAAAGTCATCTCCAAACACGGCGTGGGCGTGCCCAACATCGACGTCGCCGCCGCCACGGCGCGATCCATCCCGGTGTATGTGACGGCCGGCGCCAACGCGCAGTCGGTCGCGGAACTGACGCTGGGCCTGATGCTGGCGGCGGCGCGCAAGATCGCGCTGCTCGACGGCGAACTCCGGGCCGGTCGCTGGACGCGTGCCCAGGACGGCGTGCAGCTGGCCGGCCGGCGCCTGGGCCTGGTCGGCTTCGGCCAGATCGGCCAGCGCGTGGCGAAAGTGGCACTGGCGCTGGGCATGGAAGTCGAAGCCTTCGATCCCGGCCTGCGCGGGCCCTCCCCCGTCGCAGGCGTCGTTCTGCACGACGCGCTCGAAGCGCTGCTGCCACGCACCGACGTGCTGAGCCTGCACATTCCGCTGAACCCGCACACGCGCAATCTCATCGACGCCGCCCGCCTCGCGCTGCTGCCGCGCGGCGCCATCCTGATCAACACCGCGCGCGGCGAAGTCATCGACGAGCCCGCCTTGATCGCAGCGCTGCGCTCGGGCGCGCTGTTCGCCGCGGGGCTGGACACCATGGCTGTGGAGCCCTTGCCGGCCGACAGCCCGCTCGCCGCCCTGCCCAACGTCGTGCTCACGCCCCATGTCGGCGGCTCGACCGCCGCCGCGCTCGAAGGCATGGCCACGGGCGCAGCCCACAACGTGCTGGGCTTTCTGACCGGCCAGGCCCCTGATCCCTCCGCCTGCGTGAACCCACAGGTTTTCTCCTCCAACGACAAGAGCCCTTCATGAGCGACAACACATCCTGGCCCGCCGGCTACCGCATCCATCCCCGTGCCGCCGGCCCCGACGCCGAGACCGTGGCGGCCTTTCGCACCATGCCGGTCGCGGCCATCGGCGATTCCATGAGCCGCAACGTCGGCACCGTAGGCCTGCGCCAGTACCACCAGCGGCTCGATACCGTGCTGTGCGGCCCGGCCGTCACGGTGCGCGTGCGGCCGGGCGACAACCTGATGATCCACAAGGCGCTGATGATGGTGGAGCCTGGCGATGTGCTGGTCATCGACGGCAGCGGCGATGTGTCCCAGGCGCTGGTCGGCGGCCTGATGCGCACGACCTGCATCGCCAAGCAGCTGGGCGGCCTGGTCATCGACGGCGCGGTGCGCGATCTGTGCGAATGGGCCGAGGACGGCATGCCCATCTTCGCCAAGGCGCACACGCACCGCGGCCCGAGCAAGGACGGCCCGGGCGAAGTCAATGTGCCGGTCTCCTGCGCGGGCATGGTGGTGATGCCGGGAGATCTGATCATCGGCGACGCCGACGGCGTGATCGCCGTGCCGGCCGCGGAAGCCGCCAGCGTGCTCGCCAGGACCCGTGCCCACCTGGCCAAGGAGGCCAAGATCCGCGAGACCAACCGTACCGGCACGGCCGATCCCGAGCGCTTCGACGCCGTGCTGCGGGAAAAAGGCCTGCCGATCTAGAGCGGCCAGCGCACACGACCAAGAAACAACAAAAGGAGACAACCATGCAACGACGTACTTTTCTTCACACCGGCGCACTGGCGCTGACGGCCACAGCGACCGGTGCCTTTGCCCAAAGCAGCTGGCCAGCCAAGCCCATCAAGCTGATCGTGCCCTTCCCTCCGGGCGGCGGCACCGATGCGACATCGCGCCTGATCGCCGAGAAGTTCACGGTGCTCAATCAGTGGACGGTGATCGTCGAGAACCGCCCGGGCGCGGCCGGCAACATCGGCCTTGACGCCGTGGCCAAGGCCCAGCCCGACGGCTACACCATAGGCATGGGCCAGGCCTCCAATCTGTCGATCAATCCGGCGCTCTACGCCAAGATGCCTTTCGATCCCTTGAAGGATTTCACGCCCATCGTCGAGATCGCGGTCCAGCCCGTGGTGCTCGTGGTGCGCGCCGATTCGCCGTTTCGCACGCTCGCCGATTTCATCAAGGCCGCCAAGGCCAAGCCCGGCGAGTTCAGCATAGGCCAGGCGGGCAACGGCACCGTGGGCCACCTCGCGGGTGAGATGCTCGCGCGCCGCGCTGACATCAAGGTGCTGCAAGTGCCTTACAAGGGCGCGGGCCCGGCGATGAACGAGCTGCTCGGCGGCCAGATCCAGCTGTACTTCGGCAACAGCGTATCCGTGATGTCGCAGATGACGGCCGGCAAGGTGCGCGCACTGGCCGTGAGTTCCGCCCAGCGCCTGCCCGTGATCGGCCATGTGCCCACGGTGGCCGAGCAAGGCTTTCCCCAGTTCGACGCGACCACCTGGCTGGGCCTCGTCGGCCCGGTCGGCATGCCGGCCGATGCCGTGGCCCGCGTCAACAAGGAAGTGGTCGCCATGCTGGGCCGCAAGGAGGTGCAGGACAAGCTGGCCTTCGAAGGCAGCATTCCCGTGACCGGCACACCCCAGCAGTTCGCGGCCTTCATCAAGGCCGAGCACACGAAATGGGGCAATCTGATTCGCGAGGCGAATATCAAGCTCGAGTAAGGCCCGGGGTCTCAAGCCGCACACGCCGGTATCCCATGGATGCCGGCGTGTTTTGCGTTGTGGCTACGAAAGCCTGGAAAACAGGTGCTCGCGGCCCAGATCCGCGGGGCTGGTCACGCCGATCAGCGCCATATTGCGCATGATTTCCGAGGCCAGGATGCCGATCGCATGGCGCACGCCGGCCTCGCCCGCCACGGCGCCCGCGTAGTTGAAAGGCCGGCCGACAAAGACGAACTTTGCGCCCAGCGCGAGCGCCAGCAACACGTCGTTGCCGCGCCGAAAACCGCTGTCCATCATCACCGGGTAATCGCTTCCCAGCGCCTGCACCACGCCCGGCAGCACCTGCAACGGCGACACCGCGCCGTCGAGCTGGCGCCCACCGTGGTTCGACAGAATGATGCCGTCGGCACCATGGTCGCGGGCCTGGACCGCGTCGTCCCGGTGCAAGATGCCCTTGAGCACCAGCTTGCCTTTCCAGCGCCGGCGTATCAGATCGAAGTGCTCCCAGTTCAAATGGTCGCGCGCACCGAAATCGCGCGTCACGGTGGACGACAGAATGGGCGCGCCGCGCTGCGCCTGGGAGTTCTCGAAGTGCGGCATGCCGTTGCACAACAGCGTGCGCAGCGCCGTGCCCCAGAGCCAGCCCGGGTGCGTGATACCTTCCCAGGCCAGGCGCAGGCTGGGGCGCAGCGGCGTGGAAAAACCCGCGCGCAGATTGTTCTCGCGGTTGCCCGAGACCGGCGTGTCGGCGGTCACCACCAGCGTGCCAAAGCCCGCGCGCTCGACGCGGTCCAGCAGCAGCGCGATGCGCTCGGGCTCGCCCGGCACGTAGGCCTGGAACCAGGCACGGGGGTTGGCGCGGGCCACCTCTTCCATGGGGATCAGCGACGTGCCGCTCAGGATCATGGGGATATTGGCCGCGCCCGCGGCCTGCGCCTGAACCAGATCGCCGCGATAGGCCGACAGCGCGCTGATGCCCATGGGCGCGATGCCGAACGGCGCGGCGTACTCCTCGCCCAGCAGCCTCGTCGCCAGCGTGCGCGCCGACGTGTTCTTCAGGATGCGCGTCTGCCAGCCGTAGTCGGCGAAGGCGCTGCGGTTGCCCTGCAGCGAGCGGTTGGTCTCGCAGCCGCCGGACACATAAGCAAAGATCGGACCAGGCAGGAAGTCGCGGGCCGCGTCCTCGAAATCGTCCAGTGACAGCATCTTGCGCAGACGGCGCGGCAACGCGGGGGCGCCGGCGCTGGCGGGGGATGCAGAGTTCGGCGCGGCGAAGTCTTCGAGACGGAAAGTGGAGGTCATGGCCTGGCGAAATCGATTGAACAAGCCCGCATGCTAGAAGACAATGCCGCGTTGTTGCTTGATCATTCGTCGTTCGAAACACGAGAAAAACTCATGAAAATGCAGTTGCTTGCCACCTTGTCAGCGGTCGTGCGGCAGGGCAGCTTTGCCCAGGCCGCCGAGCAGGTGAACCTGACACCCAGCGCCGTGAGCCTGCAGATGAAACAGCTGGAGCAGTACTTCGGCCAGCCGCTGTTCGACCGCTCGGCGCGCAATGCGCGGCCCACGCCGTTCGCGCTGCAACTCGCGGCCGTGGTCGACCGCAGCCTGGCCGAGCTCGAGTCCCTGCGCCACACCACGCACGCCCCGCCCGCGGGCAATGTGCGGCTGGGCATCACCGAGTCGGCGCTGACCACCTTGCTGCCCCAGGCCTTCGCGGCGCTGCAGCGCCAGGCGCCCAGGATTGCGCTGCAAATCGATCGCGGCACCACGCCCGACCTGCTGCAAAGCCTCAAGGCCGGCCGCGTCGATGCCGCCGTGGTCGTGCGGCCTGTTTCAGGCGGATCGAGCCGGCTGCTGTGGACGCCGCTGCTGCGCGAGCAGTTCGTGCTGGTCGTGCCGGCGCAGATGGCACCAGGCACCGTCAAGCAGATCCTGACCCATTCCCCCTGGATACGGCTGGACCGCTCCGTGGTCGCGGGGCAGATGGCGGCGCGCTTCGTCAACCAGCTGGTGCCGCAGCGCCAGCCGCTGCTCGACGTGCCGGGCATGGACGCCATCGTGGCCATGGTCGCCGCGGGCATAGGCGTGTCGGTGCTGCCCAAGATCCGCTACCAGTTGCGCGATGCCTACGGCGTGCGCGAGATCCCGCTGGGCCGCGCCGCGCCCGTGCGACAGATCTGCCTGGTGCGGCGGATGGCGGATGCGGGCATGCGCCGGCTCGACGCCGTGGAGCAGGCATTTGTGGAAGCTGCGGCACAGCCCTGATGGCGCACGGCGTGCTGCGCATGACCGTCATGGCCAGCGCCATGCCCTTGGTCGGGCGCGGCTGCCCCCCTGCCCTCACAGCAAGGCAATCCCCGGCAGGCTCTTGAATGAGCTTTCGCGCGTCACCTGCACAAACTCCTGCAGCCAGGGCTGGGCTGCGTCGGCCGTGCGCGCAGCCATGAACAGCTGGCCTTGCAGGCCCTGGGGGCCTATGGATTTGGCCGTCACGTAGGCGCGGTTCAGATAGCTTTGCGCGGCCCAGCGCGGCAAGGTGGCGATGCCGCGGCCGCTGGCCACCAGTTGCAGCATGGCCACCGTGAGCTCGGTGGTGCGCCGGCCGGCTGGCGCTATGCCCGCGGGCACCAGCACCTGGCGCATCACGTCCAGCATTTCGTCGGGCACGGGGTAGGAGATCAGCACCTGGTCGGCAAAATCCTGGGCCGAGAGCGACGGCTTCGCGGCCAGCGCGTGTTCGTTGGCCACCAGGGCCACGATTTCGAAGCCGAACAGCGCAAAACTGTGCACGGCGTCGCTGTCTTCGGGCTCGGCCAGGATGGCCACATCGGCCTTGCGCTGCAGCACCAGCGCCACCGGGTCGGGGTGAAAGCCCGAAACAATGTCCATTTCCACTTCGGGCCAGCGCTGGCGAAAAGCGTCCATGGCCGGCATCAGCCAGTCGAAACAGGTATGGCATTCGACGGCAATGCGCAACTGGCCCGCGCCGCCCGTGGCCAGCCGGGCCAAATCGCGCTCGGCGCTTTCCACCTGGGGCAGCACGCCATCGGCCAGCGCCAGCAGCCGCAGACCGATGGCCGTGAACTGCGGCGGCACGGACTTGCGCTCGAACAGCGGGCCGCCAAAGCGTTCTTCGAGCAGCTTGACCTGATGGGACAGGGCCGACTGGGTCAGGTTGAGCAGCTGCGCCGCGCGCACCAGGCTGCCGGTGTCACGCAGCGCGACCAGCGTGCGCAGGTGGCGGATTTCGAGAATGGAGCTGAGCACTATTAGTTTTATTCAAGTTGAGACGGTAAATTTTTCGTTTGAATAATAAGCGCGCTGCGATGACCATTGCTGCCATGACGATACCCACACATATCCTGGCCCTGCCCCGCAGGGGACAGCAGCGCGAAGACCAGACCGCCGCGCTGCGTGCCCGCCACTGGCAGCTGCAACGCGACGCAGGCCTGGACCATGTCAGCGTCGGCGACTGCGCGCTGTTCGATCCCATGCTGGACCATATGCAGCTGCTGGGCTGCGCGCCCAACGGAGCGCCGCCCGACGGATTGCCGCCCAACGGATCGCCGCCCGCATTGAAGTCCGCCCAGTGGTTTGATACCGACTGCCAATACCTTGTGCCCGAATTCCATCGCGACACCCGCTTCAGCCTGCATGCCGAGCGGCTGCTGGCCGAAGTGCGCCAGGCCCAGGCATTGGGCCACCCGGTTAAGGCCACGCTGCTGGGTCCGCTGAGCTTTCTGTGGCTGGGCCAATCGCAGGACGGCGTGGACCGGCTCACGCTGCTCGATCAACTGCTGCCCGTCTACACCCATTTGCTGGCCCAGCTCAAGGGCGCAGGCGTGCAATGGGTGCAGGTGGACGAGCCCATCCTGGGGCTGGACCTGCCCGACGCCTGGCGCCATGCCTATGAAGGCGCGTACTGGCAGCTGTCGCGCTCGGGCGCGCAAATCCTGCTCGCCACCCATTTCGCTTCGCTGGGCGACAAGCTGCGCCTGGCTTGCCAGTTGCCCGTCGCGGGCCTGCACATCGATCTGGTGCGTGCACCACAGGATCTGACGGGCGTGCTCGACTGGCTGCCGGCCTACAAGCTGCTGTCGCTGGGCCTGGTCGACGGCCGCAGCGACCTGGACGCCGCCCTGCGGCTGCTCCAGCAGGCCAGCGCCAAGCACCGCGGGCCGCTGTGGATCGCGCCTTCGTGTTCGCTGCTGCATGCGCCCGAAACCGCGCCAGACACCGACCTGCGCAGCTGGCTGACCCTTGCGGGCGAAAAGCTGCAGACCTTGCAATGCCTGCACAAGGCCGCGGCGCCGGCAATGTCCGAAACCCAACGCACGCCCCTGGCCTGCACCACCTGAGCGCAGGCACTATGCTTGGCATATGTCCAGCAAAACCCTGCTCATCGTCTACCACTCCATGACCGACGGCACGCGCCAGATGGCCCAGGCCGCGCGCGACGGAGCCGCCGGAGAAAGCGGCATCGAAGTCCGCCTGCTGCACGCCAGCGAAGCCGGGCCTGCCGATGTGCTGGCGGCCGACGGCTATATCTTCGCCACGCCGGAAAACCTCGCGGCCATCAGCGGCCAGCTCAAGGACTTTTTCGACCGCAGCTACTACGGCGCGCTCGACCGCATCAACGGCCGGCCCTACGCCAGCCTGATCTGCGCAGGCAGCGACGGCGAGAACGCCGCCAAGCAGATCGCGCGCATCGCCACCGGCTGGCGCCTCAAGGCCGTGGCCGATCCGCTGATCGTCTGCACCCATGCGCAAACGCCCGAAGCCATTCTCGCGCCCAAGGAGATCGCCGAGCCAGAGCTGCTGCAGTGCTATGCGCTGGGCGAAGCCATGGGCGCAGGGATGGCGCTGGGCGTGTTCTAGGGCGAACGGGCGCTGGCGGCCGCCTCCAGCACCAACGCCCGGAAAGCGGCCAGCGTGGGATCGCTCTGGGCCTGCGGGTCGGACACCAGCAACACCGCCGTGCTCGGCAAGGCGGGGGCCACGCGCAGCACGCTCACCAAGCCCGTTTTTTCATACCACCGCGCCAGCGACTCCGGCAGCAGGGACAGCAAGTCCGTGCCCGCCACCAGGGCCACGCTGCTGTCGAGGCTGCGGGTCTCCATCACCGGCTGGATGAGGGGCAGGCCTTGCTCCTGGCAGAAGCGATCCAGCACGGTCCTGGAAGTGGTAGCCACGGCGGGAAGAACCCAGCGATGCTGCAGCAAGCTGTGCAACGCGATCTGCCGGCGCTTTGCCAGCGGATGCCGCGCCGAGGCCACGATCAGCGGCCGCTCGTCGTAGAGCCGCTCCACCACCAGTTGCCGGCCTATGGCTTCCTCGCCCCCCACATGGCGCATCACCGCAAAGTCCAGGCTCGCGCTTTGAATCCCCGCGAGCAAGGCGGCCGAGGCCTCTTCAACCACTTTGAGCTGATAGGACGCAGCGCTGTGCGCGGCCTCCGCCATCCGGTTGACGATGTGCGGCATCAGCGTGCGCATGGCGCGGGGAATGCAGCCGAAACGCACCACGGCGGCCTCGGACTGCGCGGCCAGGTCCAGGCGCTCGATGCTGCGCACCAGAAACCGCGCCTGTGCCACCAGGGCCTGGCCCTTGTCCGTCAGCGCGCTGCCGCTGGCGGTGCGCTCGAACAAGCGGGCGCCGAAACCCTGTTCTATGTCGGCCAGCACCTTGGATACCGCCGGTTGGCTGATGCCCAGCTGCAATGCGGCTTTGTGGATGGAGCCGCTGTCGGCGATGGTGACCAGGACTTCCATATGGCGGCGCTGAAAACGCATGGGGATAACCTCTGCTTATTACTCAATCCAATAAATCTATTATTTACCTTATCTGCCAGCATCGCTAGAGTGGGCTCAGCGCTGCCGGCCCGGCACGCATGAAACGATGGAGATAGCCGCATGAAGATCGTCAAAGTGGAATGTTTGCCCGTGCATCCTGGATGGCGCAAGAACCTGGTGTTCGTGCGCATCGAAACCAGTGACGGCGTCGTCGGCTGGGGCGAGGCCTACAGCCAGTACGACCGCGATGGCGCGATTGCGGCCCAGGTCGAGTCGCTGGGCCAGTACCTGGTCGGCCGCGAGGCCTGGAACATCCGCCATTTCCTGCAGGTTGCCTATGACGACTATGCCCAGCGCCGCTCCTCCTTGGAGTTCTGGTGCGCGGTATCCGGTCTGGAGCAGGCGCTGTGGGACATTGCCGGCAAGGTCGCGCAGCAACCGGTCTACAATCTGCTGGGCGGAACCTGCCGCCAGCGCATCCGGGTCTACGCCAACGGCTGGAGCTACAAACTGTCCTCGCCCGCGGACTTTGCCGCGGCGGCCGAAAAAGTGGTCAAGCTGGGCTTCGATGCGCTGAAGTTCGATCCCCTGCCCCGGCCTTGGCGCACCCATGTGCCGCGCGAGCACATCCGCCATGCCGTCGCCGTGGTCAAGGCCGTGCGCGAGGCCGTAGGCCCCAAAGTCGATCTGCTGCTCGACATCCACCGCCGCCTGTCCCCCACGGCCGCCATAGAACTGTCCAAGGCCGTGCAGGAACACGACATCTACTGGTTCGAAGAGCCCTGCCCCAGCGAAAACCTGGAGGCACTGGGCGAAGTGCGCCGGGCCACCGAGATTCCCGTGGTGAGCGGCGAGGCGCTCTACGGGCGCGCCGATTTTCGCCGACTGCTGGGCGCGCGCTGCGTCGACATCATCAACCCCGACGTCTCGAATTGCGGCGGCATCCTGGAGCTGAGCCACATTGCCGCCGCCGCCGAAGCCGAGCTGGTCGCGGTCTCGCCCCACAACTACAACTCCACCACGCTCTCGCTGTCGGCCACCGTACATGCCGCCGCCTGCATGCCCAATTTCATCATCACCGAATACTTCCTGCCTTACGAGTCATTCGGCTCGGTGGTCGCGCGCAACCCGCTGGTGCCCAAGAACGGCTACATCGATCTGCCCACCGGACCGGGCCTGGGCCTGGACATCGACGAGGATGCGGTGCGCTCCCACCCCGGCAAGTCCTACGCCCCGCGCAGCTTCCGGACCAGCGAAGATGCCGTCATGGCGGGTGTCGAGTAGGCCGGGCCTCTTTCTTCTTCAGGAGACACGTCATGAATTTCATTCGCTTCGTGATCGCGGCCGTGATCGCCCTGGCCTGTACTGCGGCCAGCGCGGCGACTTTCCCCTCCCGTCCCATCCGCATCATCTGCACGGCCTCGGCGGGCTCTCCTCTGGATGCCATGGCCCGCATGGTGGGCAAGCTGTTGACGGATGAGCTGAAAACCCCGGTCATCGTGGAAAACCGGGTGGGCGGCACAGGGACGGTGGGCATGGCCTTGGCGGCCTCCCTGCCCGCCGATGGCTACACCCTGGTCACGGGAACAGGTTCCACCTCTTTCCTGCTGGCCGAATCCAAGTCCGCCATCAAGGCCTCGGACTTCCTGTTCTTCCGCGGCCTGCAGGCCGAGCCCTCGAGCATGGCCGTACTCGCCAGCAGCCCTTTCAAGACCTTGAAGGATCTGGTGGCCGCGTTGAAGACGGACTCCAGCAAAGTCTCGATTGGCGGCTTTGCCGCTGCGGGCTTTCACCAGTATGTGCTGTACCGGCTGCAGCAGAATGCCGGCTTCGATGCCGTCTGGGTTCCCTTCAATGGTGGCAACCAGGCCGTTCTGGCGGTTCTGGGCGGGCATGTGGATGCTGTGGGCATCACCCCCAGCTCGGCGCTGGGCCAGATCAAGAAAGGCGAAATCCGCCTGCTGGGCATCAGCGCACCGACGCGGGACAAGAACTTCCCGGATGTCCCCACCTACAAGGAGCAGGGATTTGATGTCGTGGAGCAGATATGGCGCGGCCTGCTGCTCAAGCGCGGCACGCCGCCGGAAATCGTCGACCGGCTGAACGCCGCGCTGGACAAGGTGGAGGCTTCGCCCGAATGGAAGAGCTTCATGACGGCCAATATGCAAGTCCCCATGGGCTTGAGCAGCGCGCAGATGCAGCAGCATGTGGAAACGGAAGTGGCTTCACGGCGCGAGTTCATGGCCAAGATGGAGGGGAGCAAGAAATGAGCGCCACCATCGCCTTGCTGGTGCCCATGCCCGAGCTGCTGGTCCGCGCGCTGGAAGCTGCCGGCCATTGCGTGCTGCAGCCCTCGGACCCGCGCTGGACGCAGGCCAGCATCGCCATCACGCGCGGCTCCTTGCCAACCGGCGAGGAGGAGCTGGCGTGTCTTCCGCACCTGGCCCTGCTGTGCTGCTGGGGCAGCGGCTACGACGGCATTGACCTGCAAGCCGCCGCGCGGCGCGGCATCACGGTCTGCCATGCGCCTGGCGGGAACTCGGCCAGCGTGGCGGACCTGGCCATGGGCATGGTCATCGCCCTGCTGCGTCGCATCCCCGAGGCCCAGGCCCATATCGCCTCGGGCGGCTGGAGCACGGCGGGCCAACGGCTGCCTCCCGCCCGTGGCTTGACCGGCGCGCGCATCGGCATTTTTGGCGCCGGCGAAGTCGGGCGCAAGATTCTGGACCGGGCGCGCGCCTTCGACATGGAACTGGGTTGCTGCAACCGGCGCGACCCAGCCCTGCCCGGCGTGCGCTACTTCGCGCAGCTGCAGGCGCTTGCCGAGTGGTCGGATGTGCTGGTGCTGGCGGTGCGCGCGGATGCATCGACCCAGCATGCGGTGAATGCCCAGGTGCTGCAGGCCCTGGGGCCCCAGGGCTGCCTGGTCAATGTGGCGCGCGGATCCGTGGTGGACGAGGCGGCCCTGTGCGCAGCCCTGGAGCAGCAGCAACTGGGCGGCTTTGCGAGCGACGTTTTCGAGCAGGAGCCCCAGATTCCCGCGCCCTTGCTGCGGTTCCCGAATGCGGTGCTGACACCCCATATCGGCGGCGCCACGCAGCATGCCACGCAGATGCTGGTGGAGACGCTGCTGCACAACGTGCAGTCTTTCCTGGCCACCGGGCAGCCTCTGCACAGGGTCGTCTGAGCGCTAGGCGCGCCGGTGAAACTCCGCTTCGATCTCGCGCGCCGTGTCCAGCAAGGCCGGCCGGATCTCATCCATATACAGCGCTGAGGACATCAGTGCCGAAGGCCCTGCCGAGCTCAGAATCATCATGGGCAGGCGCTTGTCCAGATGCAAAGGCGCGGCGATGGAATTGATTTCACGTTGCCAGTCGCCAAACGAGCTGCAGCAGCCGTATTCGCCCAATTCGGTCACGGCCCGGCCTATGTCCGCTTCCAGCGCGGGCCAGGCGGTGGGATCCAGATTGCGCAAGCGCTCTTCAATGCTCTTGCGGGCCGTGGGCTTGGCGGCCGCGAGATAGGTGCGCCCCATCGACGTCCTGGCGATCGGGATTCTGGAGCCTATGTTCAGCCGCACGGTGATCAGCGAAGCCGAACGGCAGGTCTCGATGTAGAGCATGGACATGCCGTCGCGCATGCCCAGCGCAATCACCGAATCCGTCCTGTCGGCCAGGGCCTGCATGAACGGACGGCTGACTTCGATGGCGTCCAGCCGCGACAGCGTCGTGCCACCCAGCTTGAGCGCGGCCATGCCCAGGCGATACCGGGCGGTGCCGGCGTCGTGGTACAGATAGCCCAGCGTGGTCAGCGTGAACGTCAGGCGCGACACCGTGGACTTGGGCAGCTTGCAGCGCGCCGCCAGTTCCTGGTTGCCCAGCTTCTCCTCACCGGACTTGAAGCACTGCAGCACCTGCAGGCCCCGCGCCAGGGCCGTGACGAAGTGCCGGCTGTCCTCGGGCACGGTCGCTTCCTCGGTCTGAGCGGGATGGCGCGCAGTTCTGGGCGACATGGGCAGGCCGATCAACCGCCAGCGCTCTGGCGCACTATTTCGTCTTCCACTTCGCCCAAGCGGTCCTTGCCGAAGAACATTTCCGCGCCGACAAGGAAAAAGGGCGAGCCGAAGGCGCCGCGTTCGTAGGCTTGCTGGGTATTGGCCAGCAACTCGTCCTTGACGCTCTGCTCCTGCATCCCCTGCAAAATGGCGGGCGCATCCAGGCCGGCGTCGGTCAACTCACGGGTGATGATGGCGACGTCCGACAGGTTCAGGCTTTTTTCCCACATGCCGGCGTACACCACGTCCACGTAGCGCTTAAAACAGCCCAGGCGCTGCGCAGCCACCGCACCGCGCATGATGGCCAGCGTGTTCACCGGGAAAAAGCTATTGCGCCGGTAGGCCGTGAGGCCGTGCTGGCGGATGAAGCGCTCGATCTCCATCTGGTCGTAGGCGCGCTTTTTCGGGATGTCGGCAAACGCTTCGGCGGGCGAACGGTTGTTGGCCAGCTTGAACAGCCCGCCCAGCAAGACGGGCACATAGCGGAACTTGACGCCGGTGCGGGCTTCGATGCCGGGGATGACTTTATGGCAAAAGTAGGCATTGGGGCTGCCAAAGTCGAACAGAAACTCTACGCTGGGGGTGTGCATATCGCGGGACTCCTTGGGTTCTCGGAATTACCAGTTTTCCTGCCAGGGGCGGATGTCCAGCTCATGCGTCCAGGCGTCGCGGGGCTGTTGGTGCAATTGCCAGTAGATCTGGGCAATGCTGTCGGGCGAGACGATGCCGCCCTGGTCCCTGGTGGCGTAGCGCTCGGGGAAGTTGCTGCGAATGAACTCGGTGTCGATCGCGCCATCCACGATGGGGTGCGCCACATGGATGCCCTTGGGCCCCAGCTCGCGGGCCATGCTTTGCGCCAGGGCGCGCAAGCCGTGCTTGGCCCCGGCGAAGGCGGCAAAACCCTCGCGCCCGCGCAGGCTGGCGGTGGCGCCGGTGAAGAGGATGGTGCCCCGCTCGCGCGGCAGCATTTTCTTGGCGACTTCGCGGCCCATCAGAAAGCCGCCAAAGCAGGCCATTTCCCAGACCTTGAAGTACACGCGGGCCGTGGTTTCGGTGATGCCGAAACGCACATTGGCGCCGATGTTGAACACCGCCACTTCGATGGGCGCAATATCCTTCTCGATGTGCTCCACCAGGGAGACCATGTCCTCTTCCTTGCGCGCATCGCTGCCAAAACCGTAGGCCTGTCCGCCCGCGGCCTTGATCTCCTCGACCAAGGGCACGAGCTTGTCGGCCGTGCGCCGGGTCACGCAGGCGATGTAGCCCTCCTTGGCAAACCGTTTGGCGATGGCGCCACCGGTCGAGTCGCCGGCGCCAATCACAAGAATCGCTTTTTTCACAGACATCTCCCCAGGTCAAGCCACCAATTCCGCGCAGCGCATGACCGAAAGCCAGTGCACTTGCGCAAAAATCATTGTGGCGGACAACGCCCGGATGTCTACAGAAATGGCGCCATTCTGATTCTGCACAGCAGAACAGCGCAGGGCCTGTCTAGGCGATGCCGACGACTTTATGGGTCTGCACGGAAAGGCGCCACTGCGGGTTCGCCATGCAGTATTCGACCGCCAGCCGGGTGTTGCGCTTTTGCTCCAGTCCATCCATGGGCTGCAGAAAATAATGCGTGAAGCGCAGATGCGCGAACTGCTCCGGCATGGCGCCGGGCTGGGGAAAGACCAGCTTCAGTTCCGTGCCTTCGGTCAGCACCAGCGGCGCGCCGGCCTTGGGGCTGACGCAAATCCAGTCCAGGCCTTGGGGCGCGGCCTGGGTGCCGTTGGTTTCCACGGCAATCTCGAAACCGCAGGCATGCAAGGCATCAACCAGTGCCTGGTCCAGCTGCATCAGCGGCTCGCCGCCCGTGCACACCACCAGCGGCTTGCCTGACGGGGAGTCGGGCCACAGCGAGCGCACTTTCTCGGCCAAGGCCTGGGCCGAGGCGAACTTGCCGCCGCCCTCGCCGTCCGTGCCGACAAAATCCGTATCGCAGAACTGGCAGATGGCCTTGGCGCGGTCTTTTTCCCGACCGGTCCAGAGATTGCAGCCGGCAAAGCGGCAAAACACCGCCGCGCGCCCGGCCTGGCCGCCCTCGCCTTGCAGCGTGTAGAAGATTTCCTTGACGGAATAGGTCATACGGCCATGCCTTTCGCGGCATCCGCCGCCGACACCAGAACGCCGCAGCCCTGCGTTTCAAACAGATCAACGCGGTCGAGTTGCGGCAGATCGGGCCGCGCCTTGGCCAGAATCCACTGCGCGAGGCTGGCCGTGTCGCAGTCTTCAAGGTCGGCGATTTCGTGCAGCGGCCGGTGGTCCAGCGCCAGGAACAGCGGGTTGAACAGCTGCTTGACGTCGCCGAAGTCCACCGTCCAGCCCATGACCTGGTCCAGCGGCGCGCTCAGATGCAGGCGCAGCGTATAGGTGTGGCCGTGCAGGCCCCGGTGCGCGCTGCCCTCGGGCGCGCGGCGCAGCTTGCGCGCGCTGTCCAGCGTCAAGTCTTTCCAGATGCGGTACTGCTGGCCGTCAAAGCTCGCGCCACAGGACGCCGTCTCGTAGACCGTCACCCGCGACAACGAAGGCAGCTGCGATTGCAGCCGGGCCCAGATCCAGCTGGACATCATTTCGCTGGTCGGGTTTTCCAGTCCGGCCAACTCGTTGAGGCAGGCGTAGTGCAAGGCCTGGTGCAAGGGCGCCCACAGCGCGTCCAGGCGGTCGTAATCGACGGACTGGCCGTCGGTCCCCGCCTGCACGATGACTTCAAAACCATGGCCGTGCATGCGCCCGCACTTGTGGCCCGCGGGCACGTTGGGCAACTGGTGCGCCGACTGGAAGACATAGCGCCGCCAGACATGGGCCTGGCCGTCGGCGCCGATCACGGCGCCCTGGTGGGGCGTGCTTTGCACGCCGATCTGCGCCCACTCCAGTTGGGGCTCGGCCAGGCGCTGGCCCAGCCAGCGGGCCAGGTTTTCGTCGCTGGGCTGGGCCAGTTGATCATTGAGGCAGCGGTAATCCAGCTGGTCCACGGCCGCGGACAGGCGCTGCTGCAGCTGCTCCACTTCGCCGCCGGGAAAGGCGCAACGCACGCGCGCCACGAAGCCGTGGCCATGCATGCGGCCCGCACGGTGCCCGGGCGCGAGCCCATCCATTTGCCGCGCAGCTTCGAAAGCTGCGGCAGCGGTGTACAAAGTCTTGGTATTCATCATCGATCACTCAGCCAAAAAGCGCGGCAGGCTTTTTCGGCCACCGTAGTGCCAAATTTTGCCTGGGGATGACCGGCCTGTGTGCGCCAGGGTCATCGCCGCAGGCTGGGCACTACTGGCAGGGGTGATCGCGGCGGTACAGCTGCCACTCGTCGACCAGGGCGCCGCCGGGCAGATAGCACAGGCCTTCCTGGCCCTCGGCCGTATAGCCCATCAGCGTCCTGCCGCCCTGCGCATGGCAATAGGCCGAGGCCGGATTGACCAGGCCGGCACGCACGGGCGGCTGCGCGGTGCAGCCCGTCAAAACACAGGCCGTCAAGGCCCACAGAGTGCGGTTCATGGTCTATTCCTTCGCAGAGCTTGGCCTGCTCCTATCATAAAAATTCAGGGGATTTTTCACGTCGGACACCAGCGTCTTGGCTTGCACGCCCCGAGCCCAGCCCGCTTCATGCGGCGCACATCCCGCAGTCGCTTGGCGCACTCAGCGCAGAAAGGAAGGGCCCGGTGATGCGTCTTCATCTGAGCGCCAGCCTCGTCGCGCTGGCCCTGGCAGGCTGTACGCTGCTGCCCGCGCCGCCGCCGCTGGCCCGCGTCGACGCCGCGTTTGCCGAATGCCCACAGTTCTTCCCCGAGGGCAAACCGCCCTTGGTGCCCGATGCGCCCCAGCTGCGCGAGCTGTGCTACAGCGCGTTTGCCATCCTGCACAGCGGGCAGACCAAGACGCCGGTGTTTGTCGCCGAGCACCTGGACCGGGCCATGATCGAACGCGCCCACGGACAAAAGCGCAGCGAGCATTTCTTTGCCGACGCCCGCCTGCCTGCCGCCGAGCGCTCCGAGCTGGCCGACTACCGGGGCTCGGGCTATTCACGCGGCCATATGGCCCCGGCCGGCGACATGAGCACGCCCACGGCCATGGCCCAGAGCTTCAGCCTGGCGAACATGGTGCCGCAAAACCAGCCGTTCAACGCCGGTGCCTGGTCGGAAATCGAGCACAGCACCCGCCAGTACGTGCTGCGCGCCCAGGCCGACGTCTATGTATTCACCGGCCCGGTGTTCGCCGCCGACGCGCCCACCATAGGCCCGGGCAAGGTGCAGGTGCCCAGCCACTTGTTCAAGCTGGTCTACGACCCCTGCAGCGGAAAAAGCTGGGCGCACTGGCTGGCCAATGCCGCGACGACCCGGCCGCTGCCGCCCATCAGCTACGACGAGCTGGTGCGCCGCACCGGCATCCGCTTCCTGCCGCCCGCCCCGCCTTCGAACCAGGCCGCGGCCGGCTGCGGTCGCCGCGAGGCGCTAGATGGGCTGTCCGCGGACGTAAAAAAACCCCGACTGCATGTGCAATCGGGGTTTTAGAGTCTTGGCAGGGGAAGAAGGACTCGAACCTTCGCATGCTGGAATCAAAATCCAGTGCCTTAACCAACTTGGCGACTCCCCTTCAATGAACGAAATTCTAGCATCACTAAAAACCGTCAAAAATGAAAAAGCGCAAATAGTCAACAAAAAGTTTCCGACCGCTTTGCCTGTCCCGTCTTTGCCATGCCCTATGGCTCACCAATGGGGCGCGTCGGTGCCCGGCGGCATCGCCGCACGCTCCCAGCCCGGCGCGGTGCGCGCCAGCACGGCGCAATGGCGCACCGCACGCATGCGGCCGAAGCCGCTGTCCACGGTCTCCAGATAGGGCGTGATGTCGGGCCGTGGCTGATCCCATTCCTGCGCCTGCACCGCCACCGGCCCCAGGCTGCGCAGCCAGCGGGCCACACCGGCCAGCGTCACCCTCACCTGCCAGCTGCCGCCTTCGCGGGCCTGGCGCAGCAAGGCCGCCTGGATGCCGCAGGCCAGCAGGAATCCCGCGCTGTAATCCAGCACCTGCACCGGCAAGGGGCGCGGCTTGTTCTGTCCGCGTGCCCGGGCTTCGTCTTCCTGGATGCCGGTCGCGGTCTGCACCAGCGAATCAAAGCCGCGCCGCCCGGCCCAGGGGCCTTGCCAGCCATAGGCGGACAATTCGGCCACCACCACGCCGGGCCGCATCTGCGCCACATCCTGGGCCGCAAAGCCCTTGGCCGCCAAGGCGCCCGGCCGGTAGGCCTGCAGGAACACATGCGACTGCGCCGCCAGGTCCCGCAAAACCTTCTTGCCGCCGGCCATGCGCAAGTCCACCTGCGCCGAGCGCTTGCCCCGGCTGGTATCGGCAATGGCTTCGATATTGGGCAGATGCGGGCCGTTGACCAGCATCACATCCGCGCCATGGGCCGCCAGCGTGCGCCCCGCCACCGGCCCGGCAATGATGCGCGAGAGATCCAGCACCCGCAGCCCGGCCAGCGGCCGCTGTCCATCGCCCAAGCTGGGCCAGGCCAGGGGCGGCGCGTCGCCTATGCGCGTGATGGCCACCAGCTCCTGCAATGCGAGCACCTGCTCATGCCCCAGGGCCTGCCATTGCGCGGTGCTGCGCGCAGCGGCAATGGGCAGGCCTTTGGCCACGGCCTGCGTTTCCAGGTCGTCGGCGCGCCAATGCTGCAAGGCCTGCTCCACGGCCGCCCGCTCGGTGTCCGGCCCCGTGGGCAGGCCCAGCAGCGCCAGCGCGCCATCGCGGTGGTGGTCAAAATTGGCATGGATGCGCACCCAGCCCGGCGCGCCGACAGCCTGGCCGCAGGCGTAGAGCCCGGAGATGGGCGCCCACATGTCGGGCTGTTCGCCACCCAGCGTGAAATACCCGCTGGCTTCAAACGCCGCGTGCTGGGCATCGACCGCCACGCTTTGCGCCGGCAGATCGGGCCGGCGCAGCTGCTCGATTTCCGTGGCCGCCAAGGCGGCCGCTGCGGCGCTGAGCTGCGCCGCCGGCACCACCGCAAAACTGCTGGCAAAGCCCCGCGCCTGCCCTGGCAGCGCGAGGCGCGACAAGGCGTCCTCAGGCAAGCCCAATGACCGCCACAGTGGGGCGAACGCTGAATGAAGAGGGGCAGAGGCGGCAGGCTGGTGGGGCATCAGGTTTTCCAGAAAACGTTGACGAAGCGGCGGAGCGAACCCGCCTGCTGCGCATTACATGCGCGCGATCGGCGCACGTCAATCGTTTCAGGGGGCGCCCGGACGCGCGGGGGGTGCGGGCGGATACACCATTCCGCCCGCATTCCAGCGAAGAACCTGCGGCCGGGACCAATCATTGTTGTCAACGACCACGGTCGCCGCCTGCGCAGGCGCACAGTCCTGCAGGTAGCGCAGCTGGCCGTCCACGTAGCGTCTGTTGGCCTGTGCGAGTGGGTCCATTGACCCGCCATCGCGTGCTCCAAGCCGGGGAATGGATTGCTCGAACCCCACCGCGAGAAAAACCGACAGATCCCAATACGCGCGCAGCTCAGGGCGATGAAGAAAAATACCGTCAAAAACCAGAATTTCCCCGGCCTTGGCGGTCTGCAGCTGCGCGTCGACCGGTGCATCGGTCTGGTGATCGAACGCTGCGCAGCGATAGTCACCCGAGCCGCCAGGGCTCAGCGGATCGAGCAAGACCCTCTTCAGGCAAGCGTAGTCATAAGAGTCTCGGTAAAAGCCTTCGGATGAAAAGCGGCCGCGCTGATAGCGCACGGCCCTGGGATGGTGAAACCCATCGACGCTCGCTCGGATCGCTTTCACGCCCTGTAGCTCCAGCGCCTGCGCCAGCCCATCGGCGAACCGGGTTTTCCCCGCGCCATCGACCCCGTCGATGCCCACGCGCGTCACCCCCGTGTTTTGAGCCCTGAGGATGGCCTGCACGATCTCGGCGATCACCGACGCTTGCTGTTCCATGTACATCGCTCCACATCCGCGTTCAGCGGGCCGCCGTCCTCAAGCCGCGTAGATCGCCTCTTCCGTGACAAAGCCTTTGACTTCGATCGGGTTGCCGAAGGGGTCGCGAAAGAACATGGTCCATTGCTCGCCGGGCTCGCCTTCGAAGCGCACCTGGGGAGCGAGCACGAAGTCCGTGCCGGCCTGCTCCAGCCGCTGTGCCATGGCTTTCCATTCGGGCAGCAGCAAGATGATGCCGAAGTGCGGCATGGGCACCATGTGCGCGCCCACCTTGCCGGTGGCGGCCGTGGCGAAAGGCGTGCCCAGGTGCATGGAAATCTGGTGACCGAAGAAGTCGAAGTCCACCCAGGTGTCGGTGCTGCGGCCTTCACGGCAGCCCAGCACGCTGCCGTAGAAGCGGCGCGCCTCGTCCAGGTCGGTCACGTTGAAAGCGAAATGGAAGATGGAAGGCAGTTGCATGGCTAAAGTCAGGTTCAGGGGGATGAGAGCTGCACGCCCCAGGGCATGCAGACGGAAAAATCAGGGCCCGGCGGTACGCCACAGCTTGAGCATCTCTTTCAATAGCTGGGGCGCGGCTTCCCGGCGGCACACCACGCCCAACGGCGGCAGCGCGCACTGGAAACTGTCGGCCTGCAAATCCAGCACCACACAACGGGCGTTGGTCGACGCCGGATCCCGGTCGGCCACGATGCTGCGCGGCAGCAAGGCCACGGCCTGCGGCTGGCTCAGCAGGCCTTCGAGCACCGACAGCGACATGGTGGACACCGGAAACCATTGCGCATCCGGCAGGCGGCTCAGGATGTCGCGCTCGAAAATATCGCGCACCGCGATATTGGCCGAAGGCAGGACCCAGCGCGCGCCGCTCAATTGCGCCAGGCGCACCTGGCGTTGACCGACCAGCGGGTGGGTATGGGAGGCCACCACCACGGCCTGATCCTCGAAAAGCGCCTCGAACACAAAGTCCTCGGGCAGCAGGCTGGGCTGGCGGCAAAACACGGCGTCCAGGCCGCCACTGATCAATTGCGGCAGCAGCCGCGTGGACGAGCCTTCCTGCACATCGATATGCACCTGTGGATGCTGGCAATAGAACTGCGTCAACAGCTGCGCCAGGATGGCCTGCGCGGCCGACGGTATCGTGCCCAGCCGCAAGGCCGCCGAGGCGCCCATGCGGATGGCGGCCAGCGTTTGCGCGGCCTCTTCCAGCTCGGTCATCACGCCGCGCACGGTGTCGGTCAGGGTCTGGCCGGCCAGCGTGGGACGCATGCCGCGCGCATGGCGCTCGAACAGCCGCATGTCCAGCACGCGCTCGAGTTCAGCCAGCGCCTGCGTGGCCGCCGACTGGCTCATGTGCACATGCGCCGCGGCCTGCACGATGGAGCCGCACTGCTGCAAGGCCAGCAACAGCTGCAGCTGGCGCAGGCGCACATGGCGGGTCAGCCGTGAGAACAGCACTTTGCCTTCGGGGCAGTGATCGGTTTGTTGCACAGCGGGGTCCGCGGTCGAACGCAGAGGTGGGGGGAAGTCGCAATTTTCAACGAAATCCCAGGCCGCATCCAGCCCAATGGACGCCAAAAGGCCACAGCAGCTATCGGCAATGCTTATGGCTCCCCCTTTCTTTGGTGAGGCCTGGAGCAGCCATTTTTCCTAT
This sequence comes from Acidovorax bellezanensis, assembly GCF_025421555.1. Taxonomy (NCBI): domain Bacteria; kingdom Pseudomonadati; phylum Pseudomonadota; class Betaproteobacteria; order Burkholderiales; family Comamonadaceae; genus Acidovorax; species Acidovorax bellezanensis. The sequence goes on from NZ_JAODYH010000008.1 coordinate 35,871, forward strand.
AGTGCGCATATGCATCGCATGCATGACTTGATGACGAGATACGCATGCACCCTGCTTTTGCTGTCCTAAGGAAGTTTCCATGTCCGCCTCCCGCCGCCCTTCCCGCCGCCTGCCGTCACTGACCGCTGCGGCCCTCACTGCCGTCACCGGCCTGGGCCTGTCCCTGGGCGCCCAGGCGGCGGACAACTACCCCAGCAAGCCCATCAAGCTGATCGTTCCGTTCGCGGCCGGCGGCTCCACCGACATCGTCGCCCGGGTGCTGGCCGAAGGCATGCGCACCACGCTGGGCCAGCCCATCGTGGTCGACAACCGTGGTGGCGCGGGCGGGCTGATCGGCACCGAAGCCGTGGCCCAGGCCCCGGCCGACGGCTACACCGTGGGCATGGCCACCGTCAGCACCATGACCATCAACCCCCTGCTCTACACCCGCGGGCAGGCCCTGGGCAGCAAGCTCATCCCCGTGGCCAACCTGGTGACCATGCCTTCGGTCTGGATGGCCCACCCCAAGATGGGCGTGAACAACTTCGCCGACTTCCTGGCCAAGATCAAGGCCCAGCCCAAGGTCTACAGCGCGGGCGTCCCCGGCGTGGGCACGCTGGGCCATCTGATGATGGCGTCGTTCAACGAAACCATGAAGACCGACGTGCAGATCGTGCCCTACCGCGGCAACGGCCCGGCGCTCAATGACGCGCTGGCCGGCATGGTGCAGGTAATGACCGATCAGCTGCCATCGGCGCTGCCGCAGATCAAGGGCGGCAAGCTGATTCCCGTGGCGCTGTCGGCCACGGCCCGCTCGCCCGAGCTGCCCAATGTGCCCACCTTCAAGGAACTGGGCTACGACGACCTCAACGCCCTGGGCATCAGCTGGTTCGGCATCGTCGTGCCCAAGAACACGCCCGCGCCCATCGTGAAGAAACTGCAGGAAGCCGCCGTCAAGGCCGCCCACCTGCCCGAAGTGCAAAAGCACCTGCAAACCCTGGGCGCCGCGCCCACCGACATGGACCAGAGCAAATTCCCCGCGCAGATCGCGGCGGACATCCAGCGCAACAAGGCGCAGCTGGACAAGGCCGGCATCAAGCCCGAATAAGCGCAGCACAGGAAACCAATCCATGACCGTGATGAACGCATTGCAGGACTTTTTCACCCGCGAGACCCCGCGCATGACGGCGCTGGCCGACAAGATATGGTCGCTGGCCGAGCTGCGCTACGCCGAGGCCTCCTCGGCCCAGCTGCACATCGATGCCCTGGCCAGTGCGGGCTTTCGCATCACGCGCAACGTCGCCGGCATCCCCACGGCCTTCATGGCCGAATGGGGCGATGCCGGCCCGGCCGTGGCGTTTCTGGGCGAATACGACGCCTTGTCGGGCCTGAACCAGCAAAGCGGCGCCCTGGTCTGCACGCCTTCGGTGGACAGCCCGGGCCTGGCCGGCCACGGCTGCGGCCACCACCTGCTGGGCACTTCAGCCCACTTCGCGGCGATTGCGCTGCAAGCCCATCTGCAGGCCAGCGGCCAGAAAGCCCGCGTACGCTACTACGGCTGCCCGGCCGAAGAAGGCGGCTCGGGCAAGACTTTCATGGCCCGCGCCGGCGTGTTCGACGATGTGGACGCGGCCCTGACCTGGCACCCGGCCAGCTTCACCGCCGTGTTCAGCCAGAACACGCTGGCCAACATCCAGGCCAAGTTTGTCTTCCACGGCAAGGCCTCGCATGCCGCGCATTCGCCCCATCTGGGCCGCAGCGCGCTGGACGCCGTCGAGCTGATGAACGTGGGCGTGAACTACCTGCGCGAGCACATGCCTTCGGACGCGCGCGTGCACTACGCCGTGACCGACTCAGGCGGCATGTCGCCCAACGTGGTCCAGGCCCGCGCCGAGTCGCTGTACCTGATCCGCGCGGCGCGCAACCACGAAGCCGCCGAGCTGTACGAGCGCGTGAAGAACATCGCCCGCGGCGCGGCGCTGATGACCGACTGCAAAGTCGATATCGTGTTTGACAAGGCCTGCTCCAACCTGCTGCAGAACACCACGCTCAACCAGGTGCTGTACGCGCAGATGCAGGCCCTGGGCAAGCTGCAGCTGGACGAGCGGCAACAAAAGCTGGCCGGCGACTTCCAGGCCACGCTCGACCAGAACGATCTGGACTCCGTCAGCCGGCCGCTGGCCAGCGTGCTGCGCGGCAAGGTGCCGGCGGTGTTCGAAGGCATCGCGCCCTACAACCCCGACGCGCAGGAAACCATGTTCGGCTCGACCGACGTGGCCGATGTCAGCTGGATCACGCCCACGGTCCAGGCCTGGGTGGCCTGCTATGCGTTCGGCACGCCGCTGCATTCCTGGCAGATGGTCTCCCAAGGCCAGTCGGCCCTGGCCCACACCGGCATGGTGCGCGCCGCCCAGATCCTCACCGCCACCGCCGTGGAGCTGATACAGAACCCGCAGCTGATCGCGGCCGCCAAGGCCGAACTGCTGCAGCGCCGCCAGGGCAAGCCCTACGAGTGCCCCATTCCAGCCGACGTGCCGCTGCCGTTCCTGCGCAAGTAAGGTCCCGTGCGCCATCTCGGTGCACGGGGATGGCCGGGCCACGCCAAGAAGAGGCATGCTTCTTGCTTGATGTCGACCATGAAGCACGCACTGCGCATTGTGGTCATCATCCCCGACATGGCGCTCGGGGATGACCAGGAAGAGCACGTTCAACAGCAGTTGGAACGCTCGCGTTCGCTGCGCATGGGCCTGCTCCAAGCCCAGTACGACGTGGTCGCCACGCTGCCCGCTGACGTCTTTCTGAGCGAGCGCATCGCCCAGCTGCGCCCCGACCTGATCATCGTCGACGCGGAAAGCGAAGCCCGCGATGCGCTCGAACATGTGGTCGTGGCCACGCGCGACGAGCGCCGCCCCATCGTGCTGTTCACCAACGACCAGGACACCAGCCATGTGCCCGATGCCGTCGCGGCCGGAGTCTGCGCCTATATCGTGGAAGGCCTGGCCCCGCAACGCATCCGCCCCATCCTGCAGGTGGCGATGGCGCGTTTTCGGCACGAGGAGTCGCTGCGCGCCGAGCTCAAGGATGCGCGCGATGAACTCAAGGACCGCAAGACCATAGACCGCGCCAAGGGCATTCTGATGCAGCGCCAGGCGCTCTCGGAAAAGGACGCCTATGACAAGCTGCGCAAGCTGGCCATGGACAAAGGCATCAAGATGGTGCAAATCGCCCAGCGCATGATCGATGCGGCCGAATTGCTGGGCTGATTCAGGGCCCGCGCACCAAAAAGCGCAGGCCTGCGCGGCGCGCATGACGCTTTCCCCAAGGCACACACCACTGCAACACCCTGGCACCGAACTTGCTTATCCCACACTAAGGTCAACGAAGACCTGACCGACACGCAGCCACCGACGGATTTGCTTGTCACCGGACAAAGGCGTCCCCATCCCTGCGCACCAGCCCCCGCTGTTGCGCACCGATGCGGACGCCTTTTTTATTTGCCAACTATTCAGCGAGATTGCATATGCCCGACCTGATGAAAAACGGCCTCCAACGCCGCACCGTATTGCAAGCCGCGACCGTGGGTGCGGTGGGTCTCGCGCCGGGAATGCGCGCACTGGTGCATGCCCAGGGCTCGGATGCCCCCGAGAAAAAAGAAGTCCGGATAGGCTTCATTCCGCTCACCGACTGCGCCAGCATCGTGATGGCCTCGGTGCTGGGCATAGACAAGAAATACGGCGTCAAGATCATCCCCACCAAGGAAGCCAGCTGGGCCGGCGTGCGCGACAAGCTGGTCAACGGCGAACTGGACTTCGCCCATGTGCTGTACGGCCTGGTCTACGGCGTGCATCTGGGCATTGGCGGGCCCAGGAAGGACATGGCCGTGCTGATGAACCTGAACAACAACGGCCAGGCCATCACCCTGGCCAAGAAGCTGGCCGACCAAGGCGCGGTCAACGGTGCCGAACTGGCCAAGCTGATGGGGCGTGAAAAGCGCGAATACACCTTCGCCCAGACCTTCCCCACGGGCACGCATGCCATGTGGCTGTATTACTGGCTGGCGGCCCACGGCATCAACCCCATGAAGGACGCCAAGGTGATCACCGTGCCACCGCCGCAAATGGTGGCCAATATGCGGGTGGGCAATATGGACGGCTTCTGCGTGGGCGAACCCTGGAACCACCGCGCCATCATGGACGGCATTGGCGTGACGGCCGCGACCACCCAGGAGATCTGGAAGGATCACCCGGAAAAAGTGCTGGGCGCCACGTCGGAGTTCGTGCAGAAGTACCCCAACACCGCGCGCGCCGTGACGGCCGCCATCCTGGAAGCGGGCCGCTGGATCGATGCCAGCCTGGCCAACAAGAACCAGATGGCCGAAACCATCGCCGCCAAGTCCTATGTGAACACCAGCGTCGATGCCATCAACCAGCGCATCCTGGGCCGCTACCAGAACGGCATGGGCAAGACCTGGGACGACCCGGACCACATGAAGTTCTACAACGGCGGCGCCGTGAACTTCCCCTACCTCTCGGACGGCATGTGGTTTCTGACCCAGCACAAGCGCTGGGGCCTGCTCAAGGACCACCCCGACTACCTGGCCGTGGCCAAGTCCATCAACCGCATCGATGTCTACAAGCAGGCGGCCGCGGCCTCGAACACGCCGCTACCCAAGAGCGACATGCGCAGCAGCAAGCTCGTCGATGGCGTCGTCTGGAACGGCGCCGACCCGAAGAAATACGCCGACAGCTTTGCCATCAAGGCCTGACCCCTCCGGAAGCACGCACGATGAACACGCCCACTTTGTCGCCCCCCGCCCTGGGCCCCCGCCCGGCGGCCATGGAACACGCAGCAACCGTTGCGCCGACGACCCGCCCTGCCCTCGCCCCCACCGTCGCGACGCCGCGGCCCGGCAGCCTGCGCCTGCTGGCGCAACGCTGGGTCAAGGCCGCCGTCCCGCCTTTGCTGGGCATGGCCTTGCTGGTGCTGGTCTGGGCCGGCATTGCCATGGCCACCGACCACCGCATTCCCGGCCCGGCCGCGACCTGGGAGCAAGCCCTCAAGCTGTTCAGCGACCCGTTCTACAGCAACGGGCCCAACGACCAGGGCGTGGGCTGGAACGTGCTGGCCTCGCTGGAACGCGTGGCCATAGGCTTCGGCCTGGCGGCGCTGGTGGGCATTCCCGCGGGCTTTGTGATCGGCCGCTTCAAATTCCTGGCCCAGATGTTCAACCCCATCATCAGCCTGCTCAAGCCGGTCTCGCCCCTGGCCTGGCTGCCCATAGGCCTGCTGGTCTTCAAGGGCGCGAACCCGGCGGCCATCTGGACCATCTTCATCTGCTCGATCTGGCCCATGGTGATCAACACCGCCATCGGCGTGCAGCGCGTGCCCCAGGACTACATGAACGTGGCCCGCGTGCTCAACCTGTCGGAATGGAAGATCGCCACCAAGATCCTGCTGCCCTCGGTGCTGCCCTACATGCTCACCGGCGTGCGCCTGGCCGTGGGCACGGCCTGGCTGGTGATCGTCGCGGCCGAGATGCTGACCGGCGGCGTGGGCATAGGCTTCTGGGTCTGGGACGAATGGAACAACCTCAACGTCATGAACATCATCATCGCCATCGGCGTGATCGGCGTGGTGGGCCTGGCGCTGGAGCTGCTGCTGGTGCAAGTCGCCAAGGCTTTTACATATGAAGAGGTGAAATCATGAACGACCGATTCATCGAACTGCAAGGCATTTCCCAGAGCTTCAAGACGGCCAAGGGGCTGTTCCTGGCGCTGGACAACATCGACCTGCGCATTGCCAAAGGCGATTTCGTGGCCTTGATCGGGCATTCGGGCTGCGGCAAGTCCACGCTGCTCAACCTGATCGCCGGCCTGACCACGCCCACCAGCGGCGTGCTGCTGTGCGCCAACCGCGAAATCCAGGGCCCGGCCCCCGAGCGCGCCGTCGTCTTCCAGAACCACTCGCTGCTGCCCTGGCTGACCTGCTACGAAAACGTCTACCTCGCCGTGGAGCGGGTGTTTGCCAAGGCCGAGAAAAAGGCCCAGTTGCAACAGCGCACGGACGCGGCCCTGGCGCTGGTGGGCCTGGGCCATGCGCGCGACAAGCGCCCCGGCGAAATCTCGGGCGGCATGAAGCAGCGCGTAGGCATCGCCCGCGCCCTGTCGATGGAGCCCCAGGTGCTGCTCATGGACGAGCCTTTCGGCGCGCTCGACGCCCTCACCCGCGCCAAGCTGCAGGACGAGTTGCTGGACATCGTCGCGCGCACGCGCAGCACGGTGGTGATGGTGACCCACGACGTGGACGAAGCCGTGCTGCTGTCCGACAAGATCGTGATGATGACCAACGGCCCCGCGGCCCATATCGGCGAAGTGCTGGCCGTCGACATCGCCCGGCCGCGCCAACGCGTGGCCCTGGCCGAAGACCCGGAATACCTGCGCTGCCGCAAGGCCGTGATGGACTTCCTCTACACCCGTCAGTCGCACGTGGAAAAAACCGCTTGAGCACAGCGCCCGCCCCGGGCCGGTATATTCAGGCACAGGCCCCGCAGCGCACGCTGACGGGGCGCCTTCAAAGTACCCCCGCTGCCGCCCATGAAAACCATTGACGAGATGCTCCATCTCGACCTGCTCACCACCGAACAACACCAGCAGATCGGCGCCTGGATTGCGCAAGCCGACACCCCCGACGATATTCTGAAGATGCCCGCCCCCCTCTGGACGGCCGTGGAGCGCGCCAGCGAAGTCATGCGCCTGGACGAAGACTTCCTGCGCCCGCCCGCGCTGGATGCCGGGGACGCAGTCCTGCCCTAGGCCGGCGCACCGTGACGGCCCGGCTCCCGCCGGTTCGCACCCGAATGTGGCACTGCACTCACCATCTCAGTGCACGCCCCTCCCCCACGCTCCACAGCCATTCATAGCCGAGCCGGCGCAAAGCTGGCCCGCAAATTGCTCTACCCCATTCGTGGCCATTGAAGGTCACAGGGTTTCGGTGCAACGTTGGACCTGAACCTATGACGAAGGCGTCTTTCCCCGCAGCTTGGCTGCGCCGGGACAGACGCCTTTTTTGCTTTCAGAACTGCCCACGGAAGACATAGATGAAGAAATCCAAACTGGTCATGGTCGGCAACGGGATGGCGGGCGTGCGCGCTCTGGAAGAGCTGCTCAAGCTGGCGCCCGATCTGTACGACATCACGGTGTTCGGCAGCGAGCCGCACCCCAACTACAACCGCATCCTGCTGTCGCCCGTGCTCGCGGGTGAGCAGACGCTGGAAGAGATCGTTCTCAACGACTGGGACTGGTACACCGACAACCACATCACGCTGCATGCGGGCTATACGGTCACCAGCATCAACCGCCAGACGCGCACCGTGCACGCCGTGAATGCCGCTGGCGAGGAAGTGAGCGCGCCTTACGACCGGCTGATCATGGCCACGGGCTCCAACGCCTTCATCCTGCCCATTCCCGGCAGCGACCTGCAAGGCGTGCTGGGCTACCGCGACATCGCCGACACCCAGGCCATGATCGACGCAGCCACGCAATATGAGCAGGCCGTGGTCATCGGCGGCGGCCTGCTGGGCCTGGAAGCCGCCAACGGGCTGATGAAGCGCGGCATGCAGGTCACCGTGGTGCATGTGGGCGACTGGCTGATGGAACGCCAGCTCGACGAAGCCGCGGCCCAGCTGCTGCGCCAATCGCTGCAAGCGCGCGGCATGCAATTCCTCATGGGCGCGCAGACGCAGGCGCTGCTGGCCGATGACGCCGGGCGCGTGCGCGCCGTGCGCTTCAAGGACGGCAGCGAAGTGCCGGCGCAGCTGGTGGTGATGGCCGTGGGCATACGCCCCAATACCGCGCTGGCCGAATCCGCGCGCCTGTACATCAATCGCGGCATCGTGGTGCACGACAGCATGCAGACCACCACCGACCCGCGCATCTACGCCGTGGGCGAGTGCGCGGCCCACCGCGGCATTGCCTACGGCCTGGTCGCACCGCTGTTCGAGCAGGGCAAGGTGCTCGCCAACCACCTGGCCGAGCTGGGCATCAGCCGCTACCTGGGCTCGGTCACCTCCACCAAGCTCAAGGTCACGGGCATAGACCTGTTCTCGGCAGGCAACTTCCAGGGCACGGGCGACACCGAGGAAATCGTGCTCAGCGACCCCATAGGCGGCGTCTACAAGAAGCTGGTGATCGCCAACGACAAGCTGGTCGGCGCCTGCCTCTACGGCGACACCGTCGACGGCAGCTGGTACTTCAAGCTGCTGCGCGACGGCAGCAGCATCGCCGGCATACGCGACCGGCTGATGTTCGGCGAATCCAACATCGGCGACAGCGGCCACGCCGGCCACAACAAGGCCGCCGCCATGGCCGACAGCGACGAAGTCTGCGGCTGCAACGGCATCACCAAGGGCCGCATCTGCAAGGCCATCAAGGAGCAAGGCCTGTTCACACTGGAGGACGTGCGCAAGCACACCAAGGCCAGCGCCAGCTGCGGCTCCTGCACCGGCCTGGTGGAGCAGATCATCATGTTCACCGCGGGCGGCGACTACTCCAGCACGCCCAAGACGAAAGCCATGTGCAGCTGCACCGACCACGGCCACCAGGCCGTGCGCGACACCATTCGCGGCCACAAGCTGCTGAGCATCGCCGAGGTCTACCGCTTCATGGAATGGCGCACGCCCAACGGCTGCGCCAGCTGCCGCCCGGCCATCAACTACTACCTGATCAGCACCTGGCCCAAGGAGGCCAAGGACGACCCGCAAAGCCGCTTCATCAACGAGCGCAGCCACGCCAACATCCAGAAAGACGGCACCTACAGCGTCATCCCGCGCATGTGGGGCGGAGAGACCACGGCCGACGAGCTGCGCCGCATCGCCAATGCCGTCGACAAATACCAGATCCCCACGGTCAAGGTCACGGGCGGCCAGCGCATCGATCTGCTGGGCGTGAAGAAGGAAGATCTGGTCAACGTCTGGCGCGACATCGGCATGCCCAGCGGCCATGCGTACGCCAAGGCCTTGCGCACCGTCAAGACCTGCGTGGGCTCGGAATGGTGCCGCATGGGCACGCAGGACAGCACGCAAATGGGCAAGGACCTGGAGCGCGCCATGTGGCGCATGTACGCACCGCACAAGGTCAAGTTCGCCGTCTCGGGCTGCCCGCGCAACTGCGCCGAAAGCGGCATCAAGGACGTGGGCGTGATCGGCGTGGACAGCGGCTGGGAGCTGCACATCGCGGGCAACGGCGGCATCAAGACCGAAGTCGCCCACTACTTCACCAAGGTCAAGACCGCCGCCGAAGTGCTGGAGTACACGGGCGCCTTCATGCAGCTGTACCGCGAGGAAGGCTGGTACCTGGAGCGCACCGTGCACTACGTCAACCGCGTGGGCCTGGACTACGTCAAGCAACGCATTCTCGAAGACCACGCGGGCCGGGCCGAGCTCTGGGAGCGCCTGCAGTTCGCGCTCGACGGCGAGCCCGATCCCTGGTTCGAGCTGCAGAAAGCCGCCGTCGACGAGCGCCAGTTCAGCCCCGTCGCCCAGATTGCCGCCACCACCGCCCTGCCCGCCTGAGAGGAACCCCCATGTCCGACTGGATCCACATCTGCCAACTCAACGACATCCCGCCGCTGGGCGCGCGCCGCGTGGCCCGCGCCAGCGGCATGGACGTCGCCATTTTTCGCGACGAGACCGACGGCCTGTTTGCCCTGCTCGACCGCTGCCCGCACAAGGGCGGGCCGCTGTCCCAAGGCATCGTGCTGGGCAATCGCGTGGCCTGTCCGCTGCACAACTGGACCATAGGCTGCGACGGCCAGGCCGCGGCCCCGGACGAAGGCTGCACGCCCAGCTTTCGCCTGAAAGTCGAGGACGGACAGGTCTATCTCGACGCCCAGGAGCTGGCCACCCACGCCACCACCCAGACCCGGCCCATCGCCGGCCCCGCCTCGCACCGGGCCGCCTGCACCGCCAGCTGAAAGTTGCCCATGCCCGCCTCCCCTGTCACTGAAACCCGTTCCACCTGCCCTTACTGCGGCGTCGGCTGTGGCGTGATCATCGAAGCGCAGGCCGGCCAGATCACGGGCGTGCGCGGCGATCCGCTGCACCCGGCCAATTTCGGCAAGCTGTGCACCAAGGGCAGCACGCTGCACCTCACGGCCGCAGCCGAAGTGACGCGCCAGACGCGGCTGCTGCAGCCCATGCAGCGCCTGCATCGCGGGGCAGCGCCCGTCCCGGTCAGCTGGGATGCGGCGCTCGACACGGCCAGCAACCAGCTGCGCCAGATCCTCACCGACCACGGCCCCAACGCCCTGGGCTTCTACCTCAGCGGCCAACTGCTCACCGAGGACTATTACGCCTTCAACAAGCTGGTCAAAGGCCTGCTGGGCAGCAACAACCTCGACACCAATTCGCGCCTGTGCATGAGCAGCGCCGTGGCTGGCTACAAAGCCACGCTGGGCGCCGACGCGCCGCCGGCCTGCTATGAAGACCTCGAACTCGCGCAATGCGTGTTCCTGGTCGGCAGCAACGCCGCCTGGGCGCACCCCATCCTGTTCCGGCGACTGGAAGCCGCCAAGGCCGCGAACCCGACGATGAAAATCATCGTCGCCGACCCGCGCCGCACCGACACCGCCTCCCTCGCCGACCTCTACCTGCCGGTCGCTCCCGGCACCGATGTGCTCATGTTCCACGGCATGCTGCACATCATGCTGTGGGAAGGCTGGATTGACACCGCCTACATCGCCGCCCACACCACGGGCTTCGACGCCGTCAAGGCCTTGGTGCGCACGGCCACGCCCGAGCGCGTGGCCCAGGAATGCGGTATCCGCGAGCAGGACCTGCTACAGGCCAGCCGCTGGTTCGCGCAGTCGCCCGCCACGCTGAGCCTCTACTGCCAAGGCCTGAACCAGAGCAGCAGCGGCACGGCCAAGAACGCGGCCCTGATTCAACTGCACCTGGCCACGGGCCAGATCGGCAAGCCCGGCGCCGGACCGCTGTCGCTCACCGGCCAGCCCAATGCCATGGGCGGGCGCGAAGTCGGCGGCATGGCCAATCTTCTCAGCGCCCACCGCGACCTGGCCAACGCCGAACACCGCGCCGAAGTCGCCGCGCTGTGGGGCGTAGCGGACATCCCGGCCCAGCCCGGCAAGACCGCCGTGGAAATGTTCGAAGCCGCAGCCGACGGCGAAATCAAGGCCTTGTGGATCGCCTGCACCAACCCGGCCCAGAGCATGCCCGACCAGCGCATGGTGCAACGCGCGCTGGAACGCGCCGAGCTGGTCGTCGTGCAGGAAGCTTTCGCGAACACCGAAACCTGCGCCTATGCCGACATCCTGCTGCCCGCCACCACCTGGGGCGAGAAAATTGGCACCGTGACCAACAGCGAACGCCGTATTTCCCGGGTGCGCGCGGCCGTCCCAGCCCCCGGTGCCGCCCGCCACGACTGGCAGATCGCCGTGCAGCTGGCCCAGCGCCTCGAGCCCCAGCTGCGCCCCGGCCTGCCCACGCTGTTCCCCTACCCGCTGCAGCCGGCCAGCGCAGGCGCCCAGGCCCTGTGGGAAGAGCACCGCGCCAGCACGGCCGGGCGCGATCTGGACATCACCGGCCTGTCGTGGGAACTGCTGGATGCCTCCGGCCCCCAGCAATGGCCCATGCCCACGGGCGCCACGCAAGGCCAGGCGCGCCTGTACGCAGACGGCCTCTTCCCCACGGTGGACGGCAAGGCCCGCTTCAGCGCCACGCCTTACCAACCGCTGGCCGAACCCGTAGACGCGCGCTACCCGTTCAGCCTCACCACCGGCCGACTGCGCGACCAATGGCATGGCATGAGCCGCACCGGCACGCTGGGCCGGCTGTTCGGCCATGTCGCCGAGCCGCGCCTGCACATGCACCCTCAGGACATGGAACGCCGCGGCTTCCAGGACGGCGAACTGGTGCAGGTCAGCAGCCGGCGCGGCGCCCTGCTGGTGCCCCTGCAAGCCGATGCGCAACTCAGCCCCACGCGGCTGTTCATGGCCATGCACTGGGGCAGCGAATTCCTCAGCGGCCGCGCCGCGGACGGCCAGCGCCTGCTGGGCATCAACGCCCTGACCCAGCCGGCCTTCTGCCCCACATCCAAACAGCCCGAACTCAAGCACACGGCCGTCAAGCTGCAAAAAACCCAGCTGCCCTGGACCTTGCTGGGCATGGCCTGGCTGCCCGCCGAGGAAGTGCTGAGCGTGCGGCGCGCCCTGTCCGCGCTGATGGCGCATTTTGAGTTCGCCACCTGCGTGCCCTTCAGCAACCAGGTGCCCTTGAGCGCGGCCGAGCAAACGCGCAGCGGCGTGCTGCTGCGCGCCGCCGCGTCCGCGCCGCCGTCGGAAGAAGTGCTGCAGCAAATCCAGCAACTGCTGGGCCTGCAAGGCCAGCAAGTCATACGCTATGAAGACAAAAAGCTGCAGCAAAGCCGGGCCCTGTACCTGCAGTACAACGCGCAAGGCGCGCTGCGCCTCGAAGGCCTGCTGCTCACCGGCGATACCGCGGCCGGCACGTGGCTGGCCGAACTGCTCACGCAAGAGCTGCCGCCGCCCCAACCCTCCCACCTGCTGCTGACCCAGGGCGCCCAGCCCCCCGCGGGTGCGCAGGCGCGCAGCCCCCAGGTCTGCAGCTGCATGAACGTCAACGCCGACAGCATCACCCGCACGCTGGGCGAATGCAGCGGCAGCGCCAGCGAACGCCTGGCCCAGCTGCAAACGCGCCTGGGCTGCGGCACGCAGTGCGGCTCCTGCATTCCCGAACTCAAACGCCATGTGCAGGCCACGGCCGGCACCCCAGCCACCACCCACGCCTGAGGCCCTCACCATGTCCACACTTTCCGCCTCCTCCCCCATGGGCCGCTGCACCTTGGTCGGCGCCGGCCCGGGCGACCCCGAGCTGCTGACCCTCAAGGCCCTCAAAGCCATTCAGGCCGCCACTGTGCTGCTGGTCGACGATCTGGTCAGCGAGGCCATCGTCGCCCTGGCCTCGCCAGGCGCGCGCCTCGTTGCCGTAGGCAAGCGCGGCGGCTGCCAGAGCACGCCCCAGGCCTTCATCGAGAAGCTCATCGTCACCAACGTGCTCGAAGGCGAGCAAGTGGTGCGCCTCAAGGGCGGCGACCCCTTCATCTTCGGCCGTGGCGGCGAAGAAGCCGAGCACCTGCGTGCCGCGGGGATTGAAGTGGAGGTGGTCAACGGCATTACCGCCGGCCTGGCCGGCATGACCCAGCTCGGCGCCCCCTTGACCCACCGCGACCACGCCCACGGCGTCATCTTCATCACCGGCCACACCCGCCCCGGCGCCCAGGCCACCGACTGGCAGCAACTCGCCGCCACGGCCCACGCGGCCCGGCTCACGCTGGTGATCTACATGGGAATGAAAGGCGTAGCCGACATCGCCAACGGCCTGCTGCAAGGCCTGCCCCCAGCAACGCCCGTGGCCGTGATCCAGAACGCCTCCCTGCCCCACCAACGCCATGCGATCGCGCGCCTCGACGAGCTGGTGACTGTCGTCGCCCAGGAAGGCCTGGGCAGCCCCAGCGTGCTGGTCGTAGGCCAGGTCGTGCGCTGCGCGCAGAGCTTTGCGCAGTGGCTGGACAGCGCGGACCTGGATGCGGCGCGGCACCAGGCCAGGGCGGCTTGAGCCGCGGGGCTGTCGATGCGGGGACGGCGGACTGGTTCAGGCTGGCTGCTGCACCTGCGGGACCGGCCCCTTGCCTGCAGCGACCCAAGACTGAAGCGAACCTGTAGCCAGCGCAAGCGTGGAGCCCTTCATAATCAAGCCCCCCACTTTTTCGACATGCCTGGCTTTCATTATGGATAAATTGTTGCTGCAGCAGCAGGTGCTGGAACGGCTTGCCGAGGACCTTCTGCAAGTCGAGCAGGCAGCGCGGGCGGCCCATGAAGCGGCGACTCACGAAGAAAACATCGCCGAAAACAAATACGACACATTGGGTCTCGAAGCCGCCTACCTGGCCACCGGCCAAGCGCGTCGCGCCGACGCCATCCGTCAGGCGATCGCCCATTGGCGCCAGTTCTACCCGCGCCCCTACGACGCCAGCAAAGGTATACAGCTCGGCGCGCTGGTCTGCCTGGTCGACTCCGACGACAAGCAGCAACAGATCTTTCTCGGCCCGGATGGGGGCAGCATGAAGTTGCTCAGCGGCGCTGAACTCGTTCAGGTCATCAGCAGCGAAGCCCCCTTGGGCAGGGCCATGCTGGGCAAGTGCGAGGGTGATGAGGTATCGATACAGGTCGCGCCAATCCGACTGCAGTTTGAGGTGCTGCGGGTTCATTGAGCCGCGCTGAACTGATCGGAAATTACTCGTCCCAACCCCTTGAGGACCGCTCCTGGACAGACCTGAAGCGGTCGGTTGTGCGCTCTGCTCAACTAATCAATGGACCGGGAGTTGCATATATCGCGTACGAGCTATATTGGTCACAAGCTGCAGTCTCGCCAGAACAAGCGTGCCGGGATTCTCGGAATCTTTGTGCCTGGACATTTGCACGGTGCATCGACCGCAAATTCCAACTGCAAGCCAATTCCAGAAGAAACCCGTGTCCAGGGTCTCCTGCGTTGTCCAGTTTATCCCGCAGGTTCTGCTGGATACCCTACTACAAGGGCTTCCCCAATGTACGCATTCAGTACCGGCTCACTAGCGTTGATCGTTGGAGCGTCTCTCAGCGCAGCGGCCGCCATGGCCCATCTGGCGTGCATAGTCATTGGCGCGCCAGCCTATCGATTCATGGGCGCAGGCGAGCGCATGGCTCGCGCCGTCGATGCCGGGCAACTGAGGCCGACCCTTGTCACGCTCGCAGTCACTGGTGTCCTCCTTGCTTGGGCCGCTTTTGCGCTCTCCGCCGCTGGAGTTGTGGAGCCGCTGCCACTTACCAAAGTCGCTTTGGTTGCAATCAGCACTGTCTACCTTGGCAGAGCGGTCGCTTTTCCGCTCATCAAACCGATTTTCCCTGAGAACTCAAACACCTTCTGGCTTGTCTCTTCGGGTATTTGCGGCCTCATTGGCTTGGTCCATGCATACGGCACAGTGTCGCTATGGCGCACGCTGTAATGCCGGATCTGCCTACGGCGGTCCGTTTAAGTCAAACCTCAATCAGCGGTCGGCGTTCTCGCGAGCAGATACGCGCCGGAAAAGAAGACCAGCGCGGACGCAAGAACGCCAACTGGAATGAGGTGCAGGACCGGCAGTAGTTCCGGTTTGAACCCGATGACCAATCCGAGCGGGAACCACCATAGAGTCAGTGCCAAATAAGTGAAAAAGGAGATGACCGGGTAGCGCAGAGTTCTGACATCCAGGAGCGCGCGCATCACCAACAGGACTGGTAGTGAAGCCGCGCCAAACGAGATGGCATGGAACGAGAAATTGACCGCATTCTCCGCCAGCAAGGGGGAGTTTGATTGCTCCATAAAGTTGACACGAGCCCACTCACCCACTGGAAGCAGTGCCAGTTGCGTAGCATCATGAAGGAACGATAGCGCCTTCCCTAGAAGGACCGAAAGAACTGGCGCGAGGAACGGTCTGGAGTTAATGAAGCTACGCAGTCGGTGCATAAATGAGCGCTAAAGAGTTAGGTAAATCACCACCCTACGATCGCATACCCAATCAGGGCTATCAAAGCGACGAAAGGCCAAAAAAGTGACGGTCAGACTTTGCCATGGAACTTAGTTTTGGCAGCAACGAATGCCACTTGCTCGTTGGTTAGCTGCATCGCTATAGCCTGCTAACCAGAGAGATCCACGTGACATGGCTAGCTGCTCTTGGCTTGCAACGCATCCGTCCGGTTCTGACCGATTGTGTGATTTCGGCGTTTCCTACGGAAACTGACCTTTGGTAGACATGGCGCGCTTGCCGGGTGTTGGCTTCCTGGCGCCGCGGTGAACTGGCGTTCTCGGCCAGAAGCTGAAGGTTGCACATACCAGTCGGTTGACCGTTTCAGGCTGAGAGCTGACGTAGGAGCTTCAACATCGAATGTCGGCGGCGATCAACAGCTGAACTTGATGGTCTCTGGCTGCAATCTCCAAGAATCGGCATTCAAGGATTCCTGCAGCCCTTGGCGGCGACCACCCCGACCCGGCCCCTTGACGACGATTCACCGTGCCTTCAGGCAAAATCCAGATGATCGGGGCAAGCCTGGCGTCAGGTCTGCCGGGAAGCCTACCTTGAAGAATGGAACAGTATCAATGGCACTGACGAAGAAGGGCGAGTTCTGGTACGGGACGACGTCCGGCGACACCCAAGCCGAGCTGCGCAGCTACAGCGTTGCGAATCGCCATGAGGCCGTCCGGTTTGCCTCGTCCAAATGCGATTGCGGGTGCCGGACTTTTGCGCTGCAGACAGATGAAGAAGCCGGCGTGGCAATCCGCACCTGCACCGACTGCGGGCAGGAACACCTGATGGGCGACAGCGCGGACTACGTTGAAAAGGCCGCCCCCGAGGCGCACGAGTGCGTGTGCGAGAACGAGGCGTTCGAGCTGATGTCCGGCGTCTGCGTGTACGAGGGCACACATGACGTGCGCTGGTACTACATCGCTTGCCGCTGCGTGGAATGCAATCTGGTTGGGGTCTTCGCAGACTGGAAGTGTGAAGCGGGTGATGCGGCGGCCTTCCTCGCCAAGGTATGAGCGCGCCCCCCCCCCCGCAGAGATCATGCTCACAGGCTCGAGCGGCCGAGGAGTGTCATGAGGTGGTCGGTGGACTTGGCTGTATCAATGACGGCAATCGCTGCAAAGCCGACGCCGGCATGTCAAAGGTGAACGACAGCAACAGGTCAGCACCGCCAATTGACCAACCGCGAGATCTGCCATTGCACCCGAGGGCACCCAGCCCTTGGTCGGCGGACGCAAGACCAATTCTGAAGGGCCGGTGCCGGAGGCGCAGCAGGCATTCGGCGGCGAATCCGTCCAACGACTGGTAATCGCAGCAGCGGTCGATGGGCAGCCGACCTTGGATGACGGCACCCAGCCTGGAGCACTCATTGCACCGAGCCTTCCAGACGACCGCTCCTGGCCGCGAGTGTGAAGTCATGCAGGATCCGGGAGGCGCCCTGCGCTTGCTGATCCTCGGAGCGGGCGCCCAGTGGCGGCATCGCCCCCGCCGCTCAAGCCTTCACTTCGACCACCTGTTCGAAGCCGCCGAAGATCATGCGTTTGCCGTCGAAAGGCATGGGTGGGTTGCCGGGTGCGGTCGGATCCATGCGCGGGTCTTCCATCATCTTCTTCATGCCGGCGTCGCGCGTGGCCTTGTCCGGCCATTCAACCCACGAAAAGACCACCGTCTCCTCTGCCTTGGCCTGCACTGCGCGGCGGAAATCGGTGACTTTGCCATCGGGGACGTCGTCGCCCCAGGCTTCGATGACACGAATTGCGCCCAGCTCGATGAAGATCGTGTCGAGCTGGCGCGCGTGCTCAATGAACTTCTGCTTGTTGGCGGTGGGGACCGCGATCACGAAACCATCGATGTATGACATGTCTTCACTCCTGTTAGGTTGACCGGTCGGGCACCCGCCTGAGGACAGCTCCGACGGCAAGCCCAATCGACATGGCCTTCCTGACAGGAGGATCTGCGCCCTGTGGCGGCGCCATCAGCTTAGACGCCTTGACCCCGCATGTCACGCCGGAGCAACCCGAGCACTGCCCGCTCCTGGCCGGGAGCCTGTGCCGGAAAGCGGGTCATTCAAGACGACGGCATGTAGGGTCGGCAAGCCGACATTCAAGCGAGAAGTGTGAGCGACGGGATCGGGCCCACAGCAGTCCTTCGCTCCGCCCCGAAGCTGACCGTCAAAACACTCGCAGGGCGCTGGCCATCTGGGCATGCGCATCGGCGTCAATGATTGCGTTATGCGCGACCACCACTCTTGAGAATGGCCAGCGCAGCACGCGCTCGGCACTCCGCGCAGCTGCTGCGCGATCGCGCACCAACGCCCGCACGGTCCGCGGGACTGCCAACCCGCGGCGAACGCCCGTCAGAGCAGCATAGGTCTTGGTCGACCATGGAAGCTCTCCTTGCATCCATTGAACAAGGTCAGTGACGATGAGCGTGGCCGTCGGCCGATGGAACCAAACCGACTCGCTGCCAGCCGGAATTCCCTCGAACTTCAGATCAGTCGCATTTGTGCAGGGCGTCGCGACGCATCACCGGCTGCACCCCTGCCGAGCTTTGGGATCGGATCGCGCACGACGAAGGGTTTTGGCCCTACCGGATTTGGCAATGACCGCCGTTGGCCGCACGCGCAACTGCTCCAGCGGCTCCGAGCCTGCTTTGTGCAACGCGCCTCCTGCCTAGCGCAGGGTCCGAGTCGCACACCCTGGCATCAACCCCAGATAAGCCTGCGCCGCCAGCGTGCCAGAATCAAATCATGAGCACCTCAACCTCCTCCTTTCTCTCCAACGCGGACGACACCCGGGTCGCGACCTACACCTGGGCCGACGTCGCGGGCACACCTGTTGGCGTGGTGCAAATCGCGCACGGGCTCGCCGAGCATGGGGAGCGCTATGACCGGTTTGCGAAGGCGCTCAATGCCGCCGGGTTCGTGGTCCATGCGGTCGACCATCGCGGCCACGGGCGCACCGCCGACGGGCGACTGGGTGACTTCGGCACGGCAGGTTTTGACGGCCTGATTGCCGATATGGCCCAGTTCGGTGCCGTTTTGCGTGCGCAGCATGGCCGCCTTCCGCTGTTTCTTTTCGCGCATTCGATGGGCTCGTTTGCAGCGCAGGCGGCGATCATCGATCACGCAGCGACATGGTCGGGCGTGGTGCTTTCCGGGTCGACCGCGCTCGACATGCTTGTCGCCGCCATGGCCAACGCACCGGCGGACGCACCGAAAGGGTTGGAAGCCTTCAACGCGGGCTTTGAACACCGCACGGGATACGAATGGCTTTCGCGCGACAACACCGAGGTGGACGCCTATGTCGCCAATCCCTGGTGCGGCTGGGATGTGCCGGAGGAAGTGATTGCTTCGCTGTTCGCGCCCGCGCCCCGGCTGGCCGATCCGGCGCGGCTGGCGGGCATTCGCCGCGACCTGCCCATCCTGATCGCTTCTGGCGACGCCGACCCGCTTGCCGGTGGTGGCGCGCTGATTCAGCTGCTGGGCAAGCGCTACCGCGATGCCGGCATCAGCGATGTGACGGTCAAGCTGTACCCGGCAGCGCGCCACGAAATCCTGAATGAAACCAACCGCGATGAGGTGACTGCCGATATCCTTGCCTGGCTGCGCGCGCACGCGGCATAGGCGACATTTTCCTTATCGGGCGCGACGCGGCGCGTGCCTTCGCCATCTGCCGCGCGCCCTGGGCGTGGCCTCCCCACCGCTCGCCCCGAGCCTGTCGAAGGGCTGGCAAGCACAGCACGAAATCACGCGCGCTACCTTGCGGTAGCTCGCGAGCAGTTCGCTATGTGCGTCCAATGGGTTCACATGTGCCTCGATTATTCAAAAGCCGGCATTTTCGCGTCACCGGGGCCTGCAGGGCTGCTTCCTGCACTGTTTCGCCGCTGTTCTGGGTCATAAAACCTCTCTGAAGCAGTGAGCTGCGGAGCCTCTTCAAACAATCGCTTGGTAACTCGAAGAAGACGATGACCTCATCTGCAGGCGATCCGGAGCAGGACGGGGGTGAGGCGCGCGTGACTGATCTACCCAAATGCAGTTACAAATGGTAAACATGATGCTGGCGGTCACCGCCATGACTGAGTTCACAACCACCGGCCCTGAGAGGGGTTTCTGAATCTGAGGTGCCACAGAGCATGACGAAGCCAAATTCCCGACACCTTTTGCTGGCAGTACTACTGATCGTGCTCCTTTGCCTAGGATTGCTCAACTCCTACAGTTTTGGACGCAACGCTTTTGCCGAGGGCAACTACGACTCTGCGCGGCGATGGTATCTAGTCGCGGCTGTAATGGGTAATGCGAAGGCGCAAAACAATCTAGCGGGGCTGTACGCAGAGGGCCGTGGGGGCAGGAGAAATGATGCGTTGGCCGCAAAATGGTATGCAAGAGCCGCAAAACAAGATATTCCTGCCGCCAAGTTCAATTTATCCACTTTCTACGAAGAAGGCCGGGGTGTAGCGCGTGACACAACGCAGGCGGTTGCCTTGCTGGAGAGTGTGGCCGCCGCAGGTGACGTTGTTGCCGCCTTCAATCTCGGAAGCATTTATGCGACGGGTCGAGAGGATTTCCCAAAAAATATTACGCAAGGCATTTCCTGGTACGAGAAAGCTGCGGCGCACGGATATGCATCAGCCCAATACAACCTGGGAAGCATCTATGCCCAAGGCGTCGACGTCCCCCGGGACTTTCGCCAGGCTGGCACTCTGTTTACCCAGGCTGCACAACAGGGACACGCCAAAGCTCAAATGGATTTAGGCACCATGCATGCTGCCGGCTTGGGATATCCGACGGACTCTGCACAAGGCCTGCAGTGGCTGAACAAAGCAGCAGCACAACCCGCGACGGCAGAAGAGGCCAAAAGACGCATCAAAGCCATTTGCAGTTCTGGCTCACCGGGAATGCCCTCATGCCCAAAGTCCTGAATTCAACGCGGCCATTAAGACAATCTCTGCTGTTTCGCGTCTCAGGCGCAGGTGCGCGATGCCACAACTCATCTTCGTTTTCGGAACCTTGAAAAAGGGTTTCACGAACTTCCCCACCAGCAAAGACACGCGCGTCGGCGGTTGCTTCATTGCCGTGATTCACCCTCAGTCCTGAGCCCGTCTAAGGACCGAAGGGCCATCAAGCATCTTCATTGCGCAGCGAGGCTCAGCGCTCAGTAATCTAGAGACCCCCTATTCAGGCCTCAGATGCCGCCACCTCCACCAAAGACAGACGCTGCATTCTCCGGATATCGCGTTGGGGCGGAGCGCCAAACAGGCGGCTGTAGTCACGGCTGAACTGCGAAGCGCTTTCGTATCCCACGCGCGCGGCGGTCGTGCTGGCATCCAGGGCCTGGTTCAGCATCAGCTGCCGCGCCTCCTGCAAGCGCAATTGCCTTTGATATTGCACGGGGCTCATGCCTGTGAGGTTGCGAAAATGTTGCCTGAATGTCGAAGGGCTCATGTGCACACGGGAGGCGAGTTCGTTCACCAGGACCTCGCGGCTGAAGTTCTGCTTGAGCCAGGCCATGGCCTGTGCCAACTGGTGACTGGGCGAGCCCGCCGCCGCCAACTGCCGAAGGTAAGGCCCATGCGGGCCGGACAACAATCTCACCATGATCTCCCGCTGGATCAGGGGCGCGATGCTGGCAATCAGTTGAGGCTCGCTCAGCAGCTGGACCAGGCGGGTCAACGCATCGAGCAAAGGCGCTTCCAGCGGACGCAGCGACATCGCGCGCGTCACCGGCTCCCGTGACAGCGGCGGCAGGTCCATCTCCGTCGCCAATTGCACCAGGGCATTGCCATCCAGGCGCAGCATCATGCCCAGAAAGGGCTGGGCCAGGTTGCCCTGGGTGACATGCGAGACCACGGGCAGATCGACCGTCGTCAACAAGGACTGACCAGGCCCGTAGGCAATCACCTGATCGCCAAGCGTGACCTGCTTGCCGCCCTGTGCCGTGATGCCAAGCCCCAGTCCGTAAATGCAGTGCATGGGCTCCGTCCTGGCGCTGCGCTGGTGGAGCGTGAGCTGCGGAATGCCGGTGGGATGATCGCCATCAGTTTGGGCAATCCTGCCGATTTCGTAGGCCAAGGTTTCGATGGACATGGTCAGCTCGCCTGGAGGGTTGAACTTATTCTGGAATTCAGGGAATGGGTCCCCTCTGCCGCGCCACGACTGCGCGCAGGAGCACTGTATATCCGATGCCGCGCCTGGATGGCCCCCGGGCAAGGAAACATCGAAAAAGGCAAGACAAGAATCGGAAATGGCAAGTGCAATGCAAGGCAGCAGCAGACACTCGAATGCAACTGCCAGCATCGGGAATCACCAGACGACAACGCCCTGGTGCTTCCTGCAAAGTATTGCCCACCGCATTGCGGATTTGGGTAAATTGGCGCTCAGAAGAAAATCGCCGCCAGGCATCACTCCCCCACCCCACGGAGAACTGACCCACCATGAACACGCTCAACATCAACGGCCGTGAACACACGGTCGACGCCGACCCCGGCACCCCCATCCTCTGGGCCTTGCGTGACAACCTGGGCATGACAGGCACCAAGTTCGGTTGCGGGGCGGCATTGTGCGGCGCCTGCACCGTGCATCTGGACGGGGAAGCCATCCGTTCCTGCGTGACCCCCATTTCCGCCGCCGAGGGCAAGAAGATCACCACGATCGAATCCGCGACGGATGGCAGTGACCGCGTCGGCTCCGCCGTACACGCCGCCTGGGTCAAGCACGACGTGGCGCAGTGCGGCTACTGCCAGAGCGGCCAGGTCATGAGCGCCACCGCCTTCCTCAAATCGCTGCCGCGCGGCAAGCAGCCCAGCGCTGCCGAGATTGATTCGGCCATGGCGGGCAACATCTGCCGCTGTGGTACCTACGCTCGCATTCGCGCCGCCGTGGCCGATGCCGCCAAAGCCCTGACCTGAAGGAGTACCCAGCATGCTGCCCACCCATATGGACCCCAGCGAGTTGCCGCGCATTCTGCAACGCCTGATGGCGACACCTTCACAAGAAGACGTCGCGCCATTGCCCCGCCGCAGCTTCTTGAAGATGACCGGCATCGGCGGCCTGGCGCTCGGCGCGTTTCCCCACCTGGCCATGGCACAGGCCGATGGCGCTGCCAAGCCCACGGGTGCCCTCAAGCCCACGCAGCAACCATTGGCCTTCGTGCAGATCGCACCCAACGGCGAAGTCACGGTGACGATCAACCGGCTGGAGTTCGGCCAAGGCGTGCAGACCGGCCTGCCCATGATTCTGGCCGAGGAGCTCGACGCCGACTGGCGCCTGGTTCGCAGCCAGAACGGCAGCAACGACGCGGCCTACTTCGATCCGCTGTTCGGCATGCACATCACGGGCGGCTCCCAGTCGATCAAGAACAGTTTCACGCAGTACCGCGAGCTGGGCGCGCGCGCCCGGGCCATGCTGCTGTCCGCGGCCGCGGCGCGCTGGAAGGTCGATGCAGCCACGCTGCGCACCCGGGCCGGCACGGTACTGGGCCCGGGCGGCCGCAAGCTGGGCTACGGCGAGCTGGCCGAAGCCGCCATGGCCTTGCCAGTGCCCGAAAAAGTCACGCTGAAGAACCCCAAGGACTTTCGCCTCATCGGCCAGCCCACCACCCGCCTGGATGCGCGCGCCAAGAGCAGCGGGCGCCAGGACTTCGGCATCGACATGAAGCTCCCCGGCCAGCTCACGGCCGTGGTCGCGCACCCGCCGGTGTTTGGTGCGCGCCTGGCCTCGGTGGACGACAGCGCGGCGCGTGCCATCAAGGGCGTGAAGGCCGTGCTGCGCGTGCCGCTGGACCGTGGCGCCGAAGGCGTGGCGGTGGTGGCCGAGGGCTACTGGCCTGCCAAGCTGGGCCGCGACGCGCTCCAGCTGCAATGGGACACCTCCACCGTCGAGAAGGTGGATAGCGAGAAGCAACTGGTCCAGTACCGCGAACTGGCCGCCAAGCCGGGCCCGCGCAAATTCGACGCCGATATGGCGCCGCTGACCCAGGCCCCCCGGCAGCTGGAGGCGGAATTCGTCTTCCCCTACCTGGCCCACGCACCCATGGAGCCGCTGAACTGCACCGTCCAGCTGTCCGGCGACCGCGCCGAGCTGTGGGTGGGCTCCCAGTGCGCCGGCCTGGATGCCGCCGCGGCGGCGCGTGTACTGGGCATCAAGCCCGAACAGGTCGCGCTGCATGTACAGATGGCGGGTGGCGGCTTCGGCCGGCGCTTCTCGCCCAACAGCGACTTCGTCGTCGAGGCCTGCCATATCGCCAAGGCCATGCGCACTGCCGGACTGAACGCTCCGGTGCGCCTGGTGTGGAGCCGCGAGGACGACATCAAGGGCGGCTACTACCGGCCCATGCACCTGCACCGCGCGCACATAGGCTTCGATGCACAGGGCAAGGTGCTGGCCTGGGACCACGCCATCGTGGGGCAGTCGATCACCAAGGGCTCCATCTTCGAGTCCTTCCAGATCAAGGACGGCATCGACGGCACGACCACGGAAGGCATGCGCGACCCCTACCCTCTGCCGATGCGCCTGACCGTGCAACACCCCGAAATCAACGTGCCGGTGCTGTGGTGGCGCAGCGTGGGATCCACCCACACCGCCTTCGTGATGGAAACCCTGATCGACGAGATCGCCCGCACCACCCAGCAAGACCCGGTGGCCTACCGCATGCAGCTCTTCGGCAGCAAGCACGCACGCCACCGCGCCGCGCTCCAACTGGCGGTGGACAAGAGCGGCTATGGCAAGCGGCAACTGCCCAGCGGCCGCGCCTGGGGCGTGGCGGTGCATGAGTCCTTCAATACCGTGGTGGCCTATGTCGTGGAAGCTTCCGTCAAGGATGGCCAGCCGGTGCTGCACCGGGTCACGGGTGGCGTGCACTGCAACCTGGCCGTCAACCCGCGCAGCGTCGAGGCCCAGGTACAGGGCGCGGCCATCATGGGCTTGTCGATGTGCCTGCCGGGCGGCGCCATCACCTTGAAGGACGGCGAGGTGCAGCAGAGCAACTTCGGCGACTTCGCCGTGCCCCGCATCACCGACGCGCCGGAATTCGACGTGCACATCGTGCGCAGCGCCGACGCCCCCACCGGCATGGGCGAGCCCGGCCTGCCGCCGCTGGCGCCCGCGTTTGCCAATGCCATCGCGCAGCTCACCGGCAAGCGGCTGCGCCAGTTGCCCTTCAACCTGGCTTGAGCGCCATGGAAGACCTCGACACGCTGGTCCTGCGCAGCGCGCAACGCTGGCAGGCGGCCGGCCAATCCGTGGTGCTGGTCACTGTCGCTCGCACCTGGGGCTCATCTCCCCGGCCGCCCGGCTCGCTCATGGCCATCAACGGACGTGGCGAGACGGTCGGCTCGGTATCGGGCGGCTGCATCGAGGACGACCTGATCCACCGCATCCGGCAAGGCGGTATGGAGGCCGCCTGCGCCACGCTCACGCCCAGCGTGCTGCGCTACGGCATCTCCGCCGATGAGGCGCACCGCTTCGGCCTACCTTGCGGCGGCACGGTGGAGCTGGTGCTGGAGCCTCTGGCCGCGCACAGCCGCTTGGATGAGCTGCTGCTGGCCTGTCAGCTGCGGCGCAGCACCGAGCGGGTGCTGAACCTGCACACCGGCCAGGTGGCTCTGCACCCAGGCCGGCGCGACGGCCTGCCCCAACTGGACGACAGCCACCTCACCACCTACCTGGGCCCGCAGGCCCGCCTCATCGTCATTGGCGCCGGCGATCTCTCGCGCTACCTGTGCCAGATGGCGCTGGGCCTGGGCTTTGAAGTGATAGTCTGCGATCCACGCGAGGAGCATCGCGCCAGTTGGAGCCTGGCCGGCGTGGTGGTGAGCCAGGAGATGCCCGATGACATGATCCTGCGACTGCAACCGGATGCGCGCACCGCCGTCGTCGCCCTGACGCACGACCCGAAACTCGATGACCTGGCACTCATAGACGCATTGCAATCCGACGCGTTCTATGTCGGCGCCATAGGCTCGCGCCGCAACACCGAGATGCGCCGCCAGCGGCTGCGAGAGCACTTCGGTCTCTCCGACACCGCATTGCAGGCCCTGCATGGCCCGGCAGGCCTGTACATAGGCAGCAAGACGCCCGCGGAAATCGCGCTCTCCATCATGGCGGAAGTGGTGGCCGTCAAGAACGGCATCCCGTTGAGCACCTCGGTGAAGGTCGCGGACGGCAAGTCTTGCCACGAAGTTCCGGAGGTCGAAACTATCGCCGCGAGTGGCTGCGTGGTCTAAGCTTTGCCATCATGGGAGGTTCAAGTCCAAACCTATCATCCTGGCAATGGCGAAGGTGGCGAATCCCAGGACCAGGAGCGTCAGCATGAAGATGCCAGCCACCTTGCCGCCCGCGATCAGCACCGCGCGCGTGTCCTTCCCCTTCTTGCCTTGGTCGTAATGCCATTTGACGGCGAAGAACATGCAGATGCTGAGCGTGACAACCTTGAAGATAACGAAGGCTACGGGGATCCAATCGATCATTTTGAGAATTTCCAACCTATGACTTGACACTGCACGACCTCCCCGATGGGAGAGGCGAAAACGTCAGCCACTGCCATACAAGGATGATTTTGCTGCACGTTCTGGCACATACTACTTAAAAGCAATTTCCATACATTGAGACCAAACGTCGGCGTTGAAAACCATGCAAGATGACAGATTGCCAATCTGGTTGCCGCGATTGGCCGCGCAGGGCGGTCCCCGTTTTTTGCAGATTGCGGATGCCTTGCAGGCAGCGTTGGCGGACGGATCCTTGACCCCCGGTGACCGCCTGCCTCCGCAGCGCCAGCTGGCCGCCCAGCTGAACGTCGACCTGACGACGATCACGCGCGCATACGACGAAGCCAGACGCCGCCACCTGCTGGAGGGACGCGGCGCTCGAGGCACTTATGTCGCGGCGCCGAAAGTCGAATTGACCTCTGTCCTCGATCTGAGCATGAACACCCCGCCACCGCCGGATGGCGTGGACTTCGACGACATGTTGAAGCAGGGATTGTCTCAAGTATTGATGCGGGCAGATAGCGCGTTGCTGATGACTTACCACCTGGGAGGGGGAAGCGACTCTGACCGCAAGGCGGGAGCCAAATGGCTGGAGCCGATGTTTGGCTCCCTGGATTCAGCGCAGGTGCTGGTCTGTCCGGGGGCGCAAGCGGCGATCGCCGCCTTGATTCTTGCGCTGACGGAGCCCGGCGATGTGATCCTGGCAGAGCCCGCAAGCTATCCCGGCTTGCGTACCGCGGCGGCCCAATTCGGCCGGCGCATCATTGCGGTGGCAGCGGACAAGCACGGGATGCTGCCCGAGGCGCTAAGCCAAGCCTGCCGCGAGCACAAGCCTGGGCTGGTCTACCTCAATCCGACATTGCAGAACCCGACCGCCATCACCATGGCGGAGCGCCGGCGCAAGGAGATCGCCAGCATCGCCAAGCGCTGCAATGTACGCATCGTCGAGGACGATCCCTACTGGCTTCTTGCCGATGCCCCGCCACCACCCATTGCCACGTTGGCACCGGAACAGGTGTACTACATCTCCACCCTGTCGAAATGCCTGACGCCCGGCTTGCGTGTCGCCTTCGTG
The DNA here is from genome assembly GCF_025421555.1 of Acidovorax bellezanensis. Taxonomy (NCBI): domain Bacteria; kingdom Pseudomonadati; phylum Pseudomonadota; class Betaproteobacteria; order Burkholderiales; family Comamonadaceae; genus Acidovorax; species Acidovorax bellezanensis. The sequence goes on from NZ_JAODYH010000008.1 coordinate 63,036, forward strand.
CTCATACGCGACGCGCACGAACGCGAACGTTTCCTGGTCGCGCTGAGATCCTTTGCGCTGATGGTCGCTCCTCTGACGGCCGCACTGGCCACGCAGTGGATCTTCGACGGCTCGGCTGAAACATTGATGCAAGGCGTACGCAAGGAGGCGCGTCTGCGCCACCGCATGGCCAGGGATGTTCTGGCGGGGCGCTACAGCGGCGCTGGTGACGGCCTGCATGTATGGCTCGAGCTGCCGGGGTATTGGAACTCCTCGCAGCTCGCGCGTGCCGCCGAAAGCGAGGGCATCGCAGTCACGCCGGCGGAGGCATTCGCCACTGGCAGCGGATCCGTGAATGCCATTCGGATCTCCTTGGGCAGCATCAAGGACCGTGGGCGCTTGAAGGCGGGTCTTCAACGGCTGTCCCACCTGCTTGCGCGGCGGCCCGAGTCGTTCAGCGCTGCCGTGGTTTGACTGTCCAGGAAACTGGAAGAAAGCTGCGTGGGCCGTGCGGGACACGACCTGCCTTGGGGCGGTTGTCACCCGGCTCACTCCAGCGGCTGAGCGCTGGGCTATGGCGCAGCGTCACGCAGTTCCCTACGCCAAGCCTGGCTCAGCAAGGTCTTTACCTCCTCATCCGTGGTCTGGGCGAAATCGAGATACCACTGGCCAATGGAAAGGAAGGGGACTGGGGTGAACGGACAGATCAGTTGATCGACCAATGGGCGCAGCATCGCCAGCCTCTGCGCGGGCGCGACCGGTACGGCGACTACGATGCAGGCCGGCGCCTGCTGGCGTACCGCCGCGATCGCCGCACGCATGGTGGCACCCGTCGCCAATCCGTCATCGACCAGTATCACCCGTTGCCCGGCCACGGCTGGCGCGGGACGTGCGCCCCGATAGGCCAGATCACGGCGCCGCAGCTCCAGAGCTTCCTCTCGCACGACTGCGTCGATGGCCGCTGGGCGTATGTCCAGTTGACGGATGACATCATCGTTCAACACCTGCACGCCGCCGCTGGCAATGGCGCCCATCGCCAGTTCCTTATGGTCGGGCGTGCCTAGCTTGCGCACCAGCATCAAATCCAGCCGCAGAGCCAGTGCGCAGGCAACTTCATAGGCGACGGGCACGCCGCCCCGTGGCAAGGCCAGCACAAGCACATCGGCTTGCTCGCGCCATGCCGCCAACGCCGCGGCCAGAGCCCGGCCCGCCGCCACCCGGTCACGAAACGGGATATCCGACTTCATGTCTTCGGCTCCTCAGCGTCCACAAGCTGACTATGCGCCTGATTTCGCGCTACAGGCAAGCACCCTACCCCACCGCCACCACCACGTGCGCCTGGATCTTCCCCGCCACCGGCCCGTCCCCATGGCGGCGCGCAATGGCTTGCGCCGCCAGGTCCGTAGCGCGCTCCAGCAAGCTCGCATCCCGCGCCTCGATTTCGTTGCGCAGCGGCGTGCCCTGGCAATAGGCGATGGCGGCAGCGCGGGCCGAGGGGGCGCGACTGACTTCCGCGCGCGTCTCTATGGCGATGTGGGTGAAGCCTGCGAGGAGCAATTCCTCGCGGATCAAGGCGGTGTCGTGGTAGCCGTGCGGCGTGCGGGCCAGGAAGCGCGGGGGGTCTTGCGGGAACAGCGCGGCGACGGCCTGGGTGACCTCGTCGGCGAAAGCGTTCTCTTCGATGCGGTCCCAGACATTGAAGACGAAATGCCCGCCGGGCCTGAGCACGCGGCGCGCCTCCACATAACCGGCAACACGGTCGGGGAAGAACATGGCGCCGAACTGGCAGCAGACGACGTCAAATGAGGCATCTTCGAATGGCAGGTCCAGCGCATCCGCCTGCTGCCACTCTATGCGGCGGTCGGGCCCCTGGCGAGCGGCCGCATAGTCGAGCATGGGCTGGTTGAGGTCGGTCACGACGTAGCGCGCGTGGGCACCGAGTTTGGGCGCCAGCGCCCGCGTGACGGCGCCGCTGCCGGCCGCGGTTTCCAGCACCGCGCCGGGCGAGGAAGCCGCAACCAGCTCCGCCAGATCGGCGGCATAGGCCGCAAAGATCAGGGGGACCATCAAGGTGTCATAGCGCTCGGGAATAGCGCCCGCGAACACTTTATCGCTTTCAGCCATAAGACCTCCTGGAAAGTCCTGAACGCTGCCCTGGGCCCACCGACTCATTCCAGCGGACAGGGCATGGGCGACCGTACGCTATGGTGCGCCGCACATGCCCTGCGCGTCAATGTCGCCCTGCGGTCGGTATCGTCAGTGGGCCGGTGCCGCTTCGATATGCGTGATCAGCAGCGCGCCATTCACTTTCTCGACCTGAAACCGCACCTTGTCCCCCGCCTGCAAGGCACTCCCCTGGGCCGAGTCCTGCAAGGCAAAGACCATGGTCATGGGCGGCATGTCGAGGTTGGCGATCTCGCCGTGGCGAATGGTGAATTTGCCGGTGCGCGCATCGCGGCGGGTGATTTCACCTTCGCTGAACGGTGCGCTGGCGCCCGCCTGGGCCGTCGGCGCCGCGCCATGGCCTGCGTGGCCGGAAGGGTCGTGGGTGGTGGCCTGGGCCTGGCTCCAGATCAGGGCCAGGCCCAGAGCCGCCAAGGCGCCCAGTTGCCATGCAGCGTGGCGCGAGCGCTGGACCCGTGCGGCAGAGGTAGTGGATATCGACATGGAATGTGTCCTTCGCGGGGAGTTCACGAACGGTAGCTGGTGAACACCGTGGTGCTCACGTCGCCGCCCATCAAGTTCTTGGTGACCAGCAGCACGTCATACGGGTCCTTGCGGCCGCCGTACTCGGGGCCGTCCATGCCGGGGCTGCCCACGGGCATGCCGGGCACGACGATGCCCAGGGCCTTGGGCTTGTTCTTGAGCAGCTTTCGCACGTCGGCCGGCGGCACATGGCCTTCGAGCAGGTAGCCGCCCACCAGCGCCGTGTGGCAGGAGCCCAGGCGCTGGGGCAAGCCCAGCTTGGCGCGCACGGCGTTGTTGCCGGTGTCGTGCACAGTGACGGCAAAGCCGGCTTTCTCCATCAACACCACCCAGTCCTGGCAGCAGCCGCAGTTCGGGTCTTTCCAGACTTCCAGGGGTGTCTTGGCGGGCGCTGCCAGCGCGGGCAGGCAGGCGCTGGCAGCCAGCGCGGCCAGCAGTCCCAGGGAGTGGCGGCGGTTGGGTTGTGGGGTCATGGTTTTCTCCTTCTTCAAAGTAAATGCTCAAGGCGTGACGGTGAACGTGCCCGTCATTCCCGCCTGGAAGTGGCCGGCAATCAGGCAGGCAAAGTCAAAATTCCCGGTGCGGTTGAAGTTCCACAGCAGATCGGCGCTCTGGCCCGGCGGCACATGCGCCATATAGGGCTCTTCGTGCTCCATGCCGGGGAATTTCAGCATCATCTGCGCGTGCGCCGCCAGCGTGTCCTTGGTGCCCAGCACCACTTCGTGCAGGATCTGGCCCTTGTTTTCCACGCGCAGGCGCACGGTCTCGCCTTGTTTTGCCGTGAAATGGGCGGGCGCAAAACGCATGTCGTCCGTCATGCGCAAAGTGATGGTGCGCACGGCCGGCCCGGCATCGCCGGCGATGCCCCAGTCTTTTTGTTCCTTGGCCACGGCAGCGGCTGCTGCATGCGGCGCGCTCCCATGGGCAAAAACGGCGCTGGCACCCAGCGACAGCACAGCGGCAACAATCCAGTGCATGGTTTTCATAGCGTTCTCCTGGCAGTATCAATGGTATTCGTGGTCGGTACCCGGCTTGCGCGCGCTCGCGGCGCCCGGTGCCTGCCCGGGTGCGGTCTGGCGCGGAGCCGTCGATGCCAACGGCGCGCCCTTCCATTCGTAGGCCACCGTGCCTTTGGGCTGGGCGAACCAGCCTGGGTCCGCATAGTCGTTCGCGCCCAGGCCTTGACGCACCTTGAGCGTGGTGAACATGCCGCCCATCTCTATGGGGCCGAACGGGCCGGTGCCGCTCATCATGGGGAAAGTGTTGTCCGGCAAGGGCATTTGCATGGTCCCCATGTCGCCCATGCCGCGCTCGCCCATCAGCATGTAGTCGGGCACGATCTTCTGGATCTTGCCCACCAGTCCGCGGTGGTCGACGCCAATCATGGTCGGCACGTCGTGCCCCATGGCGCCCATGGTGTGGTGGCTCTTGTGGCAATGGAATGCCCAGTCGCCCAGTGCGTCGGCGGTGAACTCCACCTGCCGCATCTGGCCCACGGCCACGTCGGTGGTCACTTCGGGCCAGCGGGCCGACTTCGGCACGGGGCCGCCGTCGGTGCCGGTGACTTCGAACTCATGGCCGTGCAAATGGATGGGGTGGTTGGTCATGGTCAGATTGCCCACGCGTATGCGCACCCTGTCGTTCTGCCGCGCCACCAGCGGCGTGATCGCGGGGAAGGCCCGGCTGTTGAACGTCCAGATATTGAAATCCGTCATCTCGTTGACGCGCGGCGTCATGGCGCCGGGCTCCACGTCGTAGGCCGAGAGCAGGAACGCATAGTCGCGCTGCACTTCGGCGATCAGCGGATGCCGGCCCTTGGGGTGGGTGATCCACAGTCCCATCATGCCCATGGCCATCTGCACCATTTCGTCGGAATGCGGGTGGTACATGAAAGTGCCCGGGCGGTGCGCCTCGAACTCGTAGACATAGGTCTTGCCCGGCGGGATATGCGGCTGGTTCAGGCCGCCCACGCCGTCCATGCCGTTGGGCAGGCGCTGGCCATGCCAATGGATGGTGGTGTTCTCGGGCAGGCGGTTGGTGACGAAGATGCGCACCCTGTCGCCTTCCACCACTTCGATGGTCGGCCCCGGGCTCTGGCCGTTGTAGCCCCACATGTTGACGAAAAAGCCCGGTGCCACTTCGCGCACCACGGGCTCGGCCACCAGATGGAACTCCTTGACGCCCTGGTTCATGCGCCAGGGCGTGGTCCAGCCGTTGAGCGTGACCACCGGGTGGTAGGGCCGGCCGTTGGGCGGCGCCAGCGGCGGCGCGGTATCGGCCGAGGCCTGCGAGACAGGCTCGGGCAGCGCGGCCATGGCCACGGAGCTGACGGAAGCAGCGGCCACGGCGGCGCCGGTGAAGAAATTGCGGCGGTTCATGGTCAATGGCCTGGTGCGGAAGTGGAGGAAGCGGCGGCCGTCGTGTCCAGCGCCGTGAGCGTGCCGGGCGACGTGCCGTGAAGAGCGAGCTGCAGATCGACTTCGGTCAGCCAGAAGTCGCGCTGCATCTCGGTGGCCGTGGCCACGGCCTGGGTGGTGGCGCGGGCCTGCGCCAGCAGATCCCAGGTGCTGATGAACATGCCGTTGTAGCGCAGCACGGCTTCTTCCTGCAGCAGCTGCGACAGCGGCAGGACTTCCGTCTGCTGCTGCCTCGCCAGGTCCCAGGCCGTGCGGTAGCGCAGCCAGCTGGTGCGCGCCTGGCTGCGTGCGCCCAGGGCCGTATCGCGCAGTTGGGCCGCACTGCGCTGCAACTCGGCGCGCGCGCGGCCCGTGGCCGATCCGCCCCAGTCGAAGAGCGGCAAGGCGATGTCCAGCTCCCAGCCGCGCGTGACTTCGCTGTGGCCGCTGGGGCGTTCGTCGCTCGTGTTGCGGCTGTAGGTCAGGCCCAGATCGCCAAACACCGCGCCCACGCCGGCCCAGCCGCTGCGGTCGGACACCGTGTCCAGATCGCGGCGCAAGGCGCGCAGGTCCAGCCGCTCGCGCAAGGCCGTGGCTTCGGCGTCGCCGCCGCTGCGCAGCTCGGCCGCCTTGGGCAGCGCAGGCAGTTGCGCGGGCAAAGCAAAGTCTGCCTGCGGCCCCCACAGCCCCATCAAGCGCGCCAATTGCTCGCTCTCCAGCGCTGCCGCCAGGCGTGTCCGGGCCAGTTGCGCGGCAGTGTCCTGCACCACACGCAGCTCCTGCGCCTGCTGCAGTCGGCTGAAATTGCCCACCTTGGCCATGCGCGCAGCCAGTTCCCCGCCGGCCTGCGCCGCTGCGTGCATGCGCTCATGGGCCGCCAGCAACTGCTGGGCTGCCACGGCGCGCAGCCAGGCGCGGCGGGTGTCGGCGGCCAGCAGCAGCACCTGCTGCGCCGCGTCCAGCGTGGCCTTCTCCATCTGCCAGCCTTGCCAGCGCGCACGCCAGGGCAAGGTGATGAGCTGCACCACGCTCAGGCTCAACTGACGCTCGATTTCGCGTTCATGCGGGCTGGTGAAACGCCCCAGCGTCAGCGTGGGGTTGAGCAGGGTCAGCGCCTGGGCGCGTTCGGCATCCTGCTGGGCCAACTGGGCCAGGCGGGCTTGCAGGGCGGGATTGTTCAGCAGCGCAATGCGCACGGCCGTGTCGGCATCCACGGGCTGCTGCAGCCATTGGGCGATGCGGGCCTGTGCCTCCTGCCGGGCCGCGGCCTCGGGCGACGGCATGGCAGCGCCAGCCGGCAGACGGTCCTGGGTATGCGCCTGCACCGCGCCGCGCAAGCCATCGGGGGCAACGCTGGCGCAACCGGCCAGGAGCGCGGCGGCCGCGAGGCTGCCCAAAGTAGCGAGGCGGCGCGTCATGGCTGGCCTTTGTGCGCCGGCTGCGCGGCTTCCCAGCGCACGACATCGGCGTGGCCGCGCGGAAATTCGGCCACGGCCGCATGGGCGGCGCGCCAATCCTGCGGTGCATCGATGACGGTGCCGCTGCGCGGCAAGGACAGGTGCTGCAAGGGGCGGCTGGGCGCCGCCGGGTCCAGCCAGGCGGCCACGGGGCGGGCCGGCGCATCGGCAGCAGATGAAACAGAAGTCTGGGCCCAGGCGGCGGTGCAGGCCCATCCGGCCAGCCCCCACACAGGCAAAAGTCGCGCCAAGCGCATACGGTTCTCCTTCGACATGACAAACGCAGCGTCAGACGCGGTCAACGCGTCTGCGCACAGCGAAGAACGTCCAGCGCGGACGCACTTCGGGTGTCAGGTCTCAGGAAATGGGTGGTTTGACGGCTTGCAGCGGCAAGGCGCTGACAAAGCGGGGGCTCAGACCCGCGGGCCGAATGCCGGCAGCGGCCTCGGCGGTGCGGGCCAGCGAAGCAGGCGGGGAGACCGCCGAGTGGCAAATGCCGCAGGCCGCGCAGGACAGGCCATGGGCATGCTCACATGCGCTGCTGTCCTGGGCTGTACAGCCTGCGTCCGGGGAACTGCCGTGGGCATGCTGATCCGGGGAAGCATGGTGGCTTTCGCCCTGGTCCGCGCCATGCTCATGCAGTGCCGCAGCGAACGAAGGGCTGGGCACGGCCACCATTTCGCCCATGGCCATGGCATCGCCCAGCAGGCCGCGAAGGACCAGCAGCAGGACGATGAACAGGGAAAACAGGCGGCGCATGAAGGGGATGGACACGCTTCGAGCGTATTAGTTCCATCGCTCACGCGCAATACCTGCTCGCCCCTCGCGCTGGCGTCAGCCCTGCGGCCTGTTCCCCACCGCCGACGGCTGCCTCGAAGACAACACGCCGGCCTGGAATTCCGGATCGCTCCAATCCTGCAGCCTTTCAAGCTGCTGCGCGTCCAGCTCCAGCAGCGTCTGCTGCTCCTTCAACCGGGCCTCGGTGCGCTGGACATGCGCTTCCCGTTCATCCTGCGTCCAGAGGGAGAAGTCCGACAGCGGCTGCGGCAACTGGCCGGAATTTGCGTGAAAAATCGCCTTCCTGGCACTGAGAATCACCGCCTTCTCGTTGGCCAGCGGCTTGAAGACCGGCGTGCCCAGCCCCTGCGTGAACGCCAGCTGCAGTTGGGGATTGCCCGCCCCGTCCAGCACCTGCTTGAACTCCATGCCATTCATTGCGCCGGGCATCCCCTGGCGGTGATCGTCGATCCGGAGAGTGGATGGGTCGCCGCCAGCCGCCGCATATGCCGTCGGTACGCTGCGCAGAAAACTGAAAAGCTTCATTCCGGGGTCGGATACGGTCATGCTGCCGTCTGCATTGCGTGTGATCCGGGACGCCAGGCCACCCGTGCCGACGGGCGCGTGGGCTATCGCCTCGGCATACCAGGCGATCGCACGTGCCGTCGTGAGCGTGGCCGCAACCGCATGCCCCGCCGCGCTGCCCGCGGGCTTGTACAGCACGCGACCGAAGTTCGCGCTGGGCTCCTCCTGCAGCGCGCGGACCAGGTTCTCACCCATGTGCAGCTGCGCGTCGATCTCCGCGTCCGTCAGCACAGAGCGTACCCCCTCGGCACGCACCATGGCGCCAGCCCCGACAACGCCCACCAGGCTGTTGTCACGGCGCCCACCCAGCACCTGCAGCAGGTTGTCCATATAGGCCTGCTCCTGCTTGGCCGCGGCCCAGCGGTCGAGCAGACGGCCGGGCAAGCTGGGCAGGCTGGAGATGAAGCGCCCCACGCTGGCCAGACTGCGTCCAATAGGCCCGAAGAGTGTGGCAAACGCATCGCGCGCATGCGCCACCACGCTCAATGTCTGTGTGCGCTGCGCTCCGCTGCCCAGCGCGACGCTGTGGCGCGGCGCACTGGACGGGACACCGCCGACAGCGACCGATTCCGGCTTGCCCAACTGCGCCAGCTGCGCCAGTTCCGTCTTCAATTGAACAATGTGCAGCTTGCGCGTCTCGATCCCGCCTTCGATGCGCTGCGATTGCAGCGTACGGGCGCTTTCCTGCTCCAACAGATTCTTCTGCTGCGTCAGCAAGAAGTCGAGTTCCTCGTAAACCGTCTTGGTGAGAGCATCCCCCCCGCTGGCGGTCGCCTCCCCGGGAAGACTCTGTATCGATTTTCCTGCCGCATACGCGCCGGTCAGCGCCGCCGTCGCCTTGATACCCGCACCCACCAGCGGCCCCCCCACCAATGGAGCCACTGCCGTCACTGCGGTAGACGCACCCGTAACCGCTGCGAGTTTCCCCAGAAAGGGGACGGCTGCGGACAAGTAGCCGCGAACGGTGTAATTGAAGCACTGCACATTGCCGTAAATCCCCAGCTGCGCCGAGTTCCGCCGGGCAGGCGCATGCAAGTGCTCGGTGGCCGCACCCATTTTCTTCAGCTGCACATCCAGCATGTGCAATCGATCATCGATCTGCCCATTGAGTTCCTCGAGCCGGGCTGCATTCTTCTGGGCCACGGTCAACGGCTTGGGGGTCTCGGCGGGCAAGCCTTCAGCCTTGGAAAACACGGACATGACGGACCCAGCAACGCCCGACACCAGATCAAGGGGCGTGGGCCCCATGCTCGATATGTCTTGCTCATCATCATGGTCTGGCATGCCATGCCCATCATCGTCCGGCACGCCATGCCCATCATCGTCCGGCACGCCATGCCCGAAAAACACGTTGCCCAGCGCGTCACCCACTGAGTTGAGGAACCAGTTGAAAATCCCGGCCTGCTGCTCCTGCTCCTGCGTCTCGGTCTGCTGACGCGCCCGTGCATTCGCTGCAGTCAGGGGGGCAGCTTCCACATCCAGGGGCGGCCCGTCAATCACCTTGCAGTCGTGGAAAATGTCATCGTCTTCCGGCATGACATTGTCGGCCGAAGCCCTGCGGGCATCGCTTTGCAGTTGCGCGTGGGACTCGCCGCTGCCCAGGGTCAAAATCCTCCCGCCCAGGTCTCCCGTGCCGGGTACGGCTGCCGGCAATCGGCCCGGCTGCACGGCGGAGGAAGCCTCGGCTTTGTCATTGGAATCCCGGGATGGCCAGGAAGGGGCGCCGCCAGCGCCCAGGGGACTGGAAATGTTCGGCATGCTGTGCTCCCGCTCCTCAGGCTGCCAGAACCGGCAGATCGATCATGTGACGGCCTTGCACGATTTCGCGCCACAGCAGTGCCACGTCGACAAAGGCATCGATCGCGCCCACCAGCGCCGGCGCATCGCACAGCGCCAGCGGCGCCCGCGCGCACAGCAGCACCGCTCCCGTATCGGCCTGCAGGCCCAGCGTGCAGCCCCCGGTACCGACCCACAAGGCATTGGCTTCCAGCATCAGCCGCAGCAACTGCTCACGTGGCATCTGCGCCGCAGGCAAACCCAGGCTGGTGAAGAAGACAATGCTGCCGCTGTCCTCCCCCCCTTCCGCGTTGAAGCCAACCGTCAGGTCTGCCACCCGCAACTCCTGGGTGGAGAGCAACTCGGCCGGAGGCTCAAGGCCGGCCAGACGGGCGTAGTTTTCGAGCAACTGCTGATAACGGGTCATGGTGTATTCCTATGGGGGATTCAATGGCGAATCAAGCTGCGGCGGTCGCGGCGACCGGCAGGGGTTGGTGGACGGCGGCGGCCCAGACAGCCGCCACTTCGACCAGCGTGCGGCAGCCGCGGGCCAGCGCCGCCGGCGGCGTGTCCAGTGGATGCACGCTGGCCAGCACGAGCTCGTCGGCGGCATGCTGCAGGCCCAGCGTGGCCCCACCCGTGGCGCGCCCCTGCGTGTTGGCCTGCAGCAGCAGGCGCAGCAAGGCCACCGAAGGCTGGCGTGGCAGGAGCCCGATCTTGCAAGCCCCCTGGATGGCATCGCCACCCGCACGCTGGACCCGCGACAGGCCCACGGGAATCCCGTCGATGACCAGCTCTTCGCGCACGGCCAGGGCCTGGGCGTCCACGCCGATTTCCAAAGCGAGCGCGGCAAGCGCTGCGCGGTATTGTTCGTCTGATGTCATATGTGTGACCTCATGGCAGAAAAGGCAGAACCCGCGCTGACTCAGGCGCGCGCATGCAAAGGCAGAGCGTTGGTGACCTCCGATCGGGTCGCGCGGTCCAGCTTGCCTCCCCAGGCCGCGGCCTGGCGGTGCACGCCTGCCACCAGAGCCGCCAGCCCCGGCCCATCGAGCGAGGCAATGCGTGCCGACTCGCTCAAGAGGACGACGTCGTCGCCCAGCAAGCCCAGCGTGGCGCCACGCGTACCTGCCCACAGGTTGTCCGCTTGCAGCAGCAGACGGCACACCGCCTCGGAAGCGGCCTCAGGCAAGCGCCGCACCTCACAGCGCACGATCAGCCGGTCTTCCGCCGCATCGAAGGAATCACGTTCCAGGAGAAAATCAAGCCGCTTTCCGTCGATGACCAGGCATTGCGCCTGAACGAAAGCCGCCGAGTCCACGCCACGCAGATGTTGCGCCAGCGCGTCCAGCAAAATGAGATAAGGCTCATGAGGCATCCAAAACTCCTACGGGCAGCGCGCCAATCCGGCGTGCCTGTAGTGTCTGTAACCTGTAGGTCGCCAGAGTTCCATGGCCGAGAACAAAGGCTGCTGCGCCCCTCCTGGTCCGCCGAAAAAGGACGTCCTGGATGGGCTGCGCTCACTGGACCGAGGTGAACGCCGTTGGTATCGCATGATCGCCGCGCCGATCACGCCCTGCTCACACCGCTGACCCGACGCCGCGGGCGCGGTGCAAAAGCCGCCCTACTTCAGCAATTGCCCTTCTTCGCCTGGCCCGGCGGGCAAAAACCACCGCGGCCGCCACCTTGGCCGGGGTCTACTACCACCGAGCCGCCGGGCGTATACACGGCACAGCCTGACAACAGGGCGGCCAACAAAGTCAATCCGAGGAGTTTTTTCATGGGGGCTTTCGTGAGTTACTGACGCTGCCGAGTGTAGGCGCAGGCAACAGCCTCGAATCATGTCAAAAAGTAACGACGGCGCCCCTCTTGACGCCGTCTTGACATCCACCCATGAAAACTCAATACGGTCTATAGACGCGCACTTCTACAGTCGAGTCCATTGCATTGCACGTTAACCAGTGAGGACGAAATGACCGCTAGCTGCCAGCATACGGCTTAAACATGTGCCCTCCCCCGCGGGGCAAAGCGGGGCCATGAAGAAGAAGGATTCCCCACAGTCCGCCTCCTTGATGGCCTGCGCCCTGGCATCGGGCCGAGCGGCTAGGAGGTTTGGCGCCCCCAGGGACTCTCCACGCCTTCGACGAAGTCCGCGTAAAAAGCCGCCGCATCCTGCGGAGCCACCGCTGTCTTGCGCCCCTGCTTATGGCCCCAGTCCGCGGCATGGCCCGGCTGGATTTCCACGGGCACCAGCTTGTAGCCCTGTGGCACCACGCGCTGTCGCCACGCGTTCGCGACTTTTTCGGCCAGGGCAGCATCCTGCCCATGAGCGGCCTTGAGCTTTTCACTCAGCGTGAAAAAGCAACTCTCGTCATGCACGGGTCCCTGGTTCTGCGACTTGCCGCAAAAAGGGCACGGATAGAGATCAACCTGTGTATCGGTGTTCATGCCACCATGCTATCGCCAAGATCGCACATTGGAAAGCCGCCGTATCGCGCATTTCCAAGCCAGCCAACGCCCACAGACTGCAAGCCCGCGCCAGCCCCGAGGCTCTCGCTTCAGGCCATGGCCTTGGCGCTGAGAAACAAACCCAGGCCAAACACCGCATGCGTCCCCAGACTGAGGGCGCGACTGGCCCATGGGCGTGGCGTCCTGGCGGCGGCGATGCCCGCGCCGAGTGCGGGCTGCAGCAGCAACCACGGCAGCAGCACGGTAGACACGCCCCACACGGCTGCAGGCGCAAGAGACGGCTGGCCCAGCCATTGCGGGCCGACCAGCGCCACGAATGCCGCCGCAAAAACCAATCCCGTCAGGTAGTGCAGCGCCCAGCCCCAGGCCTTCTCGGCACGGACCACGGCGGACGCCTGGATGGAACGGTGAAACCAGACCCCTTTGAACCAGTGCCCGCACCAACGCCCCAGCATCGCGTAGTCCAGTGTGGCCACGCCCATGCGCCTCAGCAGCCAGGACCACAGGTCCATCACCAGGGTCGCCCCTGCCCCCAACCCCAATACCTGCACCACCATCGCAGCCGAATCACCCATAAAACCCCTGCTTTCTTCGAAGAACTACATTCAGGTTTTTCACTTTAGAGGTTCAAGTGCACTTGAACGCAAGAGCTGAATATGGACATCTCCGAAGTGGCAAGGCGCTCAGGTTTGACAACGTCCGCGCTGCGTTTTTATGAAGAAAAAGGCCTGATCCACTCCATAGGCCGGCAGGCCCAGCGTCGCCTCTTCGGCCCGCGGATCCTGGAGCAGCTGGCCATCATCGCGCTGGGGCGGGCGGCGGGGTTTTCCTTGCAGGAGATCGGCCAGATGCTCCATGCCGACGGCGCGGCACACATCGACAAGCAGAAGTTGCTGGCCAAGGCCGATGCCATCGACCGCACCATCCGGCAAATGAAGGCCGTGCGCGACGGCCTGCGCCACGCAGCGAATTGCCCCGAAGAGCGGCACCTGGATTGCCCGCATTTCCAGCGCCTGATGCGTGCCGCGGGCGCGGGGGAGATCCAGCCGCTGGTGCTGGCGGCGGGGCACGGCGGCGCCAGCCTGTGAAGGAATAAATATACTACGTATAATTAATCCGCATATGACCACTGCCCACGTCTTCATTGCAGCCAGCCTGGACGGCTATATCGCCCGCGAAGATGGCGACATCGCCTGGCTCACCCCCAACGGCGCGGACGCCGAAGACCATGGCTTCAACCGCTTCTATGCCACGGTTGACGGCATCATCATGGGCCGCACCACCTGGGAAAAGGTCTGCACCTTCGGCGACTGGCCGTTCGACAAGCCGGTCATCGTGCTCTCACGCAGGCTCACCGAGGCCGATGTGCCGCCAGACCAGATCGGCAAGCTACGCATCTGGAACTGCTCGCCGCGCGAGGCCTTGGAGCGGGTGGGCGTGGAAGGCTGGCGCCGGGCCTATGTGGACGGCGGACAGCTGATCCAGTCCTTTCTGCGCGAAGGACTGATTGCCGACATCGTCCTGACCCGCATCCCGCGGCTTCTGGGGCGTGGCTTGCCGCTGTTTGGCGATCTTGCGCATGAGCTGCCTTTGCAGCACCTCGGCACGCACAGCTTTCCCTCGGGGCTGGTGCAATCGCACTATGCGGTGGTCGCGTGACGGCGCGCAAACCCGGGCGGCCCGCCAACAAGCAGCCCGTGGTCAGCCCTGAGGACATCACCCGCCATGCGTTGGCGCTGCTCGACCAGGAAGGTGCCTCGGGCCTGAGCCTTCGAAAGATTGCGGCCGCCATGGGCGTCACGCCCATGGCCTTGTATCGCTACGTCGACGGACGCAGCGCCCTCGTCGCCAATCTGCTCGACAGCATCCTCGCCCCGGTGCAACTCCCCCCTGAAGGCGAATCACCTCTTGCAGCGCTGACCGAGTTTCTTGAAGCCTACGGCGCCGCGGTGACGCGACACCCGCATGTCTTCATCAGCTTCTTTTCCCAACAGGAGGCCAGAAGCGCAGAGGCGCAACGCATCACGGCACAGCTGGCGAACTTGCTGGAGCAAACCGGCTTGAGCCCCCAGGAGGCACAGATGACCCGCGACATCCTGGTGGACCACGCGCATGGCCACGCGATTTCCATTGCCCTGGCCCGCGCCGGCGCGGACCCCACCGCGGATTACCGCGGCACCATCCGCTTCTTGCTGGGAAGACTCATCCGCGGCTGAGGCCTGGATCAGGCGCTCAAGCGCCGCGCACCATGGCCATGATCTTGGCCGTGTTCAGGCCGCGCGCGGTTTCCTGCATTTGCGGCAGGTAGCGCGCCTGCAGTTCGCGGCCATCCTGCATCACATGCTGGTAGGCGTCCTTGAGCATGTCGGTAGACAGTGCCCGCCCCCCGGCGTAGTACTGGTTGGCCACATGGCCCAGTGCGTAAGTCGACGCAAAGCTCATGCCGCTGCTCACCGCCTGGCGTCCCAGGCCGCCAAACAAGCCCTTGCCGGCCTTGCCCAGCAAGCCGCTGAGCAGCTTGCGCCCGGCTTCTTCCAGGTATTGCGAGGTCAGGCCCACGCCCAAGGCGGCCAGCAAATCCTTGATGTGGCCGCGATCGAGCTCATAGCCGTAGCTCTGGCCGATCTGATAGACCAGGCGCATCTGCAAGGGGATGATGGCCAGCGTGGACAGGTTTTCGGGCAGCAGCTCGATGGCGCCATTCATGATGGCGGCTTTCACGATCTTGCTGTCCATCTCCGCGGCCGACAAGCTGCCCGGGCGCCGCTGCGCTGCCGTGGTGGGCAAGGCGTCGGCTGCCGCGGGATGGGGCACGGCCGCGCCTTGGGGCAAAAGTGCTTCGGGCATGGCGGCTTGCAGCGGCGCATCGGCCACGGCATGGGCCTGCGCCTCGAAACTGCCATCGCCACGCCCCCAGGCCGTGCCGACCACCGCGGATGGCTCGGCCGCCGCGCCGCCCATGCCCCAGGCCTGGCGGACCTGGGCCAGGAAGGCTTGTTCCTTGGGGCTGGTCTGGCCGTCGGCATCGCACACGCACACCGCCATCTCATAGGCCAGCTGGCGCGATTCCGTGCTGCTCAATTGCGCCAGCACATCTTCCAGCTTCACGCGGCGCAGCAGCACGTCCTGGTAGAGGCCGGGCAGATTGACGCCCTGCTCACCCGCCAAGCCTTCGGCCACCTGGCGAATCTGCTCGCGTTCACGGTCATGCTTTTCACCATCGGCAAACGAGGCCAGCAGGCACAGAATCAAGGTCGCGCGGATTTCGTCGTGTGTCATGGGTTCCGTCGGTAGTGAGTGGATAGGAAGCAGGTTGGAGCACGAAATCGGCCCAGGGTTCCAGGCTTTGCACGGGATCTGTAACGGAAGGCCTGGCTCACTGCCCGCGCAGCGGAATCGTCAGCGCCGCCACCAGCCCGCCCCCTTCCCTGGCCTGGAGCGTCAAAACACCGCCGAACCGCTGGGCAATGGCGCGCACGATGGAAATCCCCAGGCCTGAGCCGTCCTGGCGCTGGCGGCCTTGGTCGGCACGCCAGAAGCGCCGCCCCACCTGGGCCGCCTGTTCAGGGCTCAGGCCCGGCCCGCGGTCGGCCACGGTCAAGGCGCAGGCTGCCACATCGAACCGCAGATGGACCGCGATGTGCGTGGGCTCGGGGGCGTAGCGCAAGGCATTGTCGACAAGATTGCGCACGGCCGCCTCCAGCATGGACCGGGGAATGGGGCTACCGCCATCGGCGCCTTCGCTCGTGAGCTGAACTCGCGCCCTGGCCGGCCCTGGCATGGCACCGAGCACGCCGCGGACCGCCGCCAGCACCGATTCGCAGTCGTCGGCCTTGTCCACGCTGGCTTCGGTGCGGGCCAGCGTCATCATCTGGTCCAGCGTTCTTCCGAGCCGGCGCACGCCTGCCTCGGCGCTGGCCAGCGAGGCCTGCGCCTCCTCGCCGTCCGTCATGCGCAGGACCTGCAAGTGGGTGTCGATCACGGTCAAGGGTGTGCGCAGCTCATGCGCCGCGGCATCGGTGAACGCCCGCTGGCTGGACAGCGCCTGTGCCAGCCGGCCCAGCAAGGCGTTCATGGCGTCCAGCACGGTGCGCAACTCCTTGGGAGGGTTCCTGACGGCAATGGGCGTGGTGTCGTCCATCTCCTTGCTGCGCAGCTGGCGGCACAAGGCCTTCAGCGGTTGCAGGCCGCGGCCAATGCCTATCCACAACGCGACCAGACTGCCCAGGACGGCGATCACAAACGGCACGCCGGCGGCGCGCAGCATTTCGTTGAGCAGGACCTGCCTTTGCTCCATGCGCTCGGCCGTCGTGATCTGGTAGCCGCCGGTGCGCAGCACATAGACGCGCCATGGCATGCCCTGCACCTGCTGTGTGCTCAACCCCTCGGCCAGATCGGCAAAAGCCGAGTGCGGGTTGGGGCTGGTCCGGGCCAGGACCTCGCCTTGCAGCGCGCGGATTTCGCAGGCAATGCCTTCGCTGCCGCGCACGCGGATGGCCTCGTTGAAGTCGGCACCGGTCGCGTCGGCCCCCAGCGCCGCGCGCTCGAGCAAGCCCGAGACCATGCGCGCCGACATGGCCAGCCGGCCGTCCAGGGTCTGGTCCAGATGGGTCTGCACGCCGCGCATCATCCAGCCGGCGGCCGCCGCCCAGAGCAGCACCAGCGAAACACCGGTGATCAACACCACCCTCAGGCGCAAGCTCATGCTGCTATCTCCCAGCCCAGCCTGTAGCCCAGTCCGCGGGCCGTCTCTATCGCTTGCGCCCCCAGCTTGCGCCGGATGTTGTGGATGTGGACGTTGAGCGCATTGCTCAGCACTTCCTCGTTGAGCCCGTAAAGGCGCTCGTTCAGGCGCTCGGGCGAGATCCATCCGCCTTTGGCGGCGGCCAGATGGGCCAGCAGGTCCATCTCGCGCCGCGACAGCGTGACGGCCTCCCCGCTGAGCCACGCCTGGCCGCTCTCGGGCGCGAGCCGCAGCGGGCCGGCCGTGATGCTGTGGCCCGCACGGCCCTGCGTGCGCCGGACCAGGGCATGCAGGCGCGCCGCCAGCTCGCGCAAATCGAAAGGCTTGACCAGATAGTCGTCGGCGCCGCCGTGCAGGCCCTGGAGCCTGTGCTCCACGGAGTCCCGCGCGGACAGGATGAGCACCGGCAAGCCCGGCTCGAAGGCACGCACCACCTCCAACAGTTCGAGGCCGTCGCAATCCGGCAGCCCCAGGTCCAGCACCATGGCGTCGAACAGCTCCTCCATCTGCGCCGCCTGGGCTTGCGCGGCCGTGCCCACATGCTGCACCGCAATGCCCTGCCTGCGCAGGCCGGCCACTATCCCTTTGCCGATCAGCTCATCGTCCTCGACCAGTAATACCCGCATCCCGACTCCGCCCTGTCTTGCCCAAAAAAGCCATGTTAACGCCCGATTCCGGGCTGCCCACGGGCCGCATGCGGGCTTAAGTCTCGCTTAATCGAAGGCTGGCACTCTGGGGGCCAACGGGGAGGACAGGCTTTGTCAGCGCATCACAGAATTGAGGGAATCGTACGGTTTTGGCCTGGTGCCGTGAGCAGCGGGCGGGCGCCATGCTGACGGGCGGGCTGCTGGGCCTGCTGATCGGCGCGGTGCTGGGGCTGACCGGTGCCGGCGGCGGCATCTTTGCGGTGCCTGCGCTGGTCTTCGGCCTGGGGATGGACTTGCAAAGCGCCGCCCCCCTGGCCTTGCTGGCTGTAGGCATGGCCGCGGGCGTGGGGGCCGTGCAAGGCCTGCGCCAGGGCATTGTGCGCTACAAGGCGGCCATGGTTCTGGCCGCCGCCGGCGCCTTGACCGCGCCGCTGGGCATCCACCTCGCGCACCGCCTGCCCGCCCCATGGCTCAACGGCCTGTTCGTGGCCGTGATGCTGGTGGCCGCCTACCGCATGTACCAGTCGTCTCGATCCGCCGCTGCGGACGCGCAAGCAGCGCTGCTGCACACGAAAGTCTGCAAGGTGTCGCAAGACACGGGCCGCCTGGTCTGGAACCTGCGCACCGCCGCCACGCTGGCCGCGGTGGGCGTGGTCTCCGGCCTGTTCACCGGCATGCTGGGCGTGGGCGGCGGCTTCATCATCGTGCCGGCCCTGGCCTATTTCAGTGAACTGCGCATGCACAGCATCGTCTCGACCTCCTTGCTGGTGATTGCGCTGCTGTCGGGGGTCACGATTTCCGTCGCCTGGAGCCAGGGCATGTCGGCCAGCGGCCCGGGCGCAGTGTTCGCCCTGGCGGCGGTCGCCGGCATGCTCGCCGGCCGCCGGCTCGCGCCGCGCCTGTCTGCCTCGGTGATGCAGCGGCTGTTTGCCGTGGCCTGCGTCTGCGTCGCGGCCATGATGCTGCTGCGCAGCATCGGACAGTGAATCGGCGCCGGCCCCGCCCCCTTTTTTGACTTCAGCAACAGGATATTGGAATGCAGAAAATCACAGTGGATGTGGCCGTCATCGGCGCGGGCACGGCAGGCATGGCGGCCTTTCACGCCCTGAAGGCGGCCGGCAAGAACGTGGTGCTGATCGACCGAGGACCGCTGGGAACGACCTGCGCCCGCGTGGGTTGCATGCCGTCCAAGGCGGTCCTGCATGCGGGCATGCGCTGGGCCACGGCCAGGCAATTGCCCGCCGGCGCCGTGCTGTCCGCCGAAGGTCCGCAGGCCTTGTGGGCACACGCGCGCCAGACGCGCGACACCTTGGCTGGCGGTGCGGCCGAGCGCACGCGCAAGGCCGCTGGCGACTGCCTGATCATGGGCGAAGCCCGCTTCATCGCGCCAGGGCTGCTGCAGGTGGGCCAGCAACAGATCGCCGCGGCCACCTGCATCGTCGCCACGGGTTCGCGCCCGGTGGTGCCCAAGGCCTTCGCCGGCCTGGCCGATCGCATCCTGACCACGGACACGCTCTTCGAGCTGGAAACGCTGCCGCGGCGGCTAGGCCTGCTCGGCCTGGGCGCCATAGGCCTGGAACTCGGCCTGGCCTTGTCGCGTCTGGATGTGGACGTGGTCGGGGCGGACCAGCAGCACACCATAGGCGGCATCCAGGACCCGGAAATCCAGGCCCGGGCGCTGTCGCGCTTTCAGGCCGAACTGCCGCTGTGGCTGGGAGCACCGGTCGAAGCCCATCCGACGGAGGATGGCGTGCAAATGCGTGCCGGCGAACACCAGGCCACCGTCGACCGCCTCCTGGTCGTGGCCGGGCGCACGCCCAATACGGAAACCCTGAATCTGGCGGCAGCCGGCGTACCCCTCGATGCATCGGGGCAGGTACGGATCGACCCGGTCAGCATGCGGGCCGCGGATCTGCCCCTCTTCTTCGCGGGCGATGTACAGCCCGACAGGGCATTGATGCACGAGGCCGCCGACGAAGGGAAGATGGCCGCGCAAGCCGCCCTGGCCCATTTGAATGGCCAGGCCTGGACGCCAGCGCCGCGCAGCGTACCCATCGCCATCCTGTTCACCGACCCGGACGTGTGCAGCGTGGGCCTGGGCCATGCGGCCGCCGCGCAGCAGAATGCGGTCATCGGCGTGGCGCAAGGCAGCGGCAACGGACGCTCCAAGGTGCTGGGCGCGCCCGAGAACCTGTTGCATGTCTATGTGGAGCGCCAGACCGGCGTGCTGCTGGGCGCGAGCATGGTCTTGACCCAGGGCGAGCATCTGGCGCACCTGCTGGCCTGGGCCATTCAGTCCGGGCAAAGCGTCCATCAGCTGCTGGCCATGCCTTATTACCACCCCAGCATCGAAGAAATGCTGCAAGGCGCGCTGCAGTCCGCCGCCAGCCAGATCCACAGGAAATGAAGGCGCGCCCGTTGAAAGTCATCCTGCAGGCGCAACAAAGCGGCTGGAGCTGCATCCGCGCCTGAAAAGCGGCTGCAAACCGGCCTGGCAGCACGCGGCGCGCGCAGCCTTTGGCAAGCGCGCGCACAATGCAAAGGCGCAAGAAAAAAGCGCAATGGGTTGCCGAGCGCCGTGAGTACATGCTCCTGCCGGGTCTGCTGGCGCTCGGGTCGTCAATTTGCAGAACTGTTTTTCAGGGAGGCCGCCATGGCTCGTCACACCCCCATAGAACGCTATCGCAACATCGGCATCTCCGCGCATATCGATGCCGGCAAGACCACAACGACCGAGCGCATCCTGTTCTACACCGGGGTGAACCACAAGCTCGGCGAAGTGCATGACGGCGCCGCCACCATGGACTGGATGGAGCAGGAGCAGGAGCGCGGCATCACCATCACTTCGGCCGCCACCACCGCCTTCTGGTCGGGCATGGAACACAACTTCCCTGCGCACCGCATCAACATCATCGACACGCCCGGCCACGTGGACTTCACCATCGAGGTGGAGCGCTCCATGCGCGTGCTCGACGGCGCGGTCATGGTCTATGACGCCGTGGGCGGAGTGCAGCCGCAGTCCGAGACGGTCTGGCGCCAGGCCAACAAGTACAAGGTGCCGCGCCTGGCCTTCGTGAACAAGATGGACCGCGTGGGCGCTGATTTCTTTCACGTCCACCAGATGATGATCACCCGCCTCAACGCCCACCCCGTGCCCATCGTGATCCCCATAGGCGCCGAGGCCGACTTTCACGGCGTGGTCGATCTCATCAAGATGAAGGCCATCATCTGGGACGACGAGTCGCTGGGCATGAAGTTCGAGTACCGGGACATTCCCGAGCCGCTCCAGGCCTCGGCCAATGAATGGCGCCTGAAGATGGTCGAAGCCGCCGCGG
This sequence comes from Acidovorax bellezanensis, assembly GCF_025421555.1. Taxonomy (NCBI): domain Bacteria; kingdom Pseudomonadati; phylum Pseudomonadota; class Betaproteobacteria; order Burkholderiales; family Comamonadaceae; genus Acidovorax; species Acidovorax bellezanensis. Next base: position 83,907 of record NZ_JAODYH010000008.1, read on the forward strand.
AAGCCAGTGAGGAGCTCACTACCAAGTACCTCGAAACCGGCGACCTCGACGCGGCCGACATCATTGCCGGCCTGCGCCTGCGCACCATCGCCACCGAAATCCAGCCCATGCTGTGCGGCTCGGCGTTCAAGAACCGGGGCGTGCAACGGCTGCTCGACGCCTTGATCGAACTCATGCCCTCGCCGCTCGACGTGCCGCCGGTGACGGGCCACAGCGAAGACGACGATGCCAGCGCCCTGCTGGTGCGCCATGCGGACGACAACGAGAAGTTCGCCGCCCTCGCCTTCAAGCTCATGACCGATCCCTTCGTGGGGCAGCTGACTTTCGTGCGCGTCTACTCGGGCGTGCTGTCCAAGGGCGACGTGGTCTACAACCCGATACGCGGCAAGAAGGAGCGCATAGGCCGCATCGTGCAAATGCATGCCAACGCCCGCCTGGAAATCGACGAAATCCGCGCCGGCGACATCGCCGCCTGCGTGGGCCTCAAGGACGTGACCACGGGCGAGACGCTGTGCGATCCCAACGCGCCCATTGTTCTCGAGAAGATGTCTTTCCCCGATCCGGTGATTGCCCAGGCGATCGAACCCAAGACCAAGGCCGATCAGGAAAAAATGGGCATGGCACTCTCGCGCCTGGCGTCGGAAGACCCGTCGTTTCGCGTGCGCACCGACGAGGAATCGGGCCAGACCATCATCGCCGGCATGGGCGAGCTGCATCTGGAGATCATTGTCGAGCGCATGAAGCGCGAATTCCACGTCGAGGCCAACGTCGGCAAGCCGCAGGTCGCCTACCGGGAAACCATACGCAAGAAAGTCACCGATGTGGACGGCAAGTTCGTGCGCCAGTCCGGCGGCAAGGGGCAGTACGGCCATGTGGTCTTCACCCTGGAGCCGCTTGAGGCCGGCAAAGGCTTCGAGTTCGTCGACGAGATCAAGGGCGGCGCCGTGCCGCGCGAGTACATTCCGGCGGTCGAGAAAGGCGTGCGCGAAGCCCTGAATTCGGGCGTGCTGGCGGGCTACCCGGTGGTCGATGTGCGCGTGCGCCTGACTTTCGGCTCCTACCACGACGTGGATTCGTCCGAGCAGGCGTTCAAGATGGCGGCCATCTTCGGCTTCAAGGATGCCGCCAAGAAAGCCAGCCCGGTGATCCTGGAGCCGATGATGGCCGTGGAAGTGGAGACCCCCGAGGACTACGCCGGCAGCATCATGGGCGACCTGTCTTCGCGGCGCGGCATGGTGCAGGGCATGGATGACATTTCCGGTGGCGGCAAGACCATCAAGGCCGAAGTGCCGCTGTCCGAAATGTTCGGCTACGCCACGCACCTGCGCTCCATGACGCAGGGCCGCGCCACCTACACCATGGAATTCAAGCGCTACTCGGAAGCGCCGGCGCAGGTCGTGGCGGCCATTACCTCCTCGCCATCGGCCAGAAGACAGGGCTAGCCTGCCATGTCCCCCGTTCGCCCTGAGCCTTGACTAAGGGCGAGCGGCGGGGACGTTTCAAGTCGTCAGTACACTGTCCAGCAGCCACTGCAGCGCCTGGGAGTCTTCGGCATAGGGGAAACGCCGGATCTCGGCCGCCGTGAAATGCTTGGCCAGGAACTCGGCCATGCCCGCCAGATGGCTGTCGGTGACCATGGCGATATGCGCCACCTGCTTGTGGTGATCGCGGACAAAGTGCAGATGGGCGCTGAGCCCGGACCAGTTTTCCCAGCCGGGAAAATCCTCCGCCCGGATCATCACGCCATGCAGCTTGTCGTGCTCTGCCAGGTAGGCGTTCACATCCTTGGTCAGGTTTTCGAAGTCCTGCTGCGTCAAGGGCCCGCGCGGGTCCAGCAACAAGATACCTTCGGGCTTCATCAGGGAGTATTTCAGCATGTGCAACTCCTGCAGTAGGACTACTACTGTACGCGCTTGGGCGCGAAAAAACCGAGTCCACCCGCGCCCTCCCGCGCTGGCGTAAAGGTCGAAAATCCGTCACGCGGCGCAGCTGCCCCAACAGCTTCAGGCGTGCTTTTTCTCGTGGAACCTGGGGTCTTGCGGATGGACGACAGTGCCGGCGGCGGCGCCGCCCAACGCGCCCGCGATACTGCCCAGCGTGCCGCCGACGACAATACCTGCGGGGCCCGCGAGCGCGGCACCGATGGCAGCGCCCACAGCCGCTCCGGCAACCAGGCCACCGCCCATGAAAACCGAGTGGGATTCGCGCTCCGACTCCTCTGCGTCCAACTCAAATTGGGCCTCGGGGTCAGGATCCTGTGACGGCACGCCGTGGCCGGGATGGGCCTGCTCGGCAAGATCTGGGTCGATGGGCCTGCCGGCGGCCCGTGGGGTGATCGATGCATTCATGCTGCTCTCCTTGGTCGACGAACGACGCATTGAGCAACTCTGTTGTACACCTCGCCCCACAGCTGTCAAGCCGCCGCGCTGTCGGTCAACAGACCCCTCGGGGCTTTAGATTTCTCTGCAATGCTCAGCGATGGCCGTGACCGTGCCCGTGACCGTGCCCATGTCCGCGGCCATGGCCGCGCCCGCCGTGGTCATGCCAGTAAGGCGGAGCGACAACACACCCAGCCAACAGCCACACCAGTGCGGAAATCCCGAAAAGCTTCTTCATCAGTCACTACCCTTGCAAGCTAAAGGGCGCGAGTCTATTGGAACCACCTGTCGGTGGTCTGGCTCATTTTGTAAGCATTGTTTCAGTCGCACACCGCGGGCTTTTCCTGCTGTGCAGGGCAAGCCCGGGTCGAAGCGGGTGTTTCACTCTGCCATACGCGTTTGCGCTGACGCGGCCTGCGCTTGCAGCGGCTCCCACCGTCCTGCCACATTCTTCAGCAGCGTATTGATGGCCGCCAGGCGTCGATTCTGCACACTGACCAGGCTGTTCTGCGCACTCAGCACCGTGGTCTGGGCCGAGAGCACGTTCAGGTAGGCCACCGTGCCTGCCTTGTACTGGTTGCTGACCACCGTCAGCGCTTTTTGCGCGGCCGCCACGGCCTCGGCCTGTATCTGCTGCTCCTGGGCCAGGTGGGTGGCGGCCACCAGGTTGTCTTCCACTTCCTGCAGCGCCGTCAACACGGTTTGCTTGTACGTGGCGCCTGCCAGGTCCAGTGCCGCCCGCGCCGATTCCACCGCGGCCGTGCGCGCGCCGCCATCGAACAGCGCCAGCGCCAAGCCAGGCCCCAGCGACCAGAACAGGTTGGGCGCGCTCAGCAGGGACGACAGCGTGCTGCTGCGGTAGCCCCCCGCCGCCGACAGGGTCAGCGCGGGAAAGTAGGCGGCGCGTGCCACGCCCACCTGGGCGTTCGCAGCGGCCATGCGGCGTTCTGCTGCGGCGATGTCCGGCCGCTGCTCCAGCAAGGTCGAGGCCAGCAGACCGGGCACCTGTGGCGGCGCGGGCAACTGGCCGGTCACGGGCAGACTGAACAGGGCCGGCGCCTGGCCCTGCAATGCGGCCAGCGCGTGCTCGAACTGGGTGCGGGTGGTTTGTGCCTCCAGCAGTTGGACCTGGGTAGTTTTGTACTGCGCTTCGGCCTGGGCGACGTCGGCCGACGAGACCACGCCGGCGCGGTAGCGGTTTTGCGTCAGCTCCCAGCTCTGCAAGTAAACCTGCAGGCTGTCCTGCAGCAATTGCACCTGCGCTTCAGCGGCACGCAGCGAGAAATAGGTTTGGGCCAGCGTGGCCTGACTGGACAGGCGCGCGGCAGCCAGGTCGTCCTGGCTGGCCTGGGCGCTCAGCTGGCTGGCATCCACCTGGCCGGACAGTCGCCCCCACAAGTCCAGCTCCCAGCTGGCATTCAGGCCCAGGGAGTAGCTGCTGTTGATGCCTGCCCCTGCACTGGCGTTGCTGCTGGAGGCATTGCGCGCGCGGTTGCCGCTGCCCGAGGCCCCCAGCGTGGGGAACAGGCCTGCGCGGCTGCTGGCCACGGCCGCCTGGGCGGCGCGCAGCCGGGCGACGGCCTGCTCCACGCTGGGGCTGGTGATCGCCGCCTGGTCCTGCAACTGGTTGAGCGTAGTGTCGCCATAAAGCGTCCACCATGCCGAGGGGATGATGGCAGACGGAGCAAGACCGTCTTCACTCGCCCCGCCATGGCGGGCGGTCTGCCATACGCCCAGGTCGGCCGCGAGTGGCGTGGCCTCCTTGAAGGCCGCAGGCACGACCAGCGCCGGGCGCTGGTGGCTGGGGGCCGTGGAGCACCCGGCGAGCAGCAAGCCCACGGCCAGCGGCACAGTGGCCCTGGATTTTTTCAAAAATGTGAGCACACCAAGCCTATGTGGTTGATGTCGCAGAGCTATTTCTTGCATAAATTCAATCCAGGCAATCATGCATGCGCCTCCGGTGCGGCCGCCGTGCCCGCGCCGCGGCGCAGCCAGCCAGGGCGCTGTTGCCAGGCGCGCCGCCAACGCGCGCGCGCACGATCCAGCAACACATAGACCACCGGGGTGGTGTAGAGAGTGAGCAGTTGGCTCACCAGCAGGCCGCCGACGATGGCGATGCCCAGCGGCTGGCGCAGCTCCGCCCCGTCGCCCCGGCCCAGTGCCAGCGGCAGAGCGCCAAAGATGGCCGCCATGGTGGTCATCAAAATGGGGCGCAGCCGCAGATCGCAGGCCCGGTAGATGGCCTGGGCGGCCGTGGTGTGGCCCGCCTTTTCGCGCTCCAGCGCGAAGTCGATCATCATGATCGCGTTCTTCTTGACCAGGCCTATGAGCAGAATCACGCCAATGAAGGCGATCAGCGAAAACTCGGTCTTGCACAGCATCAGCGCCAGCAGCGCCCCCACGCCCGCGGACGGAAGCGTGGACAGAATGGTCAGGGGATGGACCAGGTTCTCGTACAGAATGCCCAGCACCAGGTAGATGGTGAGAATGGCCGCCAGGATCAGCAGCGGCTGCCCCGCCAACATCTGCTGGAAGGCCCCCGCCGTGCCGCTGAAGCTGCCACGCAGGGACACGGGCACGCCCAGACCCGTCATGGCCTGACGGATGGCGTCATTGGCCTGGGACAGAGACACGTTGGGCGACAGGCTGTAGCTGATGGTGCTGGCCGGCGTGCCGCCCTGGTGGTTCACCGAGAGCGGCGTGTTGGTGGTGGTGATCTTGGCAAATGCCGTCAACGGCACTTGCTCGCCGCTGCTGTTGACGAAGAAGAAGCCGCGCAAGGTTTCCGGGCTTTGCAGGTACTGGGACGCGGCTTCCATCACCACGCGGTACTGGTTGAGCGGGTTATAGATCACGCCCACCTGGCGCTGGCCGAAGGCATCGTTCAAGGTGTTGTCGATCTGCGCCACCGTCAGTCCCAGGCGCTTGGCCTGGTCGCGGTCGATCACCAGCGAAGTCTGCAGGCCGTTGTCCTGTACGTCACTGTTCACATCGGTCAACTCAGGCAGCGTGGACAGCACCTGGCGGATGCGCGGCTCCCAGGTGCGCAACTCGGCGTTGTCGTCGGCCTGCAGCGTGTAATCGTACGAGGCCATGCTCTGGCGCCCGCCGATGCGAACGTCCTGCTGGGCCACCATGAACAGGCGGGCCCCGGGCTCGTTCTTCAGCTTGTCGCGCAGGCGGTTGATGACCTCGTCGCTGGAGACCTTGCGCTCGGCCATCGGCTTGAGCGACATGAAGATGTTGGCCGCATTGCGCTGGCCGCCGCCCGTGAAGCCGGTCACGTACTCCACGGCCGGGTCCTGCTGCACGATGGCCAGAAAGCGCTGGATGCGCCGCTCCATGGCCTGGAACGAGGTCGATTGATCGGCGCGGATGAAGCCCATTACCCGGCCCGTGTCCTGCTGGGGCATGAAGCCTTTTTCAATCACGGTATACAGATAGACATTCACGCCAATCACCGCCAGCAGCACCAGCACCACCACGGGTTGGCGGCGCAGGCACCAGGCCAGCGAGCGACGGTAGCCGTCGGTCAGCGCCTTTTCCGCCCGGCCTATGGCCGCCGAGACACGCTGCCAGAAGCCGTCCCAACGCTGGCGCCAGCGGCCGCGGTGCCGCTCGCGTGCCCTGGCCTGCTGGGCTGGAGTGCGCAGCAAGGCCGCGCACATCATGGGCGTGGTCGTCAGCGACACCACCATGGACACCAGAATGGCCGCCGACATGACCACGGCGAACTCACGGAAAAAGCGTCCCACGATGCCGCCCATGAACAGGATGGGCACGAACACCGCGATCAGCGACAGGCTCATGGAGACCACCGTGAAACCGATCTCGCGCGCACCCTGGAGGGCGGACTGCAGCGCCGACTTGCCCCGCTCCATGTGGCGCATCACGTTCTCCAGCACCACGATGGCGTCGTCAACCACAAAGCCCGTGGCCACCGTGAGGGCCATCAGCGACAGGTTGTCCAGCGTGTAACCGCACAGGTACATGATGCCGAAGGTCCCCATCAGCGACGCGGGCACGGCCACCGCCGGAATCAGGGTGGCCCGGGCATTGCGCAGGAACAGGAAGACCACCAGGATCACCAGCGCCACCGAAATGAGCAGCGAACGCTCCACCTCCAGCAACGAGGCCCGCAGCGTAGGCGTGCGGTCGGAAACGATGGTCATGTCGATGCCGGCGGGAATGGAGGCTTGCAGCTGCGGCAGCAGCGCCCGCACGCGATCCACCGCCTCCAGGATGTTGGCGTCGGGCTGCTTGTAGATCTGCAGCAGGACGGCAGGCTTGCCATTGGCCACGCCGAAATTGCGCACGTCCTGCACCGAATCGCTGACATCGGCCACGTCCTGCAGGCGCACGGCATGGCCCTCATTCCAGCGCAGCACCAGCGGGGCATAGTCGGCGGCCTTGGACGCCTGGTCATTGGTGGCCACCTGCCAGTAATGGTCCTCGCGCTCCAGCGCGCCCAACGGCCGGTTGGCGTTGGTGCTGGTGATGGCCGTACGCACCTGCTCCAGCGAAATGCCGTTGGCCGCCAGGCGCACGGGATCCAGCGCCACCCGCACCGCCGGCAAGGCGCCGCCGCTGATGCTGGCCTGGCCCACACCTTCCACCTGGGAGAGCTTTTGCGCCAGCACGGTGGACGCCGCGTCATACATCTGCCCGCGCGTGAGGCTGGCCGAGGTCAGCGCCAGGATCAGAATGGGCGCATCCGCCGGGTTGACCTTGCGGTAGGTCGGATTGCTGGGCATGCCCGACGGCAGCAGGGTGCGCGCGGCATTGATGGCGGCCTGCACGTCGCGCGCGGCGCTGTCCACCGTACGCGAGAGGTCAAACTGCAGCGTGATGCGCGTGCTGCCCAGGCTGGAGCTGGACGTCATCTCGTTGACGCCGGCGATCGCCCCCAGCGCCCGCTCCAGCGGCGTGGCCACGGTAGCGGCCATGGTGTCCGGGGCAGCACCCGGCAGGCTGGCCGTGACCGAGATCGTGGGGTAGTCCACCTGCGGCAGCGGGGCCACCGGCAGCAGAAAATAGGCCACACCACCGGCCAGGGCCATGCCAATAGTCAGCAGCATGGTCGCTATCGGGCGGAAGATGAAGAGGGTGGACGGGCTCATGCACCCACCCCTCTGGTCTCTGCAGGACTAGGCATGACCGTCCTCCTGCACATCGGCCTCGCTGCGCGGCAGGTGCTTGACGGCCGACATGCCCAGCCGCGCGCGCCAGCGTTCTGCCCAGTTCTCGAAAGTGAGATAGATCACCGGCGTGGTGAACAGCGTCAGCAGCTGGCTGACCAGCAGTCCGCCCACCAGGGTCACCCCCAAGGGATGACGCAGTTCGCTGCCCACGCCGGTCCCCAGCATCAACGGCAGCGCCCCGAGCAAGGCCGCCAGCGTGGTCATCAGGATCGGGCGAAAGCGCAGCAGACAGGCCTGATGGATGGCGTCGCGCGCGCTCATGCCTTCCTCGCGCTGGGCCTCCAGCGCGAAGTCGATCATCATGATGGCGTTCTTCTTGACGATGCCGATCAGCAGCACGATGCCGATGATGGCGATGATGTCCAGATCCAGCCCCGCCCACAGCAAGGCCAGCAGCGCCCCTACCCCGGCCGAAGGCAGCGTGGACAGGATGGTGATGGGGTGGATGGTGCTTTCATAGAGCACGCCCAGCACGATGTACATGGTCACCACGGCCGCCAGCACCAGCAGCAAGGTGTTGGACAGCGAGGCCTGAAAAGCCAGCGCCGCGCCCTGGAATTGCGCATCCACCGACAGCGGCAACAGTCCCTCGCCGCGCAGCGACTGGATTTCCTGCTGGGCCGCCTGCACCGCGGCCCCCAGGGACACGCCGGGCGCCGTATTGAACGAGATGGTGGCTGCCGGCAACTGGCCCACATGGTTGACGGCCAGTGCCATGGGCCGCTCGCGCACCGAGGCCACCGAAGTCAGCGGCACCGGCACGCCGGTGCTGGAAGCCACGTAAATGGACTGCAAGGCCTCGGGCCCGAGCTTGAATTGCGGTGCCACCTCCAGCACCACCCGGTACTGGTTGGACTGGGTAAAGATGGTGGAAATCAGCCGCTGTCCAAAGGCGTTATAAAGCGCCGTGTCCACCGCCGACACCGTCACGCCCAGCCGGCTGGCCTGGGAGCGATCGATTTCCACATAGGCCTGGCGGCCCTGGTTCTGCAGATCGCTGCCCACGTCCAGCAAGTGCGGCAGCTGGCGCAGCCGCTCCACCAGGGCCTTGGTACTGTTCTCCAGCTGCGGCATGTCGGGCGACGACAACAGCAGTTGGTACTGGGTACGGGCCTGCCGGTCTTCAATGGCCAGATCCTGCACCGGCTGGGCATACAGGCGAATGCCCGACACCTGCCCGGCTGCGTCGCTCAGGCGCCGCACCACCGCGGACATGGCATCACGCTGGCCGTGCGGCAGCAGGTCAATCTGCATGCGTCCGGTGTTGAGCGTGGTGTTGGTGCCGTCCACGCCGATGAAGGAGGAAATGCTCTGCACCGCCGGGTCCTTGAGCAATTGCTCGGCCAGGGCCTGCTGGCGGTCGGCCATGGCGGCGAAGGAAATGGACTGGCCGGCTTCGGTGGTGACGGCAATGGTGCCCGTGTCCTGCCCGGGGAAAAATCCCTTGGGCACGACAAAGTACAGCAGCACCGTGATCAGCAGCGTGGCCAGGAACACCGCCCAGGTCAGCGGACGGTGGTCCAGCACCCAGTCCAGCCAGCGGCCGTAGCGGATGATGATGCGCTCAAACCACCGGCCTATCGCATCCGCGGCCCGGCCCCAGGGGCTGCGGGAAGGCGGCGCGGCCACCTGCCCCTCCACCACCGGCTTGTGGCGCAGCAAGCGCGCGCACAGCATGGGAGTGAGCGTCAGCGACACCACGGCCGAAATCAGGATGGCCACCGCCATGGTGATGGCGAACTCATGGAACAGCCGCCCCACCACGTCGCCCATGAACAGCAGTGGAATCAGTACCGCAATCAGCGAGATCGTCAGCGAAATGATGGTGAAGCCGATCTGCTTGGCGCCTTTGAGCGCCGCCTGCATCGGCGGCTCGCCCTTTTCCACGTAGCGGGAAATGTTCTCGATCATCACGATGGCGTCATCCACCACGAAGCCGGTGGAGATGGTCAGCGCCATCAGCGTGAGGTTGTTGATGGAAAAGCCCGCCAGATACATCACGCCAAACGTGCCGACCAGGGACAGCGGCACGGCAACGCTGGGAATCAGTGTGGCCGTGCCGCTGCGCAGGAACAGAAAGATCACCATCACCACCAGGACGATGGCCAGCGCCAGCTCCCACTGCATGTCCTCCACCGAAGCGCGGATGGTGACCGTGCGGTCGGTGAGCACGTGCACGTCCAGCGAGGCGGGCAAGGTCTCCTTCAGCTGGGGCAGCAGGGCCTGGATCGCGTCCACGGTCTCGATCACGTTGGCGCCGGGCTGCCGCCGGATATTGAGGATCACCGCTGCGCTGGAGCCCTGCTCGGGCGTGCCGGCCCAGGCCGCCAGCCGCATGTTCTCCGCATCGTCCACCGTCTGGGCCACATCGGCCAGGCGGATCGGGTTGCCGTTCTTGAAAGCGATGATGAGGTTGCGGTATTCAGCAGCCGTCTGCAGCTGGTCGTTGGCATCTATGGTCGAGGCACGGTAGGGCCCGTCAAACCCACCTTTGGCCGCCTTGACGTTGGCGGCCGCAATGGCGGTGCGCACATCGTCCAGCGTCATGCCGTAGGCGGCCAGCGCCGTGGGATTGGCCTGGATGCGCACCGCCGGCCGGCGACCACCGGCAATCGCCACCAGGCCCACGCCTTTGACCTGGGACAGCTTTGGCGCCAGGCGGTTTTCCACCAGATCGTTGACACGGATCACGGGCAAGGAAGGCGAAGTGATGGCCAGCGTCAGCACCGGCGCATCCGCGGGATTGACCTTGCTGTAAAGCGGGGGCATGGGCAGGTCGCTGGGCAGCAGATTGGCGCCGGCGTTGATGGCCGCCTGCACCTGCTGCTCCGCCACATCCATGGACATGTCCAGCGCAAAGCGCAGGTTGATGACCGAGGCCCCGCCCGAACTGGTGGAGGACATCTGGTCCAGTCCCGGCATCTGGCCGAACTGGCGCTCCAGCGGCGCGGTGACATTGGAAGTCATCACATCCGGGCTGGCCCCGGGGTACAGCGTGATGACCTGGATGGTGGGATAGTCCACCTCGGGCAGCGCCGAAATCGGCAGCAGCCGGTAGGCCAGGATTCCGGAGATCAGCACCGCCACCATCAACAGCGAGGTGGCAATGGGTCTCAGGATGAAAAGACGGGAAAGGTTCATGGTGGCCGAGGTCGACTGTGCCGCGTGTGTTCAGCGTAGGGTCAGTTCAGGGACGACCGCGTCAACGGCCGTTACCGGAGGCTGCGGCCTTGCCATTTCGCTCGGCGCGCAGCTTCTGGAAGAAGGCCTTGCGCTCCTCGGGGCTCATCTTGGCGACTTGCGCGCGCTGCTCGGGGGTGAGGTTGCGCATGCTCTGCGGCAGGCTGGACGCGTCCTGCACCGCCTGGTCCACCTTCTGGACCTTGGCCGCATCGATCACCGTGACCTGCGCGCCTTCGCGCAGACGGTCGATACCATCCGTGACCACCTGATCGCCCGGCCGCAGATCGCCCTGCACGCTCACACGATCGCCATCGGTCACGCCCACCTGGATCTTGCGCTGCGTGACGGTTTGGTTGGCCTGCACCAGATAGACATAGTTGTTCTGCACGGCCGTCGCGGGCACGGTCAGCACTTGATCGAGCTGGTTGACCTGCAGCTTCACGTTGACGAACTGGTTGGCAAACAGACGACCGTCGGCATTGGCGAACGCCGCCTTGGCCTTGACCGTTCCGGTGCCGGTGTCGATGGCGTTGTCCAGCGCATTCAGCCGGCCCTTGCCCAGGATCTGCTTTTGCTCGCGGTCCCACAGCTCCACGGGCAGTTCCTGGCCCTGGGCCAATTGCTGGGCCAAGGTGCTGACGTGCGCTTCCGGCAGGGAGAACACGGCATCGATGGGCCGGACCTGGGTGATGGTGACCAGCCCGTTGGTGTCCGAAGGATTGACCACGTTGCCCAGGTCGGCCTGGCGCAGGCCCAGGCGGCCCGCGATGGGCGCCGTGACCTTGGTGTAGCTCAGCTGCAGCTTGGCTGCATCGACCTGCCCCTGGTCGGCCGCCACGGTGCCCTGCAGCTGGCGCACCAGGGCCGCCTGGCTATCCACCTGCTGACTGGCAATCGAGTCCTGCGCCAGCAACGCCTGGTAGCGCTGCAGATCCAGCTGGGCGTTCTTGAGCTGCGCCTGGTCACGCTGCAGCGCGCCCTGCACCTGGCCGAAGGCCGCCTGAAAGCTGCGCGGGTCTATCTCAGCCAGCAATTGGCCGGCCTTGACCTCGTCACCTTCCTTGAAATGCAACTTCTGCAACTCGCCCGACACCTTGGCCCGCACCACGGCCGTGGCCCGTGCATTCATGGTGCCGATGGCACTGACCAGCACGCGCATGTCGCGCCGGTCCACCACGTCCACCGAGACCGGCTGCGCAGCCCCGCCAGCGGCTGGCCCCGTGCGCCCTCCCCGCCCAGGCGTCTGCGCCGACGTCCCGGAAGTGTTCGCTGCCTGGCGCTGCCCCTGCCACCACCATAGCCCAGCCACCAGCAGCAATGCTGCAACCACCAGCGCCAGCCACGCCACGGACACCCGTCCGCGCACGCTTTGCGGAAAATGCATAGACCACTCCAAACGACAACTAGCGTCATGCTAGCGCCGTGTCATGGCTTTGTTGCAAACTTTACGTCATTTGACTACCGGCGCCCGCCGTTCAGCGCATCACCAGGCCACCATCCACCAGCAGCACCTGCCCCGTCATGAAGCCGCTGAGCTCCGAAGCCAGGAACAGCACCGGCCCGGCCACGTCCTCGGGCCGTGCCAGGCGCCGCAGCGGCGTGGCAGCGATCAGCGACTCACGGAACGATTCCTTCGTACCCTGAGTGCCTTGCGTGGGGTAGACCAGGCCCGGCGCCACGCAGTTGACGCGAATGCCCACGGGCCCCAGCTCGCTGGCCAGATTGCGGCTGAAAGCCACCAGCGCGGACTTGGCCGTGGTGTAGTCGTGGTAGGGCACGACCGGGTGTTCGACCAGGTTGCTGACGATGTTGACGATGCTGCCGCGCGCGCGCTGGCGCATCTGCGGCAGCACGGCGCGACAGACATTGAAGGCCGCGCCCACGGCGCCGTCGAACTGCGCCTGATAGTCGCTCCATTCAAGCGCGTCGAATGGACTGCGGCGCTCGGGGTCGAAGGCATAGGGCCGAAAAGCGTTGTTGACCACGATGTCGATGGCCCCGGCTTCGCGCGCGATGCCGTCGACCATGGCCTGCACCGCGGGCTGCGAGCCCACATCGGCCTTGACGGCCCAGGCATCGCCGCCAGCGGCTTCGCAGGCCGCCACGGTCTGGGCCGCGGCCGCATCGTTGGACAGGTGGTTGATGGCCACCGTCGCGCCCTGGCGCGCAAACGCGACGGCGATGGCCGCGCCAATCCCGCGGCTCGCGCCCGTGACCAGCACCACCTTGCCGCGCAGCCCCATTGCCGGATCCTGCACCATCTCAGGCTCCTGGAATCAGGCTGGTGTCCACCACATCGGACATCTTGAGCTGCCTTTGCACCAGACCCAACGCACGGTAGGCGTCAGCGCCCTTTTGCAGCGCCGCGAGATCGAAACTGCCGAGCCGGGGTGCGGCACCCTTGGCCTGCGCCGTGGGCAGCGACGACGCATTGCGCAAACGGATCACGTCCAGATTGATCTCGCGGTTCGTGCCGTCGATCGCGTACTTGCCGGCCAGCTGCGCAGCCTCGTCGGGGTTGGCGATCATCCAGGCCGCGCTGTCGCGGTAGCCCTGCAAAAATGCCTTGAGCAAATCCTTCTTCTCGCGCAGCACCTGCTCGCGCACCACGAACATGTCGCTGGAAATGTTCAGGTGGTCGCGCACCTGCATCACGTTGACTTCGCCAATGCCCTTGCGCAGGCCCACGGCCAGCCCGGTGTCGGTCGCGGCCGTGGCATCGACCTGGCCTTGCATCAGCGGCGCGAAGTTGAGCAGGCCGGTGACGACGATCTGCACATCCGACTCCTTGAGGCCCGCCTGGTGCAGCATCACCAGCAGGTTCTGGCGCGTGCCGCTCGACAGGCTGTAAACGCCGATCTTCTTGCCCTTGAGGTCGGCGGGTTTCTGGATTCCCGAGGACTTGAGCGAGACCACGTTGAACACGTTCTGCGGATAGATGTCGTAGATGGCGACCAGCTTCTCGCCCTTGTCCAGCGCCATGAAGAACGAGCCGGGATCGGTGAACGCGACATCGCCCTGGCCGCTGAGGATGTTGCGAATCGCGTCGCCGCCGCCCGCGCCCGGCAGGTAGGCCAGCTCCACGCCCTGGGCCTTGAAGAAGCCCTTTTCAGGCTCGGCGAGGATGTTGGTGATCTCGCTGATGGGCTTGCTCCAGCCCGCCAGGCGGATCTTGCCCTGGACCGAGGCGGCGCCGGCCGTGCCCACGAGGGCCAGGCCGGTGAGGCCTCCCAGCAGGCTGCGGCGGGAAATGAACGAAGACAGGTGGTGGATTGCAGTCATGGCGATCAAAGGTTGGCGCGCGAACGCGCGCTTGGCGAAGTGGGGAAGGCGTGGGCGCGCAGCAGTCGGCGCTCCAGCACGATGCAGGCCTGGTACAGCAGCAGGCCCATGGCCGCGATGATGACCAGCGCCGCAAACATCAAGGTGGTATCCATCATTCCTTGCGCGGCAATGACCACGGCACCCAGGCCCTGGCTCGCGCCCATGAACTCGGCCACCACGACGCCGACCAGCGCCAGCACCACGGCCACGCGCAGGCCCGCGAGAATGGCGGGCAGGCCCGTGGGAAGTTTGAGGCGCAGCAGCGTCTGCAGCCGTGTGGCGCCCAGCATGCGAAACAGCTGCAGCCGCTGGGCATCGACCTGGCGCAGGCCGGTCAGCGTGTTTTCCATCAGCGGAAAAAAGCAGATCAGCGCCGTGATCAGCACCGTGGGCAGCAGGCCGAAACCGAACCACAGCACGAACAGCGGCGCCAGCGCGAGCTTGGGCACGACCTGGCTGACCACCACATAGGGTTTGAGCACGCGTTCCAGCAGCGCCGACTCGGCCAGCGCCATGCCGGCGAACAAGCCGATCAGACCGCCCGCAGCCAGACCGAGTACCAGGGCCTGCAGCGTGGCCGCGATATGTGGCCAGAAATAGCCCGAGGCCAGCCCCGTCCACAGCGCCGCCGCCACGGCCGAAGGCGCGGGCAGCACCAGGGCCGACAGGCCCCATTGCCGCACCGCCAGCTCCCAAAGGCCCAGCAGAACCAGCAAAAGTGCAGCGGACATCAGCCGTGCCTGCAGTGGCGTGGGGTTCATGCGCTGGCCCTGTCCATGGAGGCGCGCACGCGCGCGCAGATTTCGTTGAAGGCGGGTCCGTGGCGCAGGGCTTGGGTGCGCGGCGCGGGCAGCGTGATTGCGATGTCGTCGACGATGCGCCCGCCCTGCATCAGCGCGATGCGATCGCCGAGATACACCGCCTCGTTGATGTCGTGCGTCACGAACAGCACCGTGGTGCCCAGCTCGCGGCAGGTGCGCAGCAAATCGTCCTGCAGCTCGGCGCGCGTGATGGCGTCGAGCGCGGCAAAAGGCTCGTCGAGCAGCAGCAAAGGCGACTCCAGGATCAAGGCCCGGGCCAGCGCCACGCGGCTTTGCTGGCCGCCCGACAACTGGCGCGGATAGTCGTGCGCATGGCCGGCCAGGCCCAACTGCCGCAGCAGTTGCAGCGCGCGCGCCTCGTCCTGCGGCGTGGGCTTGCGCTGCAGCGACACGGGCAGCAGCACATTGCCCAGCACCCTGTGCCAGTCCAGCAGCGTGGGTGCCTGGAACATGAAGCCCAGTTGCGGGCCGGGCGCGGCCAGCTCGCCACCGCTCAGCACGATGCGCCCCGATTGCGGGCGCAACAGGCCCGCGGCCAGCTGGAGCAAGGTGGTCTTGCCACAGCCGCTGCGGCCCAGCAGGCAGTGGAAGTCGCCGGCCTGCATGCGCCAGTCCACGCCATTCACCACGGGCGAGCGGCCGGGATAGGTGAACACCACCTGTTCGATATCAAGAAACGCCATGGTCAATCCGCATAGGGCGCAAACGGCTGCGCCGCGACTTCCGCCGACTGCTCGATCTCGGTCATGCGCACCAGATCGAGCAGATTGAAGCGCCCGTCGTGGTGCCAGCCGGCTTCGGGCATGCTCATGGCGCCTATGGCGCTGATGCGCGTGACGCCGGCCGCGCCCAGCAGGCCGGCCAGCCGGTACAAATCCTCGGGCCCGGCCGCGATGCCCGCGGTCTGCAGGAATTCGCGCTGCGCGGCCACCACGGGCACCACGGCATCGAGCGAATCCACGCCGACCACGGCAATCGTGCGGTACAAGGCTGTCGGCGCCAGCGGCTGCAGGCTGTCGCTGTAGGCCACGCTCCAGGCCGCGTCGACCGGGCCGATCAGCAGGTCTTCATCGCCCGAAGGCGCACGCCACTCCACGGCCTGCTGCCATTTGGCGACGGCCGCGCCCTCCTCCAGCTCCAGCGGCCGGCGCGCAAAGCGCCGCTGCAGATTGGCCAGCTCGGCCGCGAGGTAGTCGGCAAAGGCGCGCGGCGACACCGGTGCGCCGCGCTCCACATAGAACACATGGGGCGAGTAGCAACCCTGCTGGTCGTAGCGCATCACGTCCCAGGCCGCGAGCCGCGCGACGGCGGGCGCCTTGAGCATGTCCAGCGCCGCCGCACCGACCAGGCCAAAGCCCAGCTTGTGGCCGTGCGGCAGAAAGCGCGTGGTCACGGGCAGGCGCCGGCGCAGCGCATCCAGCGATGCATTGCCGCCATAGGCCAGCACCGTGTCGGCCTGGGCGTAAAGCGCGGCCGCGCCCTCGGCACCCGCACCGGTCTCGCCGCCCGCGCCATCCCACCAGACCACGGCCAGGCAATCAGCCAGCGGCGGATGGACTTCGGCCAGCAGCCGCGCGAACCAGCCCGCGAACAGCGGCTCGGCGCTGGCGAGCTTGCCAATGCTCGGCGCCTTGACCAGCAGGCCGCAAAGCAGGCTCCACAGCGACAGCGCAGGCACATTGCCGGCCCAGCTGTGCACCAGCAGATCGGGCCCGAAAGCGCGCACCGCACCGCCCTTGGGCGCGGGCTGAAAACCATCGAGCACGCCAGGATTGGCAAAGTCCTCGGCCACGAAGCGCCGCAGCTGCGCGGCGCGGAATGTCTTGAAAAATCCCGTCAGGCCCAGCCGCACCATGTCGGCGTCATAACCGCTGACCACGGGCAACCAGGCCTCGGCCTGGCGGCGAAACGGGTCATTGCGGTCGAGCAGGCGCGCGATGGCGCGGTCGATGGCCTCGATGATCTCGGCCACAGGCATGGTGCGCAGATGGCGATCCGCCGCCGCGCGCACGCGCCCGGTGAGCGCCTGCATCTGCGCGCCCGTCAGCACCGGTACGGACACTTCAAGCCGCCGGCCGCCCTGGGCGAACGCCAGCACCTGCCACTGCACTTCGTCGTCGCGCAGCCCGGGCAGATAGCCCGCGGTGATCCGCTGGATGCTCATGCCGTGGCGGCCTTCACGAACTCTTCGACGGCCAGCGAGCAGCCCTTGGCGGCCGCACCCTCGGCACGCCCCAGCAGCAGGAATCCGCCGTCGGCCCACAGGCCCACGTCCTCGGTCAGGATGGTGGTGACCGCGTTGTAGTTGGCCAGATCGCAGTGCACCAGAATGCCGCGCTCGCCGGGCGCCACATCGCGGCCCGTGACCGGCTCGACCAGGCGCGAACGAATCCAGTGCGGCCCCGACTTGACCGAAGGCAGCGTGGTGTTGCCGTCGTCATAGAACTGCGTGCTCAGCTCGGTCATGCCGTACATGTTGATGCAGTGCGTGCGCGGCACGCCCAGCAGCTGCGACAGATCGGCATAGAAGTCTTCGAGCGGCAGCTCGCGCGACTGGCCCTTGTAGCCGCCCGTGTCCAGAATGCGGCTGCCCGCGGGCAGACGAAAGCTGCGGCCCTGGGCGCGCAAGGCGTCCATCACATGCACCAGGCTGAAGCTCGCGCCCAGCAGCGCATAAGGCTGGCCGCTGCGTTCGGACTCCTCCAGCACGGCGCACAGGCCCACCATGTCCAGGCCGTCCGGCGTCAGGAAGTAGCGGCTGTCGGCCGTGCCGAATTCGGATTGAGCCAGCGCCAGGTAATGCGCCAGCGAGGAGTTGGGCATGGCCTGCTCGTCGGGAAACAGAATGCCCATGGGCAGGCGCGCGTCGCCCCGCATGAAGCGCTGCGCGAAGTGGCGCTGCATCGACAGGTCGTAGACATCGAGCTGGGGGTGAAAGTGCCGCCCGCGCGCCGCCCGGCCCGTGGTGCCGCTGGTCATGAACACGCGCTCGCCCTCCGAAGCCGGCTCGCTGCGCAGCTCCATCGCCTTGAACGCATCGATGGGCACGGCCGGGATGTCGCTCCAGGTCTTGACATTGCGCAGCGTGGCGCCGCGCCGCTGGCAGAAACTGCGAAACGGCACATTGGATTCGTACTGGTGAGCGAACAGGCGCAGGGCGAGTGCGTCGAACTGTTCGTCGGAGCAGGCATCCATGGCGATGAATGCGAGCAGATCTGCGACCAGCGAGGCGGCCTTGTCCATGGAATTCCTTCGAGAGCTTAAAACTGATGCTCCGAAGGCCCCTCGCCCGTGGGCGCGCAACAATCAATCCAGCGCGGCCACGTCAGGGTGCAAGCTCTTCTTCCGCCGGAATGACCCGGGTCAAGTTCTCGGGTGTAGATCTCAGCACTGGCGTGCACCCCGGAGCGAGGGCTATCTTACCGCAGTAGCGCCGGGCGAGCGGTCCAGCAGGGTCAGGCGAGCGCTTGCTTCTTGGCCAGGCTCCACAGGGCCTCGGCCTTGTCCGACATCACCGCGCCCTGCCGGTACATCCTTACCTCCACAGGGATGTTCCAGGCCTTGGGCCCCGCGCCCACCAAGGCGCCACTGGCCAGCTCCGCTGTGATCAGCGATTGGGGCAGCCAGGCGATGCCGCGCCCCTCCAATGCCATGGTCTTCAAAAGCACCGCGTGGTGCGCGGTAAAGACCTCCTGCAGATCGGACTCGGAGGTGTTTCTGCCCGTCTTGACCATATTGGGCCGCAACTGCGCTCGCATGATCCGCCCCAGCCCGGATTCCTCGCTATAGGCCAGCATCGGTACCGGCGGCGCATTGCCAATGGCATGCAAGGCCTTGCCCATGGTGCCGTCGGGATGCGGCACGGACACGGGCAGCAGCATGTCCCTGTCCAGCAGGAGCATGGGGTACTCCTGTTCATCGAGCCTTCCCGGCACGTTCTCGTGCCCATGGCACAGCACGAACTGCACGCGCCGCTGGAACATCAGGAATTCGCAACTGCGAGAGCTGTCCGACATCGTCTGCAAGGCGCCGATGTGCAGCTGCGACTCGATGCCGGTGAGCCAGCGCGGGAAAAACGTCAGCGACAGAAAGTGCGTTGCCGCAAACCGCAGGGTGGACTCTTCCTGGTCGTGTGCGGCCCGGGCTTTGATGCGCGAAGCTTCAAGATCGCCCAGCACCTTTTCCAGCAAAGGCAGGAACCGCTGGCCGGCAGCCGTCAGCGCCGCGGGATGGGCGCTGCGGTCAAACAAATCCACGCCCACCCATTCTTCCAGCCCCCGAATGTGACGACTGAAAGCCGGCTGGGCAATCGCACGCGCCTCTGCCGCACGCGAGAAATTGCCGCTTTCAGCCAGGGCAATGAAGTCTTCCAGCCACTCCAGATCCAGATTGCGATTGCCGGGTCCCATGCTCTGCGCTCGAGGCGTTCCATGAATCAGATAGTTGTATGCATTTCTAGTATTGGCGCGGATGGGCGCCCCGAGAAATGATGGCTGCGCAGACCCGCAAAGCCAACGTCCGGAGACTATACATGCCATCGATTGCCAACTACAAAGGGATCATCCCTGCCATTTCCTGCCCGTTCACGCCGGATCACAAGATCGACGAACCGGCGCTGCGCAAGCTCGCCTCCTGGCTGGCCGGTCACCAGGGCGTGGTCGCCATCATGACCAATGGGCACACCGGCGAAGTGTTTTCCCTCACCCCCCGCGAACGCGCCGAAGTCACCCGCATCGTCGCTGATGAGCTCAAGGGTCGCCTGCCCGTCATCTCGTCCATCGTGTGCGAAGGCCTGGCGGAAGCTGCCGAGCATGCCCGGGCCGCGAAGGAAGCAGGCGCCGTGGCGCTGGATGTCATGCCTCCCCACCACTGGCTGCGGTTTGGCTTCACCCCGGACCACGCCCTGCAGTACTTCGAAGCCATCCACAAGGCCGCGCCCGACCTGGATCTGGTGTGCCACGTCTACCCGGCGTGGACCCGTGCCTCCTACTCTTCGCAGCTGCTCGCCCAACTGGCCCGGTTGCCCTACCTGCAAGCCTTCAAGGTGGGCCAGCGCGACATGAACAAATATGCGCGCGACATCCAGGCCATACGCGAAGCGGATCCCAGCAAGGCCATCCTGACCTGCCACGACGAATACCTGCTGGCCTCCATGGTGCAAGGCGTGGATGGCGCCCTGGTCGGATTCGCCACCTTCATTCCCCAACTGATCATCGACTTGTGGAATGCCGTCCAGGCCGGCGACCTGAAGAAGGCCATGGAAGTGCAGGCCGTCATCACCCCGCTGAAAGACGCCGTGTACGGCGGTGGCGAGCCTACCGGTGAGGCCCATGCCCGCATGAAGGGCGGCATGTACCTGGCCGGCGTGATCGATGACGCCACGGTGCGCCCACCGACCGAAGCCCCGAATGAAAAAGAGACTGCCGCACTGCGCGCCGCCGTAGCGCAGGCAGGACTGCTCAAGCGCTGATCACGCTGCCGTGGCCCCTCAAGGAGCCACGGCCATGGACTTTCCTAGAACAACGACAGGAGACAAAGAACATGCAACGCAAGAACTTCATCCGATGGACCATGGGCGCCATCAGCCTGGCCATCGCCGGCATCGCTTCGGCACAGGCCTATCCCACCAAGTCCGTGAAGGTGGTGATCCCCTTTCCACCGGGCGGCACCTTGGACACCGTGGGCCGACAGCTGGCACAAAAGCTCAGCGAGCAAACGGGCCAGTCCTTCATCATCGAGAACCGCCCAGGCGGCAACGGCGTGATCGGTGGCGACGTCGTGGCCAAGGCGCACGCTGACGGCTACACCCTGCTGTTCAATGCTTCGACGTTCACCACGGCGCCGATGACGATGAAGTCCGTGCCCTATGCCGTGACCCGGGACTTCGCCCCGGTGGCGCTGGTCGCCAAGGCGCCGCTGTCGGTCGCCGTGAACAAGAACCTGCCCATCACCGACATCAAGTCGCTGATTTCCTATGCGCAGGCCCACCCCGGAAAGATGTCATTCGCCGTGGGCTCCATAGGCTCCGCGGGGCACCTGTCCACCGAGCTGCTCAAGCGGTCCGGCAAGCTGGACTACCTGATCGTCCCCTACAAGGGAACGGCGCCGGCCTTCCAGGACTTGATTGGCGGCCAGATCGACGGCTTCATCGACCCGATTCTTGGCTCATTGCAGTACCACAAGAGCGGCATGCTGCGCGTGGTGGCCGTGACCTCCGCGGAGCGCGCCGCCAGTCTGCCGGACGTGCCCACCGTGGGCGAGACCATCCCCGGCTACGAGTTCTACAGCTGGTACGGACTGTGGGGTCCGGCAAAGCTGCCCGCCGACATCGTCAAGAAGCTCAACACCGAAGTGAACAAGGCCCTGGCCGGCGACATGAAGGACAAGCTCAGGGAGCAAGGCATTCTGGCCACCCCCGGTACGGCGGAAGACTTCGCCAGGTTCCAGAAGGAAGACATGGAGCGCTCGCAAAAGATCGTGACCGAGGGGAAGATCCGTGTCGAATGACGCCCGGCAGCTGCACGCCGTCGTCACCGGCAGCAGTGGCGGCATAGGCAAGGCCATCTGTGAAGACCTGCTGGCGAACGGCTGGCGCGTCACCGGTGTCGACTTGTCGGCCCCCACGATAGCGCACGGCGCATTCGCGCACCAAGCACTGGATCTGACCCATGGCGGGCAGACCGACGCCATCGCCACCGGCCTGCAAGACGTCGATGCCCTGGTGCATGCCGCCGGCGTGCTGCGCGTCGGACCCCTGGGCCAACTGGATGCGCAAGCCGGTGCGTTGATGTGGCAGCTCCATGTGGACGCGGCCTCCCGGCTGGCGGACGCCTTGGTCCCGGCCATGGCCCGGCGCGGCTTCGGTCGCGTGGTCTTCATCGGCAGCCGAGTGGCCCAAGGCCTGCCCGGGCGCGGCCAGTACGCCGCCACCAAGGCCGCGGTCATCGCCATGGCACGCAGCTGGGCCGTGGAAGTCGCGCCCAACGGCGTCACGGTGAACGTCGTCTCGCCCGGTGCAACGGCGACGCCCATGCTCAAAGACCCGGCCCGTGCCGGCAGCGCGCCCCGCATGCCCCCCATGGGCCGCCTGATCGAACCCCAGGAGATCGCCGCACTGGTCTCCTACCTGTTGTCCCCCGCGGCAGCCGCCATCACCGGCCAGAACTTGAACATCTGCGGTGGCTCCTCCCTGTCGCAATGAACACCTGTACTGAGAAAAAGCAACCATGAAAATCGTCAACATCATCGAGTCGACACGCCCCATCAAGTCGGACATTCGCAACGCCTACATCGACTTCTCCAAGATGACCCTCAGCCTGGTGGCTGTGGTGACGGACGTGATCCGCGACGGCAAGCCCGTCATCGGCTACGGCTTCAACTCCAACGGCCGCTATGGGCAAGGCGCCCTGATGCGCGATCGCTTCATCCCCCGCGTTCTCGAGGCCGATCCAGCGACGCTGATGGACGAATCCGGTGAGAACCTCGATCCCCACAAGATCTGGGCCTGCATGATGACCAACGAGAAGCCCGGCGGCCACGGCGAGCGCTCGGTGGCCGTGGGCACCATCGACATGGCCATCTGGGATGCCGTCGCCAAGATCGAAGGCAAGCCGCTGTTCCAGCTGCTGGCCGAGCGCTACGGCAGCGGCACGCCCAATCCCCGCGTTTTCGTCTACGCCGCCGGTGGCTACTACTACCCCGGCAAGGGCCTGGACAAGCTCCGGCAAGAAATGGAAAGCTACCTGGCGCGCGGCTACTCGGTAGTGAAGATGAAGATCGGCGGCGCGAGCATCGCCGAGGACTGCGAACGCATCGAGTCGGTGCTGAAGATCCTGGGCCCCGGCCAGCAGTTGGCGGTCGATGCCAACGGGCGTTTCGATCTGAAGACCGCCGTCGATTACGGCAAGGCCCTGTCCCAATACTCGCTGTTCTGGTACGAGGAAGCCGGCGACCCTCTGGACTACGAGCTGCAGGCCAAACTGGGCGAAGTCTACAAAGGCCCCATGGCCACGGGCGAGAATCTGTTCTCCATGCAGGATGCGCGCAACCTGATTCGCCACGGCGGCATGCACCCCGAGCGTGACTACCTGCAGTTCGACTGCGCCCTGAGCTACGGCCTGGTGGAGTACCTGCGCACGCTGGACATGCTCAAGGAACACGGCTGGTCCCCCAGCCGCTGCATACCCCACGGCGGCCACCAGATGTCACTGGCCATCGCTGCCGGCCTGGGCCTGGGCGGCAATGAAAGCTACCCCGACCTGTTCCAGCCCTACGGCGGCTTCCCCGATGGCGTGAAAGTGGACAACGGCTATGTGACGTTGCCCCCACTCCCAGGCATTGGCTTCGAAGGCAAATCAGATCTGCTCAAGGAAATGCGGGCGCTGAGCAGCTAGGCCTTGCCTGCCTCCTTTTTCCCGCCAGACCGGGGAATAACGACCAGGGCGATGCCGCCCAGGATCGCGCAGCCC
This sequence comes from Acidovorax bellezanensis, assembly GCF_025421555.1. Classification (NCBI taxonomy): domain Bacteria; kingdom Pseudomonadati; phylum Pseudomonadota; class Betaproteobacteria; order Burkholderiales; family Comamonadaceae; genus Acidovorax; species Acidovorax bellezanensis. The sequence goes on from NZ_JAODYH010000008.1 coordinate 107,282, forward strand.
GCCAGCGCCAGCCGCAACGTCCAGGTTTCGCCCAACAGCGCCACGGCCCCCAGCGCCGCCAGCAGTGGCACGCTGAGCTGCACGGAGGCGGCCGCTCCGGCCTTGAGGCCGGGCAGTGCCGCATACCAGGCCACATAGCCCAGCCCCGAAGTCAGCGCCCCCGAGCACAGCGCGTACGCCAGCCCTGCCGCACTCAGAGAAGACTGGCCCAGCAACAGGGCCGCCAACAGCAGTGCCAGCGGCGCGGCGCGCAGAAAGTTGCCGGCCGTCACGCCCATGGGGTCGGTCGCCCCCTTGCCGCGCAGCGAGTAAGCGCCCCAGGCCATGCCCGCGACCAGCATGAGCAGGGCCGCGCCCCAGGGCGGCGCCGACAACCCAGGCCGCAGCAGCACCACCAGGCCGCCCAAGGCCAGCACCAGTCCGGCCCACTGCCGCAGCGCCAGACGCTCACCGCGCCACAGGCCGACACCCACCATCGTGGCCTGCACGGCCCCGAACAGCAGCAACGCCCCCACGGCCGCCGGCAGGCTCACATAAGCGAAGGAAAAGGCTGCGGCATAGAGAAACAGCAGCCCGGCTGACCACCAGTTGCCACCGCCCACCGTGGGTGCGCGGCGCAGGCGCACGACCAGCGCCAACATGAGCGCCCCCGACACCAGGCGCACCGCCGTGAAGCTGGCCGCATCCATGGCCTGGGACTGCAGCGCCAGACGGCACAGCAGCGAATTGGCGGCAAAGGCCAGCATGGCCAGAGCAGTCAGCACAGCGGTGTGGAACAACGGCATGGACAAGCCCTTGAAGTGGCCGACCAAGCCATGGTACAGCTGCCGGCAGAGTCCATCCTGCTGACTGCGCAACGCCAAGGCGTGGTGGGCGCAGTCAAAAAAAGCCGCAAGTCCAAGTATTCATTGGGCTTGCAGCTTGTTTTTGTGATTTTCGATCACCGAGAAAGTGGGTCAGTTCACCGCTGGCGAACATGACCGCAGACAGCAATCAGTCTGCCAGCACGACGCCCAGCTTGGCGAGCTTGGACGCGAGCACGTCGCGGCGGCGGGCCGCTTTGGACGCTGTTTCCGTCACCGACTTGATGACGCCAGGGCCCTTGGAGCGTGCAGCTGGGATCAGTTCTGCTTTCTTGGCAGCTTCGGCGGCGACTTTACGGTAGCTGGCAATCAGCTCGGCGTGTGCAATGGGTTGATTCACGAATATTTCCAGATTGAAGACAGCACCGATTGTGGCCGCAAAACGATCTCCACATCTTCCAGGTCCGCCAAGCACCAACTTTCGCTCCGCAGACCGCCCTGTCCCCACCCAGGTCCACAACGAAAAAGCCCCGACAGCGCGAGCAATCAGGGCCTTGGGTCATCCCGGCATGGCCGGGAAGATGACAGATTACTTGAGGGCGTCCTTGGCCGCTTCCTTCACATCGCCAACCGCTTTTTGGGTCTTGCCTTCGACTTGCTTGGCAATACCCTTGACTTGCTGCTGCCGGCAGTTGATGACTTCACCAGCTTTTTGCTGAACCTTGCCCGCGGCATCCTTCAAGGCGCCCTTGATTTGATCTTTGTTCACATTCTTCCTTTATTGCGTGAACCGCCTGGGCGATCCAATGATTGAAGTGCCTATGAAAAATGGACCTCTATCGCATGGATGACCGTAGGAGAAAGCGCGGCAGAACCGCAGGCGTCAACCTACATGCGCAGTTAATGAGGACTGCCCAAAGCACTACTTGCCTCCCCAAAAGGGATCTTCCGTGCGAATTTCACGGCAATAGCAGGCAACTCGATGCACTAAGAAAAACGCCACACAATGGGAATCCCATTGTGTGGCGTTCTATATGGTGGTGGGCTGGCGGGAATTGAACCCGCAGACCATCCAGCATCCATGCGGGTTTACGGGCATCGGTGTGATTACGGTGTGATTTGACGCATTGCCATGCACCATGGCCTGCACCACCTCAGGCAGCAAAACCAGTTCGATTCGCGCCACTCAATTGAACCGCCGTCCGCATTTCTGCGTAGAACGCGGGATTATTGTAAGAAAGTGCAATCGCTTGTTGATCACGACGGAGGTCGTGACGGCGAGATCCTTTCACCCAATTTGAGGGTTCAAGGAGCTTTTGATGACAAAAAGTAAGGCCAGTCGCACAGCCGAAAAAGAGCGCGAAATCCGCCGTCAGTGGGAGGCGCGCCCGCTCGCACGTAGGACCTCTGATCAAGTCGGAGATTTCGCATGCGATATGCACGCCCAAGGTTTGACCCTCAAGCCTGACCTGAACACGCATGTCCAAGACATGCATAGGGTGCTGAGCCGATGGTAGCCCCCTGCCGTAAGACGTGCCGGCTGGATTCCCCTCTCTGGCACCAAATTAGCTTGATTTCAAGCCGTTTCCCAGCGTTATTGGGAAGAAAATGGGCAGAGACTCTGCAACAGTCTCTGCCCATTTTTTTCCCGCCAGCCGACAAGTACTCGCGGGCACCTTCATCGTCGCATGGGCATCATCAGCTTGGCTGCCGTTCGATGGCTGAGCCTCACTCTCCTCTGAAGAACTCGAGAGCCGCCGAAAAACTACACTAGAAGCTACACAGAAGAAAGCCTGCGCAATGCAGGCTTTCTTGTTGCGGGCGCAGCGCACCTTCTCCGCGCCTTTGACGCGTTCACTGTGCATGACGACGGAGGCTCGCGGTTGCACTTTACGATCGTAGAGATGCGTCACCGGAGCCGTTCTAGGCAAAGCCTCGCGCAATGCTTATAGACGATACAGAGTCTCGAGATGCCAGACGAGGCAAGCTTACAGGGCACATTTATCACAAGATGTTACACTCACCCCAATAGTAAATATTCATTCAGGGGGCAAAGTGATTAAAAAGGTATCAACAGAATATTTCAAAATATCTGCAAAAAATATCCATTTGGATTCCGATAATCCACGACACGACTATAAAAGTCGTGAAAGTGAAATTATCAGAGCGCTTTGCAACGATAAGCTGGTCGCTTTGGCCAAAGATATTGCAGAAATGGAATCTTTAAGCCCTCTAGAAATCATAGGAGTTGTCCCCTCCGAAGATACCAAAGGTCACTATATTGCACTTGAGGGCAATAGAAGAACTTGCGCACTCCTACTGCTTGCTGATCCAGGCCGCGCCCCTGACACTGCGTTCAAGGAACGATTTGAAAGGATTGCAAAATCAAGGAATGTCCCAAAAGAATTAAACACTTATATATTTTCTGATCGCAAAGCAGCTCAGCCTTGGCTAGACAGAAGACATATGGGAACTCAAGATGGCGTAGGAACTGATGGATGGGATGCTGAAGCAAAAGCTCGACGTGCTAGCAAAGATAACGCCGAAAAATCAACAGCCCACGCGAATATATTGGCACTTGCTGTAGTTGATCGTTTGATTGGGATAGGGCGAATTGATGACCAGCAGAAAAAACAAATAAAAATCACAACTCTGGCACGATATTTAAACAGCAAGAGTCGCCAAACAATTATTGGAATCGGCGGACTGAGCAACAACAATCATTTAATCTACACTCATAACCCATATATTATCGATGGAATTTTAGAAAAATTCTCTCTAGATAGTATTCCAACGAGCAAGAATGAACGTGCCATCGTTCACTCCCGCGCCGATGCAAGAGAGTGCTTGAACTATCTACTGGATATAGCAAGGAATAAATTCCCTCCAGAGACCAAGTTATCACAGCCGATAGAAATTCTATCCAACACACCCACATCCGCTCCACCCAATCCAAAACCATCTTCAATTGGTGGATCTTCGAATTATAGCACTTCAAATTCGAACAACACTGGCGCAACCAATTCATTCGGACCCCAATTAAATCAGGAAGAACAAAAAAACCCATATAATACCGACTATGCTCAACAGCACGCAACGGCACTGAGCACGGCGTTAATGAGTAATGGATCAGATGAAACGACTGTAATCGATCCGGCACCAAGTACAGAAAACGAAGACTCAGACCTGTTTAACGCTTTTACTGCGGATCCTGAAAGCCAGCCAACTGTCTCTTCTGCAAATGAGACCTATGGAGGCACATCATCTGTACGAAGCGTAAAGGACAGGTCCGAAAGAAATAAAGTCTTAGAGTCTAGATTTCTCGTCAAAATTGACGACAAGATTTTAATTAAACTAAGAAAAGAAATGCTCATCACCGAAACGGACGAGCATGAATTCGCGGCAAACTATCTCTTGCGTGCATTTGTAGAAAGAATATTGGTCCTCTATTACCGGCGAACCAATTCGACAAGAAAATATGGAAACGACTTGGAGCTTGTACAAAGATGCGCACAGGATTCGAAAGCAGCTGAAGCCCCACGAAATGTTCAAGATATTTTGAACCAAGCCTCAACAAATTCTCATGTAGCCCACAGTCTCTATACGCTTGGCACCGGCATTCACGGCGGAACAATTCCAAACAAGCGCCAACTTAACGGTGTGTTTGACACTTGGGAGCCGGCGCTCCGTTACATGCTAGATGCTATTCCTGTAAGCACCTCACCGATTCCATAAAAGATGCTGGCCAGCTGAGCCAGCCTTTGCTATGGTACTGAACAATGCCTGTTACCTACTCTCCTCTTCGTTACCCAGGTGGTAAGACCCAGTTAACGCCCTTCGTCCTCGATTTACTCCGAGCCAATGGGCTACTGCGTGGCGTCTACGCTGAACCTTTTGCCGGTGGAGCTGGTATTGCTTGGCGATTGCTACTGAACGGCGATGCAGCCGAAGTCTGGCTCAACGACATCGATCCAGCTATCTACGCTTTCTGGTACGCCGTCGTGCATGAACCGGATCCACTGTGTGAGCGCATCATCAAAACAGAAATCACCATGACAGAGTGGGAGCGGCAGCGCATCGTTCTGAAAGATAGCAACTCCAACACACAAGACTTGGCTTTTGCCACTTTATTTTTAAATCGCACCAACCGCTCAGGGATTATAAAAGGAGGAGTTATTGGTGGAAAAGCGCAGAATGGAAACTACAAGCTTGACTGTCGATTTAATCGAGAAGATTTAATTAGAAAAATTCAGCGCATTCATGTTTATCGCGACGCAATCAAGTTAACTCGACTAGATGCAGAAAATTGCCTTCAAGAGTGGGATAAAACCTTACCAAAAAAATCATTGATAAATATTGACCCCCCTTATTATGCACAGGGGCGAGATTTATATCTTAGCTTTTATCACCCTGAAGACCATACGCGTTTAGCGAAACTTATTCGCTCCTTAAACTGCAAGTGGATGCTAACATACGATGACACACCTGAAATTGAAAAACTATACAAAGGCTTACCCTCTTATCGAAAGGGGCTAACTTACTACGCTCAAGTCAAAAGAAAAGCCTCCGAATTTCTCGTCCTATCAAAAAAACTCATTGCCCCCGCAGAACTTTTACACAGCAGCAGCACATCATTGAAACAAAATTTTGAATTGTTCTCGCCTGAAATTTTTCTTGGAGCTCAAGAAAATATCAACCAAGAATTAGTATCCGAGCTTTCTTAATATTCAAATAGTTTTCTGTGCCCACGGCACACAGCCGTGTATTTGCAAGCCAACTCACGGGGGACCGCCTCTCAAACGCGGCGCGGATCTCTTCAACCACACGCTCGCACTCCATCGTGCGTTGCCCGGGCGCATAGCTGTGCCAACCGTCAACAAGCTGCATGCACCGTCGTGCCAACTCTTCTTTCAAATCTTCACCCGCTCCACGCCATGGCACACGGCAGCCAGCTCTTCGCGCTGTACATCGATGGGATGGTGGTGGCGATGATTAGCGGCCTCACCTCAGTCGTTCAGCGCATGCCTATCTAGCTGCAGCTGCCCCTGCAACACCCTCACTTGGGCGTCTCGGATCTCGACCAAGCCGATAAGCTCTCCAACCACGCCCGCACCCTCAGCAACACGGACGGCGAGCCGCTGGTGTCGATCTGCGAGATCTCGCGCGGGAGCGGCGACTAGGGCGCTAAATGTTACGAGTGACAGCGGCCCAGATATCAGCTGATATGGCCTCATCGCCCCAAGAGATCACCTCAAAGCCAAGCGATCCGCCCAGCACTGAACGCTTGCAAAAGCGCCTTATTACGCCACTTCGCGCCACACGCTCAAATATTTAGCGCACAGCGTAAACGAGGTTTTTTACCATCATTTTCGGGTTACTCACTAGCGGCGTGTATCCATTCCTTGCATACCATGAAATAAGCATATCCAGGCTAACGGTACGATCAAAAGGATGAGGTTCCAGGGCGATGCTAAAACAGCGAAGCTCCATGGCGACCTCTTCCGCATACATAAGCAATTTACGACCTATTCCCTTTTCACGAAATTCAGAAAGTACATATATTTCATGGATTTTGCTTTCCATTTTATTTTGATAAAAATCAAATGAGAGCAACCCAACCTCAGCCCCATTGTATTTAGCAATATATTCTGTTGACCATCCACCGTGTGCTCTTTGGGCTATATCGCGAAGAATCTCATCCGAGATAACTTCAAAGCCCTCAATTTTTTCAATTATGAGCATTCATCCTCCAACAAGGCTACGCCTAATGCTTGAATAGCAATATCGAAAACGTTCACAACTATAGTAACGATTGCATTAGCTTGCCAGACTGTTTCCCCGCCGACGCGCTCAGCACTCCAGCGATCTTAACGACCCGAAGGCACGCGTCCCACCAATGCCCCATCTGCAGCTAACTGCCCCTTTAGAGCTATCACTTGAGCGTCTCGACGCTTGACCAGGTCGACAAACTCTCCAACCACTCCCGCGCCCTCTGCAACACGGGCTGCGAGTCGTTCGTGTTGATCTGCGAGATCTCGCGCGGCAGCGGCGTCACCGGCAAGCTGGGCGTGGCGGGTGGCGGCAGCGCGGATGTCGTGCTGCAGGCCTGCAATGCGGCCAGCATCAGCGGCACGGGCAGCCTCAAGATCGCGAAGCGCTTGGGTAAAGTCATGGGTGTTGTCCTGTTGGGCGCCTGCATGTTCGAGCAGCGCGCCGGCTTTCTTCGTTATTTCGGCCTGGGCCAGTTGGGCCTGGGCGGCGACATGCGTGGCCAGTGATTGCTTGGCCTGAGCCTCCGCAACTTCGGCGCTGGCCAGGCGCAGGGTCTGCCAAAGCAGCAGGCAGGCCAGCATCAGGGCCAGCAGCTGCCAGGCGTAGGCTTTGATGCGGGCGATCATTGCCACACCCCCGACCGCATCTGCACAGACAAGCGCTGCGCACGCGCCGGAGTCTGTGTGGCCCACTTGCTGTTCAACATCCCAGCTGCGGCACCTGCGTAGTCGCCGGCCTTCACCATCGCCAGCGTGTTCTGGAAACCCAGCAGGCCGTCGACACCCATCTGGAACGCCATATTCAGCATGACGCCGAAGCGGGCCGGGTCAAGGCCCTCCATCCACGGCGCGCGGCGCAGCAGCTCGGCCTGGCGTTTGTCGATGTCGTTGTTCAGCAAGTAGGCCGATTCCTCTGGCGTGATGCCGCCGCCTTTGCGCTTGTCGATCAGCCGGCCAACACCAATCGTCCAGTAGCCCAGATGGTCCTGGTATGCGCTCAGCACCTCGTCCTCGTCGCGGCGCAGTTGCTTTGTGAGTTCGTTCTTCATAAATCTTCCTTCCTGCGCATCGGGTGACCAACTTGGCCATACCAGCGCACAACGTTGAGTGCCAGGCCTGCCAGCACGCAGCCGGCAAGAATCACCGCCCCCACCGTGGGCCAGGAGCCCCACAGCAAGGGCTGCAGGCCACTGGCCAGCGCTCCGCCCAGCAGCAGCGTGTAGCGCGCCCGAGAGAGCCGGAACCGCCGGCAGATTTCAGAGTTGAGCCGGCAGATGCAGGCCCAGGCTATGCCGCTGCAGATGATCAGATTGACCATGGCCATCAACTGGTTGGTTTGCCACGTCATGTCGAACCTCCATCGCCGCCGGCGCGGCGCTCAAAAAACCGCAGCCACCGCAGGAAAAGCCAGCGGCCAACCCCGGGCCAGTCATCGCCCACGCCGCCCACGATCAGCGCGATAGGCGCCAGCAGCCAGGCGTGGTCATCGCCTCCCATCCAACTGCCTGCGAGCCGGGCCAGGCCCACGGTCACGATGACGGCCGTGGCATTGAGCCGCAGGAAGTACCAGGCCGCCGACAACCGCGCTGCGGGGTCGCGCCGGCCCAAGGCCCAGCCTGCGCCCACTGTGCAGCTAATGATGATCACGGCGTAGGGGCCGATGACGCCGGCCAGCGCCGGGCCGAACAGCACGCCGGCCAGCGCGATGGCCACGGAAACGGGATCAAGTTGATTTGTGCCCATGCTCACCTTTCTTGAGGCGTAAAAAACCCGCCGGAGCGGGCTGGTTGCTCTTCTAAGAGTGAGCAATACGATGGCCGACGTAGTTCCCCCAGAGATCATTTCCGAGCACGTTCAAGTGCGAGCCGTCGTAGCTGTACTTCATGAATTGCTTGCGCTCCAACCCCGCCTCGTCTTGCGCGTCAATGAACCTGATGGAGTAGAACTTTGCGAGTGCAGCAAGCGCAGCGCGAATCACAGTCATGTCGTAAGCTGTGTTGTGCGGAGGAGAGACCAAATAAATCAACGTATTTGCGTTGCGGTATTTGATGTACTCGATCACAAGCCCAACGTTTCCGTAAAAAGTATTCGGGAAAAGTGCCCAGTACTGATCCGGCGTCGAAACCAAAGGCCCACCAGCAGGAGTGAAAGGAACGTCTTGCAAAGATTTTGCAGGGATGTCGACCAACGACCCTATCGCGCCTCCGTTTATGTCGTTTGTCCCTATCATGATCGTCACGCCAGCAACCCCCGTGTAGTCAGGGTTCGTTGCTGGCCCGCCGACTTCTTGGCGATTCAGCTGGTCCGTAGCCAGAGCCACAAGGCGCCCGGTTCGTGCGCCGGAACTTCCATAGTTCGTGGAGATGCATTGCACGACGTTTTGAACGTACTTCACGTAGCCGCCTTCTGTGCCTTCCGTGATCGAGTCTCCGAAGTGATAAAACTTCTTTCCGACAAAGCGCGTACCGGACGCAGTCCTACGCATGAGGTTGGCTATTTTTGAGCGCGCCGTGCGATCCTTGATGAGCCTTGCGCCGACCTTGGGCAAGGCCGCTGAGTAAGCAAGCGGGATGACAGGCACGGTGGACCCGATCTGCACAATCATCGTCGCGGTGTGATCGTCTCCGCCGACCTTCGCGTTTATGAATGCGTGCGTGATACCCTGCCCGGTCGGCACGATAAATGTCTTTACGGACGGATTCAAGGTATCAGAGTAAAGCACCTTGGCAGCCGGTCCAAGCGAATTTGCTTGGCGTATTCCGTTTGCATAAATTCCATATCGCCAATTTCCAGAGGTCATTACAGGACCGAAGTGCACCGCGTACATCTTCCCCTCTTCCACAGGAATGACGGCCACGCGCCATGCCTGTGCAGCGCTAGAGGCTCCCAGAACATAATTACTTGTTACGTATTGATCCGCCAGATTGTTGATCGCGTTGTAAAGATTTTCATCCCCTTCCTCCGTCTGAAAATCTTTGCGAATACCAATATCAAAGATCGGCAACTCATTGACGCGGCCTACTTCAGGCTCGAAAGCCGACCTTCCGCTATAAACCATTCCGCGCGCAACAAACCAATCAATCGATGCCGCATTGAACCTGACGTTCACGACGATATATTTTGCGCCTACGGGAACTACCTCTGCGAGGTAGAAATCGCCGTTGTTATTTTTTATTGCAGCAGAATTCGCGCCGCTTATCCTTGTGCCTGCAGAAGGTGGCAGCGCCGAAAAGAATGCTGCGCGAAATTCCCCAACATAGAGATTTGCGGTGTTATTGAGAACAATAGAAGCGCCGGCTTCTACTCGGATTGCAATGCTGTTGTACGCTGCATTTGGGTCCCAGTTGGCAAGCCCATTAAGCCCGCCAATCATCACAGGCGCCGCCGGGTTGACCAAGTTGTAAGCGCCATCCACGCCAGTGATAGAGCTCTGGTAGCGCTTCTGCTCCACCGCCGCACCTGCGCTGTTCAGGTAGAGAATGAGGTATTCAGAAGAATCGGATGATGGCACGCTGAAATATCGGTTGGCGTCACCCGCGCCGCTGGTCGCGGCAAGCCCTGCCGCAGTCGTGGCGTATACCTTTCCATTTACCGCCGCAGCATCGCGGGCAGCTTCTGCCTGTGTTTTTGCCGTCTCGGCTTGAGCCTTCGCAGCCTGAGCCAAGGCTTTCGCCGAGGATGCAGCCTCCGCACTCCCTGCCGCTGCATCTGCATTGGCCTGGGCATTGGGGTATTCGGCCTCCAGAGCGGCAATGGTGCGTCGCGCACGCCCGAACCGGTCGGTGTAGCTGGACTCCTCGCCGTTCAGCAACTGATCAATTCTTTCAGCATTGAAAAGCAAATCTGTGGCGGCTTGGCTAGGAACGGGGTTAGCGGTCGGGGTCGTCATGCATCGGCTCCATAGATTCGGCTGTCATATGCGGCCAATGCTAGGGAGACCTTGCCCGAAGATTCCGGCTTGATCGAGGTGACGGTGTACAGGCCGGCAGACTCGACTTCGGCGCTGGTCAACCCCACGGCGAACGCGTAGCGGCTGCCGAGTTGACGGTCTGCACTGGCAATGTAGATGCCGGCCGGGACGCTTGCGAGCTGGATTCCTGATCCGGCTGGATAGCACTGGACAGGAGCCCCCAGGTGCGCACCGTTGGCGCCCGTGAAGAGGATGCGCCCCTCTGTCTCGCCCTTCCAGTCCACCGGCTCACTGGTCGCGATCAAGTTGCCATCGATGGACATGACCTCGCCCGCCTGCAGCCCGTCGTCACCGGCAAAGTCGTTGGGGTCAATCCAGCGCACCAAGGAGCCCAGGCCGAGCGAGCCGCCATCGCTCAGTGCGGTGTCACTGACACTGACCCGCTGGTACAGCAGTCGTCTCGCCTCGAGCTGGGCGCGATTGACGGCCTGCGCCGCTGTGGCGCAAGCGGACAGCTTGATCTTTTTGGGATTTGCGCTCTGCCCCCCGATCACGGCGCCCGACGCAATGTCGAGCCGGATATAGGACTTCTTCGACTGCGAGGCCTCATCCACGTACTCGAGTTCGACCCCGTCATTTGAGGCCGGGAGGTGGGCGGCGTAGCTGATCGCTGAATCGCCGGTGCTGGCCAGGTTGCGGTAATCCAGCTGCAGTTCTGGATAGGCCCGCGCTTGGTCGCGCGTCACGGTCCATTTCTGCCCGTCGCGCCACAGCACGCAGCGCGCCGAATCGGCAGCCAGCTGCATACGCTCGCCCAAACTCATGTCGGCATCGTCCAGGCTGGCATCGAATCGCAACAGATCCGAGGCTTCGCCAAACTCTGCATTGATGGCCGCAAGCTTTTCGACATCAAGCTGCGCGATGTCGCTGCCTGCAATAGTCCAAATGTGAGCCATGGCTCGCGCGAAATTACGTGATGCGCCCAAGGTGTCAGTGGTCAGCGTGCGGACGTGGCGATGCCAACGCAGATTGAACTTTCTATCACTGAACCCGGTTGCCTCGGCCGTGGCCTTGGTGGTCACGCGGATCACGGTTACCCCAGGCAACACCTTTGCGCCGTAATGCCGCACGGCGTAGAGCTCCTCGAGCTTAGCCACATCAGAGCCGCCCTCACCGATCTGCGCAGTCAATCGGGTGAATTGCACGCGGTAGCGACCATGGCCGGCGCTAGGCGTCACCTGTGTGGTGTAGAACCGCTGATCGTAGGTGTCGGCGCTGTAGGTGTCGTTCTGGCTCTGCCGGGTCCCGGGGATTTCAGCCCCTGCTCCATCGATTTTCCACCACTCGGCCCGGATAGCGACAGCGCCCTTGAGGCCGCGCAGAAACACCGCGTTCCAGCGGATTCTGTCGCCATCCACCGGAAGCGTGTAGGGGCCATTGGCTGTTTGCGTGGCGCCATTTGGAGTGATCGTGAATGAGATTCCAGGCTCGGCATCGCCTTCCAGCCATTCAGTGGACCCAAAAGTGAAGGTGGCATTTCCTGCAGCCACCGCATAGCTCTGGACCGTGCAAATTTGATTGAACAGAACCGCCTCGTGAGAGATATCGCTGTACTCGAACTTCACGAGAGCAGTCCCGCCTGGGGCCAGGCCCTTGAGCTGATCAAGCAGCGGCCCATCCGGCAATGTGATGGTGAAGGTGGTTTCCCCGGTGACTGCAGCAAACGATCCCACCATCACGATGGCCGGATATGGAACGGAGTAGCCCAACTCCTGCCCGTTCACTTCGTCGCTGGCAAATGTCTCCAGCACATCAGCAAGTGTCGTAGTGCTGAACTCCGGGTAACCGCCAGAAGCGGCCGGGGCGAACACCTCGTAGCTCGCGCCGTCGATGTCACCGATCGGCGTTTCGGCGTAATTGACGCTGGTGATGTCGCCGATGCCGCGGCTGATGCACAGCCATTCGGTCACGTACTTGATGTTGTCGATGTACTCGACCGTCGACGGCTGGATCAAGTCCGGCCAGACGCGGCGGTAGCCGTAGACATCCGGGATGGCCTGGTAGGCGCGCGCCCTGTTGGTCTGGGCCGTGAGGCTGTTGTTTGGGCTGTCCTTACCGGCGCCAGAGACATCTGGCGGCTTCGGCATCGTCGCGATGACAATGACGGCAGCAGCAACTGCGGCCGCAGCCAGCCAGTACATAGCTGCGGCCGGTATTGCCACGCCAGGACAGCGCACAACGGTCACGAAGTCGGCGATTGATGGCAGCGCATCCATGCGCGGTTCTGTGAGTGGGTCAATCTCCAGGCCGTTGACCAGCACTTTGCAATCCACTCCGCTTTCCAGATGCTGGGCTATGTTGTCCTGCAGGGATTTGCTGAAATCCCATGCGTAGCGATGCAAGCCAAGGGTTCCGGTCGGGTCATTGAGAATTGTCAGCATGGCTCGTATAGGTAAAAACGAATGACTCCGTAGATCTGCTGCATCGCACGAAGGCGGGAAACGCGCACGCTGCCAGGGCGATCTTCACTGCCGTCGGCGTGCAGCAACTCAGACTCAGAAAGCAGAACGCCGCAATGCGCAGGTGCGCTGTCATGCCACGCCATAAAGCAAGTCACGCCAGCGCATGGCTCGCACTCCCGCCAGCCTCGGGATGCAGCAAACCCGGCAACGATGTCGGAATGAGGCATCTCCTCCAGCTCGATGCCAAGAACATGGCGGAAATAGAGCATCACAAGCCCGTAGCAGTTCATGGCACCCCAGTCGGCGCGACGCGGCGCCCAGGGCGCGCCCACCACCTTGCTGGTGAATTGCTGAGGGGTCAGTAGCGCGCTCATAGGATCTCGAGCCCTGTGAACGTGGCAGGGTCATAAATCAATCCGCTGGATTTCAGCATGGGGTTGTCCACGGTCGCGGACACCTGGACCGCCTCGGCATTGAAGGTGACCCCCCCCTGCTCTGCGATGTAAAGCAGCCACGAGACGGCAGGAATCGTCAGGTCGTAAAGGTAGACGTCATAACGAACCACGATGGGCGCACGCGAGCCGGCATCGCGAACCAGCTTGAGTTGTCGCTTGAACTCGCGGCCTACAACTGCGCGCGGGAACGCCAGCGTCAGCTTCGCCGTAGCGTCGCCGGCTTGGTCGGGCGGTTTGATGGTCATGGGCACAGGTTGGTGCACATGACCACCCAAAGTGACAGGCTCGAACTGGTCGGCAACCAGGCGAATCGGAGCATCGAATGCTGGGTGCTCGAAGACGATCGCCTGATACTGGGGAAGCGGGGATTTCACGGCCCAGAAGGTCTCTTTGTCCACGTCAAGCCTCCGGCATGGCCACATTGACCGTCTGGTCCAACAGCTCAGCCCACAACTGCCAATCCGGCAGGCCAACAATCAAATCTGCAGCGTCGATGTAGCCTTGCGGGATCACCTGCGCCCGCGCCATGAGCTTGACCTTGTAGGTGTAGCAGCCGCCCTCCTCGACCGCATCGGCCAAGCCGTCGGGCAGGAAGCGGCAGACATGCTCCAGAAGCCCGAACTCCGTACGGATCGGCATCATGAATTCAAGCAGGCCGCGATTGATCTTCTGGATGAACCAGAGCTGAAACGCGACCGCCTGATCTGGCCGAAAGCGAAATTCACCATCCCAGAACACCGGCGCTGGCCCGCCCGTGCCTTGTGCGTAGCCGTAACCACGGCGCGGCTCGGCAACAGTGAAGTTCGCCGGCTGGCTGCGGCTTTTCGAAGCCCGCAGTAGCAGCGGCAGAGTTGATGGGTAGGCTGGCGTGGACATCTCCCTTGATGCTAGGGAGGGCGACCCATGACGTAGACTGACGCCAGAACACAATCACTTACGAGGGATGCATGAAGATCATTGCAGTTATCGCGCTTGCTGCGGCACTTGCTGGGTGCGCCGCCGGCGGCGTAAAGGTCACGGATGGTCAACTGGCCAGTTTCAAGACTGGCGAGACAACCAAGGCCCAGGTGATTGCCGCCATTGGTGCGCCCAATATGCAAATGCGCCTTGCCGACGGGACATCTATGGTGATTTACAGCCACTACGAGGCGAAGGTAAGGCCGGAGACCTTCATCCCATTTGTAGGCGGATTCGTGGGCGGATCGGACTCAACGTCAACGACGGCTACGCTGCGGTTTGACGCGAGCGACAAGCTGCTTGACACAAGCAGCTCAAGCAGCGCGTTTGGCTCTGGCATGGGCTTGTCTGCCGGGAAAATTGAACCCGCCACGCTGGATCAGCCGCGCAAGTAGCGATCACCCTAGCGCGCTCCGCACGTTGGTTGACCCGCGCAGCGCGCTCCACACCTTGCCTTCTTTGTTGGCGATCTGACTGGCCACCTGGGCTACGGCGATATCGACCGTTCTCGCGCTCTGGTTCACCCCTGTAGTCGTCCCGGGCGGGGCGTTGTACACATTGATGACCCACGGTTGTTCACCGCCGCCACCGCCCACTTTGTCAGCCGCCGTCACCTGTCCGGACTTCGTGGGCAGCATGTATTGCTGGCCGTTGGAGCCGGTGAACATCTCGGGCGCGCCTGTTTCGTTGACGCGGTACATGCCGCCGCTGGACACCGGTCCGCCGTACTGGCGAGCACCAGCCAGAGGGGCTGTCGCGATGGCTGGGGCACCGAGACCCGTCGCAAGCGCGCCAGCTGCCGCTGCGGCCGCGGGCGCCAAAGCTGGCCCGATGATCGGAATAGCAGCAGTCGCGGCAAAGGCATTCTGAGCGGCCATGGCGCTCATGCCAGCCACCTGGGCGCTGACACTTGCAGCGTAAACGGCCCCGTTTGCAGCCGCCCTCGCCTTGTCTGCTGCAGCCAGTGTATTGCCCAGAAGCGCATTTTTAATCTGTTGGACGCCGATTTGCATCAGAGCGCCAACAGCCTCATTCAGCACAACGCCGGCCAGGTTGCGCATGGCGTCTTGCGCTGTCGCGGTGCCCTGGATAAGTCCCATGATCGAGGAAGTGGCGGTGCTGGACAGGCTGTTCAGCGAGTCAATCAGGAACGCCTGAGCCTCTCCCTGGGAGCGGAACGATTGCTCGGCAAGAGCGCGCCGCTGCAACTCGTATTCAGTCGCTATCTGCGTGCGCGTCTGCTGGCCTTGCTCGGTCGCATCAACACCTGCCTGAGCCATCATCTGCTCATATTGCGTCACCAATTCCAGCTTGGCTTGGTATTCCTGGCGCAGTGCATCAACTGGGTTGACCGCCTTTGTCAGCCCGGCTGCGTAATCGACAGCTTCTTTCTCCCGCTGCTTTCGCTTGTCGAGCGCTGCTTTCGCCTTCTTGGCATCATCATCTCGCAGCTTGTCGAAGGCTTTCCCAGTCTTCACCATCAACGCCAACGTGTCGTCCTCGGCCGCCTGCTTGGTGAGCTTCACGGCCTCGGCATACGTGGCCTCACTGATCTTCTTCTCATCCAGAAGCTTCTTATGGCGGCGCAGATTTTCGGTCTCGGTTTCATTGATGATGCCGATCTCTGACGCCTGGGCCTTGCGCAGACTGGACAGGTAGCTCGCATCATCGAAACGCTCGTCTGCCGTCTTTTTGGGAGCCCCCTTCTTGTCCGGCATGATCTTCTGCCGAATGCGCTGCTCCATGTCTGGCGTGAATTCTGGGCCGAGCGCCTTCTTCCATTTCTCGATTTCTGCATTCACGCGCTCAAGATCGGATGCGTACTTGACGGCAAATTCTGCGGCCTTTGACTTCTGCCCCAGGCTGGTTATCTCCCCTGTCAACTGGCGGTTGGTTGCCAGGGCAGCAGAAATGTCCCGGTACTGCCCCTCAAGCTCAATCAACTGGATCTGGTCTGCCCCAGTCAGCGCACTCCCTTTTTTCTTGAGCGCATTGATTTCCGTGAGCGTGGATGCCAGCTTTTCCTCATTCTTTCCGCCGCTCTTGGCTGCCTCGACATTCCCGGCCTTTGCCAGGGCCAGGCGCTCGCGCAGCTTGGCGTTCTGCCTGTCCAGGCTGGCAATGATCTCGCGCCCGCTGGCCTCCACTTCGCCCGCCGCCTTGGCGCTTTCATCCTTTGCCGAATTACCCCACATCATCCACGCAGTGACACCAAGCCCAAGCAACGTGGTGATCAGACCGATCGGCCCGCCCATTGCTGTCAGCGCTCTACTAGCGACCGTCGAGGCCGCGCCCGAGGCGCCCAGGGCGGCGGCATTGGCTGTCTGAGCGGCGGTATTAGCTGCTGTCGCAGCGGTAAGGGCCGTGGTGACGGCGGCTTGTTGCGCCCCCAGCACTGCCAGCTCACGCAATATCGCGGCACGGGAGGCCTGGGCCGCGGCCGTTGTCATCTCGGCTTCGCGCAGCATGGCAAGCGCAAAGCTTTGAGCGCCGGCGGCACGCGAGGCTGCAGCCTGTGCAGCAGCCTGGGCGAGCGTCTGATTTGTCGCCGCCAACTTGGCGACCAGCTCCTGACGGGAAAGAGCGATCATGGCCTGAGTCAGGGTCATGTTTTCCAGCTTGGCAGCCGACTCGGCCAGGGCTGCGGCAGCTGCTGCCTGAGATGCAGCTATGGCCGCCCGCTGTGCGGCCACGCCTTCAATCATCGCAACGGTGTTTGCTGTGGCCGCAGTCCCGGCGGCCAGCAGCACGCCGGCCAACTTGGTCGCCGCGAAGCCGATGGCTGCGGCAGCGATCAAATCGAGGTTGTTCGCCAATATGCCAATTGCATCAGCTGTGAGCTTGGCCGAGCCGCTGGCGGTCGTTTGCTGGCCGATGAACAGCATCAACTCATTGCTGAGCTGCTGGAACGCGCCACTGATCGTCTGGATCTCCTTCGCCTCTTGCTCGAGGTCCTGCAGCGCCTTGGGCAAAGCGTTGGCAAGCACGTCGCTTGTCAGCTTGCCCTGCTCGGCCATGCCGCGTAGCTGACCGATCGGCACGCCCATGCCATCCGCCAGGGCCTTCATCAAGCGCGGTGCGGCTTCGCTGACGGCATTGAATTCCTCGCCGCGCAGCACTCCACTGGCAAAGGCCTGGGACAGCTGCAGCGTTGCGCTGGCTGACTCGGCGGCTCCGGCGCCGCTTACCTTCAGGGCCAGCGCCACAGTGCGCGTGATCGCCGCGACTTGCGCCTGTGAAGTGCCCAGCTCTTTGGTGGCATTGGTGATGCGGGCGTACAAAGTGGCAACGCCGGAAATATCGGTCTGCGCCTCTTTGGCGATACGCCGGACATCAGCCTGCGCTACCGCCAGCTCCCGGGTGGATTCCGTCGCCAGCTTGAGCTGGGCGTTCATTTTCGTGAAGGCGTCAGACTGGCGGATCAGGTACAGCGCAGCGGCGTAGGCGCCAATGGCGCTGGCTACAGCGGTCAGCTTGGCGCCGAATGCATCAAGACTGCCTGTCGTGTTCTTCAGTTCCCGGTCGACCTTGCGCTGACCGTCGATCATCTGCGCCGTGTCCAGCGTCACGGCATAGTAAATTTCCCCGATTTTTTCGGCCACAGCATGATCTCCAAGATGATTGGAGTCATGCTAGGGAGCCTCAGCGGTTCACACGCAGTTGCGCTTCACTTCACTCACTATGACCAGTTCGTGACGGGGCTTGCGCCTGCAGGTGCGCGCCCTTGCTGGGCGCAAATGAAAAAGACCCGCGATACGGAGGGCTCTTATTGCTCGTTAACGCTTTTTTCCACGCTTTCTCGTCACCTGCTGAGCTCCATTTCGAATAGGAGCTACCTTGGGCTCGACAAATGGGGCATTGGCAGCTGGCATTTGTGGGGGTCCAACAAAATCCAAAGCCTGTAGAACAACAGAAGGACTTTTACGATCCTCCAGAAGGGCAAACAAAGCGAAGCCACCTGCAATCGACAAGATAATTTTGTTTCCCGAAAGAAGCGCCTCAGTAAATTTCGAGGAAACAAAAGAAAGGGTCAACAATACGAGCGGGAAAATTGAGGCTGCATTTACGAATTCGATGCCGATATCCCGGCAGATAAATGGCCCCCGCCCTACCTTTGGACGCTTCTGCCACTGCCATCCAACATACGCGAGTGCAGTTAAGATTGAGCAGATGTCAACCCAATTGCCATCCACGTAAGAGAGCAGCTTGGCTAAACCTCGGAAAAAAAAGTCGGGTTCGTTGGGCGCCACGATGAGTCAATGAGTCAACGATCCGGTCGCCATTACAGCAAATGCGCAACCTTGGCGTAAACGCCTGCCGCCGCACCAAGCAATGCACCATAGGATCGGACATCCCCGGGCACATCCACCCAGCTGAAAAATGCGCCGAACACAATAGCGCCCACCAACGAGCAACCAGCCACGACGCGAAGAGAGCCAAAAACTTTCTTATCATTCATGGTGTTGTTCCTTGGGTTGTTTGAAGAAATTCTCAAAAGCCATATGGCGATATCAAGAATTGCGCGAAGTCTATCACGATTACAACCACGAATCGTTACATCTACACGCTGACCTGTGAGCCCGCCCCCTCAAGCCAAAGCCTCCGACTCGTCTCACAATCGCCGTTCTGCACTCCTCCCAAGTAGGCACTTCGCACTTGTTCTTGGCATCAGGAGTGTTTCACTCGCAGCGCGTCAACAAGCCCCGTCATCTTCATGATTCAGGCCTCTTGGCTCGCCGCCCCTCGATCGCCGCCAGCGAAGCCTCGTATTCCTCCCGCGTCGGAACGTCGCGCTTGCCGTCCGCCTTCCTCGGGAACTTCATTTCGAACATCATCTGAAATTCGGTCATGCTCAGCGCTTCGGCGTCGGCGCTAGACAGGCCCAGATGCACACGCGCCGCGGCGATGTACTCGGAGGCTTCGAACTTGTCGGAAAACTTGCCGTCATCCTTGCTGTCGCCTGGCCGGGCCTTGCCAGCAATGCCGTGTTGCATCAGGTGGCGAGCCATGATGATCTGCTCAACCTCAGGCATCTGGCCGGGATGGCTGCCATCCTCGTCGGTCCAGCCGATCAACGGCGTCGAGTCGTCCTGGTCGCACAGACTTGCCAGGATGTAGGCGGCATCCCTGGCGGCGCTGGCCTCGTGCAGGCCGGCGTACAGCCTGACGATCTCCTGCGGGCTGCCAAGCGCAGCAATGCACCCCAGCGAAGGCGTGAACGTGAATTCAGCGCCCTCGCTGGTGGTGGCCCGGACAAAGCCGCACTCGATCAGCATCAGAGGTCGAACAACTGTGCTTCGATGCCTGCCCCGCCGGTCAGGTGCACCACGCCTTGGCAATAGGCGCTCACGGTGCCCAGCACCACGGCACGACACTCACCTGCGGGAACGTCAATGGCCAGGCCAGCTGCCACCGACACCGGGCCGATGCCCTGGGCGTAGACCGTGGTGCCGGCTGCGCCGTCGAGAGTTGCCGTCAGTTCGCCCGCCGTGGTGTTGCTCAGCACCAGCAGCTGCTTGCGCGCAGGCGTGAAGGTGATGGTGTCATCGGCCGTGAGTGTGGAAACGGGCGCAGAGAAAGCGCCCTGCTGAACTGCATTGATGGATGTGATGGCGGCCATGGCTTACCCCCTTACGCCGGAGTGAAGACGACAGCGCCGTTGCTGGTAGCGGAGATGCTCCAAGTCGCAGCGTCCGCATGAGGCCGTTCGTCAGACCATTCCGTGACGATGAACGGGCCTTCATATTTGCCGCCGTCCGGGTCGGTCATGCGCAGCCAAGCCTTAGGCTGGTTTGCGGTGGCGATGCCGGGGCTGATGGTGTTGACCTTGAACTCGCTCTGGTTGTACAGAGCATCGGTGTAGCTCACGCCATCACCCGAGAACTCCATAGACTTGAACGTCACCAAAGCGGTCTTGGTGAATTGAGGCGACTGGTCGGCGGTGGTGTCCGCCGTGTCCCAGCTGGTTTTCATGCTCTTGCCACGCATCATGCCCAGGCGCTTGTAGGCCAGGCCGGCGGGCAATACATTTTCATCCGCGATGGCGAACTCGACAAGTACGTCGCGTCCAGTAAAAGCACCCATGGTGAGCTCCTTCAGTTGGTGATTGCCGAGATGGCGATTTCGAAAACAGGCCGACCGTCAGCGGTGGCCCAGAACACCGGCTCGGCCGGCTGCAGGAAAACAAGGTTGCCGCTGCTGGCACGCATGGCCTCGACCAGCGCATTGGCGGAGGTCTCTGGAATCTGGGCGGCATCGTCCAGCGCTCCGATCAACATCAGAGAAAACTGCGGGCGGCGCACCAACTCGGCGGGCATGCCGCCGGCGGGCCGGATCACGGCGTAGCGGTCAGTGTTGGCGCCGTCCACCCAGCGGCCGAACTGGATACGCCAGCCAGGCAGAAGTGGGGCAATGAAATTGCGCAAGGCATCGGATGCGGTCATGCGCCCAATGCTAGGGAGGCGCTAAGTCTTGATGCTGCCTTTGATCACGGCGCGAATGTTGGGCTCGGCGCGCTCGAAGCCAAGCTTCAGAAATTCCTTGCTGGCTGACGGGCGACGGAAGTTCTGCGGGTTTTCAGGGTCGTGCACCGGGATGGCGTAGCTGGCCGTGTACCCCACAGTGCCAACGACCTTGCTGCCGCTCTTTTCCACGTTGCGGAACTGAGAATTGAGCAGCGTGCTGGTGTCTATCGGCGTCAGGACACTGGCCTCACTGGCGCCCAGGATGAGGGCTTGCGTCATGCCGCGAGCAGCACCTGCCTGCACCTTAGCGGTGAATTGAGGCAGCTTGCTGGTGGTACGCGGTTTACTGGCCATGGTCTACGTAAGCAGCTTGTAGTCGTCGGCCACCCGGTCGAAGGTGTCGGCATCACGGGTGATTGCGCGCACTTCGAACGCACCGGCCGTAATGGGCGACGCATCGGCAGACTCGCCGATCAGAATGAAATCTCCCTGCTTGATGTCCGCTCGCTCGGTGTAGATGATCTGCCGAGTCGTGAACTCAACGCCCTTTGCATCGGTCATGCGGACTGACTCAGCGCTGTAGTCGCAATCGATGACGACGGGCGAGCCGTAGGTATTGGCGTTGGTCCAGTCGTCGCGGCCCATGAAGGCCCAGAAGGTGGCCTTGGCTGTATACGACCAATTCGCTGCGGCGCTCATCCGTTCACCACGAACATGAATGCCGATGCGGCAGGGTCTGGACCGACCAAGTCCGTGACGGTATCTGCCTTGTCCAGCGCGGCCAGCGAGCGGCGAAGCGCCGCCAAGGCGTTGTCGAAATTCTTGAAGCTGCGACCTGCGCCGGAAGGCGCAGACTGCGAAGCCAGGCGCCGCGGCGCGCCGGCGGCGGCAATGATGGTGACGGCCAGGCACTGGACCATGACGCGGTCATAGTCCGAGTAGCCTGCCTCGATCATCTTCGCTTCTGCCGTGGCCACCTTCGCGACCGCGGCCTCCACGATGAACGCCGGCACGCTCACGCCCAGGGCCTGGTCAAGGTACTGCTGCGCTTGCGTGCTGGTGATCACTTCTTGGCCTTCGCCTTGGCGTCCGCTGCAGCGATAGCAGCCTTTTCCTGTTCAGCCTGTTGCTCGACCTCGGCCAGAGCGGCTTTGACCTTGGCATCGTCGGACTGGGCGGCCTCCAGCTTTTCCCGCAAACCGGCGATCAGCGATTCAGCCTCCGCCAGACGGCTGGTCAGGCCTTCGTTCTCGATACGACTGGCCTGCAACTGCGCATCCACCTCAGCGGTCTTGTCATCTGCTTCGGAGATTCGGCGCAAAGCCTCCTCGCGCAGCTGGTGGAAGGCCTGCTGGACTTCCTCTGAGTCGACAGACACGCTGACGCTGACAGTCCCTACCGAAGCCGGCTCATACTTATGGTCCGCCTCAGCGCCATCGGGCGCCAGCGCGTACTTGCCAACAGCCCAGGCCGGGGCGACCTCGCCCTCGAAGCTGACCACATCGCCCACCTTGGCCCCTGTGGGCCAGGGCGCCTTGAGAGTCTGGATGATGACTTTCATGTGCGCCGCTCCTTATGCCTGGGTGCCGTGCAGGAATGCCGACTGGCCGATGTAATCGCTGCGGAACTGCGGGGCAGCTGCGGCCATCACGCTGAACAGGTAGTCGTCTTCCGGCTCGATGCGGTTCTTGGGACGCGTCACCACGGGCATGGCCGACAGGATGCCGCCCCACTCGCCGCCGTCAATGTCCACAATGCCCAGGACTTCATTCGGGGGAACCGAGGCCACCGGGACGATTTCCTTGATCTGGTTGACGGCATTCAGGCGTTGCAGGATGGTGCCGCTGTAGTTGGCGGCATAGTCGGTCGTGTCGGCGGCCGTGTAGTCTGCCTGGTTGACGAACAGCGTGACCTGGCCGTACTGGTTGTCACCCATGGCTGCCGCAATGGCCTGCTTGATGACCGACAGCCACTGCGCGCCAGTTGCGGTGGCCAGGGTGAAGCCGTGCACGAAGGTGTTGCGCGCCGGCAGGTTGCGCAGGCCGTAGATCACGTTGCCGTCGACCTCGATGCCAGACAGTCCATTGAGGACCATGTCCTCCAGCTTCTCGGCCACCTTGCGCTGGTGGTTGCCGATGGTGGCCGTGTCGATCATGCCGCCACCCTTGCGGATGACTTCCATCTGGCGCCAGCCGAAGCGTGCTGTGGAGTTCAGGATAGGCACCGGGGTGCCGGCGTACTTGACGACCGCTTGGTCGGCCTTGGCGGCGTTGCGACCGTCCATAGTCACCAGCACCTCACCGCTGTCGCTGACCTGCGGGTAGAAGTTCACCAGGTCGGCGATAGACACCGGGATGGTGCTGGCCGCCGCCAGGCGATTGAACATCTGCAGGCGCGTGCGCGAGATCTGCTGCACGCGCGTGTCGATGCGGCGCCAGGCGTCCAGTGGGATCGCCAAGGAGTTGCCTTCCAGGCCCGCCACGATGCCGGCAGCCATTGCCGTGGCGCGCGTGTTGAAGCCGGCGCGCGCGGCCATGATGGCGGTCTGTTGTTCGTTGGTGAAGATCAGCATGTGGACCTCTTAGGGCTTGGTGTAGGAATTGGCGATGACCACATCGGCCAGCTCGCCGGCCGCCACGGTCTTGCCGGGTTGGTCGAAATGGGCGACCACGACACCGGTAGCGACTGCGGCCGTCAGGCGGCCAGCGGCGCCCACCGTCAGCTCTTGGCCGTAGGTGTAAGTGCCTGCGGCCATAGCGCACAGAAACTCGTCATCAGGCTTGGGCAGGTAGGCCACGCCGGTCTCGCCCGCCTTGTAGGGCGTCATCAGCGGGTCGGTTGCGCCGCCGATGCCCAGCGAGCTGTAGAAGTCACGGTCGCCCAGCACGGCCAACCGGCCGCCGCCCACGGCCGTGGCCTGGGTCAGTTGGGTTGCGCCCACCAGGACAAACGTGCCGGGCAGCAACGCAGCGGCCAGGGTCTTGTCGGTGATGGTGCGGGGGCGCGGCACGACGCCGCCGGTGCGGGAAATACGATTCGCCATGTCGGCTCCTTAGAGTTTGTTGAGGTCGTAGCCGGCGAATTCGTCGCCCGGCGCCTTCTGGCCGCTGTTGCCAACCACCACGGGCGCGGCCGCAGCGTTGGTCTTGAACGCCTTCAGGCGCTCGAGCGGGAACAGCTTGAGGTCGTCCACGGTGAGCTGGCTGTTGGTGGCCAGTTCCGCAGCCAGGGCATCACGCTCGGCGTTCTCGACAGCCTTCTTGTCGTCTTCGAGCTTTTTGGACTTGCCCTTCTCGGCCGCCAGCTCGTCTTCGACGGGCTTCTTGACGACCGAGTTGTAGGCAGACAGGGCCTGCGTGTCGGTCAGGCCTTCGGTCTTGATGCCTGCGGCGTTGAGCGCGGCAATGATCTGGTCTTTCACGGTGTCAATCTCCTGTTGGTTCGTGACGGGTTCATAGGACACCTGCCGAGTGACTTCAACAGGTTGTGCGACCAATGCTAGGGAGCCGTTTTCTGCCTTGTGATAGTCCTGGCGCCACAGCTTCCCATCGCGGTTGGACCAGACGACATAGGAGGTGAAGACCTCCCGAATCCATTGGCCCTCGGCCATCAGCGCCTGCAGCTGGGATGTGATCTGGTCGAAGCTGACATCCTTGTTGGCGAACAGGCCGCGCAGCCAGCCCATAGCACCGTCGAAGCGCTTGTCCTCGGGCGCGATGGGCGCATTGGTGACCTCCACGGTCTCGACCTCGGCCTCGTCACCGGCGGAGTTGAGGAACATGCCCACGCCCTGCTCTGGCGTGCCGGCGCCCGGCTGGTCAAGCAGAATGGCGAGATGGTCGTACTGCAAGTTGGTGGCGATCGAGGTGTATTTCTTGCCGAGGCTCTCGCCGTTGGCAACGACCTCGACCAGATTCAAGCCGGTGCTGACATGGACCGCGTCGGCGTTGGTGCCCGCGATGGCTGCATCTAGGCGCTCGACCAGCGCCTTGCCCTTGGGCGTGGCCTGGGCCATCTCGCCATTGACGATGATGTCGACCAGAGTGCGGCCGCCCTCGTGGCGCGCGTTGGTGCAGTACGCGCCGATCCAGGCCGTTGCCAGGGCCTCGCCATTCGCCGCGCTGATGAACTTGCCCGCGCTGTTTTTGGGATGCCCGGCCGGCGCCGGCTTGCCGTTGAGCCCTGGCGCGCCGGCGGCGAGCTGCTCGGCTGGATACAGCCGGCCATTCATCACGATGCCGTCAGTGGCGCCGCAGACGTCGCGGATCGTGTAGGTGTTGCCGGTCTTGCTGATGTTGGCCGCGTTGACGGCGGCCACGATGTGAACGCGTTTTGTGCTCATGGACTTGCCTCGTTGAGATGCAAGCTATGCTAGGGAGCCACCTTTTCCCGGCTAACATTTGCCTCCAAGATCAGGGAGTAGCTATGGACGAATGGACTGTTTTGGTGGAAATGACCAAGGCCACAGCATGGCCTGCAGTGATAGCAGGCATTGCATTTGGCTTTCGCAAAGAGATATCGCAATCATTTGGCGCAGCTGTTAGTGCCTTCGAACGGCTAAAGAAGATTAGCTACGCAGGCGTCACAGGTGAGATGGTCGATGCTTTTTCAGCAGCTGCAATAGCGTCGGAAGAAAAAGTCGACATCACCACAAAAAAGCTTGTCAACGAGGAGCTTACGGCCGAAGAGCGCGAAAGACTTGTTAATGAACTTAAGGCAGCCACAACGGAAGCGGATCAATTACGAAAGGCAGTTGACAACCTAACTACGGCTCAATCATTAAATTCCGAGAATCCTTCAGACGTCGTAATGCTCAATGTAGCGATTAGAGGTCTACGAGAGATAGTTGATGGAATCACAACCGTCAGGGTCGTAGAGCTGGACAAATCAAAGAGACACGACGAGCTTTTCATGGTTATTAACAGATTCATCAAAGAATCCATCCAAAAAGACAGACCATTTTCTAACATCTTCCCAATCACAATTCATTCTCTCCGTAATTTTGGAATTCTTACGAACGACAACTCCATTACCCCATACGGAGTAAGTTTAATTGTCGATATGGCAAGTGGAAGAGGCCTTAATACGTTTAAACGATTAAAAAATAGCTACTTATCCGCTTAATTCTTAGCCGCAGTCCAATTTTTAAGCTCTGTATCTATTGTTTTTCTCAAGCGATCGGTAAGAACAGGCCGCCCATTCGTATCCAGCAAACACTCGGTCTGTCCACAATGACAGTTGTAGCGGTTGCCGTCCCGCGAGTAGAACGCCCGCACCTCATCGGTCGAGTACACGCCGCCATTGCGTGTGGCGTGCGTGCGGCGGGTGGTCGGCAGCAGCGCCGATGTCCACAGCATGCCGATCTTGATGCCCAGCTCCTCGCTGGTCGCCTCGGCTTCGGCCCAGCGCGACTGGCGCAGGGTGTCGGTAATGTCGGTCTGGGCGTACTGGCGGGCCTTGCCCCTGGAGATGTCCAGTCCCTCGGCGATCAGCTTCGCCGCGGCGCGCGGATTAAGGCCATCAACCACCGCCCGGCCGATGATGCCGGCCAGCTTGCTCTGTGCTTCACCCTTGAGGCCGGTCCAGTGCTCATAACCTTTGATGCGGGCCAGGCCCACGCGCACGCGGTAAGACTCGCTGCGGACCACCTGATCGAGGCTGCGCGCCGTGGCATAGATCGATGACAGCTGCGCCAGGTTGGCTGCACTTTGCGCCGTGCCCAGCTGGGAGGCCTGGTCAACGAACGGATTCCACCAGAACAGATACCGCGCCTCGCGCCCATCCTGAAGCCAGCGAGCCAGAGCCGCCTGGATGTCCAGCATAGTCTGGTCCATCACCTCAGGCGTGATGCCGTAGCGGACCAGTCCGGCCTCGTCGTTTAAGGCAAAGACGGGGATGTGCCCGAAGATGGCCAGCACGTCCTTGCGCAGTCCGTCGAAGCGCTGGTTAATCTGCGTCAGCGCGCGGCGCAGCAGTCCGGCGGAGCCTGTCCGGTCGCGGGGTGTGCCAGGAATGGCCGGGTTGCGAGGGCGTTCAAATGGCATTGGAGTGGTTCGGCATCTTGATGCATGCTATGGAGACCATTCCAAAGGAGACAGCGCTATGGCACACACTGAATCATTCAAGACCGAGGAAGAGGCTCACGCATATGCGGAGCAAGCAGGACTCACAAACTACAAAGTCCTGGCAGAACCCGGCCCGCTCTCAGAGACGATGCCGCTAGGGGGTCAAGAAGGCATACCCAAGATTCGCTTCGTCATCGAGTACCAGGACTAGGCTCGCCATCGTCCTGGTCTTGTCGCTCACTGCGCGCCGGATCACCCTCAGTGGGCATGCCGTCGTCATCGCGTTGCTCGAAGTCCATCACGGCGCGCAACTCGTTCGCGTCAAATAGAGGCTCGACTAGACCCGCCTGGAAAGCCTGCTGCATGGCGGACGTCATCTTGCCCAGCAGCTCGGCCTTATCCTTCTCACTAGGCGCGTTGACCGGCGGCCACTCCACTTCGAACTCACCCGAATCGATCAAGCCAGCGGCCTGCAGGCGGCGCACCAGCTCTTCGAGCATCGGCGTCAGTTCCCCATCCTGTCGGGCTGCGCAGCGGTTGGCAAAGTCCGATTTGTCTTCGTCGCTGGCCAGGCGGCCGGTCTGCTGCCCGAACAGGATGGTGAAAGGGATGCGCACCGAAGCGGCGAACTCATTGGCGGCGATGGTCCACGGCCCAGTGGGATCGCTGATGGTGGTCTGCAGCGTGGTGGCGTCACCGCCCTGCATGACGATCGATGCATCACTGCTGCGATTCAGGGCCCGGGCCTGTGATTCGTGGGCCTCGCGCACCGACAGCGGCTCCTTGCCGTCAGGCCCAGGGATTGCCATGGGCATGCCACCGGTGTCGTACTTGAAGACGATGGTCCGCGCGCTGTTCTTCAGGTAGCTCTCGCCCGAGCCCCCGGAAATCTTGTCCAGGTCGACCAGCCGATTGAAGCCGGCGCGCAGCAGCGGCACGCCCTCGAAGAAGTCGCCCACCGATCCCTCGGCCAGGATTTGCACGCGGCTGGGGTGCACATCGGCCCATTCCTCTGGCCTGCCCTGGGTGTCGACGCCCGGCAGTGCCATGCGGCGGTACTGGAACATGGAGGGCGTGCCGTAGTTCTCGGCATTGGCGTCGCTGTGCCAGGACGTGATCTTGATCTGGCTTTCGTAAACAGGAATCAGGTCCACCAGCCGCGTGGCGCGCTCCAGGGGCTCAGAGAGCTTCTTGCCGTCGCCCACCCGATAGATCAGTGCCGCATAGCGCCCCACCAGGTTGCGCCGGTCGAGGTCACGCAGCTTGGCCCAGGCATTGATGCCGCGCAGCACCTTAGCCGCCTTCTTTTCCCAAGGCGATTCTTTGTCGCTGGCCGGGCTCTTGATGCGCGGCAGCTTCTGCCAGCAGCCGTCGAGCAGCTTGTGCACGGCGCCATGGGCTGCACCGCCGCGCTCATAGGCGGCGAGCAGCATGTCGAAGCTGATGTGCTGGCTGTAGCCGTACTGCGCCCACGCCGTGGGCCGCTTGGCGTCGAGGCCGAGGTCACCCAGGAACTGGGTGCGAGCCCGGGCGATTTCGTAGGAGTTGGTGACGAGGTCGGTCATTCACCCCATGCTACGGAGCAGCGGTACATTAGATTAAAAGGAGGAGCTATGGCAGCAGGAAAAAATCAGCATTACGTACCTCAACGATACTTCCGACTGTTTTCTGATGATGGAAGATCGATCCGAGCGCTCAAAATTTCAGATGGCTCAATCATTCCATCTGCCTCAATAAAAGGCCAAGCGAGCAAAGCTTGGTTCTATGGCGATGCAAATATTGAAACCCGACTTGCGGAGCTCGAAGGCATATCGGGCACATCTTTAGCCGACATTGCAAGCTGTACAGCGACTCACCAATTGCCCGAAGAGACATTAGAGAGGTTTCTTGTTTGGATTGCAGTACAGCGAACAAGAACAGAGTCCTCGCGGCAGACCTCGACAGAGACGGACACCGCGATAATCAGAATGTGGTTAGAGGCAGAAATTAATAATAACCCAAATTATAGCGAAGAGGAAAAATCCGCACTCACAGAATCAATGCCGCTTGTTCACGCTGTGGATTCAACCATGCAACTGCAGCGCATGCGAATTGCAGCAGAGAATATCTATGAACTTAAAGATTTAAAACTTGTCCTATTAAAAAACAATTCACTAAAACCATTTATATTTAGCGACGCTCCATGCGTTTACTATAATTTATTGCGCCGCAACGTAAACTACAAAGGCGTTTTGGGAATGAAGTCCTTGGGGTTGATAATAATCTTTCCGATCAATAAAAAAACAATGGCAATTTTCTACGACCCGTTGTCTTACAATGTGCGCAAAGGAGAAAATGGAATTAGAACAACAAATATTGCCTCTGACATTACTTCGCTAAACAGGCTTCAATTCCATACAGCTTCAAATTGCGTCTACTACGCAAAAAATTCAGATGATAGCTACCTCCAATACTTATGGAAGACAGAGCATTCAAATTTAGTCGGAAAAAATCTTGTGAGTCGCGAGTTCAATCATCAAGCAAGAAGTGATGGAACTTCAAGCTCCATATTAATGACGTATGAACCACAAATACCAATCGATTTAAATCTTTCCTTCCTCTCTGTGAAAAACATCGAATTCCCCAGCGAAATTAACACTCGCGAAGAATATCAGGAATATTTCAGGTAAATATCCCCACCTGTGGGTGCAGCAATTGATTAAACCCTCTCGCCGCTGCATCCACCTGATCATCGTACTTGCCAAAAGGGAACATGCGGCACTCATCTTTGAACGCGTCATTCCATGTGCCTCGCAGCAGCAGCACATTCCCTGCATTGATCTGGCTGGCCATGGGCGTGGCCCGCGTCACCTTGTCGCCGGTCTCCGGGCTGAAATGCACGTTGTGGCCGGCCAGCAGCTTGGCAAATGCGGCCACCTGAGACTTACCGGCCTGGCCCGGGTCCTGCGGCAAGCTCTGCTTCAACATGCGCCCATCGGCCAGGGCGGTGTTCTTGATCAGGGTGTCGCGCTTGTTCGTCTCGAACTGCTCGCGCTTCATGTCCGCGATGATGTAGCGCCCGTCGCTCAGCCAGCCCACCTTGCCGCCGGCGGTGAAGTCGCCACTGGTCGACGCACCCAAGTCCCAGCCGCGGCACCACTCCACCACGTTGTGCGGGATCGCGTCCACCACCTGCAGCATATCGGGCTGGATCGTGCCGCCGGCGGGCGGTGCGGGTAGCTGCCGGTACTGGCCGGCGAACACGTAGGGCGCTGACTTTTCCATGCGGCCCAGGGTCGGGACATCGTGCTTCTCGGGCCATAGCGGCGTGCCGTCGTCATTCCACACCGACAGGCAGAGGTTTTCCCACACCTCGCCATTGCCGCCGGCGACGGCCGGGCCCTTGCCATCAGTACCCCGGTCACCAAGCAGCCAGCCGGCCAGGTCTTCCTCGTGCAGGCGCTGCATGATGACGATGATCGGCGTGTCTGGGCTGTTCTTGCGGCTCTCCAGCGTGTTCTGGAACCAGTCGATGACGCCCTTGCGGATCACATCGGAATTCGCCTCATCGGCCTTGTGCGGGTCATCGATGATGATGGCGCCGCCGAAGCCGTCCCGGTGCTTGCCCGCGCCGAAGCCGGTGATGGTGCCGCCGGTGCCGGTGGCGTACATCACCCCGCCCTCGGAGGTTTTCCAGTGATGTTGGGCGTCGCTGGCCAGCTGTAGCCCGGGGAAGATCTCGCGATAGCCCTCATGCTGCACCAGGCCGCGCACGTTGGTGCTGTTGTTGGTGGCAAGTGCACTGGAATAGCTGGCGTGAATGAACTCGCAGTCCGGCACCTTGCCGAAGCACCAGGCGATGAAGTTCACCACGGCCAGCTCGGTCTTGGAATACCGCGGCGGGATGTTGATCACCAGGCGTTTGCACTCGCCGCGGTACACGCGCATCAGCGCATCGCAGATCAGTTGATGGTGCCGGGCGCGCTGCCAGACGAAGCTCTTGCGCTGCAGGAACATCCAGCGCGAGAAGCTGTAGAGATCCTCCCGGGCCCAGCCCACGGCCGCCAAGCGCTCGGCCGGGCTAAAACTTGGCCTGGACACTCTCGACAACTTCCTTCAGCTGGCCCGGGGTGACGTTGTACTGGTTCGCAGGCCCATTCACGTTCAGCTCCTTGACCGTCTCCTTGTTGGCGGCCAGCAGGTTCAGGGCAATGCTTGCGCTGTCGTTGGCGAGCTTGGTCAGCGCCGCAACGCCCTTGAGGCTCTCGATGGACTTCAGGGGCTCAGCGTCATCGACCTTCGACACCTCGCTGTTCGCAAGCGCGCTCAGGCGGTGGGCGGTCTGGGCGCCGTACTGGGCAGCGCTGGCCAGGTTGTCACTGATCGCCCGCAGCTTGGAGGCTAAGTTGACGGCAAGTAACTGTTCCGATATCGGCAGCTCTGAAAGTGCCCGCTCCGCTGCAACTACTTGATGTGCAACGGTTTGGATAGTTTCTGTGCGTTTCGAAACTCGGGCACTTATGGCTGTTTTGGAGACGCCGTATTCCCGGGCCAAGTCGGCTGCCTTCTCTCCTGCAAGCAGCCGCTTGGTGATCTCGGTCCACTGCTCAGGCTTGAGCTTTGATGGCCGTGCCATGCCTTACCCGCCCTCCCCGGCGCCCAGCAGCTCGCGCAGCTTCTCGCTCTTGGTGCGCGCCTTGGCAACCGGGCGGGGCGGACGCTGGCGGGCGCGGCGCTGCTCCTCGCGCTTGTAGTCCTCAGCAGTCCACCGGGCAGGGTATGCAGCCCCCTCCACCCGCAGGACACCCTTTGTCGGCTGTACGCGAGATGCGTACTTGCTGGCCTTCGGCTCGGGTGTTGCTGTGGTCTTGGAACGGAGCTTGAACATGCTGGTGGCGAGGCTGAAGACAGACACAGGGGCGGAAACCGCCTCCGGGGGGACGCCCTGCCCCACTCGGCCCTTTACGCGGCGGATGGTCAGGATCGGATCGCGCTTGCTGCTCTTGGCTTTGGCTGCCGCGCTCTTCGGCTTGGGCGTTGGTGCGGGGGATCGTGCCGGCGGGCATTTCGTCGCCGCCAGCCAGGGGAACAGGGGCAGCGTGTAGCCATCCATGCTACGGAGACTCGGTTTGCGGTGCAGGCTCAAAGGGTGGCCTCCTTACTCGTTTTCTTCAATTCTTTGGTCTTGGCTCTGTAGGTGTCGCGGATCTCGCGCAGCTCGTCGGCGGTGAACTTGCGCACCTGGCTGTCGGCCTCGAGCGCTTCCACCGCAGCCAGGCCGATGCGCTCGATCAGACCCATGCGGTAATCGACGGCCCGGCCAGCGCCCCAGCGGTTGCACTGCTTGCGCTGTGCGTGTGCATTGCGCTCGTCGTAGCGCAGGTGCGCGGCGCTGCCCACGGAGCGGTAATGGCCGCAATCGAAGGACCCGCCCAAGGCGCCGGCGCCCAGCGGCAAGCCACAGCAGATGCACGGCTGGTGCTTGTCGCGCTCACGAATGAAGGCGTTGAAGGCGGTCTGCGCTTCGGCCTTGAGCTCGGGCAGCTTCTTGATCGCCTCCTTGCGGGTCCGAATCTGGGCGCGGTCTTCGGCCTTGTCCTGCTTGACCTTCTTGACTGCGCACTTGAGGCCGCACACCGCCTGCAGGGGCTTGGATGGCACGAATCCGTTACGGCAAACCTTGCACGGGCGGGGCTTTGGGTTGAACGGGAGCATCAGTTGCCCTCCCACAGGTCGTAGAACGTCACGCCCAACTGCGTGGCCGCGTAGGCCTCGACCTGGGTGCAGAACTCGGAAAACTCGACCGTCGTCAGGCCGGTACTGCTCTTGCCGACCACGTTTCCATTGGGCAGCTCTTCCACACCGATGAACATTTGTTTGAAGACCTCATGCCAGTTCTCAGTGCTGTACATCCGTCCTCCTGCCGTGGTCGCCTGGGCGGCGATCTGGGCAAGGACGCCGCCACCCCAGTAGCGCCGGTTCTGCTTCGGCGTGCGCTTGCGGCGCGTGACGGTCAGCACCCAGCGTCCGCCACCCTGCAGCACGGACTTGAGGAACGGGTACAGCTGGCCTTGGATCAGGGCCCAGGCCTGCGCGCGGTTGTGCAGCTCTATCTCCAGGCGATCGGTCATGCGCCCTCCCAGAGTCGACTGACCGTGGCGCCGCGCAGCGTGGACGCATCCAGCAGCGTGAAGCGACCTTCAGGGCGGTGGGCGGGGAACCAGCCGCCGGTGTCGATGTAGTGCACATTCCCAAGGCTTGTCGCGCGCTGCACAGGCGTGTGCCCGACCACCACCGCGCGCACGCCGGCCACATCGTCCAGGGAGGCATGGCCGCTGATGCGCTCCCGGGACCACATTGCCGCTTCGAAGACTGCTTTTTTCAGGGCGCCGCTCAACTGCTCGGTCTCCAGCACCTCGACGAACTGCTCCCACGATGAGAATGGGCAGTCGGCGTGCACGATGCCCACCAGGCCGCGTTCAGTCTCCAACTCCATCGCGATAGGCAGCGCCGCGAATGCCTCTGCAAACTCGCGCGAAAGCTCGGGAGGATTCGAGACATTCCAACCGCCGCCATTTGCGACGTAATTGCGCGCATCCATGTTGCCGTTCGGCCAGCGGATCGCCATGTCCTCGTGGTTTCCGCGAACTGCGTGAAACCACGGCTTTGCCAGCCACTCGAGCGCCAAGTCGCATTCGGGGCCGCGGTCAACAAGATCGCCAACGGAGAACAGGCGGTCGCGCCCGGGATCGAATCCGACCTCATCAATTGCAACCTGCAGCCTGCCGAAGTAGCCATGGACGTCGCCCACGATGAGGTCGCGCCCGCAGTTGTTTCGCTCGAATCGCTTTATCAAGCTCATGGCCGGACTCCCTGCGCCATCAGCTGGGCGAACGGATTGCCAGCGAAACGCCAGGCCCTGCCCTGGCTGACCTGGACCAGATGCGCCGGATTGCAGCAGAGCGCGTTGTCGCAGCGGCACTGGACAGGCCCACCCCATGGCGATGCCTTACCCGCGGCGCTGAGCGCCTGCTTCTGGGCCGAGAAATTCACGCGCTTGCCGCCACGGCGCAACGCAATGCATGGCCGGCCATGGACTGTGGCGCCCTTCCAGATCCAGCATTCGTCAGCCAGCGTGCAGCGAGCCTTGATGGCATCGAGGGTGATGGCGGCGCTCATGCTGCCACCTGCCCGCGATAGCTGACCCAGTCAAACGCCACGGCCTCGCCGCCGTCCTCGCGGAGGCGGTCAAAAATGCGCTCGCCCAGGTACGCCCTCACCTCGTCCAGAGACAGGTTCGACATCAGCAGCGTCGGCTTACGCGCGCCGTAGCGCTCGTTCAGCACCTCGAACATCAGCAGCTTCTCGGTCTCGCTGCCAAACTGCACACCCACCTCGTCGAGAATCAGCAAGTCAGGCCGCACCAGCGTGGCAATGGCCTGCGCCTCGGACGCGTCGCTGTCCTTGTGCCAAGTCTCCTTGATGCTGCGCACTGCCTGCATCACTGACGAAAACAACACAAGCCGGTTGTCGCGGCGCATCAGGCGCAGGGCGATGCCGGCCGCCAGGTGGGTCTTGCCAGTGCCGATGTTGCCGACGAACATTGCGCACCGGCCTGTTTCCATAACCTTGTCGAAGTCATCCGCGTAGGCGGTGGCAAAGGCCAGGGCATGCTGCTGCGCGGGGGTCGTGGCGATGTAGTTTTTCAGCGTGCGGTCGGCAAAGCGCGGCGGGATGCAGGCTCGGCCAATCTGCTCTTCCCATGCGCCCTTGTGCGCAGCGCGCTCGGCAGCGGCTTCTTTGGCTTTGCGGGCGGCTGTTTCCTCGTCTGCACACACCGGGCACTTCGACCAGATTCGGCCAATGAAGTTGATGGCTTCGAATTCGCCGTGCGTCTCGCAGGCGTCGGTTCGGGTGGGTTTTGCGGCCTTTGGGGCGGCCAGTTCGGACAGTTGCAGCATTACAGCTTTCCTCCAACGTAGGTGCGGGCGGCAAAGTTCTCGGGGGCGGGGGTGCGGCGGCCAGGAGTCATCGCGGAGGCCGGGACATCAGGCCGGAACAGCCCTTGCCATCCAGCGATGGCGGCGTTCTCCAGGGCAGCAGCGTGGTCGACGCCCTCGTCGCGCCACTTGGCCAGCTTGTTGACTGCCATCTGCTTTTGCTCGTTCGTTGCCTTTTTCCGCTTGTCGCAGGAGTGCCATGCGTCCCAGTGCTGCTGATCGATCCAGTCCGGCAGGGCGAAAGCTGGCGCGGCAACGCGCTTGTCTTTCTTCACTTGTTGGTTCAGTGATGGTTCATTGATGGTTATGGCGGCAGAATCTGCCGAGGGGGCCTGCAGAATCTGCCGGGGGGGTATGCAGTTATTGCCGGGGTGACCGGCAGAATCTGCCGGGGTGGGCGGCAAAATCTGCCGGGGTGCAGAATCTGCCGGGGTCTGTTTTTCCTCAGGATCTGGTGCGCATGAGCGCAAGATTCCCTTGTCGTACTCGGTCAGATATTTCCTGGCCGACAGGCACTTG
Source organism: Acidovorax bellezanensis (assembly GCF_025421555.1). NCBI lineage: Bacteria > Pseudomonadati > Pseudomonadota > Betaproteobacteria > Burkholderiales > Comamonadaceae > Acidovorax > Acidovorax bellezanensis. Next base: position 142,667 of record NZ_JAODYH010000008.1, read on the forward strand.
AAAACAGCGGCGCGCAGCGCCTTCAAATCGATTTGGTATTCCGAGCTGCGGCCCATGCGCTCGTTGCGCCCCAGTAGCCCTTGCGCGTCCATTGCGGACAGGTGCCCGCGCACAGCGCGAACAGACAGACCGCACTTGTCGGCCAGGCTCTGGACAGAAGGAAAGCAGTTGCCCTCGTCGTTGGCGTTGTCGCATACAGCCAGCAGCACCAGGCGCGGGCCAGCTTGCAACTCAGTGCGCCAAGCCAAGGTCATGTAGTCGACGCTCATGCGGCCTCCCAGACGCGATAGCCGTCACGGATCAGGTCTTCGCCGTTGAACTGCACCACGCGCGCTTTTCCGTTACGGAAAAGTTCAGGCAGCCGCCGGTCAATCTGCACAACGGTCAGACCGGTGCGGTCCATGAGTTCATCCGCCGTGCCCGGACCTTGAGCCAGGGCGGCCAGGATTCGCTCGCAGTGCGGGCCAGAGAATGCGCTGACAGCCTCGGCCGCCGTGACGCTGGTGATGGGATCGTGCGCGCGCACAAAGAAAGAGGTATTCATCGGCGTCTCCGAAACGGCAACACCCTGGCCGGCTGCGCTTTGATGCGGTAGCGCGCGGCAAGGGTGCTTTGTGCAAGCTGCGTGGCAGCCTGCTCTGTTGTCAGGCCATGCGCTTTGGCATAGGCCTCGAGTGCTGCAGCTTCCCGGTTCGACAGATCGACCGGCTGCTGGTGTGGGGGTGGTGATGGCACAGGGGTTCATTCCGCGTTACGCAAACGTTGAGAAAAGACACGCCTGCGTCACTGATGTGCTGCTCGCAATTCCGGAGCATTCACCCCAGAATTGGCACCATGCACACGCGTCAACCCTTCCAGGATCAATTCACGCAAAAACACGGACGTCTGCATGCCGTTGAACTCCGCCATTGCCTCGGCCAAGCGGGCCTCAGAGTCGTTGAGGGACAGGTTCACGCGCTTCTTGCGGATGTGGGTGGGATCGGCGTACATAGGTCAGGCTTCCTTGGTGGAGGTCTTGTGGGCGGGGGTGGAGGGGGTGCCCGCCGCACCCTGGGCTATGCTGGGAGTTCTCACACAACCCAAAGCCACAAGGAGGGCGGACATGTTCGGAATACCTGAGGCAATGACGTCACTGGCCGCGATCAAAGGCATCGCGGAGGGCTTCGTTGCAACGCGCGACGAAACCAAAGTCATGAGCATCAAACTAGATCTCATGAAGCGCGCTTTCGAGATCCAGCAGGCGCTCAATGCGCTGCAAGATGAGCTGACGACGGTCAAGACAGAGAAAGCTCAGCTGCAGCAAGAAAATCTGGAACTGAAGAAGCGCCTGGACGCAGTGAATGAATACGAACTGATTGAACTGATTGGTGGCGCCCATGTCCTTATGTCGAAGCCAGTCAGTGGCGCGACCCACAGGCCGCCGTACTTCTGTCAGGCCTGCCACAGCGACGGAAAGAAGTCGGCGCTGAGCTTTGAGGAGTCGGCATTTGGCGAGAGCAGCTTCCCGGCGCACCTTAATTGCCAGCGCAGCAAGGGGCACCAACTGAGCCTCCCCGGCGGCACGCAAGCTAAACAGCTTGGTTTTGCGGGTTGACTTAGCCATGGGCGGCCTCCTGGGGCTGGGTGATGAGCTCGGGCCAGATTTGCGCCCAGTCATCAGGGAAAAGTTGCTTTCGGGTCACCGACGACACGCTCTCGACGAGAGCCGCGCTTGCCATTGGGATTGGACGGACGCCACTGATCCACTGAGAGACTTCAGAGGGAGTGCGACCCACCTTGCGTGCGAGCGCAGTCGGGCCGCCGTTTTCGTCGCTCGCTTGCCGTGCTAGTGCTGCATGTTTCATGAAATGAATTTAGCACAGCTATATAAAATTATCAAGCCACGCTAAACAAAATGATCATTAGCATTGCTAACATGAATGAATGGACTCAAGACGAAGAAGCGGCGAACCTAAAGCGCCTGCTTTCAAGCGTCGGCAACAAGGCGCAGTTCGCCAAAGAGCACGGCATCCCGGGAGGGCCCTCCATGCTCTCTCAGCATCAGAGTGGGCACAGGCCTATAGGCTTGGAGGCAGGCCTTGCATATGCCAAGGGCCTCGGTGTGACCCTGGCTGAGATCAGCCCCAGGCTCGCCAAGATGGTTGAGGATGTTCCGAGGCTTACCAGCCCCGTGGATCTGACGCAGTCGAACGTGGAACCGGCCCTGGAGCTGAAGAAGTCGCGCCGCATCCCCATCACTGGCAGCGTGCGCGGCGGAGATGAGGGCTACCTGGTGCAAGACAACACGCCCGATGGATGGGTGGAGTACTGGACAGGCGACCCTCACGCCTATGCCCTGCGCATCCGCGGCGACTCCATGCACCCACGCTACCGTGCCGGTGAGTACGTGGTGATCACGCCCAGCATCGAGGCCCAGTCGGGTCGTGACGTCGTTGTGAAGCTGACTAATGGCAAGTGCCTGCTCAAGCAGCTCAACTGGGCGCGCAGCGACGAGGTGCAGCTGCTCAGCATCAACAACGGCTACGCCCCCATGACCATCCCGCGCGAAGAGATCGAATGCATCAACCGCGTGGCCGGCGCCGTGGGTGCAGATTCGATGGTGTTTTGAGGCTTCCAAACGCCTTATAAGAATTTAGGAAAAACCATGAGCACCGACCACGAAAGACTGCGTCAATTTGTTCTAGCAGCAACTAAATCGCAGCTCGCAAGCAATCAGTCCCTAGGCATATTGCGTATACATATCAACACAATTGAAGACAGACTCCAAGAACTGGCACCTACCAGTCACGAAGAATCCAAAGAAGTCCTGAGCAAAATTCATCGATTAACTGACGAGGCATTCGCCGAGTTGGATGTGCGCATGAGTGAGATGCTGTCCGTGCTTGAGGGCTACGCCAATGGCTGATTTCGCCCACGACATTGATGCCCAAAGACGTCTTAGGGCCATCGAAAAAAAGATGGCAGGCGGCAGCCCACCATCTGATAATGACGGCATGGAAATGCGCGTCAAGTCCCTGGAGGAAGCTGTCAAAAATCTGCCAACAAAGACAGATTTCGCAGAGTTGCGCGCAGATATGGCAGAGGGTCGCGAGGCGGTCCACAAGCTTCTGCTTGAGAATGCGCGCTGGACCCACACGGCTCTGCTTGGCATGATTTCAGTGGCCGTGATAGGCATCCTTGGGCTTCTACTGACCATCTGGAATACAGCGAAGCAGCATCCACAGCAGCAAGCAATCTCGCAACCTGCCCAGCAGCAGCCCATCATCATCAATGTACCCCAGCCTGCGCCAGCCCCTGCGGAAAAGCCGCCGAACTGAGCGCCTCAGAGCCCCACCAAGCCACCTTCGGGTGGCTTTTTTGCGTCCGTTCGGCGCAGCACCGCTACATCATTGCGTTAAAAATATTTAGCGCAGCTATTGACCGATTGATTTAGCACCGCTACATTAAGCCCATCGCAGCACAAACAGCGAACGACCCCGGCCAGCGACACGACAGCCGGTAAGCCCAACAGGATGCAGAGGGCGGGTCCAGCTCCCAGGAGCGCAGCAGGTTTGTGCACCACGCGGTGGGTGGCACGGCATCGAACGACCTCCCAGGCCCTTTAAACCTCTTATCGCCGATGTTGCTCACCAGCCTGTTTGGTGTTCGTCCGGCTCAATAGCACCTGTGGGCATGGCCACAGCTCTGCGCGGCATCCCCGCCGTATCCAGTCGCCAAAGATGCGTACACGGTCAAAAGGGTGAGGCGAACAGGGCTGCCAAGAACAGAAAACCCACCGAGCAATCGGCGCTGACCCCGAGCGACATCGGGCAATCCAGAGCGCTTTCACCCGAGAGCGCTGCGGATTGATAGCTTATATTCCTCGCCATCAAATAGGGAGGGTGTGCGTCTATGGAAAAGCAAGAGTTGCCTGCACTTCAATCGTGCCCAGAATGCGGTGTTCAGGTCAGAAATCTAGCCAAGCATCAGAAAAAAGCTCATGACCCAGTGAAAATTTCTGAGCGAAAACGCGCGGAGGCATTGGAGATTGTCAAAGTAGTCGCCGAGCGAAATCGCCTCTCAGTTGAGCGTGCTCGCAAGCTGTTTTTGGCAACAAAAGTTCAATGCAGCACTTGTCGACAATCCGTGGAACTGCATCTGATCCCGGATCACTTTTTCAAAGTACACAACTCCCCGATCCCTGCTGACATGAGAGCAATCTACGGATTGGCGGAGCCAAAAAATCTGTTCAAAAGTGAAAGAGAACGCGAAGAGTATTGGAGAAGCGCATCAGGCATGCCACCAAAAGGCGAAGATATCTTTGATCGAAATCTTGTGACCAATGGCGGCGCTTACGGTCTTGGGAAAAATCGCAAACACTGACCCCCCGCTCCATACGAATTTCAAACAAATCCGCCGTCTATACCAAGCCCGCATTTCGCGGGCTTGCTCATTTTTTGCCGCGCCCGGCGTCTCCGCCCCTCCCTATTTCATTCCCGGGCACACGCGGCTCTTTATCCCCACCGGCCAGCCTCGCGCTGGCTTTGTCGTTTCTGGAGAACACCATGAGTGCAAGGCTCCCCCTCGCAGTGACATCTCCCTGCCCGCTGGCCGACGCAGCCAACCATGCGACGCCGCAGGATGCCCAAGAGGCGCATGAGGCGGCAATCGACGCCCACGTCAAGGAGGCATACGGCCCGGGCTACGTGCCCGAGTTTGCTGAGCAAGCGCTGAAAGCAGCGCCGCTGAACGTCCTCCAGAAGATTTGCGCTGCAAGCGATCGACTGGGCCCGAGCTACCACGAGGGCCGGAACGACACCGCGCTCATGGATGCCGGGGGCGCACTGCTCGACTGGCTCCTGGAGTTCGCTTACCAACGCGCCGAGCAAGACCTCGCCACCAAATGACTGACCACATGCACCCCGCCATCGCGCAGCACCAGCGTGTCGTGAGCACCACCAGCGCCCAGGACTAAGGGCTCCCCCTGCCGCCCGAGCTGGTCCGCCAGCTGCTCGACCATCACCCCTCGCCGCCCCTGGGCAGCGCAGACGCAATCTAAGCCCGCCACCCAGCGGGCTTCTTTCATTCTGGAGTGCCACATGAAGCTCACCTACTGGATTCTCGCCCTGCTCATCACGCTGGGCGTGGGGCACATCGCCGCGCAGGCCAGCACCGAGGCCGACCTCGAAGACGCCGCAGCGCTCAGCAGCCGGGAATTCGCCGGCCAGGCCATGTGCGGGCCGCACGCCACGGCAGTCTGGACTGACGACAAGAGCCTGGAATGCCTGAGGAATCTGCCTTGAAACCCCTGCTCCACCTTCTTCTCGGCTCCGGCTTCATGGCGCTGAGCCTGGCTGCAGCCCTGCTGATCACCAACCCCATCCCCACCCTTTGAGGCCTTCATGAACGCCATCGTCCAATCCCCTGCCCACCAGCTCAAGCCCGCCGGCGGCTTCGACCTCAGCCCGCAGAACTTCGAGCAGGCCCTGACCTTCTCCAACTACCTCGCCGACAGCGACATGGTGCCCAAGGACTTCAAGGGCAAGCCGGGAAACTGCCTGATCGCCATGCAGTGGGGGGCTGAGCTGGGGCTCAAGCCTCTGCAGTCCCTGCAGAACCTGGCGGTGATCAATGGCCGCCCCGCCCTCTGGGGTGATGCGGTGATCGCGCTGGTGCTGAGCAGCCCGGTCTGCGAGTACGTGACCGAGGACGATGACGGTGAAACCGCCACCTGCCGGGTCAAGCGCAAGGGAGGCCAGGAGCAGGTCCGCACCTTCAGCATGGAGGACGCCAAGCGCGCCGGCCTGGCCGGCAAGCAAGGCCCATGGATGCAGTACCCCAAGCGCATGCGCCAGATGCGGGCCCGAGCCTTCGCCTTGCGCGACGTATTCCCCGATGTCCTGCGCGGCATGGCCGTCGCTGAAGAGCTGCAGGACATGGCCGCCGCCGGCCAGGCCCCGGTCGAAAAGAGCATGGGCGCGGTCGAGGTGGTGGTCACGCCGTACACCGACGAGGAATTCGCCGGAAAGCTGCCCCAGTGGCGCAGCCCCATCGAGGCCGGCAAGAAGTCTGCCAACGACCTGATGACCTTCGTGCTATCGAAGGCAACGAACCGCGCATTCACCGATGACCAGAAGGCCACGCTGCGCGCCATCAAGCCAAAGCAGCCGGACACATCTGGCGCACCTGTAGTGAGCACCGATTCACTGGCCGAGCGCCTGCGCACCTCCGAAGACCACGACCAGCTCTATGAGGCAGCCAACCTGATGGAAGCCGTCACCGATGAAGCGCAGCGCCTGCGCCTGAACGAAATCTTTGCAGCTCGCCTGGCCGAGCTCGATGGAGCCCAAGCATGAAAATCGTGAACCTTCTCCAGGGCAGCCCCGAGTGGCATGCCCACCGCGCGCAGCACTTCAACGCCAGCGATGCGCCGGCCATGATGAGCTGCAGCCCCTACAAGACCCGCGGCGAGTTGATTGCCGAGCTTGCCACGGGCATCACACCCGAAGTCGGGCCCGCGCAGCAGCGCATCTTCGATGCCGGCCATCAGTTCGAAGCCCTGGCCCGGCCGCTGGCCGAAGAGATTGCCGGCGAAGAGCTTTACCCGGTCGTGGGCGCTGAGGGCAAGTACTCGGCCAGCTTCGACGGGCTGACGATGCTGGAAGACGCCGCATTCGAGCACAAGAGCCTGAACAAAGGCCTGCTGGCGGCATTCGACGATATCGACACTGTCGCCCCGGAGTACCGCAACGAGCAGGCGGGACTCCTGCTGCCACTGCACTACCAGGTGCAAATGGAGCAGCAGGCCATGGTCTCGGGCTGCACGCGCATCCTGTTCATGGCCAGCAAGTGGGAGGCAGACCGCGACACCGGCGAGTGGGTGCTGATCCAAGAACGCCACTGTTGGTACACGCCGAACCTTGAGCTGCGCGCCCAGATCGTCGCCGGCTGGGAGCTGCTGGAGAAGGACGTGGCTGCCTATGCCCCACCCAAGTCCGACCCCATCGCCGCCAAGATCCAGCAGGCCCTGCCCGCGCTGCGCATCGAAGCCAGTGGCTCCATCACCGCCAGCAACCTGGACGAATTCCAAGTGGTGGTGCTGGATCGGATCAACGCCGTGAACATGGAACTGGTCACCGACCAGGATTTTGCGGACGGTGATGCCGATGGCAAGTGGCTGCGCGACGTGTCGGCCAAGATGAAGGAGGCCGTGCAGCGCGTGCGCGGCGGCATGGAGAGCGTGGACGAGGTGCTGCGTGTGCTCGAGCAACTGGACGATATCGCCACCAAGAAGGCCATCGCCATCGAGAAGAAGGTGAAGACCGAGAAGGATGTGCGAAAGGAGCAGATCGTGCTGTCCGCCCAGCGCTCGCTCGATGAGCACATTGCCGAGTTGAATCGCAGCCTGGACGCGCGCTACCTTGCCAGCCCGGGCCCTGTGTTCGCGTCGGTGGTCAAGGGCCTCAAGTCGCTGGACAGCATGACCGACAAGGTGCAGGCTGAGCTAGGCAACCAGCAGGCCAGCGCGAATGCAGCGGCGGCGCGCTACAAGGCCAACCGCGAGCACCTGAAGCAAACGGACGGCGACTGGGTCAATCTGTTCCCGGACTTCTCCTTAGCGGGCAACAAAGCGGCCGAGGACTTTCAGGCCCTGGCCGCTCTTCGCATTGGCAACCAAAAGCAGGCAGATGCCCAGCGCCTGGAAGCCGAGCGCGAGAAGATCCGCGCCCAAGAGCAAGCCAAGGCCGAAGCCACGGTGCGCGCCGAACAGGAGCAGAAGCGCCTGGCCGAAGAAGCCGCCGCCACTGCAGAGCGCGAGAAGGCGCTGCAGGCCGAGAAGGATGCGCAAGCCACCATTGCTGAAGCCTACAAGGCAGACGCCCTTCCCGCGCCGCTGCTGAGCGACCTGAGCGCTGTTGCGACATTCGTGCGGGATGAGGCTGTCGCCACCATCGACGCGAAGCAGGTGATCAGCGCCGCAAGAACAGGCGCCGCGCTGGTGGATGCCAGCGAAACCATGACCCTGGGCCAGATCAACACCCTGATCGCTCCCATCAAGGTCGACGCCGCCGGCCTGGCCGACTTGGGCTTTGAGGCCAAGACGATCAAGGCCGCCAAGCACTACCCGGCCAGCGATGTGCCGAAGATCCTGGCGGCCATGGTCAAGCACCTGCAAGGGCTGCTGATCACCGCATAACCCCAGCCAAGCCCGCCGCCCAGCGGGCTTTCTTGTTTCACCATTCGAGATAAATCATGAACTTCAAAAAGACTCCCGCCGCAGCCTTCGCCGAAAAGGACTACACGCACATTCCCCTGACCACCGTGGAATCCAACCAGGTCGCAGCGATTGGCTACAACGCGGCCAACAGCACCATGGCCGTGACGTTCACCCGCGGCCCAGGCCACATTTACCACTACCCGGACGTTTCGCCCGAGTTGCACCAGCAGTTCATGGCCGCCGCCTCCATTGGCAAGTTCTTCGGCGAGCACATCAAGGCCTTGCCCTTCGACAAGTTCCCCGCCTCTGTGCTGGTTCCGGTCGGAACGAGCGCCGACGGCGATGCCGATGCCGATGCGCCAACTCAAATTGATGGCGGCACCTCTCGGACATGAACAGCCCCGCCGATATCCAATCGCGCGCTAAGCGCGCACGCCCTGCGCACCAACGAAGACGCCAAGCCGGCCCTGCGGGCACTGAATAAATTCTTGCGAATTCAAGTGCCAAGGTGTAAAATCTTACGATTCCGATGCCACCCGGAATTGCCCTAACCATTTATTGTTTTGACTAGTTAGCCAAAGTCTATTTACGGGAGCACAGGGCCCCTGGAATACAAATAGCACTCACAATAAGGTGGCACCAGTTGGATGTATTTCCAAAAATATCCCCCCTCATTCAGACAAACGTAAATTTGATTTGAAACTTGAACTTGACGGAGGAATGCGTATGGATGCAAAAAAATGGAAAATTGATTTTAAAAAGCTCTCCATCGGAGTGAGTTTTGCGATATTGACAAATGTGAGTGTGCTTCCGTAAGTAGTCTTCAAGAAGAGCCCGCGACAGCGGGTTTTTTTTCGCCCGAGTTAACTGTCAGGCGCCACCACCGACTGTGGATTCAACCGGTCGATGCAACACATTCATCGAACATTTCAGCAGGTGTTCTGTACCCCAGAGTTTTCCGAGGACGTTGATTCAATTGTCTCGCGATGGCATCCAAGCTGTCTTGTGAGTGTCCTGACAGGTCGATGCCTTTGGGAAGGTACTGTCTGAGCAATCCGTTCGTGTTTTCATTGGTGCCACGCTGCCAAGGATTTTGCGGATCACAGAAGTAGACTTGGATATCCGTTGCCAATGTGAAGCGCTTGTGGCCCGCCATTTCCGTGCCGCGATCCCAGGTCAATGAACGATAGAGTTCTTTTGGCAGGGTGCGTGCATGCCTGGCCAGGGCTGCTGCAACGGTGTACGAGTCTTTGTCTATCAGCTTGACCAACATCACGTAGCGCGTTTGCCGCTCCACCAGGGTTGCGATCTGGCTGTAGGCATCTCCGAATAGCAGATCGCCTTCCCAATGGCCAGGCACTGCTCGATCCTCTGCGCAGGCTGGCCGTTCGCTGATGGATACCGCATCGACGATCCTGCCGTGGATGCTGGTCTTCTGGGTGTAGTGACGTGAGCGACGCATGCTCCTTGTTCTGCGCAAGTGCGCAAGAAGCTCCTTCTTCAAGGCTCCGCGCGTCTGAACAAATAGCGTGCGGTAGATAGCTTCGTGAGACACCTATAAATCCTTTTCACATGGGTAAGTCCGTTTGAGCCATCCTGCAATCTGCTCGGGTGACCATTGATTCTGCAACTTGTCCGCAACGATCTGCGCTAGGGCAGGATTGCTGGCAAGTTTGCATATCTTGGGCCGGTGCGCTCGCTCCCAGGCGAGCTCATCAGCCCGCGTCGCCCGGTAGCAGGTCTTCCCACCATTGCGGCAGAGCTCGCGGCTGATGGTGGATGCGGACCTTCTCAAGCGAGTGGCGATGCAGCGGATGGATTCACCTGCAGCCAATGCACGGGATATCTCTTCGCGTTCGGCCATGGTCAGCGCCAAGCGAGATCGGTGGCGCGCGGGAGGGCGGATGTGAGATAGCCCCTTGATGCCCCCTGTCACCGCCAGAATGGTATGAATGGAGGTGTGCGGTCGATCAAACAGCTTGCCGATCTGGTGCAGGGTATCGCCAGCTTTCCAGCGCTCCCACATCAGTGCCTTTTGCGTCTCGGTGTAGTAAATCCGCGGTCTTTGCTTCATGCAAACACTCCTTCCGCCAGAGGCAGTCATTGTGTTGCATCGACCAGTTGAATCCGCAACCTCGACCAGACGCCGAGCAGCAACAGCCTGCAACAGCGCCAGCGCCAGACTACCTCAAAGAAGGCCTGGGCCTGCCCTGCGGGCACTGAGGCATGGCCGCCTACAGTAGGCACCGCCACAACCATTGAACAAGCCATTCGCATGGGTTTTAGCTATATGAGCCTGACTGCTAATTCAAACATCCCTATCTAGAGGTACTCCACGACTAGCAAGAAATTCGCGCAGCGATTTACTTGACAACTGAACATGAAAATTTATCAATGACAACAATTCAAAAATTGCAATTTTTGCATTATCTCTAACAGGCCCGGGCCACATTAATTCGTGCGCTAGATTTTCCTTAAGCTGCCTAACCCCCTCTATAGCGATAGACATCGAGCTTGCGACATCTAAATTTACACATCCCATAGGCCTTATCAGATTATCCAACGGAAGTACTATTTGATGAATATTTTGATCCAACAATATCAAATTATCTCTCTTGTAGTCATCTGCATTTTCCGGAAGGAATTTCAAAAATTTCTCCAAGAAACTCGCAGTACCCGTCAAAACTGAAACGACTGGAATTGCAGAGAGCTGCACATTAAGCTCCTCCTCTTCTTTCCGACGAGACAGTTCTTTTGCATAAGAATTGCGCGCAATCCAAACGCTGGCCACTATTGCAAAAATAGAACCCCAAGCCTGCACCCACGATGCGCACTCGCTTCTTGTCAATCCCATATTAACAAGCATGCAAGTGCGAGAAATTTCATATTCCATCTGACACATCCTCCACTTTAATGGATGGAAGTATCTCGCACAAATAGCCCGCACCAGCGGGCTTTTTCATTTCTGAGGACGCCCATGAAGCGTGACGCATTCACCCTGCCGCTGGCCTTCCCGGGCGAGCTCATCATCGACAACTTCGCCGGCGGCGGCGGGACCAGCACCGGCCTGGAAGCTGCCTTTGGGCGCCCAGTCGATATCGCTATCAACCACGACCCGCAGGCGCTGGCAATGCACGCGCTGAACCACCCCCACACCCAGCACCTGTGCGAATCGGTCTGGGAGGTTGACCCGATCAAGGTCACGCGCAATCAACCCGTGGCCCTGGTCTGGCTGTCGCCCGACTGCAAGCATTTCAGCAAGGCCAAGGGCGGCACGCCGGTGGCAAAAGAGATTCGGGGTCTGGCCTGGGTTGGCATGCGCTGGGCGGCCAAGTGCAAGCCGCGCGTGCTGATGCTGGAGAACGTCGAGGAATTCAAGGACTGGGGCCCGCTGGTGTTCGATGCCGATGGCAACGCCCGGCCCTGCCCCAATCGCAAGGGCAAGACATTCGACAGCTTTGTGCACCAGCTTCGCGGCCTGGGCTACACCGTGGACCACCGGGTGCTGCGAGCCTGCGATTACGGCGCCCCGACGATCCGCAAGCGACTGTTCCTGATCGCCCGCCGCGACGGCCTGCCCATCGTGTGGCCCGAGGACTCCCATGGTGAGCCCACCAGCCGAGAGGTCCTGGCCGGCAAGCTGGCCGCGCACCGCTCTGCCGCCGAGTGCATCGACTTCGATCTGCCAGCCGCCAGCGTCTTCGGCCGCAAGAAGCCCCTGGTGCCCAACACCATGCGCCGCGTGGCAAAGGGCCTGTGGCGCCATGTGCTGACCAGCGCCAGCCCATTCATCGTGGGCGTCGGCGGCCGCATGGGCCAATCGCCCGAGCGTCATGTGAGCCAGCCCATGCAGACCATCACGGCGAAGGCCGACAGCTGCGTGGCCCAGCCGAAGCTCGCGCCTTACCTGACGGAGCACGCCAATGCGAGCAATCAGCGCACCATGGCCGCCGACGAGCCGCTGCGCACCATCTGCGCCCAGGTCAAAGGCGGGCATTTCTCCGTGGTCGCGCCAACCCTGCTCCCGCTGCGCGGCACCACCGAGCAGCACCTGGGTGGGCGCGATGTCCGGGCACCGCTGTCGACCGTTTCGGCGGGCGGCACGCACCACGCCCTGGTGGGCGCCAATCTGATCACCATCGGCTACGGCGAGCGCCAGGGCCAGGCCGCGCGGGCCCAGGACCTGGACCTGCCCCTGGGAACCGTGGTGGCCGGCGGCGTCAAAAGCGCCCTGGTCGCCGCTCACCTGGTGGACATGGGCCACGGCGAGGGCAAATGCGGAACCAAGCGATTCAGCCATGGAATCCGCAGCCTGGAGACTCCGCTCAACACGGTCACAGCCAGCGGAGCAACCAGCGCGCTGGCGGCGGTGCACCTGGAACAGGCCAACGGCGGGTTTTACGAGGGCGACGGCCGCGCAGCGGATGACCCGATGTCAACAATCACCGCGGCCGGCAGTAATCAGCGCCTGGTCACGGCCTACCTGGTCAAGTACTACGGTGCGGCAACCGGGCAAGACAGCGCGTGCGGCGACCCCATGCACACCGTGTCCACAAAGGCGCGCATGGGCCTGGTCAAGGTGCTGCAGGTGCCGGCCGCCCTGCTCAGCGATGAGCATGCGGAGCGCGCCCGCCTGTGCGCCGAGCTGCTGCACCAGCATCTGCCCGAGCACTTCCCCGAGCCGGCCTGCCTGGTGCTGGTCATGCACGCCGGCCAGGCATGGGTGCTGGTCGACATCACGCTGCGCATGCTCAAGCCGCGCGAGCTCTACCGGGCCCAGGGCTTCCCCGAGGGATACCAGATCGACGAGATCCCGGACCCGGCCCTCCTGTTCATCGACGGGCAGCAAACCGGCCACCCGCTGGCCCTGCCCCGCATCCCGCTGACGGCCACGGCCCAGGTCCGCATGTGCGGTAACAGCGTTTCCCCACCGGTGGCCGAAGCCCTGGTGGCCGCCAACTTCGCCCATGAGGCACTGATTTACGGAGTGACAGCAGCATGAACGCCATCGGCCAAACCCCACCCAGTCACCCCTGCGCCCCTCCGCCCAATTATCCAAACCAAATAAACGGGGATAAAACGATGACGCCACCTACCCCAGCCCTGCGCTGCCACGACGCCGAAGCTTGCGCCCTGGGCCTGAAGCCCTGCCCTACGCCGGTAGCATGCGGCTGCGCGCCGACCAGGGCAAACGCCAACATCGGCGAGCAGGAGAAAGAAAAGACCGCCCGGCACTACGCAGCCTTGGCCATCGAAGCCTCGCGCGCGCAGCCGGCGGGCATCGATCCGGTGGCCAAAGTGCTGTCCAGCCGTCCAGGCAACGACACCTCGACCATAGACAAGGCATTTCCAGAAGGGATCAAGCTCTATACCAAAGCCCAGGTGCAGGCCGTGCTGGACAAGGAGCGCTCTGCCCTTCTGGCCGCGATCAAGGATCGAGCCGTCGCGGGCGCCCTGCTGGTTTCCGATGTGCAGAGCATCATGGAAGGAGCCCCACGGCCACCCGCAGCGCAACTCGACAACAGCCTGGCCCAGATAGCCGCCGTGGCAGCGTGCTTCGGTGATGACTGGCCCGATGTTCCCGGAGAGCCGGAGGTTCTGCGCCGCGTGAAGTGGGCTGCGCGCCAGCTGAAGGCCGCGCAGACGCGCCCACCGCTGACAGACGAGCGAATCAGCGAGATCGACGACGAAACGCACTTTCACGAATCGCCCGACTGGCCGCGGCGCTTCGCCCGCGCCATCGAGGCCGAGCTCGGAAAGGCGCCCGCCCCATGAGCCGCCGCAAACGAGAGCGCCGAGACAAGCGCGCACCTATCCCTGACTTTGACCAGCCCGCCCAGTAAGCGGGCTTTTTTTAGGCCCAAATCATGAAACACAAAGATACAGAAGCTTCCCGCGCTCCGCATACCGTTGCGGCCTCCGTGGAGCCGGAGTGGGTTCTGGCCGAGAAATTCCAAGAGCTGACCGGCGTGACGCCCATGGCAATCCACAACCGTCGTCGTGCTGGCATCTGGCTCGACGGCAAGCACTGCGCCGTCATCGCGCGGCGCCTCTACGTCAACATCAAGGAAGCCGACCAATGGATCAAAAACCAGCTCTCGCAACCCCACCGGGCGTGACCATCCGGGTCCAGGCGACGGTCACGCGCATACAGATCGCCTTCACCTGGCAAGGCATGCAGTGCCGGGAATTGCTGCCGCCCTGCCCCATCTCCAAAGCAAGCATCCAGTACGCGGCCAACCTGCGCAGCGAAATCCTGCGCAAGATCAAGGACGGCACGTTCGCCTATCCCGACTACTTCCCAGGCAGCCCAAAAGCCAAAGCACCCGATCCTCAATCCAGCCTGATGCAGGACATGCTGGACAAGCAGCTGAAGCTCTACCGGAAGCAGGTCGAAAACGGAAAGATGTCGCCGGCAACGTTCCGCGGTTACGCCAAGAGCCTCACTGGCGAGCGCATGCGACACTGGCATGGATGGAAGCTGCACGAGGTCACGCCCAGCGCCCTGCGCGACTGGGTCAGCGAAATGGACTGCACCAGCAAGGCCATCCGCAACATGCTGATCCCACTGCGGTCAGTGATGGAAGATGCGCTCAATGATGAGCTGATCGAGTTCAACCCCTTTGACCGCATCGCCCTGGTGAAGCTGATCCGCCAGACCAGCAAGGCCAGCGATTACGTGATCCAGCCCTTCACGCAGGCCGAGCGCGAAGCCATCCTGCAGGCTTGCCGGCTTGATGAGCGCCCCATGTTCCAGTTCTGGTTCAATACCGGGCTCCGGCCAGGCGAGCTGCAGGCGCTGGAGTGGCGGCACATTGACTGGGACAAAGCGACGGCCCGGATTGAGCAGAACCAGGTGGTGGGCGTTCTGAAGGCGCCAAAGACTGCCGCCGGCATCCGCACGCTAGACCTCAACCCCGAAGCCATGGAAGCACTGCGCGCGCAGAAGCCCATCAGCCAGTTGCGTGGGGAGCGGATCTGGCTCAACCCTCGGACGCTACAGCCATGGGCAACGGACGCCCAGGTGCGCAAGACGGCCTGGCTGCCGATCATGGCCAGGTCAGGCATCGGATACCGCAACCCGTACCAGATCCGGCACACCTACGCCTCAACCCTGCTGACCGCCGGCGGCAACCCCTGGTATGTCGCCCAGCAACTGGGGCATGAGGATGTGGAGATGGTGTTTCGCACCTACGGCAAATTCATCCGCGAGGATTTCCAGAAGCCCAAGGCGGTACTCCGGTCGGTGCAATGAAATGCGCTGGTGTGAATCCGGTGTGATTCCGGTGTGAATTTCACGGCAAGAACAGGCAATTAGACGGGCAAAGAAAAACGCCACACAGTGGGGATTCCATTGTGTGGCGTTGTTTATGGTGGTGGAGCTGGCGGGAATTGAACCCGCGTCCGCAAGCCTTTACCGGGCAGATCTACATGTTTAGTGTTCTGATTTAGATCTCGTCTCACTCACCGCGCAGGCACACGCTGTGAGCAAAACCAGCACCCTATTTTCTCGTTCCATACCAAGGTACCCGGCATGAAACCAGTTGATGAAAATTCCTTTGCAGCCTGGAAGTCTTGCGACCCCCTTGCCCAGCCCATCAACGTGCTGTTGCAAAGCTCACCGGATTAAGCGGCGAGTGCGAAACGTTCGTCGTTTGCAGTTAGTTTTGTTGAATGGAGATTTACGAGCGTCACTCAAGCTCGACATGCACCACACCGGCTCCGAACCCACGTCGAAACCAGGACAGCCCCATGAGTCACATTTTAGGCCACATCGAGCCATTGCAAGAGCTCGTGGGGGTATTTAATTGCGGCGTCCGCTCCCCAGTGCTCGGCGGCGTCGACGGCGCCGAGGTAGCCATAGAGGGCGGCGACGGTTTTCATGCCCGCGGCGCGGCCGGCGACAATGTCGCGTTCGTCGTCGCCGACGTAGATGCAGGCTTCGGGCGGCAGGCCCAGGCGGCTCGCGGCTTCGAACAGCGGCGCGGGATGGGGCTTGGAATGCGGCGTAGTGTCACCGCTGATCACGGCTTTGGCGCCATTGAACAAGGGCATGGCGCGTGTCAGCGGATCGGTGAAGCGCGACGATTTATTGGTCACGATGCCCCACAGCAGGCCGCGCGCCTCGATATCGGCCAGCAATTCGGCGACCCCGTCGAAAGCATAGGTGGTCTGCGTCATGCGCGCTTCGTAGTTGCAAAAGAACTCTTCGCGCAGCGCGTCGTAATCGGGGGCTGCGGGAGTGATGCCGAAGGCCACGCCCAGCATGCCGCGCGCGCCCGCGCCAGCCATGGGGCGGTAATGCTCAGCCGGCAGCGAGGGCAAGCCGCGCGCCACGCGCATCTGGTCCGCGGCGGCGCCGAGGTCGGGGGCGCTGTCGATCAAGGTGCCGTCCAGATCGAACAGCACGGCTTGTATGCCTTTGAAAGCCATGCTCATTGCGCGGGCCTTTGGGTGGCGATCATGTAATTGACGCTGGTGTCGGCGCTGAGCCAGTAACGCCCAGTCAAAGGATTGTGTTGCAGGCCCTTGGCGTGCAGCACATCGAGGCCAGCGGCGCGGCAAAAGCTTGCCAACTCGCTGGGCCGGATCATCTTGGCGTACTCGTGCGTACCACGGGGCAGCATGTTGAGTACATATTCCGCTGCAACAATTGCTTGCGCAAAAGATTTAACGTTGCGATTGAGTGTGGAAAAAAAGACCCATCCACCGGGTTTGACCAGCTCCGCACAGGCTCGAACCACCGATTCAGGCTGGGGAACATGCTCCAGCATCTCCATGCAGGTCACTACATCGAAGCTTGCAGGCTGGCGTTCGGCCATGGCTTCGACGGCAATTTCTTCATAGCGAATGTTCGGAGTTTGCGCTTCCAGCGCATGCAGCTGGGCCACTCGCAGGGACTTGGTGGCCAGGTCGATGCCGGTCACCACCGCGCCTTTGCGCGCCATGGAGTCGGCCAGAATGCCGCCGCCACAACCCACATCCAGCACATCCATGCCTGCCAGCGGGGCGAGATTGTTGATCCAATCCAGGCGCAGGGGATTGATCTGGTGCAGCGGCTTGAATTCACTTTCCGTATCCCACCAGTGGTGGGCCAGATCGGAGAACTTGGCCAGTTCGGCCGGGTCTGCATTGATGGCTTCAGGCATCGGTGCATTTCCTTCTTGCTGGTTTGTTATGGGACATAAAAAAAGCCCCGTTTCCGGGGCTTTTCCTGGGTAATCCGAAGATTACTTAGCGGCGCGAGTGCCCACCACTTCGATTTCAACGCGACGGTTCTTAGCACGGCCTTCGGCCGTCTTGTTGTCAGCGATAGGCTGCTTTTCGCCCTTGCCTTCAGTGTAAACGCGGTTCTTTTCGATGCCCTTGGACACCAAGTAAGCCTTGACGGCTTCCGAACGACGCACCGACAGCTTCTGGTTGTAAGCATCGGAGCCGACGGAGTCGGTGTGACCCACGGCAATGATGACTTCCAGGTTCACGTCCTTGACCTTGGAGATCAGGTCGTCGAGCTTGGCCTTGCCTTCGGGCTTCAGAACAGACTTGTCGAAGTCAAAGAATGCATCAGCAGCATAGGTGACCTTGGTTGCCACTGCAGGAGCAGGAGCCACTGCGGGTGCAGGAGCAACCACAACAGGCACAGCCACCACAGCAACAGGTGCTGCCTTCAGAGCACCGTCGCAATCGGCAGCAGCCGTTGCAGGTGTCCAGTTGGCATCACGCCAGCACAGTTCGTTCGTACCGTTTTTCCAGGTCAGTTCGCTGGTGCCATTTTGCCAGTTGTCGATGACATTGCCGCCGTTAGCAGCCTTAACTTGGGCGCCAGCAGCAGTTGCCAGTGCGGCGCAGGCAAACAGCATTGCCACTTTGTTCAGTTTCTTCATGGTTCTCCTCTTGGGGAAAAAGCCGCAGCCGCGCTGCGTATTTGTGGACGTCATTAGTGGCCATCACCAAGAACGTTGGAAATGATTGTGCCATACGTAACATGCGAATTGCCCAGGCTGGCGGGTGGGGTCGGTACGACAAAAGCGTAATTCCCGGGATATGTTGCGCAGCAACTACAGCCCAATGACTCTAAAATGGACATCCCTTGCCGTCAAAGTCGCTGTCCATGACCCAGTTTGCCAAAGAAACTCTGCCCATCAGCCTAGAAGAGGAGATGCGTCGCAGTTATCTCGATTACGCCATGAGCGTGATCGTGGGCCGCGCGCTGCCCGATGCACGCGACGGCCTCAAGCCGGTGCACCGTCGTGTGCTCTATGCCATGCATGAGCTCAACAACGACTGGAACCGGCCGTACAAGAAATCCGCCCGTATCGTCGGTGACGTGATCGGTAAATATCACCCGCACGGCGACTCCGCCGTGTACGACACCATCGTTCGCATGGCCCAGGATTTCTCCCTGCGCCACATGCTGGTCGATGGCCAGGGCAACTTCGGCTCGGTCGACGGCGACAGCGCCGCGGCCATGCGTTACACCGAAATCCGCCTGGCCAAGATCGCCCATGAAATGATTGCCGACATCGATAAGGAAACTGTCGATTTCGGGCCCAACTACGACGGCAGCGAACGCGAGCCGCTGGTCATGCCCAGCCGCCTGCCCAACCTGCTGGTCAACGGCTCCTCCGGCATTGCCGTGGGCATGGCCACCAATATTCCGCCGCACAACCTCAACGAAGTGGTCGACGCCTGCCTGCACATGCTGCAGAACCCCGAGGCGACGATCGACGAGCTGATGGAAATCGTGCCCGCGCCCGACTTCCCCACGGCCGGCATCATCTACGGCATCAACGGCGTCAAGGACGGTTACCGCACCGGCCGTGGCCGCGTGGTGATGCGCGCCAAGTGCCACTTCGAGGACATCGACCGCGGCCAGCGCCAGGCGATCATCGTTGACGAGCTGCCCTACCAGGTCAACAAGAAGACGCTGCAGGAGCGCATGGCCGAGCTGGTGCACGAGAAGAAGATCGAAGGCATCAGCCACATCCAGGACGAATCGGACAAGTCCGGCATGCGCCTGGTAATCGAACTCAAGCGTGGCGAAGTGCCTGAAGTGGTGCTCAACAACCTGTACAAGCAGACCCAGCTGCAGGACACCTTCGGCATGAACATGGTGGCGCTGATCGACGGTCAGCCCCGCCTGTGCAATCTGAAGGAACTGATTGCCGTCTTCCTGCAGCACCGCCGTGAAGTGATCACGCGCCGCACCGTGTTCGAGCTGCGCAAGGCCCGCGATCGCGGCCATGTGCTCGAAGGCCTGGCCGTGGCCCTGGCCAACATCGACGAATTCATCGCCATCATCCGCAATGCGCCTACGCCCCCCGTGGCCAAGGCCGAGCTGATGACGCGCGCCTGGGACAGCAAGCTGGTGCGCGAGATGCTCACCCGCACGCGCGCCGACGGCGGCCTGGTGAGTGCCGACGATTACCGGCCCGAAGGCCTGGAAGTGGAATTCGGCATGGGCCAGGACGGTCTGTACCGCCTGTCCGAGACCCAGTCCCAGGAAATCCTGCAAATGCGCCTGCAACGCCTGACCGGGCTGGAGCAGGACAAGATCGTGGCCGAGTACAAGGACGTGATGTCGGTGATCGAGGATCTGCTCGACATCCTGGCCAAGCCCGCCCGCGTGTCCGTGATCATTGGCGAAGAGCTGACGGCCCTCAAGGGCGAGTTCGGCCAGAGCAAGATCGGCGCGCGCCGCAGCACCGTGGAGTACAGCGCCCAGGATCTTTCCACCGAAGACCTGATCACGCCTACCGACATGGTGGTCACGCTGAGCCACACCGGCTACATCAAGAGCCAGCCTCTGTCCGAATACCGCGCCCAGAAGCGCGGCGGCCGCGGCAAGCAGGCCACTGCCACCAAGGAAGACGACTGGATCGACCAGCTGTTCATCGCCAACACGCACGACTACCTGCTGTGCTTCTCCAACCGCGGCCGCCTGTACTGGCTCAAGGTCTGGGAAGTGCCCGCGGGCTCGCGTGGCTCGCGCGGCCGCCCCATCGTCAACATGTTCCCGCTGCAGGAAGGCGAGAAGATCAACGTGGTGCTGGCGCTCACCGGCGAAATGCGCACCTTCCCTGAAGACCGCTATGTGTTCATGGCCACGAGCATGGGCACGGTCAAGAAGACGGCACTCAACGAGTTCAGCAACCCGCGCAAGGCCGGCATCATTGCCGTCAACCTCGACGACGGCGACTTCCTGATCGGCGCCGCGCTGACCGATGGCGCCCACGACGTGATGCTGTTCAGCGATGGCGGCAAGGCCGTGCGCTTTGACGAAAACGACGTGCGTCCCCTGGGTCGCCAGGCACGCGGCGTGCGCGGCATGATGCTGGAAGAAGGCCAGGGCGTGATCGCCATGCTGGTCGCCGAAGACTCGGACAGCAACCCGCAAAGCGTGCTCACCGCCACCCAGAACGGCTACGGCAAGCGCACCAGCATTTCCGAGTACACGCGCCATGGTCGCGGCACCAAGGGCATGATTGCCATCCAGCAGTCCGAGCGCAACGGCAAGGTGGTCGCCGCCACGCTGGTACGCGCGGATGACGAAATCATGCTGATCACCGACAAGGGCGTGCTGGTTCGCACCCGCGTCTCTGAGATCCGTGAACTCGGCCGCGCCACCCAGGGCGTGACCTTGATCGCCCTGGACGAAGGCACCCAGCTCAGCGGCCTGCAGCGCATCGCCGAAAACGATGCCCCAGCGGAACCGGAAGACGTCCCAGCCGAAGACAGCCCAGCGGTCGACGGCAGCGACGACGCAACCCCCCAGGTCTGATTCCGGCCACTCCCAGCACGCCGGCCTAGCCGGCGTGCTTGTTTCCCCCTCCCCAAAGCTCCGGGTGCCCACGCTCCCAGAGCCAGAACCTCTCTTCATTCCTGTTGCCATCATGAATCGCCCCTACAACTTTTCCGCCGGCCCCGCGGCCATTCCTGCCGAAGTTCTGGAGCAAGCTGCTGCCGAAATGCTGGACTGGCATGGCAGTGGCATGGGGGTGATGGAAATGAGCCACCGCGGCAAGGAATTCATCTCCATCTACGAGCAGGCCGAAGCCGACCTGCGCGAATTGCTGGCCGTGCCCGCGAACTTCAAGATCCTGTTCATGCAGGGCGGCGGCCTGGCCGAGAACGCCATCGTGCCGCTGAACCTGTCGCACGCCGCCACGGTGGACTTCGTGCTGACCGGCAGCTGGAGCCAGAAATCGGTCAAGGAAGCCGGCAAGTATGCGGCGCAGGCGCATGTCGCCGCCAGCAGCGAAGACAGCAACTTCACCGCCATCCCGCCCGCGGCCAGCTGGGACCTGAGCCGCGGCGCGAGCTATGTGCACATCTGCAGTAACGAAACCATCCACGGCGTCGAATTCCATGAGCTGCCCGACCTCAAGGCGCTGGGCAGCGATGCTCCGCTGGTGATCGACTTCTCATCGCACGTGGCTTCGCGCCCGGTCGACTGGAGCCGCGTGGGCCTGGCCTTTGGCGGCGCGCAAAAGAACATCGGCCCGGCCGGCCTGACCATCGTCATCGTGCGCGAAGACCTGATGGGCCATGCCCTGCCCGCCTGCCCCAGCGCGTTCAATTACAAGACCGTCGCCGACAACCAGTCGATGTACAACACGCCGCCGACCTGGGGCATCTACATCGCCGGCCTGACCTTCCAGTGGCTCAAGCGCCAGCGTGAAGGCGATCTGACCGGCATCGCCGCGATGGAAGCGCGCAACATCGCCAAGGCCGAGCTGCTGTACTCCAGCATCGACCAGTCGCAGCTGTATCTGAACAAGGTCGCGCCGAATGCGCGCTCGCGCATGAACGTGCCGTTCTTCCTGCGCGACGAGTCGCTCAACGACGCCTTCCTGGCCGGTGCGAAAGAGCGCGGCCTGCTGCAGCTCAAGGGCCACAAGTCGGTGGGCGGCATGCGCGCCAGCATCTACAACGCCATGCCCCTGGCCGGCGTCCAAGCCCTGGTCGACTACCTGCACGCCTTCGAACAACAAAACGCCTGAGAGACCCACAGCCATGAACACGCCCCAAGCCTCGCCCGATCTCGCGGATTTGCGCCAGCAGATCGACAGCATCGACCAACAGCTGCTGTCGCTGGTCAATCAGCGCGCGCATGTCGCCGAACAGGTCGGCGAAGTCAAGAAGCGCGAAGGCACGCCTTTTTTCCGCCCTGACCGCGTGGCCCAGGTGATACAGAAGATCGAAGCGGCCAACCCCGGCCCGCTGCGCAACAACCATGTCTCGGCCATCTGGCGCGAAATCATGTCGGCCTGCCTGGCGCTGGAATCGCCCCAGCGCGTGGCCGTGCTGGGCCCGGCCGGCACCTTCTGCGAACAGGCTGCTGTCGACTACTTCGGCGGCGCGGCCGACCTGATGTACTGCGCCAACTTCGACGAAGTCTTCCATGCCACGGCCGCGGGCAGCGCCCAGTACGGTGTGGTGGGCGTGGAAAATTCGACCGAAGGCGTGGTCACGCGCTCGCTGGACATGTTCCTGCACACGCCCTGCCATGTGGTCGGTGAAGTCAGCCTGCTGATCCGCCACCACCTGCTGCGCCTGAGCAATTCGGCGGAAAACATCGACGTCGTGGTGGCCCACCCGCAGGCCCTGGCCCAGTGCCAGGCCTGGCTGACCAAGCACCTGCCCCATGCCGAGCGCCGCCCCGTGGACAGCAACGCCGAAGGCGCGCGCCTGGCCTCGCTCAACCCCGGCTGGGCTGCCCTGGCCAGCGACCGCGCGGCCCAGCAATTCGGCCTGCACATCGTGGCCCACGCCATCCAGGACGAGGCCTACAACCGCACGCGCTTTGCCATCATCTGCCTGCCGCAGACCCTGGCCATGCCCGCCGCCACGGGCAAGGACTGCACCAGCCTGATCATTTCCGTGCCCAACCGCCCCGGCGCCGTGCACGACCTGCTGATGCCGCTCAAGACCCATGGCGTGTCGATGACGCGTTTCGAGTCGCGCCCGGCACGCACCGGCCAGTGGGAGTATTACTTCTACATCGACCTCGAAGGCCACCCTTCGGAGCCCCATGTGGCCAAGGCCTTGCAGGAACTGCAAGGTCTGTGCGCCTTCTACAAGATGCTGGGCGCCTACCCCATCACTGCCTGACGCCGGAGCCTGTGGATGTTTGAACAATTGGGACTCATAGGCTGCGGCCTGATGGGTGGATCGTTTGCGCTGGCCCTGAAGAAGGCCGGCCTGGTCAAGCGCGTGGTGGGCTACAGCAAGTCGCCCTCCACCACCGAACGTGCGCGCCAGCTGGGCGTGATCGATGTCGAAGCACCGTCGGCACTGCTGGCCGCCGCGGGCGCGGACATCGTGCTGCTGGCCGTGCCCGTGGCCGCGACCGAAGCCACGCTCAAGTCCATCAAGCACCTGGTCACGCCGCGCATGCTGATCATGGATGTGGGCTCGACCAAGACCGACGTGGTGCAGGCCGCGCGCTCGGCGCTGCGCGACCAGATCGGCTCTTTCGTGCCGGCCCACCCCATCACCGGCAAGGAAGTGGCCGGCGTCGAGCACGCCGATGCCGACCTGTATGTGGGCAGCCAGGTGGTGCTTACGCCCACCGAGCGCACGCTCACGGTGCAGCTGCAGCAGGCCCGCGAAGTCTGGCAGGCCCTGGGTTGTCAGGTGCACAGCATGTCGCCCGAAGCCCATGATGCGACGCTGGCCACCGTCAGCCACCTGCCCCATCTGCTGGCGTTTGCCATGATGCAAAGCGTGCTGTCCCAGCCCCAGGCGGACGCCACGCTGGCCCTGGCCGGCCCGGGCTTTCGTGACTTCACGCGGATCGCCGCCAGCGACCCCAAGATCTGGCGCGACATCCTGCTGGCCAATCGCGAACAGGTGCTGACCCAGTCGCGCCAGTTCCGGCAGGCCTTGCAGAACCTGGAGCAGCTCATGGAGCAAGATGACGGCCAGGCCTTGCAGGACCGGCTCACGCTGGCCAGCGCCGCCCGCGCCCACTGGCGCATGGCCGCCCCGCAGATGGCCGCCGCCACCCCTTCCGATTCCCTGGGCTCCTGAGCCCCTCACGCTGCAGAGGCGACATGTTCCAGACCGAATTTCTCGACGTTCCCGCACTCGCCACGGCCGAAGGCGAAGTCCGCCTGCCCGGCTCCAAGAGCATTTCCAACCGCGTGCTGCTGCTGGCTGCGCTCAGCGAAGGCACGACCGCGGTACACGACCTGCTCGACTCGGACGACACCCGCGTGATGCTCACGGCGCTCGAACAACTCGGCTGCAAGCTGGAGCGCAAGGACGATGTGCTGCGCATCACCGGCATCGCCGCGGCCCTGCCCGCCAACGCCAGTGCCGAGCTGTTCCTGGGCAACGCGGGCACGGCCATGCGCCCCCTGACGGCGGCCCTGGCCGTGCTGGGCGGCGACTTCACGCTCAGCGGCGTCGCCCGCATGCATGAACGCCCCATCGGTGATCTGGTCGACGCCTTGCGCCAACTGGGCTGCCGCATCGACTACCTGGGCAACGCCGGCTATCCGCCGCTGCGCATCGCCCAGCCCGACTTTGCCTCGGGCCAGCTGGCACAGCCCATCCAGGTGCGCGGCGACGTCTCCAGCCAGTTTCTGACTTCGCTGCTGATGGCGCTGCCGCTGCGCGCGGTCGACCAGGACGTCACCATCGAAGTCGTCGGCGAGCTGATCTCCAAGCCCTACATCCACATCACGCTGGAATTGCTCAAGCACTTCGGCATCACGGTGCACAACGACCGCTGGCAGCGCTTCACGATTCCCGCCGGCAGCCGCTACCGCTCGCCCGGCGACATCCATGTCGAGGCCGATGCCTCGTCGGCCAGCTACTTCATCGCGCTGGGCGCCATCGCCGCGGGCACCGAATCCGCCGAAGGCGTGCGCATCCTGGGCGTGGGCGCGCAATCCATCCAGGGCGACATCCGCTTTGTGGAAGCCGCCCGGGCCATGGGCGCGCACATAGAAAGCGGCCCCAACTGGCTGCAGGTGCGCCGCGGGCGCTGGCCGCTGCAGGCCATAGACCTGGACTGCAATCACATCCCCGACGCGGCCATGACGCTGGCGGTGATGGCCTTGTATGCCGAAGGCACGACCACCTTGCGCAATATCGCCAGCTGGCGCGTCAAGGAAACCGACCGCATCGCCGCCATGGCCTGCGAGCTGCGCAAGCTCGGCGCCAGCGTCGAAGAAGGCGCGGACTTCCTGAGCGTCACGCCGCCGGCCCAGGCCGCCGACTGGCACGCCGCCAGCATCCACACCTATGACGACCACCGCGTCGCGATGTGCTTTTCGCTGGCCGCCTTCAATCCGGCGCAGTTGCCGGTGCGCATCGAAGACCCGCAGTGCGTGGCCAAGACTTTCCCCGATTATTTCGAGGCCCTGTTCTCGGTCTGCCAGACGCCGCGCGCGAACATTCCGGTGATCTGCATCGACGGCCCCACGGCTTCGGGCAAAGGCACGATCGCCGCCGAAGTGGCACGGCGCCTGGGCTATGGCATCCTGGACTCGGGCGCGCTGTACCGCATCGCCGGCCTGGCCGCGCGCCGCGCCGGCCTGGACCTGGACGAAGCGCATGAAGCCGAGATCGCCACCCTGGTGCGCGAGTTGCCCATACGCTTCACGCCCGCGCAGCAGATTCTGCTGGGCGACGAAGACATAGGCGCAGCCATCCGCAGCGAGGCCGCCGGCATGGATGCCTCGCGCGTTTCGGCCCTGCCCGCCGTGCGCCAGGCCCTGCTGACACTGCAGTGGAATTTTCAGACCCTGCCCGGCCTGGTGGCCGACGGCCGCGACATGGGCACGGTGATCTTCCCCAACGCCGCGCTCAAGGTCTACCTTCTCGCCTCGGCCGAATGCCGTGCTGAGAGAAGGTATAAACAGTTGATTTCCAAAGGAATTTCCGCTAACATCAGCGCGCTTCGTGCAGACCTTGAGGCACGTGATGCTCGCGACATGTCGCGCAGTGCCTCGCCGCTCAAGCCCGCACAAGACGCATTGCTGCTCGACAGCTCCGTGCTTTCCATCGAAGAGGTGGTCACGCAGGTGCTGCAATGGTGGCAAGAGCGACAGCCTTTCAAGCCTGGCCTGAAAGACTGAACCCCGGTTCCCCCTGCCGCTTTTTCGCCCTGGCTAGCGAATGGCATGGGGGTTGGTGAACTATAGCCCGCGGATTTATCCGCACGAAACCTCCGCAAGCAGCCTTAAAAACGTCAGCAATAGTGCTCTCGGAAACCTGTTTGCGGCTAAGGAAATACATGTCTGAATCTTTTGCCGCCCTCTTTGAAGAATCGTTGCAACGCACGGAAATGCGTCCTGGCGAAGTCATCACCGCTGAAGTCGTGCGCGTTGAGCACAACTTCGTGGTGGTTAACGCCGGCCTGAAGTCCGAAGCCTACGTGCCCCTCGACGAATTCAAGAACGATCAGGGCGAAGTCGAAGTCCAAGTCGGTGACTTCGTTTCGGTGGCCATTGGTTCCATCGAAAACGGCTACGGCGACACCATCCTGTCGCGCGACACCGCCAAGCGTCTGGCTTCCTGGCTGGCCCTGGAAAAGGCCCTGGAATCCGGCGAATTCGTGACCGGCACCACATCGGGCAAGGTCAAGGGCGGCCTGACCGTTCTGGTCAACGGCATCCGCGCATTCCTGCCCGGTTCGCTGATCGACACGCGTCCGATCAAGGATCTGACGCCTTACGAAAACAAGACCCTGGAATTCAAGGTCATCAAGCTCGACCGCAAGCGCAACAACGTGGTGCTGAGCCGCCGCGCTGTGGTGGAAGCCTCGATGGGCGAAGAGCGCGCCAAGCTGATGGAAACGCTGAAGGAAGGCGCTATCGTCCAAGGCGTGGTCAAGAACATCACCGAATACGGTGCGTTCGTGGACCTGGGCGGTATCGACGGTCTGCTGCACATCACCGACATGGCATGGCGTCGCGTGCGTCACCCATCGGAAGTGGTGACGGCTGGCCAAGAAATCACGGCCAAGATCCTGAAATTCGACACCGAAAAGAACCGCGTGTCCCTGGGCCTGAAGCAAATGGGCGACGATCCTTGGATGGGCGTTTCGCGTCGCTATCCTTCGGCTACCCGTCTGTTCGGCAAGGTCACGAACATTGCTGACTACGGCGCATTCGTGGAACTGGAACCCGGCATCGAAGGCCTGGTCCACGTTTCCGAAATGGACTGGACGAACAAGAACATTGCTCCTTCCAAGCTCGTGTCCCTGGGCGACGAAGTCGAAGTCATGGTCCTGGAAATCGACGAAGACAAGCGTCGCATCTCCCTGGGCATGAAGCAGTGCAAGGCCAACCCTTGGCAAGAATTTGCCCAGAACACCAAGCGCGGCGACCGCGTCAAGGGCCCGATCAAGTCGATCACCGACTTCGGCGTGTTCGTTGGTCTGGCTGCCGGCATCGACGGCCTGGTTCACCTGTCCGACCTGTCGTGGAACGAAACCGGCGAAGCCGCTGTTCGTAACTACAAGAAGGGCCAAGAAGTCGAAGCCATCGTGTTGGCCGTGGACGTGGAACGCGAACGTATCAGCCTGGGCATCAAGCAGCTGGACAGCGATCCCTTCACGACCTTCGCCACTGTCAACGACAAGGGCCAGATCGTGACCGGCAAGGTCAAGACCGTGGACGCTCGTGGCGCTGAAATCGACCTCGGCGAAGACATCCTGGGCTACCTGCGCGTTTCGGAAATCTCCCGCGACCGCGTGGAAGATGCCCGCTCGGTGCTCAAGGAAGGTGACGAAGTCACTGCCGTGGTGTTGAACGTGGATCGCAAGACCCGCAACATTCAACTGTCCATCAAGCAGAAGGACATGGTCGACCAACAAGAAGCCATGGCATCCCTGTCGGCACAATCGACGCGCGAAAGCGCCGGCACGACCAGCCTGGGCGCACTGCTGCGCGCCAAGCTGGACAACTCGGAAAAGTAAAGCACTCACCCGCTTGACTTGAGTTGAATGCGGCGGGCGCTACAGGCGCCCGCCGCTTTTTTTCTTTCAAACCGGTTTTCTCCGGTACCCACAGGATTCCTTTTCGATGACCCGCTCTGATCTCGTCGAAGAACTGGCTGCTCGTTTCGGTCAATTGACGCAACGCGACGCCGAACTCGCTGTCAAAACCATTTTGGATGCAGTGGGCGATGCCCTGGTACGTGGCCAGCGCATTGAAATCCGCGGCTTTGGCAGCTTTTCTGTCAACCACCGCCCTGCGCGCATGGGCCGCAACCCACGCAGCGGCGAAGCCGTGCACATTCCCCAAAAGCGCGTCCCCCACTTCAAGCCCGGCAAAGCCTTGCGCGAAGCCGTGGACCAGCGCACGTTTGAACTCGGCGGTGCCCAGGCACTGCTGGCTGCAAGTGCCTTGCGCGCCGGCAATCTGCCCTGACGCCGCAGCGAACGCCCCTCGCCTGTGAACTAAAGTCTAAAATCCAACAGTCACACAAGGGGTCGCATGAAATACATACTGTGGCTGCTCAAGGCGGCCATTTTTTTTACGCTGTTCGCCTTTGCGCTGAACAACCAGCAAAACGCCACGGTGCATTTTTTCTTTGGCACCCAATGGACCGCGCCTCTGGTGCTGGTCGTGCTGACCGCCTTTGCCGCAGGGCTGGTGGCAGGGGTGCTAGGCATGGTGCCGCGCTGGTTGAAGCACCGCAGTGCCGCGCAGCGTGCAGCAGCACCGGCAGTCGCCGCAACCGAAGCACCCGCGACTGTCGCGGACACGGCGGAATCCCAGCCCTCTTTGCCCCCACACAATCTCCATGGAATTTGATATCAGCTGGATCTTGCTGGGCTTGCCCCTGGCGTTTGCACTGGGCTGGCTGGCCTCGCGTTTCGACGCCCGCCAGATGCGCGCATACAACCGCAGCGCCCCCAAGGCCTACTTCAAGGGCTTGAATTTTCTGCTCAACGAGCAGCAGGACAAGGCCATCGATGCCTTCATCGAGGCGGTGCAGAACGACCCCGATACGTCGGAGCTGCACTTTGCACTGGGCAACCTGTTTCGCCGCCGCGGCGAATACAACCGCGCCGTGCGGGTCCATGAGCACCTGCTGTCACGCGGCGACCTGAACCGCACCGACCGCAACCGTGCCCAGCATGCACTGGCGCTCGACTTTCTCAAGGCCGGACTGCTGGACCGCGCCGAAGACGCGCTGCGCCGGCTCGAAGGCACGAGCTACGAAGCCGAAGCGCGACTGGCCCTGCTGGCCATTTACGAACGCTCGCGCGACTGGAAACAGGCCAGCGAGATCGCCCAGCGCATGCAGGCCGCGGGCCAGGGCGACTTCAGCGCGCGCCTGGCGCACTACCTGTGCGAACAAGGCGATGTGCAGGCCACGAACGGCCAGCTGGAGCAGGCACAGGTAGCCTACCAACAGGCATTGCAGCTCGCACCGGGCGCCGCGCGTGCACACATCGACCTGGCTCGCCTGCAGCACCGCATGGGCCAGCACCAGCAGGCCTGGAGCACCTTGCAAGCACTGGCCCACAACAGCCCGAGCGCCCTGCCCCTGGCCGCCGCCCTGCTGCCGGACATCGCCAAGGCCTTGGGCAACATGCAGGAGATTCAGCGCTGGCTCGAAGACCAGTACCGCCAGACGCCTTCGCTGGACCTGCTGCAAGCCCTGGTCACCCTGGACGCGGACAGCGGCCAGGCGGATGCGCCCGGCCGCGAGCGCTACATCCAGCATCTGGGCAAGGAGCCTTCGCTGGTGGCCGCCACGCGCTGGCTGGCCAGCGAAACGCTGCACGACGAGCAACACCACCCTTCGATACAACGGGCGCTCGAGCATGCGAGCAAGCCGCTGACACGTTATCGCTGTGCCGCCTGCGGATTTGAAGCGCGGCAACATTTCTGGCACTGCCCCGGTTGCCAGAGCTGGGACAGCTACCCCGCGCGCCGCGTGGAAGAGCTGTAGCGCTGACCGCACGTTCCGGGGTTTTCCCCGGTTCAAGCCAGGCTCGCGCCTACAGTACGATGTTCGGGGCGAAGCTCAGCTTTGCCTGCACAAGGAGCGCCGGATGCTGAAAAAACTACTGACTGTTGCCGCGCTGCTGTATGCCGCCTGTGCTTTCGCCGGGCTGGACGCCAACCAGGCCTCCAAGGCCGAACTGGATGCCGTCAAAGGCATAGGACCCGCACTGGCGGAGCGAATCATTGCCCAACGCAAGAAATCCCCTTTCATCGATTGGTCCGATCTGATCGACCGCGTGCATGGCGTGGGAAGGGCTTCCGCAGCCAAGCTTTCCGCGAGCGGGCTCACGGTCAACGGCCAGCCGTATTTGAGCCCGCCCCCGCCCTCGACCCCCCAGGCATCCGCCATGCCCTCCGCCGCACCCGCCAGAATCCAGCTGCAGGCCCGCCCCTGAAAGCCTGCACACCCGCTCAGAACCGCACCCGCCACAGCATCCGCTCAGGCGGGTTTTTTATCGGCAGGCCGCCCCAGGATGAAAACGCCCCCTTGGGGGCAGCGGCCACAGGCAGTCGGAAGCATGGGGGCCTTTTTTTATGTCTACACCATGACCATAATTGAAAACCTGCTCAGGTTTTCATAGCGCATTTGCGACGGTTGCCCGTAAAATGAAACGCACATGCCCTTGATCTTTCTCATTCTTCTGCCATTCCTCGGCAGCCTGCTGGCTGCCGTGTTGCCGACCAATGCCCGCAATACCGAGTCCACGCTGGCCGGCTTGATCGCATTGGGCTGTGCCATCCAGACCGCCATGCTGTTCCCCGAGGTGGCCGCCGGCGGCGTGTTGCGCCAGGAAATCGAATGGATGCCGGCCCTGGGATTGAATCTGATCGTGCGCATGGATGGCTTTGCCTGGATGTTCTGCATGCTGGTGCTGGGCATAGGCTCGCTGGTGGTGCTGTACGCGCGCTACTACATGTCCCCCGCGGACCCCGTGCCGCGCTTCTTCTCGTTCTTCCTGGCCTTCATGGGCGCCATGATGGGCGTTGTGCTGTCGGGCAATGTGATCCAGCTGGCCTTTTTCTGGGAGCTGACCAGCCTGTTTTCCTTTCTGCTGATCGGCTACTGGCACCACCGCAAGGACGCGCGCCAAGGTGCGCGCATGGCCATGACCGTCACCGGCACGGGCGGCCTGTGCATGCTCGCCGGCATGCTGGTGCTGGGCCATATCGTCGGCAGCTACGACCTTGACCACATCCTCGCGGCCGGTCAGCAAATTCGCGATCACCACCTCTACCTGACGGCATTGGTGCTGATCCTGCTCGGTGCCTTGAGCAAAAGCGCGCAATTCCCCTTCCATTTCTGGCTGCCCCATGCCATGGCCGCGCCCACCCCGGTCTCGGCCTACCTGCACTCGGCGACCATGGTCAAGGCCGGCGTGTTCCTGCTGGCCCGGATGTGGCCCGTGCTCGGCGACACCGACGCCTGGTTCTGGCTGGTCGGCGGCGCAGGTCTGTGCACTTTGCTGCTGGGCGGTTATCTGGCGATGTTCCAGAACGACCTCAAGGCGCTGCTGGCCTACTCCACCATCTCGCACCTGGGCTTGATCACCCTGCTGCTGGGCCTCAACAGCCCGCTGGCCGCCGTGGCCGCCGTGTTCCACATCATGAACCACGCCACGTTCAAGGCCTCGCTGTTCATGGCCGTGGGCATCGTCGACCACGAAAGCGGAACGCGTGACATCCGCCGCCTGTCGGGCCTGCGCACCATGATGCCCGTCACGGCCACCCTGGCCATGGTGGCCAGCGCGGCCATGGCCGGCGTGCCGCTGCTCAACGGCTTCCTGTCCAAGGAAATGTTCTTTGCCGAAACGGTCTACCTTGATGCCTCCCCCTGGGTGCGCACCTGGTTGCCCGTTGCCGCCACGCTCGCCGGCATGTTCAGCGTGGCCTATTCGCTGCGCTTCACGGCCGATGTCTTTTTCGGCAAGCCCGCCACCGACCTGCCGCTGACGCCGCACGAGCCGCCGCACTGGATGCGTGTTCCTGTCGAGCTGCTGGTGCTGGCCTGCCTGGTGGTCGGAGTTTTCCCGGCCTGGGCGATGGGCGACTTCCTGCGCGCCGCGGCACTGCCCGTGGTGGGCGGCACCCTGCCCGAATTCAGTCTCGCCGTCTGGCATGGCGTGAATGCACCCTTGATCATGAGCATTCTGGCGCTCATCGGCGGCATTGGCATCCACACCCTGCTGACCTGGCTGCGCAAGGCCGGCCGTGCGGAAACCGCGCCCATCGCGCACTACTTCGACGGCCGGCGCTTTTTCGAAACTTCGCTGACACTGCTGCAGAGCGCGGGCCGCAAAGGGCGCCGCGCGCTGAGCACCATGCGCCTGCAGTGGCAAATGCTGTGGCTGGTGTGCCTGGCGCTGGCCGCGGGCTTCATGCCGCTGTGGATGCAAGGCATGCAACTGGGCAACCGAGGCACGCTGCCGCTGTCTCCGGCCTTCGTGCTGCTGTGGGTGCTGGGCTGCACCTGCGCGCTCGCCGCCGCCTGGAAAGCCAAGTTCCATCGGATGGCCGCGTTGATCATGCTGGGCGTGTGCGGCCTGTGCGTCTGCATTACTTTCCTCTGGTTCTCGGCCCCCGACCTGGCCTTGACCCAACTGGTGGTGGAAGTGGTCACCACGGTGCTGATCCTGCTGGGCCTGCGCTGGCTGCCCAAGCGGGACAAGAACCTGCGCATTCCCGCCCTGTCCACCCATAGCCGGGCGCGCGCGCGCCGCCTGCGCGACCTGGGCCTGGCCGTGGCCGCGGGCAGTGGCATGGCCTGGCTGGCTTTTGCCATGATGAGTCGGCCTTTCCACGACAGCACTTCGACCTTCTTCCTCGAAAACGCGCTCACGGGCGGCGGCGGCGCCAATGTGGTGAACGTGATGCTGGTGGACTTCCGTGCTTTTGACACTTTCGGCGAAATCGTGGTGCTGGGCGTGGTGGCCTTGACGGTGTACGCGCTGCTGCGGCGCTTCAGGCCGGCACGCGAGACCATGGACCTGCCCGAGCAACAACGTTTCGTGCCCGGCGATCTGCAGACCGATCTGGTCAACCCCCGCCATGCCAGCGATACGGCCGTCGGCTATCTGATGGTGCCGGCCGTGCTGGTCCGGCTGCTGCTGCCTTTTGCCACGCTGGTCGCGGTCTACCTGTTCATGCGCGGCCACAACGAGCCCGGCGGCGGCTTCATCGCCGGCCTGGTGTTCTCGGTCGCGCTACTGTTGCAGTACATCATTTCCGGCACTCAATGGGTCGAAGCCCACTTCGCGCTCTACCCACGCCGCTGGATCGCCACCGGCCTGCTGCTGGCACTGTTCACGGGCTTGGGCGCGGTCGCCGCCGGCTATCCCTTCCTGACCAGCCACACCTTCCACCTGACGCTGCCGCTGATTGGCGATATCCACCTGGCCAGCGCCACCTTCTTCGACCTGGGCGTGTTTTCGCTGGTCGTCGGCTCCACGATGTTGATATTGACGGCCATTGCCCACCAATCCGTACGCGGCCACCGCTACCACGCGCGTCTGCTCGATGATGAACACCTGGACGAGACCGAGGGAGCCCACTGATGGAAATCGTGCTCGCTATCGCCATCGGCGTACTCACCGGCTCGGGCGTCTGGCTGCTGCTGCGCCCGCGGACCTACCAGGT
This sequence comes from Acidovorax bellezanensis, assembly GCF_025421555.1. NCBI lineage: Bacteria > Pseudomonadati > Pseudomonadota > Betaproteobacteria > Burkholderiales > Comamonadaceae > Acidovorax > Acidovorax bellezanensis. The sequence continues at coordinate 176,477 of NZ_JAODYH010000008.1, forward strand.
CATCATGGGCCTGTCCTTGATGGCCTATGCCGTCAACCTGTTCATCTTCAGCATGGGCCGTCAGGGCCTGTCCATCGACAAGGAACCCGTGCTGCGGCCCGGCGTGGCCCAGGATCTGCTGAACTATGCTGACCCCATGCCCCAGGCCCTGGTGCTCACGGCCATCGTCATCGGCTTTGCCTCGACCGCGCTGTTCCTGGTGGTGCTGCTGGCCTCCCGCGGCACGGCGGGCAATGACCATGTGGACGGCGTCCACTCGCGTGATGTGCAGGAGATGCCATGAACGACATCACCAGCCAACTCATGCCGCACCTGATGCTGGCGCCCATCGCGCTGCCCATGCTCACCGCAGCGATGATGCTGCTGATGCGCGAAGAGCAGCAGCGCCTCAAGCTGGGCATCAATATTTTGTCCACCCTGCTGGGGCTGGTGATCGCCGCCGCCCTGCTGGCATGGACCGACCAGGCCGGCGCGCCCGTGACCATGGGCGTGTACCTGCCGGGCAACTGGCCCGCACCGTTCGGCATCTCGCTGGCACTGGACCGGCTGTCGGCGATGATGCTGGTGCTGACCAGCATCGTGGCCCTGGCGTCCATCGTCTTCGCCGCCGCCCGCTGGCACCGCGCCGGCGTGCACTACCACCCGCTGTTTCAGTTCCAGCTGATGGGCCTGGCCGGCGCCTTCCTCACGGCCGACCTGTTCAACCTGTTCGTGTTCTTCGAGATCACGCTGGTCGCCTCCTACGGCTTGCTGCTGCACGGCTCGGGGCGCGCGCGCATCCAGTCGGGCCTGCATTACATCGCGATCAACCTGGCCGCGTCTTCGCTGTTCCTGGTCGGCGTGTCCATGCTCTACGGCATCACCGGCACGCTCAACATGGCCGACCTGGCCGCCGCCATTCCCCAAGTGGAGGCCTCCGACCGCGGCCTGCTGCACGCCGCGGCCGCCATCCTGGCCATGGCCTTTTTGATCAAGGCCGCGATGTGGCCGCTGAACTTCTGGCTGGTGCCGGCCTACAGCGCGGCCACGGCCCCGGTGGGGGCGCTGTTCGCCATGATGACCAAGCTCGGTGTCTACACCGTGCTGCGCCTGTGGACCTTGCTGTTCAGCAGCCAGGCCGGCGAGTCCGCGCTGTTCGGCAGCGCCTGGCTGATCGGCGGCGGCATGCTGACCATGGTCTTCGGCGCCATCGGCATGCTGGGCTCGCAGCGCCTGTCCAACCTCGCCGGCTATGCCGCCATCCTGTCCTCGGGATCGCTGCTCGCCGCCGCCGGCTTCGGCCAGAACCTGCTGACGGCCGGCCTGCTGTACTACCTGCCCAGCTCCACGCTGGCCATCGCCGCGCTGTTCCTGCTGTCGGATCTGATCGACCGCTGGCGCAATGCCGGCGCGCGCACCGCGCCTTACGAAGACGACGAAGCGCCCTTCCTCAACGCTGAACTGGTGCCCACGGCCGGCCTGAACCTCGACGAAGACGAGGAAGTGCTGATCGGCCGTGTGATTCCCGCGGCGGCCGCTTTCCTGGGCCTGGCCTTCATGGTCTGCACCCTGGTGATCGCGGGCCTGCCACCGATGTCGGGTTTCGTGGGCAAGCTGGCCATGCTCAACGCCGTGCTCAATCCGCTGGGCATAGGCACTTCCGCAGGCTACCAGCCCGGTTTCTGGGGCTGGGCCTTGCTGGCCTTGATGATCGGCACGGGGCTGATTGCCTCGATCGCCTTGATCCGCGTCGGCATGCGCCATTTCTGGGCCAGCCACGATCGCAACACGCCACAGTTGCGTGTCGCCGAAGGCCTGCCCATCGCCGTGCTGCTGCTGTGCTGCCTGCTCATGACCGTGCAGGCCGGTCCGGTGATGCGCTACATGCAGCACGCGGCCGATGCCCTGCACTCGCCCAATACCTATATCCGCGCCGTATTGACACAGCGGCCCGTGCCCAACCCGGCGCCATCCACTGCACAGGAGGCTCCATGAAGCATCTGCTGCCCGCGCCACTGCTGTCGGTGGCCTTGTTCCTGCTCTGGCTGCTGCTCAACCAGACGCTCAGTGGCGGCCACATGCTGCTGGGCGCCATTCTGGGCCTGCTGATTCCCATACTGCTGCGCGGCCTGCGGCCCCTGCCGGTGCGCATCCGCCACCCGCTGACCGTTCTTCGGCTGGCCGCCACCGTGGTCTACGACTCCACCGTGTCCAACCTGACCGTGGTGCGCTTTCTGATGTTTCCCTCGCAGCGCAAGCATGCGGCGGATTTCGTGCACATTCCGCTGGAACTGCGCGACCCCAACGCCCTGGCCGTGCTGGCCATGATTGTCTGCATCACGCCGGGCACGGCCTGGGCAGAACTGTCGCGTGATCGCTCCATGCTGCTGCTGCATGTGCTCGAAGTGGGCAACCCCCAGGAAGTCATAGACCACGTCAAGCACCACTACGAGCGCCCCCTGATGGAGATTTTCGAATGAGCCCCTATTTCAACTGGGCGCTGTCCCTGGCGCTCTTTCTGCTGGTGGTGGCCATGGCCTGCGCGCTGATCCGCCTGATCAAGGGGCCTGCGGCCCAGGACCGCGTGCTCGCGCTCGACTGCATGTACACCACCGGCATGCTGGCCATGCTGGTGCTGGGCATCATGTACAGCAGCACCGATTACTTCGAAGCCGCGCTGTTGATCGCGCTGTTCGGCTGCGTCGGCTCCACGGCCATGGCCAAGTTCCTGCTGCGCGGGGAGGCCATCGAATGACCGAAGCCGTACTCCCGATCTGGGCCCAGGTGGTCGTCGCTCTGCTGGTGGTTTTCGGCGCCTTTATCGCGCTGCTGGGTGCCCTGGGCCTGGTGCGCCTCAAAAGCTATTTCGAGCGCGTGCACTCGCCGTCCATCATCGCCACGCTGGCCTGCTGGTGCATCATGTACGCCACCGTGCTGTTCTTCTCTGTGCTCGAGCAGCGCCTGGCACTGCACGCCCTGCTGATCGCCGTCTTCGTCTCGGTGACCGCGCCCATCACCACGATTTTCCTGATGCGCGCGGCGCTGTTCCGGGCCCGGCGTACCGGCCAGAATGTGCCCGCGTCCGTCAGCAGCGTCGTGCCCAGCGACCCGGCGCATCCGGACAACCGGTACTGATCCACGGACGACGCCATGCTGCCGGTTCTTGCCATCTGCATCGGCGCCTGCCTCGGGGCCCTGGCGCGCTGGCGCCTGGGAGTGTGGCTCAGCGTCGGCCACAGCCTGCCCTGGGGCACGCTGGCCGCCAACCTGGTGGGTGGCTACCTGATCGGCATCTGCGTCGCCGTCTTCAATGCCCTGCCGCAACTCGACCCGGTGTGGCGCCTGGCCCTGGTCACCGGGTTCCTGGGCGCGTTGACCACGTTTTCCAGCTTTTCGGCCGAAGTCATCACCATGCTGCAGCACCAGCGCTATGCGGCGGCACTGGGCTGGACCAGCGTGCATGTGCTGGGCTCGCTGGCCATGACAGTGGCCGGCATCGCCAGCACCCAGGCGCTGTGGCCGCGCCACCTCTGAGCTATGAGTTTGTGAGCGTATAGTGAGTTGAACAAGGGCACAGCAGTCGCTATTCATTCGCCACCTTGGCTTTCACTTGATCGAGGACACATGCAAGTTTCCAACCCCCTGTCTGAAACCGACCTGGCCGATGCCTGGGCCCAGTTGCACGACCAGGCCCACAACGGCAACGCATTGCAAACCAACTCCCATCGCCTGGCCTTTGCCGACCCGGAATTCATGTTCCGTCGCGAAACCCGCGGCATCCGCATGCAGCTCGAGCTGCTCAAGCCCGACCTGACCCAGCAAGAGCACGGCATCGAGAACACGATCGTGGTCTACGGCAGCGCACGCTTTGTCGATCCGGAGCAGGCGGCCGCCCAGCTAGAGGAAGCCCAGGCCAGCGGCGATGCGCAGTGCATCGCCCAGGCACAGCAGGCAGTGCGCAACGCCCAGCGCTACGACCAGGCCCGCCAGTTCGCGCGCATCGTCGCCACCGACAGCCTCAAGCAGTCACCGCAAGAGCGCCTCTACATCTGCACCGGCGGCGGCCCAGGCATCATGGAAGCCGCCAACCGCGGCGCCCATGATGTGGGCGTACCCAACATCGGCATGAACATCGCCCTGCCCCATGAGCAGAACGGCAACCGTTTCATCACGCCCGAGCTGAGCTTCAAATTCCACTACTTTGCCTTGCGCAAAATGCATTTCATGATGCGCGCCAAGGCCCTGGTGGCCTTCCCCGGCGGCTTCGGCACCTTGGATGAACTGTTCGAAGTGCTGACCCTGGTGCAAACGCACAAGACGCAGTCCGTGCCGGTGATTCTGTTCGGCTCCGAGTTCTGGAAAAAACTGATCAACTTCGACCTGCTGATTGAAGAGGGCACGATTTCGGCCAAGAATCTGGAACTGTTCCACTACACCGACGACCCGGCCGAAGCCTGGGCACTGATCAAGAAGTACAACGAGACCGGCGCTTACATGTAAGCACCCCCTGAGCGGCTTCGCCGGATGGCCGGCCCCCGCTTCCCCCTCTCAACCTTCGGTGGAGGGGGGCGCCCGGCCAGGGACGGCACCCTCGCTGCGCGGCGGCGCTTGCTCGGTGCCCCTGAGCTAGGACGCGCCAGTTGCATGGGCTTGGGGCGACGGCGAGCGCTGTGGATTACTAAGGCGGCAACTGCGCCGCCTGCGCCTTGTCTCCGGCCTGGCCCAGACGCCAGGCCGCGCGCACTCCCGCGCTCACGCCCACGCCCACGGTCCAGAACAGCGCCGAAATCCCTATCACGCCCCCGGCCGCGCCAAACAGCATGGGCATGACCACGCTGGACGCATTGATCGCCATCAGCCGCAGGCCCAGCGCCTCGCCCTGGCGGTGCTGGGGCGTGATCTGGTGCAGCATGCTCATCACCATGGGCTGTACCGAGCCCAGCGAAAAGCCCAGCAGCACCGAGCACAGGCCCATGGTCAGCACGCTGTTCGTGAACGGGTAGACGATGAAAATACAGGCGGTGACCGCCATCGCACAGGCGATGACCGCGCCTTCGCGCAGCCGGTCCGCGACCAGCGGCATCAGCAGGCGGATGGCCGCCGCCGCGATGGCAAACAGGCCCAGCAGCGTACCGATGACCGAAGCACTCATGCCGCGCTCGTGGCCCAGCAGCGGCAGCACAAAGGTATGCACATCCCAGCTCGCCGACTGCAGCCAGTTGACGATCAGCACCATGCGAAACGCCGGGTCGTTGAGCAGGTCCCAGGCGCGTTGCGTGCCCGTGCCTGCCGGGCGCGGGGCCAGCGGCGTTTCCGGGGTATTGCGCACCCACAGCCAGGCGCAGATGGGGCTCAGTGCCAGCAGGCCGAACGCCACGCGGTAGCCTGACGTATCACTGCCGCCAAAAGTCGCGTGGTCAATCAGCAGACCGGTGGCGAAAGGCCCGATGAAATTGGCAATCGCCGGCCCGATGGCCAGCCAGCTGAACACCTTCTTGAGCTGCGCCGGCTCGTGCGCCACGCGGCCCACATGGCGCTGCACCGCAATCACCACAATGCCGGCCGCTCCGCCCGTGCACAGCGCCGTGAAACACAGCACGGCAAACGTGGGGAAAAACATGGCCGCGGCGCAGCCTATGCTCGCCAGCAGCATGCCACCGAAAAAGGGTTTGCGAAAGCCATGGCGGTCGGCATAGCGCCCCGCCGGCAGGGCCAGAAACACCTGGGTCAGCGCAAACAATGCCAGCAACACGCCCACCGCCGGTGCACTGTAACCCTGCTTGAGCGCCAGCAGCGGCGCGGCCAGCCGCACCCCGGCCATGGTGGTATGCACGGCCACCTGCGAGGCGATCACCTTGAACAATGCGGCGTTCATTGCGCACCGCCTTGCACCGACTCGTCGGCGTCGAGATCGTCCGTGTCGACATCCACGACCTGCAGCCCCGGCACCGTGACCGCCGCGGGCACAGGCGCGGGCAAGTCCTGCACCTCGCGCAGCTTGCGCTGTATGGCCCGGGTGCGCACACCCACTTCATCGAACTTGCGCGCGGCGGCATCGATGGATTTCTTCGTCGCCGCGACCACTTCGCCAAACTTGGCAAACTCGGTCTTGACGGCGCCCAGCAAGCCCCAGACTTCCGACGAGCGCTGCTCGATGGCCAGTGTCTTGAAGCCCATTTGCAGGCTGTTGAGCATGGCCGCGAGGTTGGCCGGGCCGGTGATCATCACCCGGCAGTCGTTCTGTATGGCTTCCACCAGACCGGGCCGGCGCATGACTTCGGCAAACAGGCCTTCGGTCGGCAGGTACAGGATGGCGAAGTCGGTGGTGTGCGGCGGCGACACGTACTTGGCGTAGATCTTCTTGGCCTCGAACTTGATCGACGTCTCGAACGCCGTTCCCGCGCTCTGGATCTGCAGCTTGTCCGCCGCATCCTGGGCATCCATCAGCCGCTGGTAGTGCTCCACCGGGTACTTGGAATCGATGGGCAGCCAGACGGGCTGGTCATCGGCACGGCCGGGCAGACGGATGGCAAATTCCACCAGCTCGTCGCTGCCTGGCACGGTCTTGACGTTGCGCGCGAACTGCTCGGGCGTGAGCACGTTGTCGATGATCGCGCCCAGCTGCATTTCGCCCCAGGTGCCGCGCGACTTCACATTGGTCATCACGCGCTTGAGATCGCCCACGCTGCCGGCCAGCGTCTGCATTTCGCCCAGGCCCTTGTGCACCTGCTCCAGCCGGTCGCTGACCAGCTTGAAGGATTCCCCCAGGCGCTGCTCCAGCGTGGCGTGGAGTTTTTCGTCCACCGTGCGGCGCATTTCCTCGAGCTTGCTCGAGTTGTCGGCCTGGATGGCCGCCAGTCGCTCGTTGAGCGCGCTGCGCAGCTGCTCGGCGCTCTGCTGGCTGCCCTGCACCAGGCCCGCGAGCTGCTGGCTCACGGCGTCCTGCAGCACCCCGAACTGGTGGCGGATCTGGTGGCCGTTGCCTTCGAGCTGGTCCTTGAGCGCTGTCGACATGGCCGTCAACTGGCTTTGCACATCGCCCTTGAGCGAATCCAGCGTACCGCGCGTGGCTTCGGCCAGGGCTTCGAAACGCTGCTGGATGCGCTGCTCGAACAAGGCCGTGCTGTCGGCCATGGCCTGGCGCGAGCGCGCGCTCTCGCCGGTCAGCGCGGCCGTGGTCGCCGTGAGTTCGCTGCGAAACCCCGCCAGGGCCTCGCCCAGCGTGGCTTGCAGTCCCACCACCCGCTGAACCAGGGCCTGGTCCGCCGCCTGCAGCCGCTGGGCCAGGCGCGCTTCGAAGCCGTTGAAGGCCTCGACCAGTTCGCTGCGGCCGGCACGCGACTCGGCCGTGGTCTGGGCCAGGCCCTCATCGATCACCTGGCGCAAGGCCTGCGCGCCCATCTGCTGGGTCTGCGTCAAGCCACGCAGCTGCTGGCCCATGCCTTCGAGGGCGCCTTCGTTCTTGGCAATGGCCAGTTGGGTGGCCTGCATGCTGCGCTCCAGCGATTGCAGCTGCTGGGCGCTCTCCCCCCCAGCGCGGCGCAGCAAGGCCAGGATTTGCAAAACCACCACCAACGCGAGCGCCGCAAGCACGACCAGGGATTCAAAGGACAAAGTGATACTTCAAAAAAATAGGAAAAAGGACGAAACGTCGCGCCTAGGCCGCCGCTGGCCGTCAGAGCGCTGCGCGCACGCGTGCCGCCGCGGCATCCGGCGTGTTCACCGGAGTGAGCGCGCCCTCGCCTGCAAAAAAGGCCTGCAGATTATCCGCCGCCAACTGCGCCATCGCGCGGCGCGTGGGCCCGGTAGCGCTGGCGATATGCGGGGTCAGCACCACATTGGGAACTTCCAGCAGATCGGGGTGCAGGCTGGGCTCGCCTTCGAACACGTCCAGGCCGGCGGCCGCAATCGTGCGCGCACGCAGCGCGCGGGCCAGGGCTGCGTCATCGACGATGCCGCCGCGCGCGATATTGATCAGCGTGGCCGTGGGTTTCATCAGCGCCAGCTCGGCCGCGCCCACCGCGTGGTGGCTTTGTGCCGTATACGGCAGCACCAGCACCAGGTGGTCGGCGCTGCGCAGCAGCTCCTGCTTGTCCACGTAACGCGCCTTGCACTCGGCTTCCAGTTCGGGCGTGAGCTGCGATCGGTTGTGATAGATCACCTTCATGCCAAAGCCATGGGCGCCGCGCCGCGCAATCGCCTGGCCTATGCGGCCCATGCCCAGAATGCCCAGCGTAGTGCCGTGCACTTCGGCACCGGCAAACAGGTCGTGGCTCCAGGACTGCCATTTGCCGGCGCGCAGATAGTGCTCGCTCTCGCAGATGCGCCGCGCCGTGGCCATCAGCAGCGCAAAACCGAAGTCGGCCGTGGTCTCGGTCAGCACATCCGGCGCGTTCGTGCCTTGTACGCCCGCGGCCACCATGGCCGGCACATCGAAGTTGTTGAAGCCCACCGACAGATTGGCCACGATCTTCAGTTGCGGGCAGGCGGCCAGCAAGTCCGCATCGATGCGCTGCGTGCCGGTATCGAGCAGCCCGTCCTGGCCCTGCAGCCGGGCAATCAGCTCCGCCCGCGTCCACTGGACGTCCTGGGGGTTGGATTGCACTTCGAAATGCTGCGCCAAATGCGCCACCACTTCGGGCGCAATCGCGCGCGACAGCAGAATTTTGGGTCGACTCACGGCAGTCTCTCTTTCAGGTCAAACAAACCAGATCCAGGTCATGAGGGCAAACAGCGGCAGCAAGATCCCGACCGACCACAGCATGTAGCCAAAGAAGCTGGGCATCTTCACGCCACGGTCTTCGGCAATCGCCTTGACCATCAGGTTGGGCGCGTTGCCTATATAGGTATTGGCGCCCATGAACACCGCGCCCGCGGAAACGGCGGCCAGTGTCGGCGCCAGCGCCGTCATGAGCTGCTGCGCGTCGCCACCGGCGGTGTTGAAGAACACCAGATAGGTCGGCGCATTGTCGAGAAACGACGACAAGGTGCCCGCGGCCCAGAAGTACATGGCCGGATCGGGCGAGCCGTCGGCGCGCGTGACCGCACGCACGATGGCACCGAACGGCCCGTCCACGCCGGCCTTGAGCATGGCAATGACCGGGATGATGGTCAGGAAAATGCCGGCAAACAGCTTGGCCACTTCGGCCATCGGCGCCCAGCCGAACTGGTTGCGCGCGTGCACATCCAAAGGCGTGATGCGCAGCGACACCCAGGCCACGGCCAGCAGCCCCAGATCGCGCACCAGACCGGGCAGGCCCACGGTCGTGCCGGCGATGTCGAACGCGACGGACGACTTCCAGATGCCGCTGGTCAACACCAGCGCCACGATCACGCCCAGCAGCGCGAAATTGGCCTTGCCGTCAAAACCGAAGCGCTCCGCGCTGTCGCTGGCCGTAGCCGGCGCCGACCATTCACCGGGCTGGCGCATGAACCAGCTGTCCAGCGCGAAAAACAGCGCCAGCAAGGTGCCCACCAGGAACAGCGTCTGGGGGAAGATGTGCTTCAGGGTCCAGAAGAAATCCACGCCTTTGAGGAAACCCAGGAACAGCGGCGGATCGCCCAAAGGCGTGAGCGCCCCGCCGGCGTTGGAGACGATGAAAATGAAAAAAACCACGATGTGGGCCGTGTGCTTGCGCCCCGCGTTGGCGCGGATCAACGGACGGATCAGCAGCATGGAAGCGCCTGTCGTGCCCATGAAGCTCGCCAGCACGGCGCCCGTGGCCAGGATGGCAACGTTGAGCGCTGGCGTGCCGCGCAGGCTGCCGCGGATGTAAATGCCGCCCGCCACCGTGAACAGCGCCAGCAGCAGGATCACAAACGGCAGGTATTCGCCCAGCAGTGCGTGCACCAGGCTCGCGCCCGTCGCGCCCAGGCCGAACATCGCGGCAAACGGCAGCAAAAACGCCAGGGCCCAGCCCGCCGTCACCTTGCCGAAATGGTGGTGCCAGAAAATCGGCGCCAGCAGCGGCACCAGCGCAATCGACAGCAGCAGGCCCGCGAACGGCACGCCCCACCAGCCCGACAGCGCGCCGCCGTTGATGTCGGCCGCCAAGGCCCAGCCCGGCGCCCCCAAGAAGGCGGCCACGGCCGCACCACGCGAAAATTTCATGAAAAAGGATTCCTTCTGCGCCTGCCGGCTCAGGCCGTCGGGGCAATGTCAAACACCTGGCGCAGATAGGCCAGGTACTTCTCGTCGTCGCACATGCTCTTGCCCGGCGAATCCGACAGCTTGGCCACGGGCTGGCCGTTGCAGCGCGTCATCTTGATCACGACCTGCAGCGGCTCGTAGCCCAGGTCGTTGGTCAGATTGGTGCCTATGCCGAAAGCCAGCAGGCAGCGGCCGTGGAAGCGCCGGTACAGCGCAATGGTGCGCGGCACCGTCAGTCCATCGCTGAAGATCAGTGTCTTGGTCAGCGGATCCACGCGATTGATGCGGTAGTGCTCGAGCAGGCGCTCGCCCCAGCTGAACGGGTCGCCGCTGTCATGGCGCGCGCCGTCGAACAGCTTGCAGAAATACAGGTCGAAGTCGCGCAGAAAGGCCGTCATGCCGTAGACATCCGACAGCGCAATGCCCAGGTCGCCGCGGTACTCGCGCGCCCAGGACTCGAAGCCGAACACCTGGCTGTCGCGCAGCCGCGGCCCCAGCGCCTGGCAGGCCTGCAGGTACTCGTGCGCCAAGGTGCCCAGCGGCGTCACGCCCAGCTTCATCGCATACAAGACATTGCTGGTGCCCGCGAACTGGCCTGCGAGGCGACCCGATCCCGCGCGCCCCTCGCCCGTGCCCAGGCGTGCGCACAGCACGCGCAGCACTTCCTCGTGCCAGGCCCGGGAAAAGCGCCGGCGTGTGCCGTAGTCGGCAATCTTCAGCGACTCCAGGCCTTCGCCCTGCAGTAGGTCGATCTTTTCCTCCAGGCGCCGGCGCCCTTCGGGGAAGTCCGGCACTTGCTGGGTATTGCGAAAATACACCTCGTTGACGATGGCCAGCACCGGGATCTCGAACAGGATGGTGTGCAGCCAGGGACCGCGAATCGTGATGTCGATCTCGCCGCTGGGCAAGGCCGTCACTTCAATGTATTTCTCATTGAGGCGAAACAGCCCCAGGAAATCGACGAAATCGCTTTTGATGAAACGCAAGCTGCTCAGATAGGCCAGCTCCGCATCCCTGAACTGCAGACTGCACAGGCAGCGGATTTCCTCGCGGATCTCCTCGACATAGGGCGCCAGTTCCACGCCGGGGTTGCGGCACTTGAAACGGTATTCGACCTGAGCGCTCGGAAACTGGTGCAGCACCACCTGCATCATGGTGAACTTGTACAGGTCGGTGTCGAGCAAACTGGTAATGATCATGGGCGAGACGAGGGACAGGGTCCTCGCTGGCAATGGCAGGCAACCCACAGTGTAGGCGATCCCATCGTGCCTTCAGGCCTGCCAGAGCCGCCCGTCCACGGCGAGAACGGGCGCTTGCACCACCCTGAGTTCACCCGGCCAGCAACTGCAGCACTTCGCGCAAGCGCGCCGGCAAGGCACAGGGCCGGCGCGTGACTCTGTCCACATAGACGTGGATGAAGTGCCCAGCCGCTGCCGTCATTGCTTCACCCTGCGCGAACAGCCCCACCTCGTAGCGCACGCTGCTGCTGCCCACGCGCGCCACGCGGATGCCGGCTTCGACGGTCTGCGGAAACGCCAGGGGCGCAAAGTAATTGCACTGGGTCTCGATCACCAGGCCTATGGTCGTGCCATGCTCGATGTCGAGCGCGCCCTGCTCTATCAAATGGGCGTTCACCGCGGTGTCAAACCAGCTGTAGTAAACGACATTGTTGACGTGACCGTAAACGTCGTTGTCCCCCCAGCGCGTGGAAATGCTGCGAAAAGCCCGATAGGCCGAGCGCGGCTGCGGCGCGGCACGGGCCACGGATGGCACGGCGGCCGGGGAGGAAGTGGGGGTGGAGACAGCGTCGGACATGGCCACGATTGTGCCAACCCGCCCCAGCGCTGTCGCTCCCTGCCAACCCGCATTCCTGGCCGCTTTCATGTCACGGGGATGTCAGACACGCCTTTTCAGCAAATTTGTTGCAGCGCAACAAAAAGCTTGCATCTGCGCCAAGACCGCCTAGAATCGCACTCATGCTGCACTGCAACATGACCTCGGGTCACTCAGCGCAGATATCTCGCAAGCCCGGTATGAATACCGTCACCCAAGGAGAATTTACATGACGCTGACCCCTGAAACCATCCTCAACGCCCACAAGTCCAACCTGGAGACTTTGTTCGGCCTGACCCAAAAAGCTTTTGACGGCGTGGAAAAGCTGGTCGAACTGAACGTGTCGGCCTCGCGTGCCGCACTGTCGGACGCCGCCAGCCACAGCCAGCAGCTGCTGGGCGTCAAGGATGCGCAGCAATTGCTGGCCCTGCAAGCCCAGTGGTTTCAGCCCCTGGCAGAAAAAACCGCTGCTTACAGCCGCAGCCTGTTCGACATCGCCAACGGCACGGGCGCTGAGCTCACCCAGGCTGTCGAAGCCCGCGCAGCCGAAGTGCAAAAGGACATCGGCGACCTGATCGACAGCACGACCAAGAATGCTCCCGCCGGCACCGAAGCCGCTGTGAGCGTCATGAAGAATGCTGTTTCGGCCGCCAACAACGCCGTGGAATCGGTGCAAAAGGCTGTCAAGCAAGCTTCGGACATGGCCCAGGCCAATCTGCAAGCTGCCACCAAGAACGTGAGCGAGGCTGTCAAGGCCAGCACGCAAAGTAACTAATTGACACAAGGTTTTTAGCGATATTCCCTGCACAAATTCAGGGAATACCCGCATAATAGACCCATCGTTTTGGCGAAAGTCAAAACCACCAGTTGTCTCCTTGGATCCTCTCGAAACCCTGTTTCTTGGATCCTTTCTAGCCCGGTCCTTGACCGGGCTTTTTTTTGCCCGCACGCCGGCAGTGACCAAATTCTCTTGAAATTATTGAGAACAATTCGCGTTTAACGTATCATCTACGGACTCCACACAACCACTGCTTTGCCATGCCGAAGATTCTCAATACCTTGATCGCTGCCTGCACACTGGCTGCTGCAGGCGCAGCCTTTGCCGACGATGGCGTCGTCAACCTTTACTCCGCCCGGCACTACGCCACGGACGAAGCGCTCTACGACAACTTCACCAAGGCCACTGGCATCAAGGTCAACCGCGTGGACGCGGATGACGCCGGCATCCTGGCACGCCTCAAGGCCGAAGGCACTTCGTCGCCCGCCGACGTGATCCTGCTGGTGGATGCCGCGCGCCTGTACCGCGGCGAAGTCGACGGCCTGTTCCTGCCGATCCACTCCAAGCCCCTGGAAGACGCGATTCCCAGCAACCTGCGCAGCCAACCCGCTGCCGACGGCGGCATTTCGTGGTTCGGTCTGTCCACCCGGGCCCGCGTGATCGTCTACAACAAGATCAAGGTCAACCCCAAGGATGTGCAGACCTACGAGTCGCTCGCCGATCCCAAATTCAAGGGCAAGCTGTGCATCCGCTCGGGTTCGCACCCCTACAACCTGAGCCTGTTCGGTGCCATCACCGAGCACATGGGCGAGCAACAGGCTGAAACCTGGCTCAAGGGCGTGGTCGCCAACCTCGCGCGTCCCCCCAAGGGTGGCGACACCGACCAGATCAAGGCCGTGGCCTCGGGTGAGTGCGATATCGCCGTCACCAACAGCTACTACCTGGCCCGCATGATCCGTTCGAGCAAGCCCGACGAAGTGGCTGTGGCCAACAAGGTCGGCGTGGTGTTCCCCAACCAGCAATCCTGGGGCACGCACATGAACATTGCCGGCGGCGCCGTCGCCCGCCACACCAAGAACCAGGCCAATGCGGTCAAGTTCCTGGAATACCTGGCCAGCCCTGCTGCGCAGAACTACTTTGCCAACGGCAACAACGAGTGGCCTGCCGCCAAGGGCATCCAGCTGGACAACCCTGCCCTCAAGGCAATGACCAATGGCAAGCCCTTCAAGAGCGAAACCATCCCGATCAGCGCTGTGGGCAAGAACATGACCAAGGTGCAGCAGATGCTGGACCGCGTCGGTTTCAACTGATAAGCCAGCGCACAGCGCAACAGCCCGGCCCCATGGCCGGGCTTTTTTTTGCCTTCTTGCCGCACATTGCCGCCTTTGCGCAGGACAGCAGCGCCTGTTTGTCGCCATAATTGACGTTTACGTTCACGTCAATCAAAGGGACAAACCATGGACATCGCAGGCAAGGTATTCATTGTGACGGGTGGCGCATCAGGCTTGGGCGAAGGCACGGCACGCATGCTGGCAGTCCAGGGCGGCACGGTGGTGATTGCCGACATGCAGGACGAAAAGGGCCGCGCCGTCGCCCAGGACATAGGCGGCAGCTTTGTACACTGCGACGTCAGCAACGAAGCCGACGCCCGGGCCGTGGTCGAGCAGGCCACCCAGCTGGGCAAGCTGATGGGTCTGGTCAATTGCGCCGGCATCGCGCCGGCCGAGAAAACCGTGGGCAAGAGCGGCGCGCATTCGCTGGGCGTTTTCAGCAAGACCATCACCGTCAACCTGATCGGCAGCTTCAACATGATTCGCCTGGCCGCCGAGGCCATGAGCAAGAACGAACCCGAATCCACGGGCGAGCGCGGTGTGATGATTTCCACGGCCAGCGTCGCGGCCTATGACGGCCAGATCGGCCAGGCGGCCTATGCGGCGTCCAAGGGCGGCATCGTCGGCATGACCTTGCCCATTGCCCGCGATCTGGCGCGCAACGGCATCCGCAACATGACCATCGCTCCCGGCATCTTCGGCACGCCCATGCTGTTCGGCATGCCCCAGGAAGTGCAGGACGCGCTGGCTGCCGGCGTGCCCTTCCCCAGCCGCCTGGGCACGCCCGAGGATTACGCCAAGCTGGCGCGCCATATCTTCGAAAACGACATGCTCAACGGCGAAGTCATACGCCTCGACGGCGCTATCCGCCTGGCACCACGCTGATGCGCGCCTGCGCGCCAGGGCCCGCGCAGGGCTGCTGGCGCAGGCGTGACACCGATCCCGCGCTAGGGCATTGCCGGCGGCACAGCGGGAAAGAGAAATAGCGGCCCAATGCGGTACTTTGCGCCTTCGCCAAACTCGGGGCGCAAAAGAAAATCCGCATGGCCCGGGTATTTCGAATATGCCCGGGCGAGCACTCCGCCTTATTTCCGCGGCAAATACCATTCAGCATTTTTTACGCACAACGAAAAACGGCACTGCGCAAAGCACAGTGCCGTTTTCGTAAAAGCCGAATCAACACAGACGTTGACCAACAATCATGGCGGAGTGGACGGGACTCGAACCCGCGACCCCCGGCGTGACAGGCCGGTATTCTAACCAACTGAACTACCACTCCTGGTAGATAGCTTTGCGCCTGTATTTGATACAGGCCAAGCGCTATAACTTGGCGACCCTACGGGGATTCGAACCCCGGTACTCACCGTGAAAGGGTGATGTCCTAGGCCTCTAGACGATAGGGTCAAAACCTTGGAACTTCCGTTCTCATTTCTCTGGGGAAGCCATCGAAGCGATGACCTCTTGCCTGCCATGCAAGCGCTCTCCCAACCGAGCTGTATACCTAACGAAAAAAGGCACTGCGCAGAACACAGTGCCTTTTTCGCAATCAGCGAAATCAACGCAAGCGTCAACCCTCAAACTATGGCGGAGTGGACGGGACTCGAACCCGCGACCCCCGGCGTGACAGGCCGGTATTCTAACCAACTGAACTACCACTCCTGGTAGATAGCTTTGCGCCTGTACTTGATACAGGCCAAGCGCTATAACTTGGCGACCCTACGGGGATTCGAACCCCGGTACTCACCGTGAAAGGGTGATGTCCTAGGCCTCTAGACGATAGGGTCGTAGCCTTGGAACTTCCGTTCTCAATTTTTGGTGGAGGTAAACGGGATCGAACCGATGACCTCTTGCATGCCATGCAAGCGCTCTCCCAGCTGAGCTATACCCCCAATGGATCCGTGCTGTAAGGCATGAACCCTTTAACTGTGGCGGAGTGGACGGGACTCGAACCCGCGACCCCCGGCGTGACAGGCCGGTATTCTAACCAACTGAACTACCACTCCTGGCAGAAAGCTTTGTGATTGAGCAAATAAATTTGCAAAACCCAAGTGCTTCAAACTTGGCGACCCTACGGGGATTCGAACCCCGGTACTCACCGTGAAAGGGTGATGTCCTAGGCCTCTAGACGATAGGGTCAAAACCTTGGAACTAGTCCGTCTTCAACTTTTTTTGGTGGAGGTAAACGGGATCGAACCGATGACCTCTTGCATGCCATGCAAGCGCTCTCCCAGCTGAGCTATACCCCCTCTTGACAACACAATCAATTTCTTGCTGTGTGTCGTTGAAGACTCGAATTATAGACAGGTTTTTAGACCTTTTGCAATCTCGCAGCAATTTTTTCACGACCGAGCAATTCAAGCACTGCATCGACCGATGGCGTGTGGGCTGAGCCCACCGTCAGCACGCGCACGGGCATGGCCAATTGCGGCATCTTCAAGCCCTGTGCCTTGAGCACTTCCTTGAAGGCTGCGGAGATCGCTTCACGAGTCCATTCGCATTCCGCCAGCGCCGCGGCCAGCGCGGCAATCGCCGGCTGCACGGCTTCGGTCACATGCTTGGCATGCTCTTCGGCATTGGGCGTGACGTCGCGGTAGAACACCTGGGCCCAGTCGGCCAGCGCCACCAGGGTTTCGCAGCGGTCCTTGAACAGGCCGCAAATGCGCACCAGCTGGTCGCCGGCATCGAGCTCGGCCGCAGCGATGCCGCGCTTTTCCAGGAAAGGCTTGACCAGCACGGCCAGGGCCTGGTCGTCCATGGCCTTCAAATGCTGGGCATTCACCCAGCGCAGCTTGGCTTCGTCGAACTGGCCGGCGCTGCGTCCCAGGTGGTCCAGATTGAACCACTCCAGGAATTGGGCGCGGCTGAAGATTTCATCATCGCCATGGCTCCAGCCCAGGCGGGCCAGGTAGTTGACCATGGCGTCGGCCAGATAGCCTTCGTCACGGTACTGCGTCACGGCCTTGGCGCCATTGCGCTTGCTCATCTTCTCGCCCTGCTCGTTGAGCACCGTGGGCAGGTGGGCAAACACCGGCTCCGGAGCGCCCAGCGCTTCGAAGATGTGGATCTGGCGCGGCGTGTTGTTGATATGGTCGTCACCGCGGATCACGTGGGTGATCTGCATGTCCATGTCGTCGACGCAAACGCAGAAGTTGTAGGTGGGCGTGCCGTCGGGGCGCGCGATCACCAGGTCATCGAGTTCGCTGTTCTGGAATTCGATGCGGCCCTTGCACTTGTCTTCCCAGGCCACCACCCCGCCCTGCGGCGTCTTGAAGCGCAGCACGGGCTGAACGCCTTCGGGCACGGGCGGCAGCACCTTGCCCGGCTCGGGGCGCCAGGTGCCGTCATAGCGCGGCTTTTCCTTGTTGGCCATCTGCTGCTCGCGCAGCGCGTCCAGTGCTTCCATGCTCATGTAGCAAGGGTAGACCAGGCCTTTTTCCTGCAGCTGGGCCAGCACTTCCTTATAGCGGTCCATGCGCTGCATCTGATAGAACGGGCCTTCGTCAGGCGTCAGCTGCAGCCACTCCATGCTTTCCAGAATCACGTCGACCGACGCCTGGTTGGAGCGTTCCACGTCCGTGTCTTCGATGCGCAGGATGAAATCGCCGCCATGGGCACGTGCGAAAGCCCAGGGGTACAGGGCCGAGCGGATATTGCCCAGGTGGATGAAACCGGTGGGCGAAGGGGCGAAACGGGTGCGTACTTTGTTGCTCATGACAGGGTATCCAGTCCACGGCAGAGATCTGCCTTGATGTCTTCAATATGTTCCAGGCCGACCGACAGGCGGATCAGGCCCTGGCTGATGCCAGCGGCCAGGCGCTGATCTTCGGCCAGGCGGCCATGCGAAGTGCTGGCCGGGTGGGTAATGGTGGTCTTCACGTCGCCGAGGTTGGCCGTGATGCTGCACACGCGGGTGCTGTCGATCACATGGAACGCATTGGCGCGCAAGGCTTCGGGGTCCGAGCCGACCACGTCAAAGGCCAACACACCTCCGCCCATGCCCGACTGCTGGCGCATGGCCAGCGCGTACTGGGGATGGTCTGGCAGGCCGGCGTAATAGACACGCGCCACCTTGGGGTGGGTCCGCAGCCACTGGGCCAGTTCCAGCGCGGCCGCGCTCATGGCCTTGACGCGCAGCGACAGGGTTTCCATGCCCTTGAGCACCACCCAGGCGTTGAACGGCGCCAGGTTCAGCCCGCCGCCGCGCATGAAGGCGCCCATCTTGTCTTCCACCAGCGCCTTGGAGCCGCAGACCGCGCCGGCCATGACCCGGCCCTGGCCGTCGAGCAGCTTGGTGCCCGAATGCACGACCAGGTCGGCGCCGAACTTCACGGGCTGCTGCAGCACGGGCGAAGCAAAGCTGTTGTCCACGGCCAGCAGCGCGCCATGGGCGTGGGCGATCTCGGCCAGGGCCGCGATGTCGCACAGGTCGCCCAGCGGATTGGTCGGGGTTTCGGCAAACAGCAAACGGGTTTCGGGGCGGATCGCAGCCTGCCAGGCAGCCACATCGGTCTGCGACACGAAGCTGGTGGTCACGCCAAAACGCGCCATTTCGGTGCCGATGAGCTTGATGGTCGAGCCGAACATGGACTGCGAGCAGATCACATGGTCACCCGCCTTGAGCATGGTCAACGCCAGCAGCAGGATGGCCGACATGCCGGTCGAGGTCGCCACTGCCGATTCCGTGCCTTCCATGGAGGCCAGACGCCGCTCGAAGCTGGTCACGGTGGGGTTGGACGTGCGGCTGTAGGTGTAACCCGGCTCTTCATTGGCGAAGCGCCGCGCGGCGGTGGCGGCGTCGGGTTGCACAAAGCTGCTGGTGAGGTACAGCGCTTCGCTGTGCTCGCCCCATTGGCTGCGTTCCACAGCTTCACGCACCGCGAGGGTGTCAGGGTGCAGGCCGTCGGGAAGGGATCGTTCGGTCACGGTTGAATTCCTGGTTGTCCAGTGGAGGCGCAGTGGCACTGGGCCGGCCGTCAGCACAAAGAAAAATGAGCCAAACCCGCTGGGCTCGCCAGGCTTCGAGGCATCTACCTCGAAACTCTGGCGCTCCCGCGTTTTCAGCTCTTTTTCATTGGCTTACAGGCGATCTGCGCGCACCGCTGCTTGCAATCGTTGTGGTGCTCAGGCGTCCTGGGCGTTGGGCAGCGACAGGCGCGAAGTGTCTACATCGCCTTCTTCGGCAACACCGGTACGGCCTGCATTGAGGGCGGCAATATCGCCTTCGGAAATGTCGCCAGTCACGTACACGCCGTCAAAGCACGAAGCTTCAAAGCCGTTCACGGCGGGGTTCAGCGAACCAATCGCCTTCTTCATGCCGTCCACGTCCTGGTAAATCAGCGCGTCGCAGCCGATCACCTGGCGAATTTCTTCCACCGTGCGATCGTGGGCGACCAGCTCGCTCTTGGTGGGCATGTCGATGCCGTAGACGTTGGGGAAGCGCACTGGCGGCGCGGCGCTGGCCAGATAGACCTTGCTGGCGCCGGCATCGCGGGCCATCTGCACGATTTCCTTGGACGTCGTACCGCGCACGATGGAGTCATCCACCAGCAGCACGTTGCGGCCCTTGAACTCGCTGCCGATGGCGTTGAGCTTCTGGCGCACCGACTTCTTGCGCGCGCCCTGGCCGGGCATGATGAAGGTGCGACCCACATAGCGGTTCTTGACGAAGCCTTCGCGGTACGGCAGGCCCAGCAACTGGGCAAGCTGCATGGCGCTCGGACGGCTCGATTCCGGAATCGGCATGATCACGTCGATCTGGCTCGGCGGCACGGTGGAGATCACGCGCTTGGCCAGCGATTCACCCAGGTTCAGACGCGCCTGGTAGACGGAAATACCGTCCATCACCGAGTCCGGACGGGCCAGGTAGACGTATTCGAAAATGCAGGGGTGCAGCTCGCTCTTGTCGGAGCACTGCTCGAACTGCACCGTGCCGTCGGTGGAGATGAACACGGCTTCGCCGGGAGCGATGTCGCGGTCCAGCGTGTGCAGCGTGCCTTCCAGGGCCACGGACTCGCTGCCCAGCATGATGGTGCCGTCAGCGCCGCGGCCCATGCACAGCGGGCGAATGCCGTAGGGGTCACGGAACGCCAGCAGGCCGTAGCCGGCGATCAGTGCGATCACCGCATACGAACCCTTGACGCGGCTGTGCACTGCGCGCACCGCCTTGAACACGTCCACGCTCTTGAGCGGCGCGCCGCTCGTGGCACGGGCCAGCTCATGGGCCAGCACGTTCAGCAGCACTTCCGAGTCGCTGTCCGTGTTGGTATGGCGATGGTCCGTGTCGGCGAGTTCCGCGCGCAGCGCCTTGGCATTGGTCAGGTTGCCGTTGTGCACCATGACAATGCCGAACGGCGCGTTGACGTAGAAAGGCTGGGCCTCTTCTTCGCTGGCCGCATTGCCGGCTGTTGGGTAACGCACCTGTCCCAGGCCAATATTGCCAGGCAGTGCCCGCATATTGCGCGTGCGGAACACGTCGCGCACCATGCCCTTGGCCTTGTGCATGAAGAACTTGCGTTCCTGCTGGGTCACGATGCCCGCTGCATCCTGACCGCGGTGCTGCAGCAGCAGCAGCGCGTCATAGATCAGCTGATTCACGGGTGCAGTGCTGACTACACCGACGATTCCACACATAGTTGCGTTCCATCCATCCGCGGGAAAAGTCCCGCCATTCTTGCAAGGCCGCCCTTCTGGAGCCACCCTGCCCTTATCTTGAAGGCAAATACCTTCCCAATTCCTGCGGCAGCGCCGGCATCCACTCCTGCAGCAAGCCGCTCAGCACTGGCGCAATCAGCGATTGCTGCCAGCCATCCGCTTGCTGCAAAGGCGTGTAGCCGACCACCAGGGTCACTACCAGCACCAGCAGACAACCACGCAGCAGGCCGAACACCGCTCCCAGCGTGCGGTCCACAGGCCGCAAGCCGACGCCGTCGATCAAGCGCTTGGCGAGCCAGGACAGCAGCCCCCAGGCAAATGCCGCCCCGATGAACACCACGACAAAGCCCGCGGCATAGCGCACAGACCCATCGATATCGCCCAAAGGCAGCCACAAGGCCATATTCTCAGCCCAGTAGCGCGCGGCGACAAAAGCCACCAACCACCCTACCAGCGACAGCAGTTCATATACCAGTCCGCGCCAGGCGCCGAGCAGAAACGAACCCAGCACCACCGCCAGAAAAAACCAGTCCACAGCGGTCATTCAAGCACCCGCCGTTTGCGACCCCAATGCCACCACTGGCATCAGGGCTTGATCACCGAGGCCGGCAAACCCAGGCCCTTGATCCGCCCCGCTGCCTTGTCGGCTTCGGCGCGGCTGTTGTACGGGCCCACGCGCACCCGAGTGCGCTGGCCATCCTTGGTCGTGACCACCTGGGTATAGGCCTTGAGGCCCGCGCCCTCGAGCTTGGCGCGGATTTCTCGCGCCTTGTCGGCATCGCTGAAAGCGCCAACCTGGACCACCATGCGTTCAGCCGTGGTTTCAGCCGCCGCTGGACGGCCTTCGAGCAGGGCGCGCGCGCGCGCCGCGTCATCGACCTTGGCCGGCTTGGGCTCGGGTTTGGCTTCGTGTTTTTCTGGTTTCGGCTCGGGCTTGGGCTCGGGCTTCGGTTCAGGCTTGGGCTTGGGTGCTTCCACCTTGGGCTTGGGCGCTTCGACCTTGGGCTTGGGCGGCTCCACTTTGACCGGATCGGGCCGCGCCGCCACTTGCGGCAGCGGCGGCACCATGGCCGGCGGCGTGAGCACGGGGCCAGGCGTCGCGGCGACTGCAGGACGCTGCTGGGGCTCGAACACCTCTTCGCCCTTGTCCAGCGAGGACTCGGGCGTCAAGGGAGCGGACTCCCGCGCCGCCGCGGCACCGGCGCCAGGCACTACCAGCGGTGCCACATGGCCGCGGTCGGGAATTTCAATCGGGACATCGACGGGAATGGGCCGGGGCTGGGTGTCGAACAGCAGCGGAAAACCCACCACGCCGACCAGCACCAGCACGGCAGCGCCGATCAACCGGTGGCGTGCGCGGCTGCGCATCACATCCACGCTCTCGACCTGCGCCGAGCGGGAACGTGGGGCGGACTTGTCAGCAGCCTTGCCAGGCCAAGAAAACTTGAAAAATGCCATGAAGTGCGGACTCGTGCGGGGCTTATTCGCCCAAATGTTTGGCTTGCAGGCGCGGTGTGCCATGGAGCAGCACACCACCTACCGTATAAAACGAACCAAAGACCACGATTCTATCAGCGGGGTCCGCTGCCGCCACGGCGGCCTGCAAGGCCAACTCGGGAGTCGCATGCAGGCTGGTGGCCGCTTCGCGCCGTCCACCCGCCACCATTTGCACGGCATTCCATTTCTGCTGCAGGCTAACGGCCGTATCGGCACGCGGCGTGGGCAGGTCACAGAAGTACCAGCGATCGATTAGCGGGCCGACCTTGGCGAACATCGGTGCGAGGTCCTTGTCGGACATGGCGCCAAAAACCGCATGGGTCGTGGGGAAAAAGCCCATGGCGTCGAGGTTGGCGGTCAAGGCCGCCACCGAATGCGGGTTGTGCGCCACATCGAGCACCAGCGTCGGCTGGCCGGGCACGATCTGGAAACGCCCGGGCAGCTCGACCATGGCCATGCCCGTGCGCACGGCCTGGGCCGTGACCGGCAAGCGCTCGCGCAAGGCTTCGAATGCGGCCAGCGCGCCCGAGGCATTGACCAGCTGGTTCGCGCCACGCAGCGCGGGATAGGCCAGGCCCGAATAGCGGCGCCCACGGCCGGCCCAGCCCCATTGCTGCTTGTCGCCGGAGAAATTGAAGTCCTCGCCGAACTTCCACAGCTGCGCGCCGATCTCGTTGGCATGGTCGATCACGCTTTGCGGCGCGACCGGATCGCTGACGATCACCGGACGGCCGGGACGCATGATGCCGGCCTTTTCGCGGCCAATGGTTTCGCGGTCCTTGCCCAGCAGCTCGGCATGGTCGATGTCGATGCTGGTGATGATGGCGCAGTCGGTGTCGATCACGTTCGTCGCATCCAGGCGCCCGCCCAGGCCGACTTCCAAAATGGCCACGTCCAGGCCCGAGCGGCTGAGCAAATGCATGATGCCCAGCGTGGTGAATTCGAAATAGGTCAGCTGCACTTCCTTGCCGCCCTGAACGCGCGCAGCCTCGACCGCTTCAAAGCTGCCCATCAACTGCTCGGCGCTGGCGATTTCACCGCCAATGCGGCAACGCTCCTCAAAATGCACCAGGTGCGGCGAGGTATAGACCCCGGGCTTGTAGCCGGACTGCAAGGCCACGGCTTCCAGCATGGCGCAGGTCGAGCCCTTGCCATTGGTGCCGGCCACGGTGATCACCGGGCAGTCAAAACGCAGTTCCAGGCGCTGGGCCACTTCGCGCACGCGATCCAGGCCCATGGCGATGTTTTGGGGGTGCAAGCGCTCACAATACGAGAGCCATGCTTCCAGAGTGGGGAATGTGGTGTGCATACTGCGCGCATTGTCGCCCAGCGGCGGCAAATTCATAGGCTTCACTGCGAGTATCCCCCATGATTGTTTTTGGCATTCCCAACTGCGACACCGTCAAGAAAGCCCGCCTGTGGCTCACCGCCCACGGCCAGGACTACCAGTTCCATGATTTCAAGAAGCAGGGCGTTCCGCCCGAGCACCTGGCTCGCTGGGTAGAGGCCCTGGGCTGGGAAAAAATCGTCAACCGCCAGGGTACGACCTGGCGCAAGCTCGATGCGGCCACCCAGGCAGGCGTCACCGACGCTGCCAGCGCCAGCGCACTGGTCACGGCCCAGCCCAGCCTCATCAAGCGCCCCGTGGTCGAATGGTCCGACGGCAGCATCAGTGTCGGCTTCAAAGCCGAGGACTGGGCGGCGCGCAGCTAAAAGTGCCGGCCAGGCGTTGCGTGGATGGCGTAGGAATACATTTTTTTACATCCGTTTACCCACCTGGCTCACACGGTTCACCGACCACCCCTACACTTTCTCTTACGGCCTGGGCGTGAGCGTCTTCGGCCACAAAGGAGCGAAAGCCATGAAGAACATGATCTGGATCGGGGCTGCAGCCGCCTTGTCTACCGGCGCTGCAATGGCCCAGGAACAAGGCCGCGTGCTGTCCGTTTCCCCGGTGCAGCAGCAGGTATCCGTGCCGCAGCAGGTCTGCCAGGACGAAACCGTGCCCGTGCGCCAGCGCAGCTCGGGCGCGGGCGCCGTCCTGGGCGCCGTGGTCGGCGGACTGGCGGGCAATGCCATCGGCAGCGGCGGTGGCCGCGCAGCCGCCACGGGCGCGGGCCTGGTGGGCGGCGCCATGCTGGGCAACCAGCTTGAAGGCAATGGCAGCGTGGGCTACGAAACCGTGCGCCGCTGCACCACCCAGAATTTCTACCGCAACCAGGCCGTGGGCTACGACGTGGTCTATGAGTACGCCGGTCGCCAGTACACGACGCGCACCGCCACCCCTCCGGGCGACTGGATTGCGCTGAGCGTGCAGCCGGCCCAGGCGCCCAGCTACGCTCCCGCCTACAACCCCGGCTACTACAGCAGCGAAGGCTATCCTGCCCAGGCCTTGCCACCGGTCACCTATGCCACGCCCCAGCCCGTCTACACCTACCCCGTGGACTCGGGCTACCGCGCTTCCGACTACATCGCGCCAATCCTGATTGGCGCCACGATTGCCGCCGGCGCGCACTATGCATTCCGCCCCCGTGGCTATTACTACGGCCATGGTTACCGCCCTCGCCCACACGGCTGGCGTCGTTGAATGCCGGCCTGACACCGGAAAATCCGGCGGCTGAGGCCCCACCCAGCGCCCCGCGAGCTGTGCTTGCCGGGGCGCTTTGCATGGCGACGTCCATGCATGCAGCACGGGGCAAGCTGACTGGCCTAAAATCAGTCCTTTGCCCACTTCCACGGACTGCGCTTTTCATGACCACCGAAATCTTCGCCGGCGTTACCCTCACAACCAAAGCCAACGTGTACTTTGACGGCAAGTGCGTGAGCCACAGCTTCACCCTTGCCGACGGCACCAAGAAATCGGTGGGCGTGGTCCTGCCCGCCACGCTGACTTTTGGCACGGCTGCTGCTGAAATCATGGAATGCGTGGGCGGCGCCTGCGAATACCGCCTGGACGGCACCGACCAATGGCTCAGCTCCCAGGCCGGTGAGTCCTTCCACATTCCCGCGAATTCGAAGTTCGACATTCGCGTGACAGAGGCTTACCACTACATCTGTCACTACGCCTGAGCCTTGCGGCCGCGTCCCTTTTTCTCTTACCCAGAGTGCACTGATATGGAAACCATTCTCAAAAACCTCCCCGTCGGCCAAAAAGTCGGCATCGCCTTCTCCGGCGGCCTGGACACCAGCGCCGCGCTGCGCTGGATGAAGAACAAGGGCGCCGTGCCCTACGCCTACACGGCCAATCTGGGCCAGCCCGACGAAGCCGATTACGACGAAATTCCCCGCAAGGCCATGGAATACGGCGCCGAGCAGGCCCGTCTGATCGACTGCCGCACCCAGCTGGCCAATGAAGGCATTGCCGCCATCCAGGCCGGCGCTTTCCATATCTCCACCGGCGGCATCACCTATTTCAACACCACGCCCCTGGGCCGTGCCGTGACCGGCACCATGCTGGTGGCCGCCATGAAGGCCGACGACGTCCACATCTGGGGCGACGGCTCGACTTTCAAGGGCAACGACATCGAGCGCTTCTACCGCTACGGTCTGCTGACCAACCCCGCGCTGCGCATCTACAAGCCCTGGCTGGACCAGGCCTTCATCGACGAACTCGGCGGTCGCGCCGAAATGTCGGCCTTCATGACCAAGGAAGGTTTCGGCTACAAGATGAGCGCCGAAAAGGCCTACTCGACCGACTCCAACATGCTGGGCGCAACGCACGAAGCCAAGGACCTGGAACTGCTGTCCAGCGGCATGCACATCGTGAACCCCATCATGGGCGTGGCATTCTGGAAGCCTGAAGTCGAAGTCAAGGCCGAGGAAGTTTCGGTGACCTTCGAGGAAGGCCGTCCCGTGGCCCTCAATGGCAAGCGCATTGAAGACCCCGTGGAACTGTTCCTCGAAGCCAACCGCATCGGCGGCCGCCACGGCCTGGGCATGAGCGACCAGATCGAGAACCGCATCATCGAAGCCAAGAGCCGCGGCATCTACGAAGCCCCGGGCATGGCCTTGCTGCACATCGCCTACGAGCGTCTGGTGACCGGCATCCACAACGAAGACACCATCGAGCAGTACCGCATCAACGGTCTGCGCCTGGGCCGTCTGCTGTACCAGGGCCGCTGGTTCGACCCCCAGGCCATCATGCTGCGCGAAACCGCCCAGCGCTGGGTGGCCCGCGCCATCACCGGCACCGTGACGCTGGAACTGCGCCGCGGCAACGACTACTCGCTGCTCAACACCGAGTCGTCCAACCTGACGTACCAGCCCGAGCGCCTGTCGATGGAAAAAGTCGAAGACGCGCCCTTCTCGCCCGCGGACCGCATCGGCCAGCTGACCATGCGCAACCTGGACCTGATGGACACGCGCGACAAGCTGGCGATCTACGCCAAGGCCGGCCTGCTGTCCATGGGCAGCAACTCGGCACTGCCCCAACTGGGCACCGACAAGTCCTGAGCCCGCGCCTGAGGGCATGAAAAAGCCACGCCATCGCGAGATAGGCGTGGCTTTTTTCATGCGGCGAAGATTGGGGTTTGAGCTTCACAGCCATCCCAGATGGAAATGCCCCAGCAAGAAGCGCACGGTCCCCCTGGCGCTCCTGCCTCGTTCCTGACTGTGCACAGCACCGTCGTCCAACGCAAAGGAGGACCCCATGGCATGGCGCAAGTTCATGGAGTACCAGGACGGCGCCCATGGGCCTGCGCCCGCGCCCTGATCGTCGCTCTGGAACGTCGACCTGTCATGACAGGGCTTGGCCGTCGCACACCACCTGATTGCGCCCCGACTTCTTCGCCTGGTAGAGCAAGGCATCGGCACGCTCCAGCGCTTGCGCCAGGTCCTGGAAGCACGCCACCCAGGCCACACCGAAACTGGCCGTGACCGCCCCCGCAATGGCGCTGCAATGGGTGTGGGACAGCTGCCTTCGCATGCGCTCCGCCACGCTGGCGGCAACCGACATATCGGCGCAGCGCAGCAGCACGACAAACTCCTCGCCACCAAAGCGGGCCACCAGATCATCCTCCCTCACCTGCTGCTGCAGAGTCTGCCCCACCGTGTGCAGGACCTGGTCTCCGGCAGCGTGGCCCCAGGCATCGTTGACCGCCTTGAAATGGTCGACATCGCACACCAGCAGCGCCCAGCCCGGCGACTTGGGGCCGCGCAGGCGCTGCTGCGCAGACTCCACAAAGGAGCGCCGGTTCAATAGACCGGTCAATGCATCGCGGTCACGCTCGTTGCGCAAGGTCTGCAAGGTCTCCCGCACCGTGCAGGCCAGCAGGATCAGCAGATATCCCAGGCTGATCACCATGTTCGCGGCCAGCATCAGCACCCACCATCCCGAGCGCGTCAGCTCATCCATATGCGCCGCCGGCAGCAAAGCGGCGACCACCATGGCGCGGATCAAGGTGTATGCGATCAGCAGCAGATAGCTGCCCCACAGCCAGCGCTCCAGGCGATGGCTGAAGGCCGCCACGCGAAGAATGCTGCGAACCGGCAGCACCTGGATTCCAAACATGCCCGCGTTGAGGATCAGCATGCGCAGCCACAGCTGGTCCAGTACCTGGGAGAAGTAGTAAAGCAGTGCCAGCGTGACGGCCGCAATCCCCGCCGCCAGCCCTGGATGCGCCCTGCCCCCATAGCGATCGGCCATGCCCCGTGAAATCGCCCAGGCACCCGCCAGATAAAAAGCACCGGCCAGGACCGCCCAGTCCGCCAACTGCGCATTGCCCATCAAGCTTTGCGCCGCCAAAGGGAAGGCCGGCACGATATAGCCCGCAGCAATCCACAGCAGATAGCGCTGCTCGCGCATGGCCGTCCAGCAGGCAATCAATGCCGAGCCAAGCAGCAAGGAGCAAGCCGGCACAATCAGCGCGAAATATTGATCAGCAGGCACGGTGGAGGCAGGGAAGACTGGCGATGCACCACCGAGACGGCGCGAAGTGCAAGGGCCGCCTGGCGGGCGTCATTTTCTACATGGCCACGGATGGATCAGAACCGCCACGGCAAACCATGGCGCATGAAATAGGCTCCAGCAGCATAGGGAAATCTGGAGCGCTGGCGTATTCTTCCACACACGCTGCAAGGCGCTTGTTGCCCCCCCTTTATCCAAGGAGCTCAGCCATGTCTCGTCTTTCCATGATCCAGCCCGCCGAAGCGACCGGTGCCGCCGCCGAATTGTTCGGCAATATCAAGAAAGCGGCTGGCAAGGTGCCCAACGCCTATGCCACGATAGGCAGCCACAGCCCGGATGCACTGGCCAGCATGCTCGTCACGGAAGCGACGATCGCCAAGGGTTCGCTGTCGAAAAGCGATATCGAAGCCATCAAGCTGGCGGTCAGCGAAGCCGCGGGTTGCGACTATTGTCTTGCCGCGCACACGCTCATGGGCAAGCTCGCCGGACTCACGCCTGAGGCCATGAAACAGATTCGGGCCAACGCCTCGACCGGCGACGCCAAGCGGGATGCCTTGGTGCATTTCGTCCACCAGTTGGTCACCACACGCGGCACCCTGCCTGCCGCCGCGCTGAAAGCGCTGCGAACGGCCGGCTACAGCGAGCGCCAGGTGATAGAAATCGCACTCGTGATCTCATCGATCACGTTCACCAACCTGGTCAACCGCATCAACGATACGACCCTGGACTTCCCAGCCATTGCCTGACCCGCAAGACTGCCGCCGGGCGGCGGCCGCCACTCAAAGGCGGCCAATGGCCTGGACGTCGTAGATCACCTGATTGCGACCCGACTTCTTGGCCTGGTAGAGCAAGCCATCGGCACGCTCCAGCGCTTGCGGCAAATCCTGGAAGGAAAGCACCCAGGCCACGCCGAAACTGGCCGTGACCGCGCCCTTGATGGCATGGCAATGGGTTTGGGCAAGCTGCCGTCGCATGCGCTCTGCCACGCCTGCGGCGTCCGACACATTGGCGCAGCGCAGCAGCACCACAAACTCCTCGCCACCAAAGCGGGCCACCAGGTCCTCCTGCCGGACCTGCTGCAGCAGGGTCTGTCCCACGATCTGCAATACCCGGTCGCCGGCAGCGTGCCCCCAGGCATCGTTGACCGCCTTGAAATGGTCGACATCGCACACCAGCAGCGCCCAGCCCGGCGGCCTGGGGCCGTGCAGGCACTGCTGCGCAGACTCCCAAAAGGAGCGGCGATTGAGCAGACAGGTCAACGCATCGTGGTCGCGCTCGTTGCGCAAGGTCTGCAAAATATTCCGTACGGAAGATGCCAGCAGCGTCAGCACATAAGCCAGGCCGATCAGCATATTGACCGCCAGCATGGCCCGCCACAATCCCGACTGCGTCAGCTCACCCATGTGCTCCGCGGGCATCAGGATGATGATGGCCAGCGGGCGAACCACGGAGTTCGCAACCAGCAGCAGATAGCTGGCCCACAGCAAGCGCTCCAAACCATTGGTGAAGACTGCCCGGCGAAGAATGCTCCGGACGGGCAGCACGCGCAGCAGAAACATCCCGGCGTTCAAGATCAGGATGCGCAGCCACAACTTGTCCGAGACTGCGGAGAAGTAGTAAAGCAGCGCCAGCGTCACGGCAGCAATCAGCAGCGCCACCCGGGGATGCGCCGTGCCTCCGTAGCGCTCGGCCATGCCCCGCGAAATCGCCCAAACACTGCCCAGGTAGAGCGCACCCGCCAGGACTGCCCAGTTCGGCAACTGGTTATTGCTCATCAGGCTTTGCGCCCCCAAGGGGAACGCCACCACGATGAAGCCGGCCGCAATCCACAGCAGATAGCGCTGCTGGCGCATGGCTGTCCAGCAGGCAATCAATGCCACGCCCAACAGCAACGAACAGGCTGGCACGATCAGCGCGAAATAGGGATCAGAAGGCACGGAAAAGGTAGGGAAAACTTACGGTCTGCCAGGGAAAACGCCACCGAGAGAGCGCAAAGTGTAGCTTCCGCCGTGCAAACACCCGAATTTTTTCCGCCGGCTGACCCGCGCCCGCATGCGCGATGGACGTCCACACGAACCCGCTTTTGCAGCGCCCTCAAGGCCGCACCAGATGCTCCACCAGCGCCCGGGCGACGGGCGGCAGGGCATCCAGGGAACGCATGCACAGCAGCAACTGGCGCTGGGCCCAGGCTTCGTTCAAGCGCACCGCGGTGATGGCCAGCGTGCCTGCATACAAGGCCGCGCTCTGGCGCGGCAACACGCCCACGCCCAGGCCGGCGGCGACCATCAGGCACAAGGCGTCGTAACTGGTCACCTGGATGCGCAGCTTCAAGGGCATGTCCAGCTGCGCGGCGCTGCGCGTGAGCATGGCGTTGATGGCGCTGCCAGGATGCGCGCCCACAAAGTCATAGGCCAGCGCCTGCTGCATGTCCACTTGCTCCTCCTGCGTCAGCGGGTGGCCATGCGGGGCGATCAGGATCAACTCGTCCTGACGGTAAGGCAGATAGGACAGGTCACCGCCATAGCGGCCTGCGTTCAGGATGCCGAAATCGGCCGTGTTCTGTGCCACCGCCAGCGCGATCTCGCTGCTGATCTTCTCCTGCAGATGCACCTGCACTTCGGGGTGCTGCGTCATGAAGCCCTGCAGCTGCGCGGGCAGGAACTGCGTGATCGCCGAGATGTTGGCCACCATGCGCACATGGCCGCGCATGCCGCTGCCGTACTCGCGCATCTGCCGCGCGATGCCGTCCATCTCGCCGAGCACGCTGCGCGCCATGCCCAGCAAGGTGTAGGCGGCCGGCGTGGGCGCGATGCCGCGGTTGCTGCGCTCGAACAGGCGCACTTTCAGCTGCGTCTCCAGCTCCGCCAGGCGGCGGCTGGCGGCCGAGGTGGCAATGTGCTCACGCACCGCGGCGCGGGCAATGGCCTGCTCTTCCATGACGGCGACGAACAGGCGCAAAGAGGTGGGATCAAGTCGCATCCTGGCATTTTGCTTTGCCAAAAATGCAATGCACTCGCGTTCTCGGCTTTTTTTACCAAGGGTATCTACTGAATTTTTTCGCAGCTATGCCGAAATGCGATGGCAGCAACGTGAATCAGCGTTTTGCGCAACGGGCGCACTTTTGCATCATGGCCCACTTCACGCTGCGACATCTGCGCTGCGAAGAGAGAAGAAACGAATGCAAGAAACTCTGGAACACCTGCCTACATTGGACGCTGGCGCACTCGCGGGCGTGCGCGTGATCGAGATGGGGCAACTCATCGCCGGCCCTTTCGCCGGCAAGACCTTGGGCGAGTTTGGCGCCGATGTGATCAAGATCGAAGCGCCCGGGGACGGCGATCCCCTGCGCAACTGGCGCATGATCAAGGACGGCACTTCCGTGTGGTGGCAGGTGCAGTCGCGCAACAAGAAATCGGTGGCCCTGGATCTGCGCCAGCCCCAAGGCCAGGACCTGGCGCGCCAGCTGCTCAAGGAAGCGGACGTGCTGATCGAGAACTTCCGCCCCGGCACGCTCGAGGGCTGGGGCATGTCGCCCGATGAGCTGCATGCCATCAACCCCGGCCTGATCATCTTGCGCATCTCCGGCTACGGCCAGACCGGCCCCTACCGCGATCTGCCCGGTTTTGGCGTGGTCGGCGAAGCCATGGGCGGCCTGCGCCATCTCACGGGCGAGCCCGGACGCGTGCCGGTGCGCGTGGGCGTGTCGATCGGCGACACCCTGGCGGCCCTGCACGGCACCATCGGCGTGCTCACGGCGCTCTACCACCGCAAGGCCCATGGCGGCAAAGGCCAGGTGATCGATGTGGCGCTGCACGAAGCCGTGTTCAACGTCATGGAAAGCCTGATTCCCGAGTACAGCGCCTTTGGCGCGGTGCGCGAAGCGGCCGGCAGCGCCTTGCCAGGCATTGCGCCATCCAACGCCTACCCCTGCGCCGACGGCTGGGTGCTGGTCGCGGGCAATGGCGACAGCATCTTCAAGCGCCTGATGCAGACCATCGGCCGCGAAGACCTGGGCAACACCCCCGATCTCGCCAGCAACGCCGGGCGCGTGGCGCGCGTGCAGGAAATCGACGCCGCGATCGGCGCCTGGACGCAAACCCGCAGCATCGCCGACGTGCTGGAGCAACTGGGAGCGGCCCGCGTGCCCGCAGGCCGCGTCTACACCGCGAAAGACATTTGCGAAGACCCGCACTACCGGGCGCGCGACATGATCCTGCAGCAGCAAACGCGCGACGGCTACAGCCTCGAAGTGCCGGGCATCGTGCCCAAGCTGTCGGCCACGCCGGGCACGATCCGCTCCAGCGCGCCCCAGCTGGGCGACGACACCGACGCGGTGCTGGCCGGCATGGGCCTGGGCCCCGAGCAGATTGCCACGCTGCGCGCACAGGGGGTGATCCAATGACCGCGACCGGCGTAGCTGCGGCCCAGGTCTGGAACGGCGCGGGCCGGCGCATCTACCTCCAGGAAGTCGGCCCGCGCGACGGCCTGCAAATGGAAAAAGTGTTTGTGCCCACGGCGCAGAAGATTGCCATGGTCAATGCCTTGTCCAACGCCGGCATGGCCAAGGTGGAAGTGACGGCCTTTGTGTCGCCCACGGCGATTCCCGCGCTGGCCGATGCGGAGCTGGTGCTGCGCGGCATTGAACGCCCACCCGGCACCGTGATGACCTGCCTGGTGCCCAACGTCAAAGGCGCCGAGCGCGCGATGTGCGCCGGCGCGGATGAGTTGAACCTCGTGATGTCGGTCAGCGAAACGCATAACCTGTGCAATCTGCGCATGTTGCGCGTGCAGTCCTTTGCCGGCCTGCAGGAGGTGATTGCCGTCGCACAGCAGGGCCAGGTGGCCGTCAACGTCTCGCTGTCGTGCAGCTTCGGCTGCCCCATGGAAGGCGATGTGCCGGCCGAAGTCGTGCTCGACTGGGCGCAGCGCTTCATCGCCCTGGGCGTGCAAGGCATCACCTTGTGCGACACCACGGGCATGGCCCATCCGGCGCAGGTGCATGCCCTGGTGGCGGCGTTCAAGCGCCGCTGGCCGCAGACCACGCTGACCTTGCATTTCCACGACACGCGCGCCATGGCCCTGGCCAATGTGCTGGCGGCCATCGCTGCCGGGGCGGACCGGTTTGACGCGTCGGTGGGCGGCCTGGGCGGCTGCCCTTACGCGCCAGGCGCCAGTGGCAATGCCTGCACGGAGGAGCTGGTGCATGCGCTGCAGCTCATGGGCTATGACACCGGTGTGGACCTGGCGGCGCTGACGCAGGTGGCCGCGGGCCTGCCGGCGCAGATCGGCCACGACATTCCCAGTGCGATCGTCAAGGCCGGCACGGTGCACCAATTGCACCCCGCGCCCGCATCGCTGCAAGAGGTTCGAGCGCGCGCGCAGGAGCGGCTGCAGGCGACAGAACAGGGGCTTTGAGGCCCCCACTACAAGGGCTTGGCCCATTACAAAATCGAAGGAGACACCAATGACAATGACGCGTAAACAATTTGCCCAGCTCGCGCTGGCGACCGGCCTGGCCCTGGGCCTGGCCGGCACTGCCGCCGCGCGCACCGACTACCCCAGCAAGTCCATCAACATGGTGGTGCCGGCATCCGCCGGAGGCACCACCGATCTGGCCGCCCGCATGACGGCGCAGGCCTTGGGCCCGGCGCTGGGACAAACCATCGTCGTGGAGAACAAGGGCGGCGGCAACGGCAACATCGCGGCAGCACAGGTCAAGCGCGCCGAAGCCGACGGCTATACCTTGCTGATGCAGTATTCGGGCTTTCACGTGATCTCGCCCCATCTGGCCAAGAGCCCCTGGGAGCTGGCCGACTTCGTGCCCGTGGCCAATGTCCTGTCCGCCCCGCAAATCGTGGTGGTGCGCCGTGATCTGCCCGTGAACAACATGCAGGAACTCGTGGCCTACGCCAAGGCCAACCCGATGAAGCTGAACTACGCCTCTTCGGGCAACGGCTCGCTGCAGCACGTGACCGGCGTGCAGCTGGAACAAGCCGCGGGCGTGCGCATGGTGCACGTGCCGTACAAGGGCACGGGCCCGGCATTGCAGGACTTGCTCAGCGGCCAGGTGGATCTGACCTTCGGCACCGCGCCGCCGTTCATGCCCCATATCCAGGCCGGCAAGCTCAAGGTGCTGGCGGTGACCGGCAAGGAGCGCCTGCCCAGCCTGGCCAACGTGCCCACCACGGCGGAAGCAGGCCTTCCCGGCGTGAACGCCACTTCGTGGTTTGCGCTGTTTGCGCCCGCCAAGACCCCCAATGCCATCGTGCGCAAGCTCGAAGCCGATGTGCGCACCATGCTGGGCGATGCCGCTTTCCAGAAGAAAGCCTTGGATCAGGGCGCGACCGCCGACTTCAAGGACGGCAAGGCGCTGGGCGCCATGGTCAAGCGCGACTGGGACATGTGGGCCAAAGTGGTGAAGGAAGCCAACATCCAGGCGGAGTGATCAGCGCTTGCGCGCCAGTTGCTCGCTGATGGTTTGCAGCACCGGCGCGTCCGGGCTGCGCAGGGACTGGCCCAGGGCTTTGGCCTGCGCCAGCTCGGTCGGGTTGAGAAACTTGATCAGCTTGTCGCGCAGGCCTGGCGCGAAGTTCTCGGCCGACGGGTCGCGTGCCGCCGCCGCGTCGTACAGCGCATAGGCCACCACGCGGTTGCGGGGCACGCCCAGGGCCTTGCTGTAGATACCGCCCAGGTTCTGCAGCGCGCCCGCATCGCCCTGCTCCGCGGCTTGGCCGTACCAGTGCAGCGATTGGGCCTGGTCCTGGGGAATGCCCTGGCCGCCGGCATACATCAGGCCGAGATTGAACTGGGCATTCACATTCCCGCCCTTCGCGGCCTGCAGGTACCACTTCGCGGCTTCGCGCTTGTCCACGGCCACGCCCTGTCCCTGGTCGTAGGCTATGCCCAGATTGAACTGCGCGCTGTGCGTGCCCTGCAGCGCCGATTTGCGATACCAGTCGACCGCCTCCTGCGCATTGGGCGCCACGCCGCGCCCCTCCTCCAGCATCATGGCCAGGTTGTTCTGCGCGTCGCGCTGTCCTTGCTCGGCCGCCTTGCGGTACCAGTGCACCGCCTGGGCCTCGTCCTTGGCCATGCCCAGGCCTTCGTCCAGCATCACGCCCAGGTTGAATTGCGCACCCCGGTGGCCCTGCTCGGCCGCCTTGCGAAACCATTGGGCGGCCAGCCGCTCATCCTGCGCCACGCCTTGGCCCTTCTGGTAGATCAGGCCCAGGTTGAACTGCGCGCTGGCAAAGCCCTGATCGGCGGCCTTGCGGTACCAGGCGGCGGCCAGCGCCTCGTCCTTGGGAACGCCGTCGCCTTCACTGTAGAGCACGGCCAGGTTGTTCTGCGCGGTGACATCGCCTTGTGCGGCGGCCTGGAGGTACCAGCGCGCGGCGTCGGCGGCGCTCTTGGCAAGGCCCCGGCCATGGTCGTACATGATGCCCAGCTTGAGTTGCGCGCGGGCATCGCCCTGGTCGGCCAGCGCCTGGAACTCCTTCAGGGCGAGCGGAAAATTCTGCGCGTTGTAGGCCGCGAGGCCTTCGTCCCAGCCTGCGGCGGCGGGCAGGGCCGCCAGGCCCAGTGGCGTGGCGATCAAAAGCGTGTTCAACAGGCGATGCAGGGAGTGTTTCATACGGGGGATGGGGTGCGGACGGTTTGCACAGCGTTTGAGGAGATCAAACCTGGGCTCGGCGGCGTGGTCCGGGAAAGAAAGAGAAGAAGAGAAAGCGTGCGCGACGCGATGCAGCGGATGGCTTGATTTTGCCGCCAAACAAGCCGGCAAGAACCGGTTTCACGCTGCCGCGGCCCAGGCCGAACGCTCACCGCGGCCCGTCAGGCAGGGCGCCCTGCTCCTGCGCCTTGCCCAGCAGGAAGTCGATCAGCGTCGCGATTGCCTTGGTCTGGTAGCGCGTGGGCATGTACAGCAGGTACTTGTTCGTGGACAGGAAGTCCAGGCTGCCGGGCTCGAACGGCAGGCGCACCAGCTCGCCGCGCTGCAGCGGCTCGCGCACCATGTAGTCGGGCACGATGCCCACGCCCAGGCCTTGCAGAACCGCGTCGCGCAGAAAGTAGAAGTTGGCCGACATCAGCCGCGGCTCTATGCGCAGCTGCGCGCTGCTGCCCACGTGGTGGCCGGCCAGGCGCAGCTTCTGACCGGTGAGATTCGACGTGATGAGCGGCACGCGGTGCAGCTGTGCCAGGCTGCTCGGCATTCCGCCGGCCTGCGCCAAGGCGGGCGCCGCGCAGGCCACATAGTGCACCGGCCCCATGTTGCGCGCGACCAGATGCGGCGGCGGCTCGGTCATCACCCGCATGGCGAAATCCACCTTGCCTTCGAGCAAGTCCTCGATATCGTTGTCGAAGACCACCTCCAGCGTGACGCCCGAATAGCGCTGCATGAACTCCGTGAGCCAGGACGACATGGTCAATTGGCCATAGCCGCTGGGCACCGACAAGCGCACCGTGCCCTGCAGGCTCTGGCCCAGGCTGCTCACCGACTCGGTGGCGGCCAGCAGCTCCTGGCGGATGGCGCGGCCGTGTTCATACAGCTTCCAGCCCAGTTCGGTGGGCTCGATCTGGCGCGTGGTGCGGCGCAGCAGCTGCTGGTCCAGCTCGCGCTCGAACTGGTTGAGCCGCTGGCTCACATTGGCCCGGCTCACGCCCAGGCGCACGGCGGCCTTGCTGAGATTGCCCGCTTCGATGATGTCCACCAGAAGGGACAGATTCGCCAGATTCATTGTCAATATTTCAGATACACAATGTCCAATTTTTATCACAATTGCTAAATTTTTTAAACATATGAAAATACGCACCTGAACGGTGCATCGCACGCACCGCGAATTAGTGGGGTCTGTGTGCCTCGTTTTAGATTTCCTGGACAAGGCCTTGTTGCATGAACGCTCCCCTTCCCATCCAGCCGCTGGCTGGTCTGCGTGTTCTCGATCTGTCGCGCGTACTGGCCGGCCCCATGTGCGCCATGTCGCTGGCCGACCTGGGCGCCGATGTGATCAAGGTCGAGCACCCGAGCCGCGGCGATGACACGCGCGACTGGGGCGTGCGCGTGGGCAGCCGCAACACCTCGTACTTCAACAGCGCCAACCGCAACAAGCGCTCCATCAGCCTGGATCTGCAGTCGCCCAAGGGCCAGGAGATCGCGCTGCAGCTGGCCGCGAAAAGCGACGTGGTGATCCAGAACTTCAAGGTCGGCGGCGCCGAAAAGCTGGGCCTGGGCTACGAACAGCTCAGCGCCCTCAACCCGCGCCTGGTGTATTGCTCGATCTCGGGCTACTCGCGCTCCGGCCCCGAAGCCAAGCGCCCCGGCTACGACCTGGTGGTGCAAGGCGAAGCCGGCCTGATGGCCATGAATGGTGAAGAAGGCCAGGGCCCGCTCAAATTCGGCGTGGCCGCCGTGGACATGTTCACCGGCATGTATTCCGCCCAGGCCATCCTCGCCGCCCTGTACGAGCGGCACACCACGGGCAAGGGACGCCATGTGCAGATGGCGCTGTACGACTGCGGCCTGATGATCACCAGCTACTACGGCATGGAAGCGCTGCTCAAGGATGGCGACCCGCCGAAGTTCGGCAACGCCCACCCGTCCATCGTGCCTTACGGCGTGTTCGAAGCCGCCGACGGCCCGCTGGTGATCACCGTGGGCAACAACGGCCAGTTCCAGCGCTTTTGCAACGAAATCATCGACCACCCCGAATGGGCGACCGACGAGCGCTTTGCCACCAACACCGCACGCTCGGCCCACCGCCATGTCCTGATGCCGCTGATCCACGCAGCGCTGCGCCAGCGACCACGCGCCCAACTGCTGGCCCAGCTCACAGCCGCGCAGATTCCCTGCGGTGAAGTGCTGGGCCTGCTCGACGCGCTGCAGTCCGAGCGCACGCAGGCCGCGGGTCTGCTGCACCGCTATGACGACACCGAAGCCGGTACGCAAGCCGTGCTCGCCCCCCCTTACGCCATGGACGGCGAACGCCTTCCCGTGCGCATGCCCCCGCCCCACCTGGGCGAACATACCGACGCCGTGCTGAGCGAGCAGCTGGGAATGGCCCCCGACGCCATTGCCGCACTGCGCGCGAGCAACATCATCTAAATAGCGTTTTTTACTGGAGACAAGATATGACCAAGCCACAAGCTTCCCTCAATCGCCGCCACCTGCTGGCCGCTGGCGCCGCCGGCGCGCTGAGCGCCGTTTCGGGCATCAGCTTCGCCGCCGATCCGGCCTGGCCCAACAAGCTGGTGAAGATCGTTGTCGCCTTCCCGCCCGGCGGCCCCACCGACACGGCCGCGCGCATCGTGGCGCAGAAGCTCAGCGAACGCCTGGGCCAGACCATGATCGTGGAAAACCGCCCCGGCGCCTCGGGCTCGATCGGCACGGCCGCGTTCATC
This sequence comes from Acidovorax bellezanensis, assembly GCF_025421555.1. Classification (NCBI taxonomy): domain Bacteria; kingdom Pseudomonadati; phylum Pseudomonadota; class Betaproteobacteria; order Burkholderiales; family Comamonadaceae; genus Acidovorax; species Acidovorax bellezanensis. The sequence continues at coordinate 214,999 of NZ_JAODYH010000008.1, forward strand.
AAGTCCCCCGCCGACGGCTACAACCTGTCGATGTTCGGCATGCCGGCGCTGCTCGCTCCGCTGCTGTTCAACAACAACGCCTACGACGTGCGCAAGGACTTCCTGCCCGTGGCCACGGTCTATGACCTGCCCATGGCCATCGTCATCAACCCGCGCGTGCTGCCCAACGTGACCAACCTGCAGCAGCTGATCGCCCACGCCAAGGCCGCGGAAACGCCGCTGAACTACACCAGCTCGGGCACCGGCAGCTTCGGCCACCTGTCGATGGAGCAGCTCAAGGATCTGGGCGGCTTCGAGATGCAGCACATTCCCTACCGCGGCAGCGCCCCCGCCGTGACCGATCTGATCGGCGGCCAGATCCCGGTGATGTTTGCCGACGTGGTCGCCGCCCTGCCCCACATCCAGGCAGGCAAGCTGCGCGCCATCGCCGGCAGCTCCAACAAGGCCAAACTGCTGCTGCCGGGCATCAAGTCCGTGGCCGAGCAGGGCTTTGCCGGCTTTGACGCCGACACCTGGGGCGGCCTGATCGCCCCCCTGGGCACGCCCCGCGCCGTGGTGGACCAGCTGAACAAGGAACTGAAAGTGATCCTGGCTGACCCCGAGCTGCAAAAGAAGCTGATCGGCGCGGGCGCCGTGGCCAACTACCAGGACTCCGAAACCATGCGCAAGCGCCTGGCGGCCGACTACACGCGCTGGAGCAAGATCGCCAAGGACAAGAACATCTCGGCGCTGTAAAGCCAGGCGCCCTGCAGCCGCAGTTCACGCGCAGCTCTAGGCAAAGTAGCGCTGCGTCAACGTGATCGGGCTGCCGGGGGTGCCGAGCATGCGCGAGATATCAACCGCAGGCAAGGCCTTGGCGAACAACCAACCCTGGAAGCTTTCGCATCCATTGCTGCGCAGAAATGCCAATTGCGCGGCTGTTTCCACACCTTCGGCCACCACCGGCAGACCGAGGGTGTGGGCCATCGCGATCACCGCGCGTACCAGCACCGCATCGTTGTCGTTGTGCGTCAGCTGGCGGATGAACTCGCGGTCGATCTTCAAGCGTGACACCGGCAGCAGGCGCAGGTACGACAACGATGAGTAGCCCGTGCCAAAATCGTCCAACGCAATACTGAAGCCCAAAGCGCAGAGCCTGGCGCACACCTGCCGGGTCGCATCGGGGTCGGCCATGGCTTCGGTCTCCGTGATCTCGAGTTCGATCAGCTCGGCCCGCGCGCCGTACTGATCCAGCAATTGCTGCAGGCGCATCGGCAGCTGCTGCTGGCGAAACTGCTGCGCCGACAGGTTGATGGAAACGCGCACCGGTGTTCCGTTGTCCGCCCACTCGGCAGCCTGGCGACAAGCGGTTTCCAGCACCCAGTCACCCAGCGGATGAATCAGGCCGGTGGACACGGCGACTGGAATGAAGCGATCGGGCGGCACGTTCCCCAACTCGGCATCCTGCCAGCGCAGCAGCGCCTCCACGCCCACGATGGTTCCTGTGCTCACATCCACCTGGGGCTGGTAGTGCAGCTCGAGGGCCTGCGCCTCGACGGCACGCTTGAGCCGCTCGTGAATCTGGCTGCGTTGGCGCAGGGCTTCACTCATTTCGGGCCGGTACATGGCGTGCGTGCTCCGCCCATGGGCCTTGGCCGCGTACATGGCCATGTCGGCAAAGCGCATCAGCGTGCCTGTGTCCTGCGCATCATCAGGGAACACGGTCATTCCGATGCTGGCGCTCAGGCTGACCTCACCCATCGTGAGCTGGCAGCGCGCCGAAAGACTGCGCTGCAGCTTCTGCGCGACCTCTACCGCATGGTCCTTCGATGGCAGCTCGGGCAGCAGCACGGTGAACTCGTCACCACCGAGCCGAGCAATCACATCGCCGGCGCGCAAGCCGCTGCGCAGTCTGCGTGCCACCTCGATCAACACCTGATCGCCCGCCGCATGGCCATGGGAATCGTTGACGTCCTTGAACTCGTCGAGGTCCAGCAGCAAGAGTCCCATCATCCGGCCACTGCGCCGTGCCCGCTGGATGGCCTGCTCGAAGTGCTGCATGAACATCCAACGGTTCACCAGTCCCGTGAGTCCGTCGTGCGTGGCCTGGTAGTGCATATCTTCCTGCAGACGCTTCACCGCGGTCATGTCACGTATGAATACCACCGCCACCGAGCGCTCGCCCATGGTGCAGTGCCCCAAGGCGATGTCGACGGGTACCGGCAGGCCGTCCTTGCGCAGCAGTTGCAACTGACTGACCATACCCATGGGCCGTGACACCGGGTGCAGAAAAAAGCTCTTCACCAGATGGCTGTGCTTGCTGCGCATGTGCGGCGGCAGAAACACGCTGATCGGCTGGCCCCACAACTCGTCGGGGCTGTAGCCAGTCAACAACTCCGTGGCCGGGTTGGCTTTGAGGATGGTGCCGACATCATCCACGATAAGTATGCCGTCCGGCGCAGCTTCCAGTGCGGCCATGGCGAGGTCTTCTTCGTTGGAAGTTCGGTACATTTCACACCCCTTGCTGGAACACCGATGCGGCCTCGTCGAGGCGCAAGGCCTGCTCGCCCAGCACCTGGCTCAGTTGGGCGTTGTGCTGCACCTGCACGGCATTGAGCTGGGTCATTTGCTCCAGTTGTGCCAGCGCCAGGTTGATCTGTGCCACCCCATGTGCCTGCTCCTGGCCGGCCAGGCGTATGCCGTCCATCATGGCGGCCACGCGCTCGACGACCTGCACGGCTTCGGTCAGCATGCTGGCGGCCGAAGCTACGCTGCGGTTGCCCACATCGATTTGCGCGATGGATGCGTCCATGAGCTCCTTGATCTCCTTGGCGGCACTCGCGCTCTTGACCGACAGGGCGCGCACCTCCGAGGCAACGACCGCGAAACCCTTGCCATGCTCACCTGCGCACGCCGCCTCGACCGCGGCATTGAGTGCAAGCAGGTTGGTCTGGAAGGCAATGGCGTCGATCAGGCGGGTGATGTCGGCCACCTTCTGGCTCGATGCCGAGACGCCGCGCATTTCTTCCTGGGCTTGCGCCACCATGGCCGCGCTTTGGGATGCCACCCGCACCGCCTGCGCCGCCATCTGCGCGGCCTGGATGGCGGTCTCGCTGTTGCTGCCAACGGTCGCGGCCAGCTGTTCATTGGCGGCGGCGGTTTCCTCCAGGCTGGCTGCGGCCTCCTGGGTGCGCTGGGCCAATTCATCGTTGCCCCGCTTCAGGTCGCCCGCGCCGCTGCGCAGACGAACCACCTTGCCCTGGATGTCGCCCACCAACGAGATCAGGTTGAGCGATGCCTGATCGATGCCTCGCATCACCACGCCGATCTCGTCGCAGCGGTTCAGGAACAAGGGCGCGGCGCGCTGACCGCTGGCCACCGCCTGCGCCTGCGCCACGAGCTGTCGCAGCGGCCCATGCAGCGCCGCGCGCAACCACCAGCCGCTGAGCAGCACGGCCAGCGTCCAGCCCGCCAGCGCTGGCCATTGCCCCCCCGACCACGCCATGGCTGCGGCGCCCACCAGCCATAAGGCACTCAAGCCCAAGCGCATGCGCGTGGCCAGCGAAACGAAGCGCCAGCGCGTGTGCCAGCCCAGCAGGCTCTTGCGCACCACCTGGCCACGCAGCAAGCCCAGCTGTGGGCTTCCCGTGCGGATCTCGCGATAGATATTCTCGTGCGCGGCCACACTGTCGCGGTCGGGCCGGGTGCGCACCGACAGGTAGCCCGTCACTTCACCCTGCTGGCGGATGGGCGCGGCGTTGGCGCGCACCCAATAGTGATCGCCGTCCTTGCGGCGGTTCTTGACCAGTGCCGTCCAGGTGCGGCCGCTCTTGACGGTGCTCCACATGTCATCAAAGGCCGCGGTCGGCATGTCGGGGTGCCGCACCAGGTTGTGAGCCTTGCCATACAGCTCGTCGCGCTGAAAGCCGCTGCAGGCGATGAAGGCGTCGTTGGCATACGTGATGCGGCCCTTCAAGTCGGTGGCAGACAGCAATGTCTCATGCTCACCCACAGGGTACTCACGCTGCGTGACGGGGCCGTTGTTTTTCATAGGGAAAGTAGATCAGGTCAACATGCAGGGCATCCGCCGGTCGCACCGCCGCTTCCGTGCGGCGCTGCGACAGCGAAGAAACCATTGTGGAAAATAACTGTGCCGACCATAGCGGGCATCCACCCGATTGGTCTGGTATCTGCATCAGATGTGATCCATGTCACTGCATGCCGCCCCTGCTGTGCGGAAAAGCGACGCCCGCCCAGGCAGCCTGACTCGTGGAGTTATTGCAGCGAGGACGGACTCGGTGTTTCGAGATGCCGCAACAGGTTGGGCAAGTGAAGGTCGCAGTAATTGCGGCCGCAGCGGCTGGCGCCGCCATCCCTTTCAATCCGGGCAAAAGCCCGGGCGATAGACTCGCGTGTAGTCCCCAGCAGACCGGCCAGGATGGTCTGGGTCGGCAGGCGTACACGCAAGCTGCACTGCAGATCGCTCAGATGCAACAAGGCCCCGGCCAGCCGCCGCACCACGCCGTCGCCCTTGCTCAACTGGCACCAGTTGAAATGGCTCTCGAGCACATGCGCCAGTGCATTGAGTATGTGGCCCAGGAAAACAGGATCTTCGAGCAACCCGCTGCGCTGCAGCGATGCGGGCGACAGCTCGCAATAGCGACCTTCCAGAATGCCGACATGTGTGACCGGATTGGTCCGGCCCAGCAATCCAAAGCTGCCGATCACCGTACCCCGCCCGAACATGCCGATCGACTGGCGCTGGCTGTAGCCTGAGTCGCGCAGCAGCATGGTGGCGCCCGACTTGATGATAAGGATGACGGCCGAGGTCGCTCCTTGCGTCACCAGCACATCACCGGCGCGAAAGCTGTGCTCCTTGACTTGAAGCTCGGCCACTCGATCACCCAGGGTGCAGATCACCGGGCATGACTGCTGGGTAAAGCACTGCTGACAGTTTCCGGATGCGGCCCCCATCACACGCCTGGAACGGACGGTCATGGCTGGTGCGGATCCGTGGGGAGAGGCATCGACAAGCGGGCGGTACACATGTGCATGGCTTGAGCAAAGCGATGGAAATAATGCATTCGATGGGGCGAGATGATTCGTTTGGTTACAAATATGCGCCTATTGTCGTTTGCCGCACCGGATTTCCGTTTGCCATGTTTCATGGGCACCCGCCATGAAATGCCGCAACCCCTTCTGGAAGCCAGCGATTCGCTGATCGCACCGGCTTTGCAGGTTCATCCCGACCCGTGACAAAGAAGCGCCCAGTCCAGGCGAATCGGCAACAATCTGTCCTGAAAAGGACAGAACGTGAACAAGACTTTGATAGCCGTAGACGGCGCAACCCAGGCGCTCAGGCAATTTGCCCAGGAGCGGGACTGGCAACAGTTCCATTCGCCCAAGAATTTGGTCATGGCCCTCTCGGGCGAGGTCGGTGAGCTGACCGAGATCTTTCAGTGGATGAGCGAGGCCGATTCACATGGCGCGGCTTCGGCGCCGGCAACGGCCCGCGCGGTGAGCGATGAACTGGCGGATGTCGCGCTTTACCTCATTCATCTGGCGGACGTGCTGGGGGTGGACCTCAATGCCGCCATCGTCAGCAAGCTGGCCTCCAATGCCGCCAAATACCCTGTCGCCGCATCGCGGGGCGTCAGCACCAAGTACGACCAATTGCCCCAATCATGACGGTCCAGCTCGTCATCATTGCGTGACGTGCAGCGGCAGCGGCAGCGATGCTCCATCTCAGAACCCCGGCAGGCTTGCGGTTTGCGGCACGGCTTCGAGGGCGGGAATGGCATTTTCATGTTCCAGCAGCCAGCGCTTGCGGTGCAGCCCACCGCCATAGCCGGTCAGCGAGGCATTGCTGCCAATGACGCGATGGCATGGCAGCACAATGCTGACGGGATTCGCGCCGTTGGCCAATCCCACCGCCCGGGTGGCCGCTGGCCGACCCAGACGCATGGCGAAATCCCGATAACTGAGCACCTGGCCCGCCGGAATGCTGCGCAACGCCAGCCATACCTGGCGTTGGAAATCGGTCCCGCCCAAGGCCACCTGGATGTTCTCTATGCCGCCCAGGTCGCCTTCGAAATAGGCCTGCAGGATGCGCGCGGCGGGCGACACCGCGCTGGTCTCCCGCAGCGCCAGGGCAAGCCCCTTGTATTGGCGCCGCATCAGCAAATGCATGCGCTCCTCATAGTCATGCCAGTCGAGGGCACGCACCTGCTGCTGTTCGTCGCTGACCAGCAGCAACTGGCCTATCGGGGTCGAGAATCTTTCCAGTCGAAAATTCAGTGCTGCCATGGTGGGTCCGATGAAATGGATACGCTGGCTATCCAGCAAGAGATGGGGCGGCGGCGCATGGCCCGCAAGGTGAGCCGATGCGACATGCACGGCGATATCGCCTTACGGCACTTTTTGCACCTCGGTAGCGGCCGGCAGCAGCAATGAGCCATCCGTGGACTGCGGCGTCATCAGCGCAATGGGCTGTCCCGTGCGCTTGTCTATCAGCACGGAGTGGCGCTCGCCACGCGCGAACAAATGCTGCTCCCCCCATTGCCGCAGCGCCACCACGATGGGGAACAGGCTCTCCCCCTTGGCCGTCAGCACGTATTCCTGATAGGCGCTGCCATCCGATGCCGCCTGCGTTTGCAGCACGCCCGCCTCGACCAGCCTGCGCAGGCGATCGGACAGGATGTTGCGGGCCACGCCCAGGCTGCGTTGGAAGTCACCAAAACGGCGCATGCCGTCGAAGGCATCGCGCACGATCAGCAGCGACCAGCGATCCCCGACGACATCGACGGAACGGGCGACCGGACAAGGCTCAGCGGTCAAGGGTTCACGGCGTGGCATGACATCTCCGATGGGTTGAAAAGCGAAATGAATGTGGTTGCATTTTAAAACCGTATGTCATAGCATTCAACTAGTTTTGTTTTGCAACTAGATTGCATGTTGAATCATGACGACTTCTTCACTCCCCCCGACCTTGCCACGCAGCCTGGTGTGGCTGTTCGCCGCCGCCAGTGGCTTGAGCGTGGCGAATGTCTACTACGCGCAGCCTTTGCTGGATGCGCTGGCGCGAGATTTCGCGATCAGCCATGCGGCCGTCGGTGGTGTGGTCACGGCCACGCAGATCGGCTGCGCGCTGGCTTTGCTGCTGCTGGTGCCGCTGGGCGATCGCATGGATCGCCGACGCCTGATGGCGGTGCAAATGCTCGGCTTGGTGGCGGCGTTGCTGGCCGTAGGCATGGCGCAATCGGCGTCCGCGCTGCTGGCGGCCATGCTTTGCGTGGGCCTGCTGGGCACGGCCATGGCGCAGGGGCTGATCGCCTACGCAGCCAGTGCGGCCGCTCCCCATGAGCAGGGGCGCGTTGTCGGCGCCGCGCAGGGCGGCGTGTTCATCGGCTTGCTGCTGGCCCGCGTCTTCTCTGGTGGCGTGAGCGACCTGGCCGGCTGGCGCGGCGTGTACTTCTGCTCGGCAGTGCTGATGCTGGCGGTCGCACTGCCGCTATGGCGCCGTCTGCCCGCCCTGCCCGTCTCCACCAACACCTTGAGCTATCCGCGCCTGATCGCGTCCATGCTGACGCTGCTGCGGCAGGAAAAGGTGTTGCAAGTGCGCGGCATCCTGGCGCTGCTGATGTTCGCCGCGTTCAACATCTTCTGGAGTGCGCTGGTACTGCCGTTGAGTGCGCCACCCTACCGCTTTTCGCACACGCTCATCGGCGCGTTTGGACTGGTCGGCGTGGTGGGCGCGCTGGCGGCGGCACGCGCCGGGCACTGGGCCGATCGCGGCCATGGCCAGCGCACCAGCGCGGCGGCACTCGCCGTGCTGGTACTGGCCTGGTGGCCGCTGTCGCTGATGGAGCAGTCGCTGTGGGCCCTGGTGCTCGGCATCGTGCTGCTCGACCTGGGCGGTCAGGCGCTGCATGTCACCAGCCAGAGCCTGATTTTTCGCACCCGGCCAGAAGCGCACAGCCGCCTGATTGGGCTTTACATGCTGTTCTACGCGGTCGGCAGCGGGCTCGGGGCCATAGGCACGACCATCACCTACGCCCATGCCGGCTGGCAAGGCGTATGCCTGCTGGGGGCGGCCGTCAGCCTGACAGCGCTGCTGTTCTGGTGGGTGACCTGGCGCAGCACTGCGCCGGCCTGCTTTCGATGACGGCAAAGACCACCACCTGGCTGGCTACTGGTGACGGCTTTGCGGTGCTCAGAAACGCTCAGCTTCATTTTTCTGCCAAGGAATACCCTCCCAGGCTCCTCAATGAAGGTGTTCCAGGTGGACGACGTGTTGCATACCCCGGCGATGGCGACCAACGGCGGAAATTGCGATGCGGCCAACGGTCTGAGTTCGGGCGAGAAATATGGTGCGTCAGATCGCCTCTTTGCACGGGGGCGAGACCCGCCTGGAGAGTGCGGGCCGGGTTCCGGCTGAGCATTCCCGCATGAATCCTTCGCCAGCATGGGCATTGTCAAAAAATGACCGCGCAACAGATTCTTCAGCCGGCGCTGGCGATGCTCCAAGCCGCTGCTGAGCGCGCCGCTCTGCCTCAAGAATTTTAGGCCAGCAAGCCAGCTGCCTGCCTACGTGCTGCTGCAGATGGATGAATTCAGGGCAGTCCATGTGCTCAACAAAGCCCCTGTTCCGGATGCTCCCAGAAATTGAAAATCCTTAACACATTTTTCTGGAACCCACCAGAACTGACACAAAAAAACACCCCCATTTTTTCGCCCATGGAAACCATGAAAACATGACTTTTCCCTCTGGAGACTGAGCTCAAAAGGGCAAAAAACCTGCGAAATGAGACCCTCCTGACGCAAGTAGCTTGGCCATTTTTTGAGGATTGCTGGCGCAGATACCCGATCGCAGAATCATTTCGGCTTTATCAAACTGCCCTAAACATAAGGCCCTTTCATTCCCGCCTTCGACATCGCTTCGGCCGCCTTGAATCGCAGAAAGGATTGATTTGCAAATGTCTCCTGAGGGCACCAACTCAGGCATTCAGTTGCCAAGGGAAGAACGATCATGGCACTCATCACGACAACCGGCGTCAAGGTGGCTCTTGACGAAACACCGAACTTGCAGAACGCAACCATCACGCCAGCGATTCCGGGAGACGCTGACGACAATGACATTTTGGCGAGCTCTCTGCCACTGGCGTTTTCCGGGCGCCTGACGACGCTGAACGCTGGTGCGGCCATCGACGCCGCATTGAGTGGCTACGACGGTTCAAACACAGGCCTCAATGCCTTCACGATCACGCCTGATTCCGGCGGAACCATCACGGATATCCGATTTACCGACTCCACCGGCGCCCTGCTTGATGGGCTCGATAGCGGACTTGACACCGCCAGCGGTGCCAACATTTACCTCTATACCGACACGACGGACAACAACATCGTGCTCGGTCGCGCAGCCGCAACGGATGGCAGCGCGGACCCCAATGGGGCGATCGTTTTCGCTGCCTATATCGAGGAGACCGGAGCGTCGATGACGGGAGGCAAGATCTGGACCACGCTGTACCAGCCGCTCTATCACAACGACCCCACCAACCCCGATGATTCGCTCAATCTGCTGAACAAGGTCTTCATCGGAACCACCCAGGACTCGACGTTCAGTCTGGCCAACGCCCCTTCCGGACAGAACCTCTTCCTGATGTTCACGACGGCGAACCCCACGGTGGTCAACGGCAGGATTTCGGACGTGTCTATCATCGCGACCGGCAAGAATCCGGCCGATCAGTCGACTGGCGTAAACATCAACACCGGCGACACGATCAATACCAGCCAGGCGGGCGGCCCAACGACATTTGGCACCAACAACCAGATGATCACTGAGCAGGAGGGCATCCGTTTCACGTTCGTCACTGGCGCCCTGCAGAACTTCACCATTCCCAATCTTGACCAGAACGAAGCAGACGTTGAAGCCAATATCGACTTCACCGCCGTCTTCGGCACACGGACCGCCTCCTTCGACGTGGTCCAGTTGCAAAGCGGCAAGAGTGCCCAGGTCAAGATCACCGCCCTCAACACGGCCGCTGAGAGTGGCGTCAATTTCATCAATGGCTATGCAAACGACAACACCGTCGCCATCACGAATGTTCGCGTGATCAATGCCGCAACCGGGCAGGTTATCGAAAACTCGAATGGATCGGTGAATGATCCCAGCATAGCCATCAGCTTTGCAGCCGGTGTCGCCACCATCACTGGCGTCCTGGCCGGCTACCGGATCGAATACACCACGACGACCGATCACGACCGCGTGCTCGTCGAGAACGGGGCCGCACTGACGGCCAAGGGCAATGACCACGCCGATTTCGATATTGGCGGCTTCAAACTGCTCCAGATCTCCACGGGAACCGCAGAAATCGGCTCCAAGATGTCCTTCGAAGACGACGGGCCCAGCGTCAGCACGACCGGCACCGAGCCGACGCTGACAGTGGACGAGACCGTGCTGGCGACCAATGCGACGGCCAATTTCGCGGCCAACTTCAGCCCGGTCTTCGGCGCTGACGGTGCCGGTGCCAGCGGGCTGAGCTATGCACTGGGCGTGGTGGTGGGTGCCTCGGGGCTGGTGGACACGGCCACCAACGAGGCGGTGAACCTGTCGCTGGTGGGCGGCGTGGTCCAAGGCCGCACGGCGACGACCAACGTCCTGGTGTTCACG
>NZ_JAODYH010000009.1:0-288 GCF_025421555.1 Acidovorax bellezanensis
GACGTCAAAGTTATAGGGTCAAGTGACTAAGAGCATATGGTGGATGCCTTGGCGATTACAGGCGACGAAAGACGTGATAGCCTGCGATAAGCTTCGGGGAGCTGGCAAATAAGCTTTGATCCGGAGATTTCTGAATGGGGAAACCCACCCGCAAGGGTATCGCATGATGAATACATAGTCATGCGAAGCGAACCGAGTGAACTGAAACATCTAAGTAGCTCGAGGAAAAGACATCAACCGAGATTCCGAAAGTAGTGGCGAGCGAAATCGGAACAGCCTTCTAGTGAT
>NZ_JAODYH010000009.1:313-3097 GCF_025421555.1 Acidovorax bellezanensis
GTACTAAGCTAGAGAAAAGTAGGGCGGGGCACGAGAAACCTTGTCTGAATATGGGGGGACCATCCTCCAAGGCTAAATACTCGTAATCGACCGATAGTGAACCAGTACCGTGAGGGAAAGGCGAAAAGAACCCCGGGAGGGGAGTGAAATAGATCCTGAAACCGTATGCTTACAAAAAGTAGGAGCCCGCAAGGGTGACTGCGTACCTTTTGTATAATGGGTCAGCGACTTACATTCAGTGGCAAGGTTAACCGAATAGGGAAGCCGTAGAGAAATCGAGTCCGAATAGGGCGAATCAGTCGCTGGGTGTAGACCCGAAACCAAGTGATCTATCCATGGCCAGGATGAAGGTGCCGTAACAGGTACTGGAGGTCCGAACCGACTAATGTTGCAAAATTAGCGGATGAGCTGTGGATAGGGGTGAAAGGCTAAACAAACTTGGAAATAGCTGGTTCTCTCCGAAAACTATTTAGGTAGTGCCTCAAGTATTACCTGCGGGGGTAGAGCACTGTTTAGGCTAGGGGGTCATGGCGACTTACCAAACCTATGCAAACTCCGAATACCGCAGAGTACAGCTTGGGAGACAGAGCACCGGGTGCTAACGTCCGGACTCAAGAGGGAAACAACCCAGACCGCCAGCTAAGGTCCCTAAAATTGGCTAAGTGGGAAACGAAGTGGGAAGGCTAAAACAGTCAGGATGTTGGCTTAGAAGCAGCCATCATTTAAAGAAAGCGTAATAGCTCACTGATCGAGTCGTCCTGCGCGGAAGATGTAACGGGGCTAAGCCAGTTACCGAAGCTGCGGATGTGCAATTTATTGCACGTGGTAGGAGAGCGTTCTGTAAGCCTGTGAAGGTGTCTGGTGACGGATGCTGGAGGTATCAGAAGTGCGAATGCTGACATGAGTAGCGTTAAAGGGGGTGAAAAGCCCCCTCGCCGTAAGCGCAAGGTTTTCTACGCAACGTTCATCGGCGTAGAGTGAGTCGGCCCCTAAGGCGAGGCAGAGATGCGTAGCTGATGGGAAACAGGTCAATATTCCTGTACCGATGTGTAGTGCGATGTGGGGACGGAGAAGGTTAGCTCAGCCAACTGTTGGATATGTTGGTTCAAGCCTGTAGTCGTGCCCGGTAGGCAAATCCGCCGGGCTTAGATGAGGGGTGATAACGAGTCTGCTTGCAGACGAAGTGAGTGATACCCAGCTTCCAGGAAAAGCCACTAAGCTTCAGCTACACACGACCGTACCGCAAACCGACACTGGTGCGCGAGATGAGTATTCTAAGGCGCTTGAGAGAACTCTGGAGAAGGAACTCGGCAAATTGATACCGTAACTTCGGGAGAAGGTATGCCGCAATTAGGTGAACCTGTACAAGGCAAGCCGAAAGCGGTTGCAAAAAATCGGTGGCTGCGACTGTTTAATAAAAACACAGCACTCTGCAAACACGAAAGTGGACGTATAGGGTGTGACGCCTGCCCGGTGCTGGAAGATTAAATGATGGGGTGCAAGCTCTTGATTGAAGTCCCAGTAAACGGCGGCCGTAACTATAACGGTCCTAAGGTAGCGAAATTCCTTGTCGGGTAAGTTCCGACCTGCACGAATGGCGTAACGATGGCCACACTGTCTCCTCCAGAGACTCAGCGAAGTTGAAATGTTTGTGATGATGCAATCTCCCCGCGGAAAGACGGAAAGACCCCATGAACCTTTACTGTAGCTTTGTATTGGACTTTGAACAGATCTGTGTAGGATAGGTGGGAGGCTTTGAAGCAGGGACGCTAGTTCTTGTGGAGCCAACGTTGAAATACCACCCTGGTGTGTTTGAGGTTCTAACCTTGGTCCATTATCTGGATCGGGGACAGTGCATGGTAGGCAGTTTGACTGGGGCGGTCTCCTCCCAAAGTGTAACGGAGGAGTTCGAAGGTACGCTAGTTACGGTCGGACATCGTGACGATAGTGCAATGGCATAAGCGTGCTTAACTGCGAGACTGACAAGTCGAGCAGATGCGAAAGCAGGACATAGTGATCCGGTGGTTCTGTATGGAAGGGCCATCGCTCAACGGATAAAAGGTACTCTGGGGATAACAGGCTGATACCGCCCAAGAGTTCATATCGACGGCGGTGTTTGGCACCTCGATGTCGGCTCATCTCATCCTGGGGCTGTAGTCGGTCCCAAGGGTATGGCTGTTCGCCATTTAAAGAGGTACGTGAGCTGGGTTTAAAACGTCGTGAGACAGTTTGGTCCCTATCTTCCGTGGGCGCTGCAGATTTGAGGAAGCCTGCTCCTAGTACGAGAGGACCGGAGTGGACACACCTCTGGTGTATCGGTTGTCACGCCAGTGGCATTGCCGAGTAGCTAAGTGTGGAAGAGATAACCGCTGAAAGCATCTAAGCGGGAAACTCGTTTCAAGATGAGATCTGCCGGGGCCTTGAGCCCCCTAAAGAGTCGTTCAAGACCAGGACGTTGATAGGTTGGGTGTGGAAGCGCAGCAATGCGTTAAGCTAACCAATACTAATTGCTCGTGAGGCTTGACCCTATAACTTTGATCCCCCCGTGGATCGAAGACTAGTTATGCCAAGTACGCAATCGAATATAATCTGATTTCTGTCTCTATGAATTCGCCGAGCCGATCGACAAACTGATCGGTAAAGCAAAAAGTTATGCCTGATGACCATAGCAAGTTGGCACCACTCCTTCCCATCTCGAACAGGACAGTGAAACGACTTTGCGCCGATGATAGTGCGGATTCCCGTGTGAAAGTAGGTCATTGTCAGGCTCTTACAGCAGTAAAC